>JANLRD010000146.1:0-6525 GCA_031368215.1 Acidimicrobiia bacterium | reverse complement strand
CATCGTCTCGTCGTCGAAGGTGAGCTCTTGCGCTTCGAAGTCGAGCAGCGCATCGGTGCCGGGACTGTCTGTGTCGCTCATGCGCCCAGGTTTCCACAGCTGGCATGTTCTTCGTGAAAGGGCGAACTCGCCCGGTTCCTCGGAGTGCGCGACAGTGGACTCGTGCCGTCGCCCTTCGATGACCTGCTTACGGATCTGACGAGCGAGTACGACCGAATCGGGGCGATGCTCGGCGGTCTGGGGCCGGAACAATGGCACTTGCCATCGGCCGCGCCGGGATGGTCGGTTGCCGACACCGTGTTGCACCTTGCCCTTACCGAGGAAGGTGTTCCGGCCACGCTCTCGCGGCCGGGCGATACCGAGTGGACCCGGCGCGACCGACCGCTCGACAACGAGCTCGATGATCAGATTCGTTCGTTCGAAATCGCTCCGGCCGTGATCTTGCGCCGATGGCAGGCCGCTCGGCGGGCGTCGGTGGAGGCACTTTCGAAGGCTGACCCCACTCAGCTGTACCGATGGGCAGCAGCGCCCCTGCGTCCCCGAACCCTGGCAACGACGAGGTTGGCCGAGCACTGGGCTCACGCGCTCGATATCGCCGACCCACTCGGCTTGCCGTACGAGGACGATGACCGCCTCCGTCACGTTGCCTGGTTGGGTCACGCCACTGTCCCCTACGCCATGCGGTTGCACGGCCTCGAACCTGTTGAGTTGCACTGCACGTTGACGATGCCGAGCGGAGCCATCTTCACTCTTGGCCCCGGCGACGCGACGAACACCATCACCGGTTCGCTGGGCGCGTTCTGCCGAGTCGGGGCGCGCCGGTTGCCGGCGGAAGAGTCCGGACTGATGACAGCGGGGCCTGCTGCTGACCTCGCCCTGCTCCACTTGCGGAATTACGCCGTCTGAGATCCCGCCGCTCGACGGCCTCGAGTTTTAGTCGTGTTCGAGGGCGAGCACGTCAGCGGCGACGCGTTCGAGTTCTTCGGTGATGCCTCCGGGCTGGCCCGCGAGGTCGGCGGCGGGGAGGAGAACGAACTTCGTATATCCGGCGTCGATGAACCGACTGATATGTGTGCGAAGTGCCGGGAGACCGACGGGGAAGAGTTCAGACGGGTCGGTGACATCGGGCCGTCGGGCGCGGATGCGCTCGAGGAACGGGCCGCCGAGCGGGGCGCCTGACGTGTAGACGATGAGCACCCCGAAGTGGTCGGCCTCGATCTCGCGCTCGGCTTCCGCCGCTGCCGCGATGACCTTGGCCTTCAGCTCCGGTGCCTCGGTCGGCGTGATGAATGACGGAAGCCATCCGTCGGCGAGGCGGCCGACGCGCCGCAGTTCGCTCGGCGCTATGCCGCCGAGCCACACGTCGAGCGGCCGGGGGAGGGACGGTCCGATGCGGAGGTTGTCGTAGGTGAAGAACCGCCCGTGATGGGTCACGTAGTCTTCTCGCCACAGTCGGCGGATCACTTCGAGTGATTCGTTGAAGATCGCTCCGCGGTCCTCCCGCTTCACACCGAAGGCCTGATGCTCGCGGGGGTCGGCGGCGCCCAGCCCGAAGGCGGGGAGGAGACGGCCGGGCCCGGCGAGGAGTGCGATCGACGCGAGTTCCTTGGCGACGAGGACAGGGCTTCGCCCTGGGAGCACCATGACGCTCATTCCCATCTTCAACTTCGTGGTCCGCCCAGCTGTGTACGCCATGAGCGCGCAGGGGTCCGGCGCGTTGCCGGTGAGGCGCTCGCTGAACCACACCGAGTCGAACGACAGCCGCTCGAGGTCATCGATCAGCTGCGCGTAGCCAGACCCGTCACCCGGGGCGTGCCCGAGTCCCTGCGTTCCGAGGCCGTAACCGATGCGAATCTTCACGCACTCAGTTCTACGCGTCATCTGGGGAAAGCGCATGTTCACCTCTCGGTCGGGGTGGTCGCCACCGCGTTGGTAGCGGCTCCTGCTCTCCTAGCCTGGGGGAATGCCGACGAGCACCCCTCCCGTCCCTGCGCCAGCGACTGACCCGTTCGCCGGCTTTCGGCTTGATGGTCGAGTCGTCCTGATCACGGGGACCTCGTCGGGCATCGGCGTCCGATTCGCCCGCGTCCTTCACGCCGCCGGCGCGCAGGTGGTCATGGCGGCCCGACGTCTGGATCGCCTCGACGCGCTCGCTTCGGAGCTTCCCGGTTCGGTCGCGGTGCAGGCCGACGTGAGTGTTCCCGACGAATGCGCCCGACTCGTCGACCACGTCGTAACCGGTTTCGGTCGGGTTGACGTCTTGGTGAACAATGCCGGCACTGTGGCCAATTTCCGTCCCGAGGACGAGCCGTATGACGAATGGCGGCGCGTCATGGCGGTCAATCTTGATGCCGCGTTCGTGCTGTCGCAGGCGTGTGCGAACGCATCGATGTTCGCGAAGGGCGGAGTGATCGTGAACGTCGCGTCGATGCTCGGCCTGGTCAGCTCCGGACGCCTCACTCAGGCCAGCTACTCGGCGTCGAAGGGTGGGCTGGTGAACCTCACCAGGGAACTGGCGTGCCTGTGGGCCCGCAAGCAAGTGCGGGTGAACGCGCTCTGTCCGGGGTTCTTCGATTCGGAGCTCACCAACGACCTCATCGAAGACGAAGGCGGCGCGAAGTGGCTGAGGTCGCAGACACCGATGGGTCGCGTCGGCGCCGAGGGCGAGCTCGACGGTGCGTTGCTGTTTCTCTGCAGCGACGCGAGTTCGTACATGACCGGGCAGGCGCTCGTCGTTGACGGCGGCTGGAGCGCGGCATGACGATCGCCCGCTCAGCGGCGGTTGGCAAACCGTATGTGCGCCTATGAACTCATCTGCGCGCGTGCCGACCATCGTGGCGTCGATGCACCTCCGACGTGTTGGCTCGTTGGACATCGCACGCGCCGTAGCCTCGATGGCCGTGGACCGGGTGTCACTTGCTCGTACGAAGGGCCTCCGATTCTGGAAACTGCTCGGCACGGGGAGCGGCCGGACGTTCACGCCCCGAGATGCCGACCCGACCACGTGGGGCCTGTTCGCAGTGTGGGACTCGATTGAGGCCGCAAAGCAGTTCTCGGTGGAGTCGCCCGTGGCGAAACGGTGGGCGACGCACTCCGACGAGCAGTGGGAGGCCTTGCTCCTTCCCTTGGCCTGGAAAGGGACGTGGTCGCGTCGCGACCCCTTTGACGGTGCCGTTCCGGGCGTCGCCGTGTCCGGACGGGCGGTTGCCGCGGTAACCAGAGCCCGGGTGAAGCCAGGCCAGTGGCGGGCCTTCGCTGTGGCAACGCCACCCGTTGCTGCCGCCGTGAACGGATCGCCCGGGCTTCGCTACACCGTGGGAATCGGCGAAGCGCCGATTGGGTTGCAGGGAACGTTCTCGGTTTGGGATTCCGACGAAGCTCTGCGGAACTTCGCGTATACAAACGCAGAACATCGCGCCGTGATGACCCGCACCCGCACGGACCGTTGGTATGCGGAGGAGATGTTCGCCCGGTTCGCCGTGCTGGAGAGCTCAGGCACGATCGATGGGCGCGCACTCTGAGATGAAGTCACTCAGTACTCTGCGCGCCTATCACTGGCGTGGCCGCCTTCCAATCGCCGGGCTCGTCGGTTTCGCCACAGTCCTGGCGCTCCAGGTCCCGTATCCCCTGCTTTCAGACGAGGGTCAGCGGCTCGTCACGATCTGGTCGGTGGTGGCCTTCTTCTTCACATCGTGTGCACACGCGTGGTGGAGCCGTGGGTTGCCTGCAGCCGTCGCGTTGGTCGGCGTCTGCGTCGGCATCGGCTTCGGCGCCGAACTGATCGGCTCGAAGACCGGTCTGCCGTTCGGGAACTACGACTACACCGACGTCCTCGGTCTGCGGGTGTTCGGCGTTCCGGCCGTCGTGCCCCTCGCCTGGGCCATGTTCGGTTGGCTCGCCCTGCTCTGCGCCCACCGCGTCGGCGGAGGATGGAGCGGGGCGGCAGTCGGCTCCCTCGTTCTCGTGGCATGGGACCTGTTCCTCGATCCGCAGATGATCCGCCTCGGCGCCTGGGAGTGGCGACAGACCCCCGGGCCGTGGCTGAACGCCATCCCGCTGGTGAACTCCGTTGGCTGGTTCGCCGTCGGACTGGTGATGGTGCGTGTGCTCCTCGCCTTCGTCGGCGATCGACTCGAGAACAGACCCGACGACCTTGGTTGGCTGCTGCTCGGCTGGACGTTGTTCTCCGAGACGCTGCTGTTCGTGGTGTTCTTCGACAACCCCGCAGTCGCCGTTTTCGGCACACCGGCCCTCGGCCTCGTGCTCCTGGTCGTGCACCGCTGCGGCCGGAGGGGGAGCGTCCAATGAACAATGGAGAGGCGATCACCAAACTCGGTGCCGGCCTTGCCGCAGCGATCAGCGCGCATACGGTTGTGAACGCCTTCGTTCTGCGCCGCCCGCGGGTGATCGTGCCGACGCAACACGAACGGGTCCGTCTCCTCATCCCCGCACGCGACGAGGCTGAACGGATCGGTCCCTGCCTCGAAGCTGCGCTTGCCCAGACTGGATTTGTCGACCTCGAGATCGTGGTGCTCGATGACGGGTCGACCGATGCCACCAAGAACGTCGTGGAACGACTCATCCTGGAGCACGCAGCGGGATCGCCCGGTCCGTCGCTCAGATTGGTCGATGGGGGAGATGCGCCATTGCCGGAAGGATGGCTCGGCAAGCCGTGGGCCTGTGAGCGGCTGCGACTGGCTGTCGACGGCGACGTCCTGGTGTACATCGACGCCGACGTGCACCTCCAGCCCCGTGCGCTCGCATCGTCGGTCGCCCTCCTCCGAGAGAGCGGGCTGGACCTCGTTTCCCCGTACCCCCGTCAACTCGCCGTCACCTTCGGCGAACGTGTGGTCCAGCCGCTCCTGCAGTGGCTGTGGCTGTCGTTTCTCCCGCTGCGCCTCGCCGAGCGGACGCGGCCGAACTCGATGGCGGCGGCGAACGGTCAGTTCCTGGTGATGGACGCGGCAGCGCTGGATCGGGCCGGCGGGTTTGCTGCGGTGCGGGGTGAGGTGCTCGACGACGTTGCGTTGGTCCGGGCGTTCAAGCGGTCAGGTGGACGAGGGGTTGTGGTCGACGGTACCCACCTGGCGACGTGTCGTATGTACACAGATTGGTCAGAGCTGAAAGACGGCTACACGAAGAACCTGTGGGCCGGCACCGGCTCCGTGGGGGGAGCGATCGGGCTCGGCTCGATGCTTGCGCTCGTCTATCTCGTTCCTCCGGCTGCGGCGATCGGCCTCCTCGGCCGGAGAGCTCGACCGGCCGGTCTCGTCGGCTACCTCGCCGGGGTCGCGGGGCGTGTCGTAAGCGCGCGTCGTACCGGCGGTCGGGTTGTCGACAGCGCCATGCATCCGCTCTCCGTCGCCGCTCTGCTGCGTCTCCTCGCTCTCTCGTGGCGAGCGAAGCGGGCGGGAACGATCGAGTGGAAGGGGCGGAACCTTGGCTGACGTCGTGGTCATCGGTGCCGGGATCGGCGGACTCGCCGTGGCAGCGCGCCTCGCCGCCGCGGGAATGCGCGTGGTGGTGTGCGAGCAGGCCGACGTGGTGGGCGGGAAGCTCGGTGTTCACCGTGCTGACGGGTTCGCGTTCGACACCGGTCCGTCGCTCGTCACCTTGCCGTACGCCCTCGACGATGTGCTCACGGCCACCGGTGTCGACCGACGCGACGTGTTGGAGCTCCGTCGCCTCGACCCGGTCGCCCGCTACCGGTTCGGTGACGGCACGTGGTTCGACGCCCCCGCCGGGGTCGGCGAGTTCGAGGATGCCGTCGAGGCCATGCGACCCGGCAATGCCCGCCAGTGGCGTGCGTTCTACGAACGCGCTGGCCGGATCTGGGATGCCACTCGCGGACCGTTCCTCGAGTCGCCACTCGGCGGTCCGTGGGATCTTGTGAAGCAGTCCGTGCGGATCAACGATCTCCGCACGATTGCGCCCCACCGCACGCTGCGCTCCCTGGCGGCTTCGTACCTCGACGATCCTCGCCTCGTGTCGTTCGTCGACCGCTACGCCACGTACACAGGGTCGGACCCGCGGCGGGCCCCCGCGGCGCTTGCATCGGTGGTCTACGCCGAACGCCACTTCGGTGCCTGGTACGTCGACGGAGGACTGCGACGCATCGCCGATGTACTCCTCGAACGATGTCTCACGCTCGGCGTGGAAGTCCGCACCGGGTGCGATGTCGTGGAGGTCATGGTGCATCACGGCCGGGCCGTCGGCGTCGTGCTCGCCGACGGATCACGGATCGATGCTGCGACCGTTGTCGCCAACGCCGACGCCGCCGAACTCTACGAACAACTCGTTCCGCCGGGCACCGAGCGACATCGCGCCCAGCGGGCACTGCGGCGCTGCGAACCGAGCCTCAGTGGTTTCGTGGTGTGCCTCGGCGTTGCCGGTCCGACGCCGGTCACCGCCCATCACACGGTGCTGTTCCCCGAGCGCTACGACGACGAGTTCGACGCCATCTTCGGGACACAACCGAAACCGGTCGACGATCCGACGATCTACATCTCGAATCCGGCCGACGAT
>JANLRD010000120.1:0-2611 GCA_031368215.1 Acidimicrobiia bacterium | reverse complement strand
CTGTACGGAAGCACTGCGTGCGTCTGGGTGCCGAGGAAGTTGCCGTACCAGACACCGAGCAGACCTAGGAGGACGGGGAGGTTCCGGTCGAACGGCGCGGTGCGGAAGTGCTCGTCCATCGCATGGAAGCCGGCGAGCATCGACCGGAAGTTGTCGGGCCCAACGGCGATCATCAGCGACAGCCCGATGGCGGAGTCGAACGAGTACCGACCGCCGACCCAGTCCCAGAACCGGAAGATGTTCGCAGTGTCGACACCAAACTCGGCCACCTTCGCCGTGTTGGTCGAGACCGCGACGAAGTGTTTCGCCACTGCATCCTCACCGAGCGCGTCGACGAGCCACGCCCGGGCAGAGCGGGCGTTGGTCAGCGTCTCGATCGTGGTGAACGTCTTGGAGCTGATGACGAAGAGGGTCGTGGCCGGATCGAGGTCGCGCACTGCCCCCCACAGGTCGGCACCGTCGACGTTGGAGACGAACCGGCAGGCGATGTCGTGTTGGCGGAAGGCGGCCAATGCGTCGTAAGCCATGGCCGGACCGAGGTCGGAGCCGCCGATGCCGATGTTCACGATCGTTGCGATGCGCAGCCCGGTGGCCCCGAGCCACCGACCGTGCCGTACCCGCTCAGCGAACGCTGCCATCTGGTCGAGCACCTCGTGCACGTCGGGTATGACGTCGACACCTTCGAGCACGACCGAAGATCCACGGGGAACCCGCAACGCCGTGTGCAGCACCGCGCGATCCTCCGTGATGTTGATCCGTCGCCCGGCGAACATGGCATCGATCTGCTCTCGCAGCCCGGCGGCATCGGTCAGGGTGAGAAGCGCCGACAACGCGGCGGCGTCGACGAGGTGCTTGCTGTAATCGACGAAGAGATCCGCGCCCGACGCCGTGTGGCTGTCCCCTCGCTGCGGGTCGGCAGCGAACAGATCCCGGAGATGCGTGTGGCGCAACCGATCGGCATGTGCACCGACCTCTTCCCACGCAGGCGAGCCGATAACGGTGGGCATGGGGACGGGCGGTGTGGTCATGACGGTCCTTTTCGACTGAGGCGCCCCCTCCGGAGCACCCGGCCCATGATGGCCGCTCGACAGCAAGGTCCCGTGCACGAATTGCACCGGGTCACCGGTCACTCTTCGCCGGGGCGAACCGATCACGTTGAGGGCCTCCGCTGCAACCGCTCGTCCGCCGAAGATCGCCGACCGGACGATCGGAAGCGTCGATCAGGGATCTCCCGTGCCATAGCCTTGGCGTCGTGAGCCTCTCTGATCAATTCCCTGCCGGCGTCCTGACCGGCGATGCCGTTTCCGAAGTCTTCGCCCTGGCGAAGGCCAACCACTTCGCCCTGCCGGCCGCCAACTGCACGGGTTCCAACACCGTCAATGCCGTCATGGAGACCGCGGCGAAGGCGAACGCACCCGTCATCATCCAGTTCTCCCACGGCGGCGGAGCGTTCGTGGCGGGCAAGGGTATCGGTGTGAAGGGCGACCGCGCTTCGGTGCTCGGATCGATCGTCGGAGCCCAGGCCGTCCACACACTGGCTGAGGCCTACGGCGCGCGTGTCATCCTGCACACCGACCATTGTGCAAAGGACAAGCTCGGTTGGATCGACGGTGTGCTCGACGCCGGCGAAGCGCACTTCAAGGCAACCGGAAAGCCGCTCTACAGCTCTCACATGCTCGATCTCTCCGAGGAACCGATCGAAGAGAACCTCGACATCTGCGTGAAGTACCTCGAGCGCATGTCGAAGATGGGCATGACCCTCGAGATCGAACTCGGCATCACCGGTGGCGAGGAGGACGGGGTCGACAACTCCGACAAGGACCAGGCCGACCTCTATTCGAAGCCCGAGGAGGTCGCCTACGCCTACGAACGCCTGATGAACGTGAGCGACCGGTTCACCATCGCCGCGGCCTTCGGCAACGTGCACGGCGTCTACAAGCCGGGCAACGTGAAGCTCACCCCGACCATCCTGCGCGATGCCCAGGCCTACATCGCGCAGAAGTTTTCGACGGGCCCGAACCCGGTGAACTTCGTGTTCCACGGCGGCTCCGGGTCATCGGCGGCGGAGATCGCCGAGGCCATCAGCTATGGCGTCATCAAGATGAACATCGACACCGACCTGCAGTGGGCGCTGTGGGACGGTATCCGCCAGTTCGACATCGACAAGCACGACTACCTGCAGGGACAGCTCGGCAACCCGACCGGTTCCGATTCGCCCAACAAGAAGTTCTACGACCCGCGTGTCTGGCTGCGCGCGGCCGAGGTGAGTTTCGTGAAGCGGCTGGAGCAGGCGTTCGGCGAGCTCGGGAACACGAACACCCTCGCCTGACCCGTCTGCGCCGATCGACCGTGCACCGGTCGTCAGTGCACCGGTCGTCAGTGCACCGGTGACGTCGCCCACCTACGGATTGGCCTCGAGAAAGGCTTCGACCGACACCGACGGCTCAGGGTCGTAGGTCGGCGGACATGTTCGGCAGACCGTGTCGTGGAACCGCGCCGGCGTGTGCTCGCTCACGAAGTCACGCAGAGGCTTCTGGGAATCCCGGAAGACGATGTCGCCGCACATGACGCACGACGGGAACGAGCGGTCGAACACGTCGAAGGTGGCCAA
>JANLRD010000114.1:0-3180 GCA_031368215.1 Acidimicrobiia bacterium | reverse complement strand
GAGATGGAACCTGTCCACCGCATCGGCACAGCGCGGATGCACGCGGTGAACGATGTGCTCGACGACCTCGACGCAATCCTGGCGCAGCGTCAGGACATCCAGGCGCGCCGCCAGGTGAACGACAGTGCGGTGTTCGCCACGTTCGGCCAACCCCTCGAGGCGCTCGGCAACGACTCGCCGCCGTACGTCGCGACACTCGGCAAGGTCACCCGGTTCCTGGGAGTGCCGGGGCTCTTCGATGCCGCTCCGGTCGGCCGATTCGTGGTGCTCAGCGCGAACGATGTGATCGGCGAACGGATGGCCGGCACGGCTATCCGGGCGTGGGAGCTGGCGCGGGCACTCGGAGCCCACGTCCCGACTGTGCTGGCATCGCCCAAGCCCGTAGGGCGCACCGACGCCGCGGTCGAGGTCGTCGAGTTCGCCGACCCGAGCGAACTCCTCGCGCTCGTCGACCGGGCCGACGCTGTGCTCGTGTTCGGCTTCGACCTCGTGCGCTACCCGTTCCTCAAACACACCCGGGCGCTGGTGGTCGTGGACCTCTACGACCCGTGGATCTTCGGTTCGCTCGAGCAGTACGACGCGATGACCCGCGACGAAGCCGAAGGGGCCAAGGCCCACGAGATCGGCACCCTGAACGACCTGCTCGACGTCGGCGACTACTTCATCTGCGCGTCCGAGCGGCAGCGTGACTTCTGGCTGGGGATGCTCGCCTCCCGCGGCCGTCTCGACAAAGCGGCCCATGAGCTCGACCCCCACCTCCGCAAGCTCATCGACGTCGTTCCGTTCGGCTGCCCGACCGAACCCCCCACAGCCCGCGTCGGCTCGGCACTCCGCGGTGGCGCCTACCCGGGGATCGACGCCTCCTCGAAGATCGTCCTCTGGGGTGGTGGGACGTGGGACTGGTTCGATCCCATCGGTGTGGTCGACGCGTTTGTCCGTGTGCAGAAGGAGATCCCCCAGGCGCGGCTCTTCTTCATGGGGTTGGAGCTCGAAGGGCGTGGCGTGCCGGAGATGCCGACGACGCGACGCCTCATCGAGCACATCGACGCGCTCGGTCTCCGGGAGCGGAACCTCGTCGTGCTCGGACCCTGGTTGCCCTATGACGAGCGCGGCGCGTTCCTGCTTGAAGCCGATGTCGGTGTGGTCGCGGCGAAAGCGATGGCCGAATCCCGTCTTGCCTGGCGCACGCGTTCCCTCGATCACTTCTGGGCCGGTCTCCCGACCATCACGACCGCCGGGGACGTGCTCTCCGATCTCGTCCACGAAGCCGGCGCCGGTATCCGCATCCCGGCCAACGACGAGGATGCTCTCGTGGCAGCGATGCGTGACCTCCTCGGTGACGACGCGCGCCGTGCGGAGTGCTCCCGAAACGCCTTGGCGCTCGCCGATCGTTTCCGGTGGCCGGCCGTTGTGGCTCCGTTGGCTTCGTTCGCGGAGGAGCCGGGACCCTGGCGCGCCGCTCGAGCAGGTCGCGGTCGCCTCGTCGGCACGGCCGGCACCGGACGAGGGGTGAGCGGGGGAGTGGCGAGTGTCGAAGTCGCGCGGCTCTCGGCCGAGTTGGCCGACACCCAGAAGCATCTCGCCGCCGCTCGTCGCAAGCTCGACGTGCTGAACAAGACACCGATTTACCCGGCCTACCGCGCCCTGCAATCGGCGCGCGCCCGGTTGCGCGGTGGCCGGTCATGACGGCGCTTGCCGAGATGATCGAGCGGCGAGAGCTGCTCACCAACCTGACATTGCGCGAGCTCCGCGGTAAATTCAAACGCACCGCGCTCGGGTGGGCGTGGTCGATGCTCAACCCGCTCTCGCAGATCGCCATTTACAGTGTGGTGTTTTCGCAATTCCTCCAGGGTCAGCCGGACGTCGGCAACCCGAGCGGGCTGAAGAACTTCACCCTGTGGCTCACCTGCGCACTGCTCACCTGGAACTTCACCAACAGCGGGTTGCAGTCGACCATCCCGTCGTTGCTCGGCAACTCGAACCTGGTGAAGAAGGTGTACTTCCCGAGAGAGTTCATCGCGGCGTCGTCGGTGCTGTCGTGGCTCGTGACGTTTCTCATTGAACTCAGCGTGCTCTGCTTCTTCTTTCTGTTCTTTGGTCAGATCGTCTTTCAGTGGATCCCGTTGGTGTTGATCTTCGTGGCTTTGCAGACACTCTTTGTGCTCGGTCTCGCCCTGATGTTCAGTGCACTGAACGTGTACTTCCGCGATGTGCAGCATTTCGTCGGCATCTTCATGCAGGTGTGGTTCTACCTGACGCCGATTGTGTACCGGACCGCGCTGGCCGACAACAAGATCGGATCGGGCATCGGTCGGACGCTGTATCGGCTGAACCCGATGTTGCGCTTTGTCGACGCCTTTCGCGACCTGCTCTACAGCCAGAGAGTGCCGCCGATCGGCACGTGGATCGGGTGCGCTGTTGTGTCCATCGTGTCCCTGCTGATCGGCTGGGCCGTCTTCTCCCGACTCGAGCCCCGGTTTGCCGAGGAACTCTGATGACGGAGAGCTCACCACGGCCGCAGGGTTCGATTACGCAGCGGCTTCAGACCAATCGCGGCATCATCCACACCAACGAACCGGTCATTACTGTCGACCACGTCCGCAAGAAGTTCCGCCTGTATCACGAGCGCAACAACTCGCTGAAGGCCGCGCTCATGCGCCGACGGGTCGCGAAGTTCGAGGAGTTCTGGGCCATTGACGACGTGAGCTTCGAGATACGCCCCGGCGAGACCTTCGGCATCATCGGTGAGAACGGGTCCGGAAAGTCCACGATGCTGAAGTGCATCGCCCGGATCCTTCGTCCCGATCACGGCTCGATCACGACGCGCGGGAAGATCAGCGCGCTGCTCGAGCTCGGTGCCGGCTTCCATCCCGAGCTCTCGGGTCGTGAGAACGTCTACCTCAACGGTTCGATCCTGGGGTTGGCGAAGCGCGAGCTTGACGCCAAGTTCGATGAGATCGTCGACTTCGCTGGCCTCAGCAAGTTCATCGATCAGCCGGTGAAGAACTACTCCTCCGGAATGTATGTCCGCTTAGGTTTCTCGATCGCCATCAATGTCGATCCCGACATCCTCCTCGTCGACGAAGTGCTGGCCGTCGGCGACGAGTCGTTCCAGCGGCGTTGCGCGGAGAAGTTCGCCGAGCTGCAGAACAACGGCAAGACGATCGTCCTCGTGAGCCA
>JANLRD010000083.1:0-8483 GCA_031368215.1 Acidimicrobiia bacterium | reverse complement strand
GATCCCAGAACATGCGCCAAGTAGCGCATATTGGCATTTGGAATGCCCTTCGCTGCCCACAGACGGTCTGGCAGGAACAGGTTCGGTGCGTCATGCTCGACGTATGCGTTCGCGCCGACGAGATCGATAGTGTTCATTCTGCTGATGATGATCGTACCTCCGACAACCGGCTCGCTGACGCGGCGAAGCTCGTACGGGTCAAGAACTACTTTGTTCTCGGATGGATCGAAAACTCCATTCGATACACAGCTTGTCTTTAGGATTCCAATCTCCGCGTTCGATGCGGATCGATCTCCGGCGTTGACGCTGACACCGGCGTCTAACGTCGAAATGAATTGCGACAGCGCATAGGTCATCCAGCTCGGTATCGTCCGAAACTCCGGGAATCGCAATCTCGGCGTCAAGGCCAGCTGAGTCTTTTTCGCCACGCTCAATCCTCGTACGCCTTGAGCCCAGAAATCTCCCGCCCACTCGCACGCTTCTTCAGCACCGGCACCAACTCCACCATCAACGCAATCTCTTTCTGCGCTCGCGCCTTCCACCCCAACTCCATCGGCGCCAGCAACTCCGTCAACTGCTCACCATCAAAGATCCGCCGTGCCAGAATCGCATCGACAAACCGCTGCAACACTTCTGCCGCCAGCCCATGCCGGCCCGCAATGTCAGCCAGCTCACGCGCCGCCTTCACTGCCTTGAACTCCTGATAGCCCTTCCGAATCGCCGCCTCGTCCAACCCCTGACCCGCCGTGAGACTCATCACGTACTCCGTGATGTCCTCCCGCTCGTCCATGAACTTCGAATCGGCCGCGATCAATCCGATCAACTGCTCCCGACTCATCGTCGTCTTGCCCGGCGCGCGCGCCGAGTAGTCGGTGATGAGCTGCATGATGTAGTCGTAGTCGATCGTGGCTGACGCGAAGAGCACGAACTCGAAGTCGATCTGGTCGAGTGCCTCGGCTGCACTCGGCTCGCTGCCTGGCGTGACCTGCTGCGCGCGCAATCGCTGCGCGGTTTCCAGATACTGCCCGCGGAACGCAGTCAGTTCATCCTTCGGCAGGATCGTCGCAATCTCCGCCTTCTGCTCGGCCGAGAGATCGGTGTACTGATCGAGCTGCGTCTGCAGCTTCTGCACCTGCTTGAACTTCTCCACGAACGCCACCCGCGCCGCGTCGCCGTGCAGGTTCGCCACGTCGTGCGGCGCGGCAGACAGCCCCTGCGATTCCATGAAGCGCTGCAATGACTCCGTCGCCTCGCGCAGCTTGTCGATCACCACCGGCGCCCGGTCCACCAGCCAAATCTCGCGCGCCTTGTCGGCCGTCACGCCGGAGAACAGCGCAATGGCCGTGTCCACCGCCTCCTGCTGGCCGCGAAAATCGAGAATGTGGCCGTACGGCTTAGTGTCATTCAGGACGCGATTGGTACGGCTGAACGCCTGAATCAGCCCGTGGTGCCTCAGGTTCTTGTCGACGTAGAGCGTGTTCAGGTACTTGCTGTCAAACCCAGTGAGCAGCATGTCCACCACGATCGTGATGTCGAGCTTCTCGCGTCCCTTCTTTGGCAGGTCAGCGTTCGGGAATTGCTGATCCTTGATGCGCTGCTGTACATCCTGGTAGTAGAGGTCGAACTCCTCGATGCGGTGGTTCGTCCCGAAACGGGTGTTGTAGTCACGCATGATGGCGGTGAGCGACTGCTTCTTTGTGTCCGGATCGTGCCTGTTGTCCTCCTGCTCCTGCGGCAGGTCTTCCTGGATCTGGCGCACATCCGCACTCACATCACCGGGCGGCGAAAAGACGGCGGCGATGTTGAGCGGTACGAACGCCGGATCGATCGCGGCCAGCTCTGCCTGCGCCGCTGCGAAAAGCTGGCAATACTCAATCGCATCATTGATGGACGCAGTCGCGAACAGTGCGTTGAAGCGGCGCCCTCCGGTTGCGGCGTCATGCTTCTCGAGAATCGCATCGACGATGGCGCGCTTGGCAACCGTGTCGCCCGGCTTCGGCACGTTGCTGCCATCAGGCTTGAAGTAATCCACGTGGAACCGCAGCACGTTGCGGTCCTCGATCGCGTTCGTGATGGTGTATGTGTGCAGCCGCTGCTGGAACACATCCTCGGTGGTCTGCAGCGTCTGCGTGTCGCCGACGATCCGCTTCTGCGTCGCGTTCTCGTCGAAGATCGGCGTGCCGGTGAAGCCGAAGAGCTGCGCGTTGGGGAAGAACTCGTCGATCGCTTCCCGGTTGTCACCAAACTGCGATCGGTGGCACTCATCGAAGATGAAGACGATCCGCTTATGTCTCAGCACTTCGAGCTGCGTTGAAAAGCTGGTCGCACCGCGGCTTTCACGGGTGCGATTTCGCTTGCTATTCTCGTCCAGCGCCAGCCCGAGTTTCTGGATGGTGCAGACAATCACCTTGTCGGCGAAATCATCTGAGATAAGCCGACGGACCAGCGTGGCGGTGTTGGTGTTGCTCTCGACACACCCTTCCTGAAAGCGGTTGAACTCCTCGCGCGTCTGCCGGTCGAGGTCCTTCCGGTCCACCACGAAGAGCACCTTGTCCACCGCCGGGTTGGCCTTGAGCAGCGTGGCTGCCTTGAAGCTCGTGAGCGTCTTACCGCTGCCGGTGGTGTGCCAGATGTAGCCGTTGCCCCGGTGCTCATCGATGCAGCTGACGATGTTCTTGACGGCGTAGATCTGGTACGGGCGCATCATGAGCAGCTTCTGCTCGCTGGCCACCAGCACCATGTAGCGGCTGATCATCTGGCCGAGCGCGCACTTGGCCAGAAAGGCATCAGCAAACGGCTCCAGGCCCGTGATCTTCACGTTTGCCTGGTCGGCAAACTGATAGATGGGCAGGAACCGCTCGTCGGCGTTGAAGCTGAAGTGCCGGGCGTTGTTGTTGGCGAAGTAGTACGTCGAGTCGCGATTGCTGACCACGAACAGCTGCATGAAGCAGAGCAGCGTGCGCGTGAAGCCGTTGCCCGGATCGTGCTTGTATTCGACAATCTGCTCGATGGCGCGGCGCGGGTTGATGCCGAGTGTCTTGAGCTCGATCTGCACCACCGGCACGCCGTTGATCAACAGGATGACGTCGAATCGGTGATGGCTGTTGTCGGTATTGATGCGGAGCTGGTTGATGACTTCGAACGTGTTCTTGCACCAGTCGTCGATTTGGACCAGCGTGAAGTTGAGCGGCGTGCCATCCTCACGCGTGAAGCTGTTGCGGCCGCGCAGTGTCTGGGCTGCCGAGAAGACATCCGGTGTGATGATCTCTTCGAGCAGCCGCTGGAACTCCGCGTCGGTCAGTCGCACTCGATTAAGTGCCTCGAACTTCTGCCTGAAGTTCTCTTCCAGCGCGGCGCGGTCCCGGATGTCGGCGCGATAGCTGTACTTCAGGTCTTCAAGCTTGGTGATCAGCTCGCGTTCCAGGACGCTTTCCGACGTGGTCATTCGCGGACACTTGGTTCGGATGGTGGTGCAAACGAAGGATCGCTCGAGTCCCGCCACTGCGTGTTCCCTCAATCTGTCACACTGCAGCTGAGCTGCGTCACCTCGATGCATTTGACTGATCGAAGCAATCGCAGCACCACAACGGCCCGTTCGCAGCGATGCGGACGGGCCGTTGCGCAGTCATGGGTTGCGCTCAGCCCTCAGGGCCCGTGAGTCGAACTCGATGGTCAGCGGGCGCCTCTAAGCCGCTTCTGTGCGCGCCATCAGCTTCTGGAGAAGCCCGAACTCCACTGGCTTGACGAGATGGCCGTCGAAGCCTGCTTCGAGTGAGCGCCGCTTGTCCTCTTCCTGCCCCCAGCCGGTCATGGCCACCAGCGTCATCCCGCTGCCCCACGCCTGATCGCGAATTCGGCGACATGCGTCGTATCCGTTCAATTTCGGCATGCCGATGTCGAGCAGCACCACGTCGGGCAGAAATGCCTCGGCCGCCGCAATGCCAGCCTCGCCATCGTGTGCCGTGCGGACGTCGTGACCGAGCAATTCCAGCAACTGCGCCAATGAATCGGCCGCGTCCTGGTTGTCGTCCACGACAAGCACCCGACGGACACTGGCGGGCACTGCGTCGTCATCGTTCACGGCGACGTATTCAGGCGTGCGAACACCCATCGCAACGATGGGCAGTCGAACCACGAACTCGCTGCCCAGTCCTTCGCCGTCGCTGCGTGCTTCGATGGTTCCACCGTGCATCTCGACCAGGCCTTTCACCAGCGACAGACCGATGCCAAGTCCGCCTGTCGTCTTCTCAAGCCGCCGGTCAACCTGTGTGAACATGTCGAACACGCGCGTCAGCATGGCGACCGGGATGCCGATTCCGTTGTCCGTCACAGATACGAAAATCTCTCGCTCCAGGCGGTCAACTCTGAGGTGAATCCGTCCACCCTGGTCCGTGTACTTCGCCGCATTGGTCAGCAGGTTGGAGACGACCTGGGCCAGCCGCGTCACGTCGCCGTCCACGAACGTCGGCTCGTCCGGCAGTGTGACGGTGAGCTCGTGGCTCGCCTGATCGATCAAGGGGCGCGCAATTTCGACGGCGAGCTCGATCACGGTCCGCAATTCGATCACTTCCGTGCGCAATTCGAGTTTGCCGCGCGTGATGCGGCCGACGTCGAGCAGGTCGTCCACAAGCCGATTCATCTGCGTCAGTTGCCGGTCCATCATCATCCGGGCTTGTTCGACGCTGCCGGTCAACCCGGCCAGCCGCATGATATGAAGTCCGTTGCTGATCGGGGCCAACGGATTCCGCAGCTCATGCGCGAGCGTCGCCAGAAATTCGTCCTTGCGCGTATCCTGTTGCCGCAGCTGATCGACCAGATACTCCCGCTCTTCTTCTGCCCGCTTGCGCTCAGTGATGTCGGCAACCGTGCCGTCAAAGCTCACGGTGCGCCGCGCCGGACCGACGCCTTCGATCTTCGCACGCCCTTTGGCGAAAACCCAACGGATCGAACCATCCGGTCGGACGATCCGGTATTCGAGGGCATAGGGGAGCGGGTCATCCACCCGAATGGCGGCTGCCACGGCGCTGTGGACCGCGGCCTCGTCGTCCGGGTGCACAACCAGAACCGCCTCGGAATAGTCCGTGAACTCCTCGGGAAAACCAAAAATTGCACGTAAGCGCGCGTCGGTCCTGATGGACATGGTCGCGGGATCCATATTCCACGCGCCAAGCTCCGCACCGTCGAGGGCGAGCAGCCGTCGTTCTTCACTCGCGTGCAGCCGTTCCTCGATCAACTTCTGCTCTGATACATCGCGGAAATACACCGTCAATCCATCAGTCGCCGGATAGGCACTGACAGCGTACCATCGATCGAAATCCGGGTAATAAGCCGTGAATGACTCGGGTATCCGTTCGCTCGCGACGCGGCGATACGCAAGCTCGAACGCGCTTCCCACAGCTCCGGGATACTCGTCCCACAAACGCTTCCCGATCAAGTCTCCGTGGGCACGATCCAGAAGTTTCTCGCCGGCTGAATTGACATACGTGAATCGCCAGTCACGGTCGAGCGCGTAAAAGCCGTCGGCGATCGACTCCAGAATTGTTCGCGTCCGCGCCTCTCCGGACCGGATCGCCTCCTCCGCCAGCTTTCGCTCCGTAATGTCCATCACCACACCAACCAGTCGCGTGGTCTGTCCAGACCCGTTGCCCACCGCGTGACCTCGATCCTCCAACCAGATCGTCGGGCCCTCATCACGTCCACCGAGCCGGAACTGACTGACATAGCTGCCGCCCTCTGCGACTGCCTTGTCGACGGTGGCCTTGTGCCGTTCCGCATCGTCGGGATGGACGACGTTGAACCCTGTATCAAAGAGTTTTGGAAGCGCGTCGAGTGGCAGGCCGAAGACCTCGGCGGCATTGTCTGACAGCACAACGTTGCCGGTCGAAAGGTCGATCTCCCAGGCCGCCATGCGAGCCGCTGTCAGCGCCATGCGCAGTCGCTCCTCGCCCTGTCGCAAGGTCTCGTTTGCCTGCTGTCGCATCCGCGCCATCTGCAGGTGCGCCCTGACGCGGGCCAACAGCTCTCTGGCGCCGAACGGCTTGACCAGGTAGTCGTCGGCGCCGGCTTCCATTCCTTCGACCCGGCTCTCCTCCCCGGCGCGGGCCGACAGCATGATGACGGGTACGCCACTCGTGCTCGGATCCGCGCGCAGTGCCCTGAGCAGCCCGAAGCCATCCAGACGAGGCATCATGACATCCGTCAGGATCAGGTCCGGCACGGATCGCTTTGCCGCCGCCAACGCCGCCTCCCCATCCGCAACGGCCTCGGTGCGGAACTGTTCGGCCAGTAAACGCACCACGTACTGACGCATGTCGGCGTTGTCGTCAGCCACCAGCACGCGCGGCCTGTCGTCGCCATTGTGTTCATCGCCGAGATAGGGAACTGGCACCGCTTCGGGATAGGCCGGCAGCTCGGAGCGTTCTTCGTCACCGTCCGGCAACCAGCGCAACGCCTCTTCGACGTACGGCATGGCTCCAACGCCGACTGAACCGGGTCTGCGAGTGTCAGCGATCTGATCCGGGGGAAGATGCGCGGATCCCAGCGGGAGTGAGGCGATGAACGTCGTACCCTCACCGACCTCACTCGTGGCAGTGATCGAGCCACCGTGCAACCTCACCAGCTCCTGCACCAGCGACAGCCCGATGCCGCTGCCTTCGTGTGTCCGTCCGCGGGCATTCTCGATTCTGTGGAATCGCTCGAACAGTCTCAGCATCTCGTGAGCTGGAATGCCCGTCCCGGTATCGCGGACTCGCAGCTCGGCCGTGCCCCCGACCCGCTCCAGCGAGACGGTAATCCCGCCCTCGAAGGTGAACTTGAACGCGTTGGAGAGCAGGTTCAGGACGACCTTCTCCCACATCTCGCGATCCACGAACACCGGCTCGCCCAGCGGTGCGCAATCGACGGTCAGTAGGAGGCCCGCCCGCTCGCATGCCGATCGGAAGACGCTGGCCAGTTCAGCCGTGAATGTGGCGAGATCGGTCGGCTGAAATGCGGCACGTACCCGCCCTGCCTCAATGCGGGAGAAATCGAGAAGCGTGTTGACCAGGCGCAGCAGACGCATGCCGTTACGGTTCACGACTTCCAGCTGACCCTTGGCGGCGGGCGAAAGATCGGTGTGGCTGCGAGCCAGCATGTCTTCGACCGGGCCCAGCATCAGCGTCAACGGCGTGCGGAACTCGTGACTGACGTTCGAGAAGAATGCCGTCTTGGTCCGGTCGAGCTCGGCCAGCGCTTCGGCTTTCCGTCGCTCCTCCTCAAACGCGCGCCCGTTCGCCACCGCCGTCGTCACTGCCGCCGCCAGCAGTTCATGGAAGTCTCGATAGCCCGAAGTCAGCCGCAACCTGCTGCTGACCCCGGTGACGAGCACTCCGACCGGACGCTCGGAACCGGGAGTCCTGAGCGCCAGCGCCAACGCGACGCGGGGGCTGTCCGGATACGGGCCGCAGGTGATGCGGCCTACGCGCTCCTCCACGTTGTCGACGATCTGCGTCAAGCCTGTGAGCGCGACTTCAGACAGCGGCCAGGAGACACTCGGCGGCGAGCCGATCGCGACGCGCTCGATGTTACCCAGATCGTCAGCCGACATGCCGACCGACGCGGCCAGGCGGGCCGGCGTGCCATCGGTGTTCAGCAAATAGACCAACGCGAACGGAATGTCCCTGTCGTGACCGGCCAGTGCGTGAGCAGCGAGCGTACATGCCTCGTCCACCGTTGTGGCATTGGCCGTGCGGGACGCGACGTCGCGCAGCGCCTGCGTGCGTCGCTCTCCCTGCATCTTCGCCGTCATCTCGATGACGGGATGAAACAAACCGCCCACTCGGCCCGCGTCGTCACGAATCGGGCTGAATGAGAACGTGAAGAAACACTCCTCGGTGTAGCCGTGGCGATCGAGAAAAATCTGTTGTGTCTCCAGAAAGGCCGTGTTGCCGGATAGCGCGGAATCGTGCGCCTCGCCGATCACCGGCCATGCCTCGCGCCAGCATTCCGGAAAATTCTGGCCCAGCGATTTGGGGTGTTTGCCGCCGCAGATTGCTCGATAGCCGTCATTGTAGATCTGGACCAGCCCGGGGCCCCAGATGATGCAGATTGGCAGGTCCGAGGCGAGGCAGATACTGACGGTCGTTCGCAGACTTCCCGGCCACGACTCGATCGGCCCGAGCGGCGTGAGCGACCAGTCGAATGCGCGGATGAGTTTCCCCATCTCACCGCCGCCGGCGAGAAAGGCGAGCGTGTCGTCCGTCGGGGACCGGTCGCTGTTCTCCTGCATGTACTTGTCCATTTGAGTCGAATTCGCCTGGCTGTGGCCCCGACGACACGTGCCGATTGGGCTGCAGCGCTATCCGCGAAGTTGCGGCAAAAAAACTCCCATGGCGAATTCCGGAGGGCTGAGATCGCCAGAAAACAGATGAATTTGATAGCATTGCCGGACCATGCCGAGGACGCGCAGACACTCACGCGGGCCCAGCGGGTGCGCGTGTTCGAGG
>JANLRD010000066.1:0-7396 GCA_031368215.1 Acidimicrobiia bacterium | reverse complement strand
AGTGGTGTGCGGGCGTGAACCCTAGTCGGCGTCCGAGGAGCCCGGACAACGAGTTGGGTGACCGACGGGGCTCGAACCCGCGACCCTCAGGATCACAACCTGATGCTCTACCAGCTGAGCTACGGCCACCATGCAGCGGGCGTCAAGTGTAGACCGACCGGGTCAGCCGCGAGAAGCGCGTTCGCGTTCCCCGGCGTCGTGGCGCTGGAGCCGACCACAGCTCTGGAACACTGGTCGCGGTGGACGACGGCCTGCGAGTGACCCGAACCTGTGTCGTCCCGGCGTCTGAGCTCCAGTGGAGCTTCATCGCCGCCGGCGGACCGGGCGGGCAGCACGCCAACACCTCGAACACCGCGGCCGAACTGCGCTTCGACGTCGAGACATCCGCGGCGTTCACCGAGGCGCAACGGCAGCGGGTCATGGAAAAGCTCGGGCCGTCGGTGCGCATCGTGGCGCGCGAAGAACGTTCGCAACTCCGCAACCGCGACCTTGCGACGGCGCGCCTCGTGACGATGCTCGTCGAGGCGTTGAAGATCCCCACGGTTCGGCGCAAGACTCGCCCGACCAAAGGCTCCGTGCAACGCCGGCTGACGGCGAAGGCGCAGGCCTCGGAACGCAAGTCGTCTCGGCGCTACCGGAACGGCGACGACTGACTCGGCTGGGGCGACTGCATGGCCGGATCCTCTCGCCCAGAGACGAGCGCAAACTTCGGTGCGCACGGCACGCCCTCACCGACCGGTGGTGCTCCAGTGCCAAGGCTCCGATGGAAGGTTCTTGAGCCCGTAGCGGTAGGCATTGGCCCGCAGCCACCGGTAACCGGCCGAGCCGCGGGTCAAGCCGCGCCCTCCCTCGACGAAGTCGATCGCCAAACCGAGTTCATGCTGGGAGAACCCGGGTCGTGCCGTCGGGGGACTGCACGACGATGCCCGGGCCTGGTAAACGGCAAACGTGCTCGATCCGCAGTGGGCTCGTCGCAAGGCGATCTGGCCGGCCGACGAACGGTACCCGCCACCGGTGAAGTAGACGCCGTCCTTCTTTGCCGCCGCCAGCAGGCGGGCCAGGTTGCCGCGAAGGCTCGGCGCCACCTTGATGCCATTGGTGTCACCACCGCCGGTCGCAGCGATGTCGGCGAAGGACGGGATCGTGAACGAGCCGCTCCCCTTCCCGCCCGCACCGGCGCCGGCCGCCCGGAGTTGGCGGGCCAGGACGTTCAGATCACGTTCGTACTGAGCGGCCAGTTTGGAATCCACGAGGGAAATGGAGGAGGCCTCGGAGAGCTGTTCTTCGAGGCGGGTCTCCACATCGGCGGCAAACCGCTGTTGCTTCACGCGTGCCGAGCGATACCGGGTGAGCTTGTCGGCAACCGATTCCTTGTACGACTGGGCCCGCGTCTCGGCCCGGACAGCGACCGCCCGTTCGATGCCGAGATCCTCCTGGGTCGCGGTCATCGCGTCGAGGACATCCGCGGTGCGGCGCTTGCCCAACGCATCGATCACCGACCGTCGGTCGGCCTCGTCGGCGGTTGTGCTGGAGAGGAACGAGTCGACTTCCATGACCGTCGGCGAGGCTACGGCGGAGAGCGCAGCCTGATACGAAGTGGCCCGGAGGTTGGCCAGCTTCGCCGTGAGCGCTCGTTCCCGGGTTCTCGCCTGGGCGGCTTCGCGGCTCGCCGAAGCGGCGGACCGCTGCGCCTTGTCGAGCGCCACACTCGTCACGCGGACGGTGCTGTTGAGCGCTTCGAGTTGGCGGGAGACCTTGCTCTGGCTGGCCTTGAGCGCGTCGACCTTCTTGGACGCGGCGCGAGCCCGAGCCCGCACCTTCTCACGTTCGGCCTTCGTCCGACGCAGGTCTCCGAGCGTGACCCTCACCTGCTTGACGGACGCCGCCCGCGTGGCTGCCTTCGACTTCTTCGTGGTCTTTTTCGCGGCGTCAGCCGGTTCGATCGAGCCGAGGAGGCCGGAGAGCAGCGCAAACGCACACACGACCCGAAGCAGGCGGCGCCGGGGTGCAAGGGTACGTTCGACTTGGGTGGCGTTCGGGTACACCATCGGCGTCCTTTGGGAAGGGGCCCTGGGGGGCATCAAGCGTCGCTGTGGTCGACGCGTGGCCGACGATTCGTTCGGTCGAGGTTAGCGTTGCGACCCCCTTGCGGCAGCGCTCTGCCCTCCCGACGGTCGGCTTCGGACAGCTGCCGCAGGCTTCGATCGATCGTGAGCCGTCCCGCTCCGAGCCGTCACCACCGGTTCTAGCCTGGCCGGATGTCCCGGTCCGTATCGGCAAGCGCACTGGTGACGCTGGCCATGGCCGCGGTGCTCGGCCTCGGATCGACAACCGGAGGAATGACCCCGCCGGCAACCGCGACGCTCACGCCGGCCTCTGCGTCCCCGACCGCGGCTCCCTCGACGTTTCCACCCGCCGCCTGCGTGAAGCGGTCCGATGTCGCCGCCTGGCCAATGCGCGAGCGCGCCGCCAACCTGGTCATGGTCGGGGTGCCGATCGCCCAGGTCAACGATGCCATCGCCGTTGTGCGAGGAGAAGGTCTCGGCGGAATTCTGATCCGGGGGACGCCCACCAAAGCCTCCGGCGCGAAGTTGCGACTGCTCCGCGATTCCGGCCGTCACGGTCCGGCCTTCGTCGCCGTCGACGAGGAGGGCGGGCGGGTGCAGCACCTTCGGACGGCCGTCGGTGTGCTCCCCGCCGCTCGCCGGGCGGTGAAGACGCTCAGCACGACCCAGTACCGCGTCGCCGTTGCGGCACACGGCCGCGGCATGCGCGCCCTCGGGTTCACCATGAACCTGGCACCTGATGTCGACCTCGACCCGAGTGAGGGCGCCGGAAGCGCGGCGGGAATGAACGGCATCGGCGACCGTTCCTACGGACGTGATCCGGCCGTCGTCGCCGCGTATGGAAGGGCGTTCGCGTTGGGCATGCTCGACGCCGGAGTCATTCCTGTGCTCAAGCACTTCCCCGGTCACGGCAACGCCAACGGCGATTCACACAACATCGGCGCGTTCACTCCGCCGCTCGCGTCGATACGGGCAGCGGACCTGATCCCGTTCGCCAGCATCGTCACCGACTCACGCATCGGGGTGATGTCGGCCCATCTCTACGTCCCCGGACTCGATACCTACCCAGCATCGCTGTCGAACCGGGCCCTCACCCAACTGCTGCGCGGCGAGTTCGGGCACCACGGCCTGATCGTGACCGACTCCCTGTCGATGTGGCCGATCCGCTACTACTACCGCGCTCCCGGCGCCGCCGTCATCGCGCTGCGGGCGGGCAACGACGTGCTGCTCTTCGACGACCGGCCGAGCGTCCCGGCGATCCTCGACGGCCTCGTCGCCGCCATGGACAAGGACGAACTGCTGGCGGAGCAAGCGATCGACGCCAACCTGCGGGTGCTGGCGGCGAAAGGCCGGACACTCTGCGACGCCCCGACGCCGACACCGTCCACGGTGGTCCGTGACAACGGCGCGGTTCCCGGCGCGCCGGCCACGACCGTGCCGGTCACGACTTCGCCGCCCGGCCCGGCGACGGTCGTGCGAGACTAGTGATCCAAGCCTCCGTAGCTCAGTTGGATAGAGCAGCGGCCTTCTAATCCGCGGGTCGGGAGTTCGATTCTCTCCGGAGGCGCCTGTTCGGAACCGCCAAGTCTTGCGCCGACGGCCTCCGTGACCGGCGTCGATAGCGGTTTGACAGCCGTAGGCTCGGGTGTCATGAACGCCACACCGTCCTCCTCACAGCGCGTCGTCGTCACCGGTGCAAGCGGGCTGATCGGCACCGCTCTGTGCGCTGCCCTGGCTGCAGCCGGACACCCGGTCACCAAGCTCGTGCGACGCTCCCCCGGAGCCGGCGAGGCCCGGTGGGACCCGCAGGCCGGCTCGATCGACGCCGCGGCGCTCGAAGGTGCGTGGGCCGTCGTGCACCTCGCCGGTGAGGGGATCGGCGATGCAAAGTGGACCGAGGAGCACAAGGCCCGCGTGCTCGACAGCCGGGTGAAGGGCACCACCCTGATCGCCCAGACGATTGCCGGTCTCGCCGTGAAGCCCTCCGTGTTCGCCTGTGGTTCGGCCATCGGGTTCTACGGCTACCGTCAGGACGAGCGGATCACCGAGGAATCGACCGCCGGCACCGGCTTCCTCGCCGACGTCGTCAAGGCATGGGAGGCATGCGCCCAGCCGGTGATCGACGCCGGCGTGCGGACCGTCTTCCTTCGTACCGGCATCGTGATGTCGACCAAGGGCGGCGCCCTGAAGGCGCAGCTGTTGCCGTTCAAGCTCGGCCTCGGTGGCCGGTTCGGTTCGGGACGCCAGTATCTCCCGTGGATCGCCGTCGACGACGAGGTACGGGCGATCATGCATTGCCTCACCACCGAGTCGCTTCGCGGTCCGGTCAACCTGACCGCGCCGAACCCGGTCACCAATGCCGCGTTTACGAAGGCGCTCGGCAAGGCGCTTCGACGCCCGACACTGGTGCCGACACCCCTGTTCCCGGTGAAGATGCTCTACGGTGCCGAGATGGTCAAGGAGATGCTCCTCAGCGGGGCAAATGTGCTGCCGAACGCGCTGCTCGCCAGCGGCTTCACCTTCGAGCAAACCGAGATCGGCCCGGCGCTCGCCCACATCGTGTCCACCAAGAGTTGACCGTGCCCGACGCTGACGTCATCATCGTCGGAGCGGGGTTGGCGGGGCTGGCCTGCGCGGTCCATCTCACCGAGGCCGGTCGATCCGTCCTCGTGCTCGAGGCCTCCGACGGCGTCGGTGGACGGGTCCGCTCCGATGTCGTCGACGGGTTCATCCTCGACCGTGGGTTCCAGGTGCTCCTCACCGCCTACCCCGAGGCGCAGGCCATGCTCGACTACCGGGCGCTCGACCTCCGGTCGTTCCGACCCGGCACGCTCGTGCAGGTCGGCGACAAGCGTGTGCTCCTCGGTGATCCGTTTCGCGACGTGCGGTCGATCCCTGCATCGCTCGCTGCGCCCGTCGGCTCCCCCATCGACAAGGCCCGTATCGGTTGGCTGCGCGTGAACAGCGGGCGGGGCACCCTCGAGGAGATGTGGGCCCGACCCGAGACGTCGACGGCGGAGCGGCTGGTGTCGCTCAGGTTCTCCGACGCCATGGTCGAACGCTTCCTCCGGCCCTTGTTCGCCGGGATCCAGCTCGATTCGTCGCTCTCCACGTCGAGCCGCATGTTCGATTTCGTCTTCCGGATGCTCGGATCGGGCGATAACGCTGTTCCGGCCAACGGCATGGGGATGATCCCGGCCCAGCTCGCCGCCCGTCTCCCGGCGGGGACCGTGCGGCTAAGCAGCCGGGTTGCCGCAGTTTCCGCGGGTTCGGTGACGCTCACGGACTCCGCTGTTCTGTCCGCGGGTGCTGTCGTGGTTGCCACCGAAGGGCCGCAGGCGGCGCGCCTGCTCGGAGGTGCCGTCCCTGAGCCGGGTTCGAACTCCGTGGCCTGCCTCTATTTCGCGGCCGACCGAGCGCCGTTCGACGGGCCCCTGCTGCTGCTCAACGGCAACGGCGCGTCCCCTGCCGACGGCGGTGGCCCGATCAACAACGTGTGCGTGCCGTCGAACGTCTCGCCCAACTGTGCCCCGCCAGGACGCCATCTCGTGTCGGCCTCGATCATCGCGGCGCGGCCGTCCGGAATGGACCGGGCCACGTGGCATCAGCAGTTGGACGTGGAGGGACGAGCCCAGCTTCGCCGGTGGTTCGGGGCGCAGGTCGACGGTTGGACGACCCTTCCGACCTACGAGATCGCCCACGCCCAACCGGCCCAGCCGTCGCTCGAACCGGTGGAACGTCCGGTGAAGGTGGCCGACGGGCTCTACGTCTGCGGCGATCACCGCGACCAAGCCTCGATCCAGGGCGCTCTGGTCAGTGGACGCCGCGCCGCCGAGGCGATCCTCGAGGGTGCACGCGTCTAGCCAGATGTTTCATGTGATCTGACGCGCCAGGCGGGTTCAGCACAAGTTCTCTGCGCGCTGAAGATAGCCCTCTGCGCGCATACTTCCAGCGCACGCCTTGATCGACCGGCTCGCTTTCCGAGCCGGCGAGGTCAGCTCTGCTTCTCGACGATCTTGTCGATCATGCCGTATTCGAGGGCCTGCTCGGCTGTGAACCAACGGTCACGGTCGGAGTCGGCCTCGATGCGCTCCACCGGCTGACCGGTGTGATGGGCGATCAGCTCGGCCATCTCGCGCTTGGTGCGCATGATGTTCTCTGCGTGGATCTTGATGTCGCTGGCCTGGCCCTGCATCTGGCCCAGGGGCTGGTGCATGAGCACGCGGCCGTGCGGGAGCGAGTACCGCTTGCCCGGCGCGCCCGCGCACAGGAGGAACTGACCCATCGAGGCGGCCATGCCAAGGCACACCGTGGCGACGTTCGGACGCACGAACTGCATCGTGTCGTAGATCGCCATGCCGGCGTAGACCGAGCCTCCGGGCGAGTTGATGTAAAGGAAGATGTCGCGATTGGGTTCCTCAGCATCGAGCAGCAGCAGCTTGGCGCTGATGTTGATGGCGAGTTCGTCGGTGACCTGGCCGCCGAGGAAGACAATGCGCTCGCGAAGGAGGCGGTCGAAGACATCGGCTCCGGGGGGCAGGGCGGACTGGGCAAACGGGATCGGAAGTTCCACGACGACCACGATAGGCGGGCCTCCAGCGCAACCGTGCTCATCCCGGCTTTCGGCATGCCCGACCGACCGTTCCAAGCGCACCGAAGCATCCCAGACCCGCTCCCGCCCCATCCCAGATCGCCGCATTCGGCACGGCTTCGCCGGTCGAAACGACCGATCTGGGATGCCGTAGACCTCCGACCAGGACTCAACGCCGAGTCCACGCGCTCGGATACGCTCGGGCGGGAGAAGCCCGCGGGTGTGGCGAAATTGGCAGACGCGCCAGGTTTAGGTCCTGGTGTCGAAAGACGTGCAGGTTCGATTCCTGTCACCCGCACAACGCTGTGACCAGGGGAAATGACTCCTCGGCTGTTCTCGCCCGTTGGTCGGTTTTGGCAATTGCTAACGGATTGCTAACGGA
Organism: Acidimicrobiia bacterium; assembly: GCA_031368215.1. GTDB lineage: Bacteria > Actinomycetota > Acidimicrobiia > Acidimicrobiales > JANYDT01 > JANLQX01. The sequence goes on along the minus strand of JANLRD010000066.1, from coordinate 357 downwards.
CTCGGTACGCTTGAGGGCGTGAAGGGGCACTTCAAGAAGCGCGGCGAGAAGTGGTACTTCTGGGCTGAGCTCGATCCGGGGCCCGACGGCAAGCGGCGGCAGGTGTCGCGAGGCGGGTTTCGCACGCGGCGAGAAGCCGAGGCTGGGTTCGCTGTGTACCGAGACGAAGTGCGCCGCGGAGGGCACGTCGACACGTCGAAGGTGCGGCTGCAGGAGTACCTCGTCGACGAGTGGCTCCCAGCGATCAAGGCCAGTGTGAAGGAGTCGACGCACGCCCACTACAGGCGCAACGTCCGCCAGCACCTAGTCCCCCGCTTGGGTGCTCAGCGCCTGTCGGCCCTCTCCCCCGCAGCGTTG
>JANLRD010000062.1:0-33410 GCA_031368215.1 Acidimicrobiia bacterium | reverse complement strand
CCGCTACGCCCATTCTGCTCGGGCGCAGTATCGCCCGATCCCGATCCCCCTTCCCTCCTCGGCTGAACCTTTTGCAGCCGCGACCTTCTGCGCGCGTATCTCTTCGGCCAACTCGGGCTGGGTGATCTGGTAGCTCCCGCCGGCGCCGCAACAACGGCCATCGTCATCGAGCTCAACCACGTCGGCGAACGGGGCCAGCGCAACCCGGACCGGAAGGTGCGCTCGCTGCACGTGGCGGAGGTGGCACGGGTCCGAGACCGCCACGCGGGCCCGCGGGCGATCGGCGGGCAGCGACGGGAGTCGGTCGACATGTTCGGCCAGCCACTCGCCGATGTCGCGCGCGCGACTGCTGAACGCCTTCGCCTCATCCGTGCCGAGAAGCTCTCCGTAGTGCTTCAGCGCGGCGCCGCACCCGGCCGAGTTGACGACGATCGTCGGCCCCGACGCGCCACCGAGATCGTCGATCACGCGGCGAGCAAGTTCCTTCGCACCATCCTCGCGACCGGCATGGGTGTGCAGCGCCCCGCAGCACGCGCCGCCACTGCCGGGCAGGCCTACGGTCGCGCCGGTGCTGCGCATCACCCGCAACGTTGCCTGATGGACGTTGCGCTGCCACGCGTCCATCACGCAACCGGTGAACAACACGGCGTCGACCGGGTTCTGGTCGGCGCGCAGGCGGCGCTGCACGATCGGGATCCGCTGAGGTAGTCCGAACCGGTCGGCCAGCGAGCGAGGCAGCACCCGCAAGCGCTGCAGCACCCCGAGGGAAGCCGAGCCCATCAAGACGATGCGATGGAATCGCAACATGCTCAGGCCCTGGGCCAGCCCAATCGGCGCGCCGATGCGCCCGCTCGCCGAAAGTGCAGCGCGCGTACCTTCCATCAACGTGCCGAAGTGCACACCCGACGGGCACGCGGTCTCGCATCCACGGCACAGGACGCAGCGCTCCATGAACGACACGAAGTCGTCGTCGATCGGCAGCGTTCCGGCTTCGACAGCCCGCATGGCGGTGATGCGTCCACGCGGCGATGCCGACTCCTCCTCGGTCGCCCGATACGTGGGACAGTGCGGCAGGCACAGGCCACACGACACGCACGCGTTCAGCAGATCGGCGTCGAGGCCGAGGGGCGTCACCATGGCAGCACTCCAGGGTTGAGTCGGCCGGACGGATCGAGCGCGTCCTTCATCCGACGGTTCAGGTCGAGGATCGGGGCGGCCATCGGCGGCACCGGGAGTGCCACCCCGTGCACCACGCCGGCACCGAGTTCGGCGATCCAGGCGGGTGCAGCCACACCGAAAACGACGGAGGGGTCCTCGTGTCGGAGCCGTTTGAGAATCGTGGGGTCGAGCAGCGACCGGGTGTCGGGAAGCGTCGGCGGCTCGCAAGGCGCCCACATGGGGCCGGGGAGCGCCTGGACCTCGGCGTGCACCTCGGCCTCACTCCCCTCCAGTTGAACATAGGTGCGCGTACCGTCCCACAGGATCGACGAGGGTCGGAACAGCGACCGGCGAACCTCCCACGGGTCCACGTTCACGGCGCTCCACCAACCACGCCGTTGCGGGAGCGGGCCGCACCGCAGCACCACCTCGCCGATGAGCCCCAGCGTGCCGATCGAACCGACGAGCAAACGGGGAAGGTCGAACCCGGTCACGTTCTTCACCACCGGCGCACCGGCTCGACGGAGGACACCGTCGGCCGAGACGTACAACGCCTCCAGCACAGCGTCACGCACGTGACCGTGACGCAGACGTCGCACACCGCTGCGGCCCACGCTGAGCACGCCGCCGACCGTCGCCGCTGGAGACGCCGGGTCGAGCGGGCACTGCAAACCCACTTCTGCCAGGGCGACGTCGAGGTCTTCCACCGGTGTTCGGGCACCGACGCGCACGATCAATTCCGACGGCTGCACGTCGACAACGCCGTCGGGAGCGCGAAGCCCGCGAACATCTGCGTGCAGATCTTCTGTGGACGCACTATCTGCGCGCCTGCCGATGTGCCACTGCGTCTTGGCACCGACGACGCGGACGCTTCCCTCGGATCCCACTTCGTCGGCGAAGCGATGGACCGATGCCGACGCGACACGTTCGGCGAGCGCGACGTGTCCGAGTCCGTGCGCGTGCGGCCCGCTGGCGGGCATCAGACCCACGCCCCTTCCGGAACCCGACGCAACTCGCCGCACGTTGCGCCGGCCGGCAGCACCTTCGTCGGATTACAGCGCCCGTCGGGATCGAAAACCGTCCGAACCAGCACCTGGTGGGCGAGTTCGGCATCGGTCATCACCAACGGCAGGAGTTCCTTCTTCTCCAGCCCGATGCCGTGCTCACCCGAAAGCGTTCCACCGGCATCGACACAGGCCCGCACGATCTCCTCTCCGGCCAAGTGGACGCGCTCGATCACGCCGGGCTCACGTCCGTCGAACACCAGGAGCGGGTGCAGGTTGCCGTCGCCGGCATGGAACACGTTCAGCACGATGATGTCGTGGCGGGCGGCGATCTCGATCACCTTCTCCATCACGTCAACAAGACGGCTCCGCGGCACGACCGCATCGTGGAGGTAGTAGTCGGGCTTGATGTTGGCGATCGCCCCGAACGCCGACTTGCGGGCCTTCCACAGCAGCGCTCGCTCCTCCGCCGACGACGCAACCCGAACGGTACGCGCCCCACTGGCCAGGCAACGGTCGCGAATCTCGGCGACCGACGGTTCGATGCCCTCCGGAACGCCCTCGATCTCGATCAGCAGCACCGCTTCCGCGTCCAAGGGCAGACCGGCCTTCGCCCACGGCTCCACCGCCTTGATGCAGTTCGCGTCCATCATCTCCAGCGCCGCCGGGAGCGTTCCCGACGCAATCACCGCCGACACCGCCGCGCTCGCGTCGCGGATTGAGGTGAAGTCGGCCAGCAACGTCCGGATCGCCGGCGGGTTGACCATCAACCGGACCGCGACCCTGGTGACGATCCCCATCGTCCCCTCCGAGCCGACGAACAGCCCGCGCAGGTCGTAGCCCGGCCCATCGCCGGTTGGGCCGCCCAGGATGCAGATCTCACCGTCGGGGAGCACCACCTCGATGGCATAGGTATGCGCGCTTGTGACCCCGTGTGCGAGACAGTGCGGACCGCCGGCGTTCGTCCCGACGTTGCCCCCGATGGAGCACACCTGTTGACTCGACGGGTCTGGGGCGTAGTGCAGACCGTGCTTCGCCACCACCTTCGACAGGTCGAGGTTCAACACCCCGGGCTCCACCCAGGCGATCCGTTCGTCGACGTCGACCTCAAGCACGCGGTTCATCTTCGACGTGACGATGACGACGGGGCGATCGATCGGCACTGCCGCGCCGGCCAAGCCGGTGCCGGACCCCCGAGGCGTGATGGCGCGTCCGTGGTCGCGGGCCACCCGCACACACGCCTGCACCTCATCGGCGTTGATCGGTAACACGACCACGCCCGGCTCGGACGGCGAGAGCGCAGACGCATCCTTCGCGTAGAGCGCTTTCTCGAACGCCGACACCAGCACCCGCTTCGGGTCGATCACCCGCCGCAACGCCGCCACCAGCGCGACGTCATCGGGGGGCACAGAACTCACACCACCGAGTATCGCTCACCCGCGCGAGGTACCCGTGGGCCAGCTCACTCGCTTGGGCCAGCACAGCAGCGACAACCGCCTGTTTCCCGGCCCGTGCAAGCCAGCTGGCCCACGACCCGAGCGTGACGTCAGGCGGGGGACGGAACAACGGCCGGGGCGACGACACTCACCACGGTCCCGGGCACGGTCGGCGGCGCGACGGGGACGATCGTCGTGGTGGTGACCGGCGGTGGCTGCGACGGTACGTAGACCGGCGGAAGGACTGCCGGGAATCGCGGATCGGGCTGCCCGTCGGGACCGAGTGTGCGGAAGGCCCGGAAATACTGCCAGAACGACGGATCGGTAACGAGCCAGTCGTAGAAGCTCAACCCCGTCGACCCACCCTCACGAGCCGCCTGAAGCATGCCGCTGATGTCGTTCAGAGACCTGGCCTTGTCACCCACGCCACCGATCACGTGGACCGGCAGATCCGGACGGTTCAGCACCGTTCGCAGCCTTCGCACGTTCTCGGCCACGTAGCGGTAGCCGTCGCGCCAACCCGACGTGGTTGCCCGGTTCGTCCAGTAGACCTGGATCATCCAGAGGTCGAACGCCGGCGCGATCTCCACGTAGGGGAACGGCCCGCGCCACCACTGCGGAAACGCCGCGGGTGGCTTGGCGTCGGGGAGCGTCCAGATCCCTGGCACACCGTCGAGCGACGTCGGCTCGATGATGTTGTTGCTGAGGAACCGATTCGGGAGCAACCCGCGCAGAGCCTGAGTGAGCTGGATCAGTCGGCGAGTTCGTTCCGGAGTGTCCTTGACGATGTCGCGCTCCTCGATGTCGATCGAGATCCCGTCGACGTCGAGATTGGCGAGCGCGACGATCTTGCGCAGGTCGGTGTTCACGTCCTGAAATGCCGGGAGATACCAGACCACGACGTACATGCCGAGCTGATGAGCGCGATCGAGGATCGGCTGCAGCTTCTCCGGCTCGAGGACGTCCGGGGTCGTCGACCAGTGCGCGCCCTGGATGTAGATGGTCTGCACACCCGCGTTGAACATCTGATCGACGGTCGCCGCGTTCACCGGAGGGATCGGCTTCTTCGACCATTGCGTCGTCCAGTCGAACCGGTCCAGCCAGGTGCCGAGGCCGCGGTACGGCTCGCCTCCGGACGCGGTCGCCCGCAGCGGTGGGTTGGCGGGAGCGGGGAACGGGGCCGGTGGGAGCGTCGTCGGGGGTGCCTTGATCGTGGTCGTGGTGGGGATGACGGTGTCGACCGTGACAACGATCGGCGTCGCCGTATCGACCGGCAGTGGATTGGCGAGCGAGGTCGTCGTCGTGACCGGCGGGGTCGTCACGACGGCCGGCGCGGCGATGGTCGGCGCGACGGTGACGTTGGCGCTGACGGTCCGTCGGGTCGACTTCTTCGTCGTGACCGTCTTCTTCTTCTTCGTCGTCGTCTTCTTGGTGACGACTTTCACCGGGGTGCGCGTCGACGATGCCTTGGGGATGGACGCAGCCTGGGCCTTCACTGGAGCCGCCGTCCGGGATCCCACGGCAATGCGCAGATGCGCTCCCGACGGGAGCGCGGTCGCACCGAGAACGAGAGTTGCGACGGCCAGGGCGACCAACGATCGGCTTCGAATCCCCATGAACGTCACCCCTGCAGCGTTGTGGATCAATCGGTCGATCGGCGTGAGGACGATGTGAGGGTTTCGCGCCACGTTTGCGGCAAAACACCTCCCAGCGCTGTTGGGAGGTGTTTTGCCCCCATTGATGGGGGCAACCTCTCTCCCAGTGGACGGGTCACCCGTGTTGCGAGCAGTCGAGCGGAGCGAGCAGCGCAGCGCCGAACGGCATGGGGGCAACCTCTCTCCCAACGAGCAGGACTACCGCTTGAAGCGGCGGCGGTCTTCTTCCTTCAGGTACTTCTTGCGGACGCGGATGGCGACCGGGGTCACCTCGACGAGTTCGTCGTCGGTGATGAACTCGATCGCCGTTTCCAGGGTCATCTCCCGCTTCGGCGGCAGTTTCACCGCGTCGTCGTGGGCGTGGGTCCGGATGTTCGTCTTCTGCTTCTCCCGAACGACGTTGATGACCATCTCTTCGTTGCGGGCGTTTTCCCCGACGACCATGCCCTCATAGACCTCTTCCTGCGGGTCGACGAAGAACTGACCACGCGACTGCAGATTGTCGAGCGCATAGCCCGTGGTCATCCCGGCACGGTCGGCGATCATCGCCCCACCGAGACGTGACGGCAGATCCCCCACCCACGGCACGAAACCGGCGTGGCGCTGGTGGATCAGCGCGGTGCCACGGGAGTTGGTGATCAGCTCGGAACGCAGACCGAGCAAACCCCGCGACGGCGCATCGAAGCGCATGATCGTGCGGCCGGTGTCACCGGGCGCCATGTCGACGAGCTGGCCTTTGCGAGGGGCAAACGACTGGGTCACGCCACCGACGTATTCGTCGGGGACGTCGACAGTGACCTCTTCGAAGGGCTCGTGCTTCTTGTCGTCGATCATCTTGGTGATGACCTCGGGACGGCTCACCTGCAGCTCGAAACCCTCACGACGCATCTGCTCGATCAGCACAGCGAGCTGCAATTCGCCTCGGCCGGCGACTTCGATGATGTCCGGGGACTCGGTGTCACGGAGGCGGATCGAGACGTTGCCGAGCACCTCTTTCGTGAGGCGATCGCGGATATGGCGCGACGTGACGTACTTGCCGGCCTTTCCGGCCGTCGGGGCGGTGCTGACGCCGAAGGTCATCGCGAGCACCGGCTCATCGACCGTTAGGCGTGGGAGCGGCTCCGAAACACCCGGCGTGCCGAAGGTGTCGCCGATCTCGACCTCGGGGAAGCCGGAGACGACGAAGAGCTCACCGCAACCGAGCTCCTCGACCTCGACCCGCTTGAGGCCGTCGAAGGCCAGGAGGCCCGACAGCTTCTTGACCAGGATGCCACCGGCGTAGCCGGCCGCCGGCTCGGCTCCGAAGAGCGCGGTGAGCTCGCCTCGGCGGAAGGTGCCCTGCTGCACGCGGCCGATGGCGAGTCGGCCGAGGTAATCCGAGGCGTCGAGGTTGTTGACGATCGCCTGAAGCGGACCGTCGGGATCACCGGTGGGCGAGGGAATCGTGGCAACGATCGCTTCGAACAGCGCGGTGAGGTCGTCGGTCTCGGCGGGGACGCCGACGCCGGCGATGGACTGACCCTCTCGGGCGATGCACGACACGACCGGGAAGTCGATGTGGTGATCCTTCGCGTCGAGATCCATGAACAGCTGGTAGATCTCGTCGAGAACCTCGTCGGCCCGGGCATCGCTGCGGTCGACCTTGTTCACGACGACGACGACCGGTAGGTGCCTGTCGAGCGCCTTGGACAGGACGTAGCGGGTCTGCGGGAGCGGACCTTCGGCAGCATCGACGAGCAGGAGCACACCATCGACGATGTGTAGGCCACGCTCGACCTCACCGCCGAAGTCGGCGTGTCCGGGAGTGTCGACGATGTTGAGCTTGTACTCCTCGCCGGTCGGCGACGTCCAGCGGACTGACGCCTGCTTGGCGAAGATCGTGATGCCGCGCTCACGTTCCTGGTCGTTGGAGTCCATGACCCGGTCGGTGGAGTCACGCGAGCTCATGGCGCCGGTCTGGCGCAGCATGGCATCGACCAAGGTCGTCTTGCCGTGGTCGACGTGAGCCACGATGGCCAGGTTGCGGAGGTGCGCAGTCTTGGGGCTTCGCATGGGCGCGCTGGTCGAAGGGGTGTCGGTCATGGTCATTCGGGGGCCTTGGTTGGTTGGAACAGAGGTGAGGCGGTAGTCGCCGCGCCAGCGTTTGCCGTGCAGCGCTCGACGCCGAGACCGCAATGGTCAAGTCATCGAGGACCGCCGTGGCGGCCGTGGAGGTGAGCGTCGACGCCGAAAACGGCGCACCAGCGGGTTTTAGTGAGCGGTGGCCTGCTGCGGCGTATCGATCTCGTCGTCCTCGGTGTCGTCGTCGAATTCGTCGTAGACGTCTTCGTCTTCGTCGAGGACCCGGGCCAGACACCAGGACGCGCACTTGTCTTCCGCACCGGCGCCGCACTCGACGCACGGCTCGGTCACTGGCAGCAGGGACACGCGCTTCATGGCTCTCGCCTCTTCAAAGCGACGGTGACGGCCCTTTTTCACGATTCTCTCCTGCAGTGTGCGCTAACGGTCTTGGTCGTATCGGCTGAACATGCTACTCGTTTGAGCACCGAACTCAGCTTCGCCTGACGAAAACGTGCCCATCGTCACCACCCGACAGCCCGTGGGGGCAGGTTGGGAGAGAGGTTGCCCCCATATATGGGGGCAGAACACCTCCGAAGGCCGCTCGGAGGTGTTCTGCCGCACGGAAGGCGCGTAGCGTCTGCCCCATGGCAGACGCTCTCGACCTCGACGCCTTCACCGAACGATTCCGCGAACGCGCCCGCGCCGTCCGCAGCCGCCCGATGCCGCCGGTGGAAGGCGTCGAGCGCCAGCGATTCAAGGACCGGATGCAGCTGGACTTCCAGGACTTCGCCATGATCGGCGACGCCCAGGCCGAGTTCGTCGACGGCGTGCTCACGCTCCGCATCGACCTTCGCCCCTGACCGCTTCGCCCGCCGGCCCTCCCGACCGACAGACCACGACCCGACGTCGCGCCAGTGTGAGCCCATCCCCCGCGCTCGATGAAGCCCTGGCCACCACGGCAGGGTGGGACGTCGGATTCGTCTCCTGTGCCGTCCACGATCAGTCGGGTCGACTGGGCGCCGTCAGTGACGACAGCCGGGTTGTCCGGATCGCGTCAGTCACGAAACCGCTGGTCGCCTACGCGATGTGTGTCGCGGTCGAGGAGGGAACGCTCTCGCTCGACGTCCCGCTCGGCCACGTCGACGGCGCGCCGGTCCACCCCGACCTGACCGTTCGCCACCTCCTCGCCCACGCCGGGGGCTACACCTTCGACGGTCCCGAGCCGGTGACAACGCCGGGGCGGCGCCGGATGTACTCCAACACCGGGTTCGAACTCCTCGGCGCAACGCTGGCGGAGTCCGCCGGCATGCCGGTTGCCCGGTACCTCCGCGAAGCGGTGTTCGAGCCGCTCGGCATGGCGAGCTCCGAACTGCGCGGATCGCCGGCCAAGGACGTCTGGTCCAACGTGCGCGACCTCGGGTGGTTCCTCGACGAACTGCTCCACCCGACGCTCATCTCCGACGCCACGTTCGCCCAGTTCACCGCAGTGCAGTGGCCGGACCTGGCCGGTGTCGTCCCGGGGCTCGGCTCGTACAACCCCTGTCCGTGGGGGCTCGGCATCGAGATCCGGGGCCACAAGGCTCCGCACTGGACCGGGCACCTCAACTCGCCCCGCACGTTCGGCCACTTCGGTGGCAGCGGGACGTTCCTCTGGGTCGACACCGATGCCACGGGCGGTCCGCTTGCCACGGTCTGTCTCACCGACCGGGAATTCGGCCCCTGGAGCCTCGACGTCTGGCCGGCGTTGAGCGACGCGATCCTCCGTGCCCGCAACGCGACATCCGCATGACGCCGGCACGGGAGATGGTGGTCGACGCAATGCACCCGGTACGCTCGACGACACAAAACGACGCAGCAGGAGGAACGGCCATGACCACCGAGAACGCCACCCCGATCCAGGCTCTCGCCACCGGCGCCACACTCAACCTGCCGGGCAAGCGCTCCGTCGCCGACGAGCGGCTGCACCGCAAGCGGATGCTCGCCGCCGGCTTCCGACTGTTCTCCAAGTTCGGCTTCGATGAGGGCGTAGCCGGACACATCACCGCTCGCGACCCCGAGCTCACCGACCACTTCTGGGTCAACCCCTTCGGGATGCACTTCGGCCACATCCGGGTGAGCGATCTGATGCTCGTGCGGCACGACGGGAAGATCATCGAGGGGAGCCACCCGCTGAACCAGGCCGCCTTCGCCATCCACTCCGAGGTTCACGCGGCACGTACCGATGTCGTCGGCGCCGCGCACTCGCACTCGCTCTACGGCAAGGCGTTTTCCAGCCTCGGCAAACTGCTGGCACCGCTCACCCAGGACGCCTGCGCGTTCTACAGCGACCACGCGCTCTTTGACGATTACACCGGCGTCGTTCTCGACACTGAAGAGGGCAAGCGCATCGGCTACACGCTCGGTGAGGGCAAGGCCGTCATCTTGCGCAACCACGGTCTGCTCACCGTCGGCCAGAGCGTGGAGGAGGCCGTGTGGTGGTTCATCACCATGGAGCGCTCGTGCCAGGCCCAACTGTTGGCCGAAGCCGCTGGCAGTCCGATCTCGATCCCCGACGAGATGGCCCGCAAGACCATGGGGCAGGTCGGCACCCACATGGCCGGTTGGTTCAGCTTCCAGCCGCTCTTCGCCCGCATCTCCCGGGAGCAGCCCGACCTCTTCGACTGAGCCACCGGTCAACGCCGCGGCGGCTCCAGCTGAACTTTCAGCCACGCCGCGAGTGCTTCGATCCTCGGCGCCTTGGCCCCGGTCGGCCAGCTGAGGTAGTACCCGTCGGCCGACGTCACCTCCGGCCCGACCTGTTCGAGGACGCCATCGACGAGCAGATCGTCGACGAGATGGCGCCAGCCCAGGGCGACCCCGCGTCCGGCCACGGCCTGCTGCAGAACGACGGGGTAGTTGTTGAACAGCACGCGGCCCGCCGAACGGGGCACGACGAGCCCGAACCGGCCGAACCACTCCCCCCACGACATCCACGGCCGGTCGCCGTCGTCCATGTGCAGATGCGGCACGTCGAGCAGGCTTTCGGGAGGCGACGAGACCCGAAGGGAGAACGTGGCGGCAAGGGCAGGCGCCGCGACCGGGAACACCGATTCGGGGAACAACAACTCGCTGTCGACATCGGGAAAGGTCCCGCGACCGAATTGGATCGCCGCGTCGAACGAACCGCCGGCCAGGTCGACCTCGCGGTCGTAGAGCCACAGCCGCAGCTCCCGGCCGCCGAGTGCCTCCTGCACCCGGTCGAGGCGAGGCACCAGCCATTGCTGGGCGAATCCGGGGTGGCAGGCGAGGACGAAGACCTCCGCTCGCTGACCGAGCCCGGCAAGGGCACCCTCGATGCCCGAGAAGCCCCGGGAGACCTCCGACAGGAGGGTTCGACCGGCGTCGGTCAGCTCGCTGCGGTTTGATGTCCGGTGGAAGAGCGCGGCGTTGATCGAGGACTCCAGCGAACGGATCTGGCGGGTCACCGCAGGTTGGGTCATCCCCAGCTCGCGGGCTGCTCCGGTGAAGCTGCCGAGCCGGGCGGCGGCTTCGAACACGGCAAGGCGCTGCAGGCGCCCCACCCGACGAATCAGCTCACGCACGCCACACCATGACGTCAGGTTATGCCAGGGGCGGCGAATCGGCCACTGTTCAGAAGCCCGATTTCCGGGCAGCATGTCTGGATGACCACTGTCGGATTCATCGGCCTCGGCAACCTGGGCCGACACCTGGCAGCGAGCCTGCTCCGCGCCGGACACCAGGTGACCATCAACGACCTCAACCAACCTCTCGGTGACGCGCTCGTGGAGGCCGGCGCGATCTGGGCCGCCACCGCCGCCGACGCCGCCCGGGTATCCGAGGTCGTGTTCACCTGCCTTCCGTCCCCGGCCGTCGTCAGCGCCGTCGTGAGCGGACCCCGCGGCGTGTTCGAGGGATTCGGCGGAACGGGCGGCACCTGGATCGACATGTCGACCAACGACCGCAGCGAGACACTCCGTCTGGCCGCGCTCGGGGCCGCCCAGGGAATCGCGGTACTGGAGGCACCGGTCACGGGCGGCGTCCACAAAGCCGCGGCGGGCGAGATCACGGTCCTGGTCGGTGGGCCGGAGGCCCTCTACGAAGAACATCGGGATCTTCTCGGCACCGTCGGCAGCCCGGTGCTCTACATGGGCGAACTCGGCAGCGCGGCGATCATCAAGGTCATCACCAACATGCTCGCCTTCATCAACTTGGTATCCGTCGGCGAGGCGCTGATGTTGGCGAAGCGGGGCGGGCTCGATCTGGCCAAGTCGTTCGAGGCGATCAAGGAGAGTTCCGGCAACAGCTTCGTCCACGAGACCGAGGGCCAGGTGATCCTCAACGGCAGCTACAACATCAACTTCACCATGGACCTCGCTTGCAAGGACCTTGGATTCGCCACGATGTTCGGCCGCGAGTTCGGCGTTCCGCTCGAGCTTGCGGGTCTGACCGAGCAGACCTTCATACGAGCCCGGGCGCAATACGGGGGCAGCGCCTGGTCGTCGCAGGTGGTCAAGCTTCTCGAGGATGCCCTCGGCACCGACCTGCGTGCGCCCGGCTTTCCCGCCGAGCTCTGAACGGAGAAGCCCATGAACGCTCCCCACGACCCCAGAGAACGCTCTATCGCCGACATCGAGGCCGAGACCCGGGCCGATCTCGCCGCGGCATTCCGCTGGGCCGCCCGTCTCAACTTCCACGAAGCGACGGCAAACCACTTCAGCGCCGCGGTGTCCGACGACGGTGCGAGGTTCCTCCTCAACCCGCGCGGGCGGCACTTCTCCCAGATGCGGGCGAGCGAGCTGCTGCTCCTCGACGCCGAGGCAGCGGGAGGCGAGGCGAACCCGGCGGCGGATCCGACCGCGTGGTACCTCCACGCCCACCTCCACCGCTTCGTCCCGCGGGCCCGCTGTGTGCTTCACACGCACATGCCCTACGCCACGGCGCTCGCGTGTCTTGCCGACTTCGAGTTCTTGATGCTGGACCAGAACGCGTGCCGATTCCACAACCGGATCGCCTACGACCGGCATTATGCGGGCATGGCCCTCGACGACACCGAAGGCGAACGCGTTGCGCGACTCCTCGGACCCGACAAGAGCGTCCTGTTCCTCGGCAACCACGGTGTGATCGTCGTCGGCCGGAGCATCGCCGAGGCGTTCGACGAGCTCTATTACCTCGAGAAGGCTTCACACCTTCAAGTCCTGGCGTTGTCGACCGGCCGACCGCTGGCCCTTGTCGACGACCGCACCGCCGCCTTGGCGTGCGAGCAGTGGCTCAACTACCCCGACGTCGCCAAGGTGCACTTCGACGAACTCCGTCGCATCCTCGACGCCGAAACCCCCGACTACGCGAGCTGAGGACCAAAGTGAACGTCGACTCGACCAAGACCCAGATGATCCGCGAACTTACGAATGACCGCAGAGAGCTGACGATCAACTGGGCGAATGGTGACGTGAGCCGCCTGCTTCATTTCTGGCTCCGGGACAACTGTCCGCAACTCCGTCACACCACCACGAAACATCGCACGGTCGAGACTTCGACGATTCCCGTCGATGTGCACCCTGCCTCGGCGGTCGTCAACCCCGACGGTGCGGTCGAGATCACCTGGGCCCACGACGGTCATATCAGCACCTTCACCAGTGGATGGCTTCGAGCGAACGACTACTCCAACGGCGCACGCTATGTCCACGACTCCCCGAAACTCTGGGATGCCTCGATCGGGAGTGCGCTGCCGGAAGCAAGTTACCCGCTGCTCACCACCGACACCGATGTTCACCTGACATTCCTCGACCGTTTCATCGCGTACGGCGTGGGTGTCCTGCGCGACGTTCCCTGTGTGCCGGGGACCGTGCTCGAGGTGGCCGGCCTCCTCGGCGAGATCCGTTCCACCAGTTGGGGCACCGTGTTCGACGTCGTGTCCATGGAGGACGCGAACTCCCTTGCCTATACGAACCTTCCGCTCGTCACCCACACCGACGAGGGCTACCGCGACCCGGCACCAACGGTGCAGCTCCAGCACTTCCTGCGTGCGGATGCCGCTGGCGGTGCGTCAACCCTCGTCGACGGCTTCAAGATCGCCGAAGAGATGCGGACCACGGTGCCGGAGCAGTTCGCGCTGCTCGCGAACACGATGCTGGACTTCCACTTCGCCGACGACACCGCCGAGCATTCCGCGCGTGGCCCGATCATCACGCTGCATCCGGACGGGTCGATCAAGGCCATCCGGTATTCGAATCACTCGGTGCTCCCGTTCCTGCTGCCACCGGAACAAATGGGGCCCTTCTACGAGGCCTACCTCACCTTCGCCACCATGCGCGAGAGCGATGCGTATCAGCTCCGACTGAACATGGGTGCCGGCGACATGTACATCGTGGACAATCACCGCGTTCTGCACGGACGCACCGGCTTCTCCAGTGGGGGCGCGCGACATCTGCAGAGCTGCTACATCGAACGCGACGAACTCGTAAGCAGACGTACGGTCCTGAGCCGAGGGCGCTGACCGCTTCAGGACGCAGCAGCGGAGTGCTTCGCGACGAAGGGCAGCGCCGCGACCCGACCGGCCAGCCGCCGTCCGCGCACGTCGCACTCGACCGCATCGCCGGGCAGGAGCGACGTCGCCGAGTCGACGAACGCAAGCGCGATCGCATGATCGAGCATGGGGCTGAAGTTGCCGCTCGACACGACACCGACGCTGTTCGACTGGCCTGGCAGATACACGGCGGCGCCGTCACGCGCCGGCTGACGGCCATCGAGTGAGATCCCGACAAGTCGGCGCGCTACCCCGACGGCACGTTCGACTTCCAGCGCCGCTCGGCCACGGAACTCGCCTTTCGTCCACGACACGACCCACCCGAGGCCGGCCTGAAGCGACGTGATCCCGGGGCCGAGCTCATGGCCGTGCAGCGGTAACGCCGCTTCGAGACGGAGCGTGTCCCGCGCGCCGAGACCGGCCGGAACGATACCGGCGCCGAGCACCGCCTCCCAGAACGCGACGGCAACAGCAACCGGAACGGAGCACTCCACGCCGTCCTCGCCGGTGTACCCGGTGCCGCCGACGGTGCACGTGACACCGGCGAACTCGAACGTCTCGACCCGGAAACGGCCCACCGAGGCCGCACTCGGCGAAACGGATGCCAGCAGTGCCCGCGCCTGCGGACCCTGGACGGCGATGACCGCCCGCTCCGCGGTCACGTCGGCGATAGAGATATCTCCTTGCGTCCCCCTCAGCGCCGACACGACCCGGTCCGTGTTGGACGCATTCGGCATGACGTCGAACGACTCCGGACCCACCCACCAGACGATGATGTCGTCGAGCACCGAGGCATCGACCGGATCGAGCAGGTGCGTGTACTGAGCGCGCCCACGGGAAATCTTCGCGAGATCGTTGGTGAACGCTGCCTGCAGTGCTGCAAACGCCCCCGAACCACTCACCCGTACCGTACCGAGGTGCGAGACGTCGAACGCCACCGCCGCAGCCCGGCAAGCCCGATGCTCGGCGATGGTGCCGTAGGGGTACGACAGCGGCATGCTCCAACCACCGAAGCCGACGATCTTGGCTCCGAGCGACACGTGGCTGTCGTAGAGCACCGTCCGGCGCTCGGCCTCCGGCGCCACGGCGGGGCTACTTCCCGACAGCCTGGCCGGTGGGGACCACTCCGCTCGGCGAGTCGACGTCGCCATCGACCGCTGCGGCCGGGAGACGGAACTCGTGGATGGCTGCATCGAGTTGCTGCACGAGCCCCTCCAGCGGAACGACGTTCAACACCCCCTGCCCCTTGCGCAACAGGTCGATCAACTGACCGTCGTCGCGCACCAGCAGCGGGTTGTCGCCCGATAGCACCAGCCGTGCCGAGCCGATGTGCTCGCCCATGTTCGTGCGCAGGTACTCCACCGCGCTGCGAGCCGCCTTCAGCGAGATCCCGGCGTCGAGGAGCTGCTTGATGACCTTGAGCTCGACGAGATCCTGGTAGGAGTAGCGGCGCTGCGATCCGCTGCCCTTGGCGTCGGCGAGTGACGGGCGGAGGAGATCGGTTCGTGCCCAGTAGTCGAGCTGGCGATAGGTGATGCCTACGATCGAGCAGACCTGAGGACCGCGGAAACCATCGTTCATGAGAGACGTTCTTTCCTGGGGAAGGCGATGCGAGCCTTCGACAGGGCAGACCTGACGCCCCGACGAACACCGATGAAACCACAGTGCCGTAGTTCCAGGCCTGAAACTCTACGAGCCACCTGCCCCATCCGTCAATGACTGATCAGCGCGCGTATGAAGCGGGAGCCACCCGAGCTCACGGTTTCTCGTCGCCGAAGTCCTCCGGGTTCAAGGTATCGAGGAATCGGTTGAACTCCTCGACCAGCTCGTCGGAGTCCACCTCCTCTTCGTCGTCGACGTCGCCGACCTGCTCGTTCTCGTTCACCGAGCACGAATCGACGACGGCGTCGTTGGCGAACAACTTGGCACCGAGACGAATGGCGATCGCGATGCCATCCGACGGCCGACACGGGACGATCTCCCGACGCGCCCCGATCGAGAGGTGCATCTCGGCCAGGAAGATCTGATCGACGAACTCGGTGATGACCACCTGGTCGAGGGTCGCTCCGAGGGTTGGGATCAGCGACGCCAGTAGTTCGTGCGTCAACGGACGCGGCAGCAAACGTTCCTCGAGAGCCCGCTTGATCGCTGCCGCTTCGGGCATGCCGATAAAGATTGGGAGGAGCCGCTCGGAATCATCGCTCGGACGCAGTTCGACATACGGCGTCCGGGTGCTCTCGTGTACGCGGACGTCGACGATACGGAGTTCAACCACCCCGTCAGGCTACCGTCCGACTGGACCGGGCATGCCCTCGGTCGCCTGTTGCAGGGCCCTCCGCACAACCACGGTGCGCAGCGTCGCGCCAGCCCGTTCGAGATCGCCGAAACGGCGGAACGGATCTTCCGCGTTCACCCCGGCGCGCGGACGACGGCGCAGCAGCGGCAGGGTCGCTTGCACGTAGAGGTCGGCCTCGCGTTGGGCGGCGTGGAGGAACACCCGCACGTGGCGGGGATCGATGCCATGCGCCGCGAAGACGACGAGCGACTCGAGAACTCGCCGGTCACCGTCATCGAACTCCGTCTCGCCGAACACCAACCTTCCATGCAGGAAACCCTGCCGAATGGCGTCGTCGACCAGGCCCGGCGTGGCGCCGGTCGCGGCGATCAACTCGTCACTCGAGTACACCACCGCGAAGTCCGGCTCAATCGACGGTTCGACATCCTCCTGCGGAGCATGGACTCTGCGGCGATGCCCGCTCACGTGCTCACCCTCGGCTTCAGCCTCGTTGTTCGCCGCAGCCGGTACCCGACGCAGCCCGGCGACCGGCGAACGGCGGGCCGTGGGTTGGCCGGCTTCGGTCCGTACGGAACCGACGACCGGTGGGCTCGACCGAACGCCGGTCACCCGTTGGGCGGGGTGGCGGCCGGACCCGAGATCGACCCCGTCGTACATCGAGCCCGATTCGATGTCGCCGACCTCGATGTCGTCGCTTTCGTCGTCGGGCGAGAAGAACTCGTCGGGGGGCCCCGGCCGAGGAGAACTGGGACGCGTCGGTTCGCGCTGCGCTGGGGGTGCTTGGACCGTTGACCGGGCAGCCGTGAGCGGAACGTAGCGCTCCTGCTGTTCGGCAAGGATAATTCGCAGCCGATCGAGATCCGCGGCATAGAACTTCCGGTACCCCGACGGTGTCCGCTCCGGGACCAGAAGCCCCTGCGCCTCGAAGAACCGGATCTTCGAGATCGTCACGTCAGGGAAGTGCTCTTTGAGAGCATCGAGCACTTCACCGATCGAGAGATAGCTCCGACCGGCGCGGAGAACCTCGGCCGGGCCGGCCGGCCCGCTTCCATCGACCGTGGTCACCGGTCGCCGCGGCGTGGGTCGCCGGCGTCGAGGAAAAGCAGCCGGAACTTGCCGATCAGCAGTTCGTCTCCGGAACGCAGAATCGCCGAAGCGATCCGGGTTTCGTTCACGTAGGTCCCGTTGAGTGATCCTTCGTCGCGGATGATGTAGCCGTCCGGGGTCTCACGAATCGAGGCATGCTTGCGCGACACGGTGACATCGTCGAGAAACACGGTGCAGTCCGGGTTCCGTCCGGCGGTCGTGACTCCTTCGCCGAGCGCAAACATCTGGCCGGCGTCGGCGCCCCGATCGAGGACGAGCACCGGAGGTCCGTCGCCGTCAACGCGCACGGTGACGTCACGACGACCCGGTTCTCCCTCGGGGGACAGCGGATGCAGCGTCAGGGTCAGATCATCGCCCGCACCGCTCGATGCGAGGCGATGCCCGCATGCCGAACAGAAGTTGTCACCGACGGTGTTGCGATGCCCGCATTGGCCGCAGAACAGATCATCGGTCATCGTCGGATCCCCGGTCGCAGCCGTCGCATCATCAGGTGTTCGTCACTGCTCGGTGAGCGCCTGATATGCCGCGGCATCGAGTAGCGACTCAACAGCAGCCGGGTCCACCTCGAGCACGAACAGCCAACCGGCGCCGTAGGGATCGGCGTTGAGCAACTCGGGCTTCGCTGCGACCTCTTCGTTGACGGCAACGACCAGACCGGCCACCGGGGCGAAGATGTCACTGACTGACTTCGTCGACTCCACCTCACTCATCGACTCGCCGGCGACGACTGACGCGCCTTGCTCAGGGAGTTGCACGAACACGACGTCACCGAGGGCGTCCTGGGCGTAGTCGGTGATCCCAACGGTCACGCGGTTGCCGTCGACCCGAACCCATTCATGGTCCGTGGAGTAGCGGAGCTCACCGGGGATCAGCATGCCTGCACCCTACCGAAACGCTCCACGTCCGCGGTGCATCGCAACCATCAGCGGCGAGAGGCCGACTTCGACCGACCGGCTCGCCCTTCGGCAAGAGCGCGCCTCGCGATCGGCACATACGTGACCGAGGCGTAGATCATGAAGCCGAAGGTCGGAACGGTGACGATCCACGCGAGGTCGTCGGCCCACCGGCTCCAGCTGAACCCACTCCGGCTCCCCAAGAACAGCGGGAAGGCGATCATCCAACCCATCGTCTGTGCCTTGCCCGCCCACTGCACATCGATTCGTCTCGCACCCATCGCGGCGATCACGACGACGGCAATCGAGATCGCGACCTCGCGGGACACCACCACGATGCCCAGCCATCGGGGCACCGAGCCGTCGATCAGGATCGCCCCGATTCCGGCCGCGAGGAGCAGACGATCGGCCACCGGATCAATGATCTTTCCAAGGGTCGAACCCTGATCGAACCGACGGGCGATCCAACCGTCGACCCAGTCTGTGGCGCCGAGCGCGGCGAGGAGAACCACGGCCGAACGCCGATCCTCACGACCCAGGAGCAGCCAGACGAACACCGGGATGAGACACAGCCGAATGAGGGAGATCACATTCGGGATCGTCAGGATGCGGCCGTCGCCGGTTCGAACCATTGCCGGTGAGCGTACCGTCCCACTCAACGGGATCGGCCGAAACGCCTCACGGAAAACGCAGACGTGCCGCGATGGCGGACATCTCCGCACGGTCACCGAAGGTCCGCTCCCACGGATGAAGCAACCGGTCAGCCCCGTAACGGGGAATCAGATGCAGGTGGATGTGGAACTGTGACTGGTCGGCGGCGTGACCGTTGTTGTTCAACAGGTTGACGCCCTTGGCGCCGAGGATCTCCCGCTGACGATTGGCGACGATGCGCGCCGTGGAGAAAAGCGGACCGCCGAGATCGTCGTCGAGTCCGAAGATATCGGTGACGTGACGTTTCGGAACGACCAGCACGTGACCCGGCGTCATGGGCAGGGCATCCATGAATGCCAACGTGTCGTCGTCTTCATGAACGACGAAGCACGGGCTCGTCCCCGCGACGATCGCGCAGAAGGTACAAAACGCCATGATCGGCCTCTCGGGTGCCGACGATCAGCGGCGAGCGCCGCTGTTCGCAATGGCCAGCGGCAGATCGACCAGGCGGGCGAGTTCGTTGCGAACCCTACGAACGTCATTGGCGTCGGAGGGGAACTCGAACCATGTCGCGGGATTACGGGTGACGGCGACGTTGCGGCGCAACAGGAACTCGGCGATCCGCTCACCGAAGCGCATCGCGAAGATCCCAGCGCCCTCCTGCGGGGTCTCGGGAAGCACGAAGACGAGTTGCGCGCCGCGGCGATCGGTCCGAACCCCGGCGTAGTCGGTGGTGCGAATCGCCTCACGGACGTGATCCCCGAGCTCGCCGAGCATCGATGACGCGGCTCCTCGCTCGTTCGATTCGGTCGCCGTCAGGGGGATGTCCACGAGCGCAATGCTGAACGTTCGACCGTAGCGGACCGAGCGGGCGATCTCATGATCGAGAATGCCCACGAGGTGGGTCAAGGACGCAAGGCCGGTCTGGGCGTCGATGCTCGGACCGGTATCGAGGCGATGGCGTTTGCCGGCAATCGCCGTCAACCCGGCGGCAATCAGTGCTCCAAAGAGGAAGTAGCTGATCGCACGTGCGGTGACGGGGACGAACAACGATTCCTCGGCCGGACCCGAGCGTCGGATCACGGCGTAGAGCACCGACGCCACAAAGGCCGCCACCATCGCCCCACGAAGGCTGAACACCAGCGCTGCAGCGATCACCGGCAGGTAGAGCAGGACTGCGACGTTCTCACTTGGCTGAACCGACCGGAAGACGTTGACGATTGCCACGATCACGACTGCGCCGGCGAGTCCGGCGGACACCGCCCCGCGACGCGATCGAATCTGCTCGAACACGCGCTCCATGGTCCACACGTTAGGCCCGTGCGCGCAGAGTTGACGTGATGGCTGGTCGGCCGAAGGGGCATCACCGCCGACGCGGGAAGGCGCTGCCAGAATCGATGGTCGTGAAGCTGCCGTCGGTGCCGTCGACGATTCAACGCGTCCCGTGGTGGACCGTGTGCTTCGCAACCGCTCTGATGATTCCGCTGCTGACGTCGTCGCTCGGCGGACTGACGCACCGCGTGTCGTGCCGAACCGCGTTCACGCCCGACTTCGACGTCCTGGCCGATGGAACCACCAAGGCGTTGGTATCGAGTTCGATCGTCCTCACCCGCGATGGCCCGACGACCCCCACGCCGTGTCCTGGTTTCTCCATCGATGCACTCGTCAATCCATCAGGACCGACGACGCTTTCCACATCTTTGTCGGCGACGAACGCCTCGACGTCGTCGGCACGCGCAACTGCTCAGATCTCGGTCGGAGGCAAGACCTCCTTCATCTCGATCGGCGTGATCGATTCGGGAAAGACCGCACAGAAGACCTTCGTCGTGCACGTTCCCAAAGGCCCGTCGGTGCTGAAGGCCCGCCTCCTTCTCGGCGGTTGAGCAGCTGCGTTACCGGGGCGTCGACGCCGACTCGACGGGTCGCCGCAGGGCCGGAAGCACAGCCTCGCCAAGCATGGCGATCGTGGCGAGAATCCGTCCGTGGTCGACCGCGACGGGCCGGACGATCGTCATCGCGAAGCCCGCGCGCTCGTAGGCGAGGAGTCGCTCGACGACAGTGGCGGGCGACCCCACCAGCGTGTTTTCCGGCACGAGACCTCGAGACGACACCGTGACGACGCGTTCCATCGACCGACGCGCGTCGCTGTCCGTCTCGCCGAGCACGAGGTTGCGGCGCAGCACCGGGAACGCAGGGCGGCCATGGGCGTCGGCGGCCGTGCGGTAGCGATCCAGTTCGACGAGCAATTCGTCGTCGGGCATCCTCGTGTCACTCACCCACGCGTCCCCGAGCCGTCCCGCGCGCTCGACGGCTGCGCCGCGTCGGCCACCGACCCACAAGCGGATCGGCGTCTCGGGAAGCGGCCCAACCCGAACCTTTTCGAGGCGGTGGTATCGGCCATCGAAGCTGACCTCCTCGCCTCCGAGGAGCCGGCGGACGACCTCGAGCACTTCATCGGTGCGCACCGTGCGGCTCTTCAGGGCCATGCCGAACGCCGCAAACTGCGCTTCCGTGTCGCCAATGGCAAAAGCGGCGGTGAACGGCTGTTCGGAAAACGCCGCCAGCGTGCCCAGTTGCTCGGCCAGCACCACCGGGTGATGGAACGGGGCGAGAAACACACAGCCGAGCGGCACGTCTCCGACCTCTGCGGTGAGCCGGGCGATCAACGGCACGGGGGCGAACGCGTTCACCGGGGCGGCGTGTCGGTCACCAACCAGCAGGAGGTCGAGACGCGCCGCCCCGACCGCACGAGCAAGGGCGAACAGGCGCTGCGCCTGGTGTCGGGGCAGGAAATCGTCGGGCTCATCGTCGGGCGGAACGACACCTCGCTGTGCTGGTTGCTCGCTGGTGGCGGGACCATGATCGCTCGGATACACCGAGCGCAGCGACGCGCCGAGAAGCATCGAAACCGCCGCGTTCAGTCGACCGGCGAGAACGCCTCGCGGTTCCCCCAGCGATTCCAGCTCGTGACCTTCTCGGCCGGCTTCCGACGGGCGATGCCCCATCGTCCGAGTGGGTGGCCGACGGGGAGCAGCGCCACGATCTGCTGGTGAACCGGCACGCCGAGGATGTCACGACACACCTGCTGCTCGATGCGGTGCACCGTCGTGAGCGACGTACCGAGCCCGAACGATCGGGCGGCGAGGATGAAGTTCTGAATAGCCGGGAACACCGAACCGAGAACCGAACCGATGTCGAGCGGTCCCTGCTCATCGGTGAGCGTGAGGTCGATCCCGGCGACGCAGACGGCGACGATGACCGGCACCTCGTGGAAGTGTTGGGCGAGATGGTTTGCGGCACCGACGGTGCGGTTCCACGAGGCTTCGTCCTCCGGTGAACGATGCGCCGTCGCCGTGGGCAGCATCGCCCGTTCGTAGCGTTCGTAGCAACGTCGATAGAGTTCCGCGAGCTGTGTGCGGATGGCCGGATCGTCGACGACCACAAAATGCCATGGCTGGATGTTGCCGCCGCTCGGTGCCTGCACCGCTGCCCGAAGACATGCCTCGATAGCCTTGCGGTCGACCGGTTCGTCGGAGAACCGGCGCATCGCCCTCGTCGTGAGCAGGGCGTCGTAGAGCTCGACGTCATTCATGGAACAGCCCCTTACCGATGTAGTACGCGTGCTGAACATCAGCGCGCGAAGTGATTGCACGGCGCAATGGGAGATCGGCGCCGCCGTGCACAGCTGCAGGAAGCATCGGTCCTGTCGACTGATTCATCATCGGCCTCGGAAGATCGGGGCCCGGCGTTCCCCGCGCGCCGCCAGCGCCTCGATGTGGTCGGCCGAGAGCAGCGTGATCAGTTCGGCGTTGGTGGCGGTATCGAACGAAACGTTCAGTGCATCCTTCACGAGCTTGTTCACCGCAGCCTTGGTGGCGCGCAACGCTAGGGGCGCGCCGTCGGCGAGGCGTCCGGCGAAGGCCAGCGCGTCGGCCAGAACCGACTCCCGGGGCGACACGTGGGAGACGAGCCCCAGCCGCAGCGCCTCGTCGGCACCGACGGCGTCACCGGTCAGCAGGTAGCGCTTCGCCAGCATCGGCCCGAGCACGAGTGGCCAGATCGTCGTGCCTCCGTCGCCGGCGACGATCCCGACGCGTACATGAGGATCGGCGATCGTGGCATCGGAGCCCATGAAGATCGCATCGCAGAGAAGCGCGATCGAGGCCCCGAGCCCGACCGCCGGACCGTTGAGCGCGGCCACCACCGGGATCTCGATGTCGAGCAGGTCCCAGATGATCGCCTTGGCGTCGCGACGGAGGTGCTCGAGCGACGCAATGTCGTGGAGGTCGTCGAACCAGGCGAAGTCGCCACCGGCACAGAACGCCTTCTTCGACCCGGTCAACACGACCGCGCGTGCGTCGGGTTCATCTCGGAGAGCCCGGAACAGCATCGCAAACTCGCGGTGCAGGCTGGCATCGACAGAGTTGTACGCGCTCGCCGGGTTGTCGATCGTGCAGACGAGGATCTCCGCACCGCCGACGAGGGTGGTCCGGTCGACCTTGATCGTCGCCAGGCCGAGCGACTCGACCCGTGTGCGGTGACCGTCGGACATGCGCGCCACCCTAGCGGGGCAGCGCCGGGCTTCCCCAGGACGCCGACGCGCGTAGGTCCTCGCGGTCGGTGGCATCCCAGATCACTGCCGGCCCATCCCACATGCCAGCCTTTCTTGAATCTGCCTGGCGATTTCGCGCTATGTGGGATGCCGATCCGGACGATGTGGGATGAGGCGGCCCCATCTCGCCGTGAAGACCCGACCGGGCGATCTGGGACGTCGATCCGGCCGATGTGGGATGACGGTGGGCACCGTTGGCGCCGGCGTTCCCGGGCACCGGCCGACGTGGGATGCCATTCGGTGATCACGGCAGCCGGTGGGTCAGTACCCTGGCGGCGATGGCACGATCGTGGAAGAAGCCGGGACTTGGCGGGTCCCTGCTCTATTCGTTGCTGGCATTCATCGTGAGCGGCGTGATGGCCACCTTCGCCCGGCTCGAGATCGCCCGCGCCCACGAACGGGCGAGCGCGCTCCGCGAGCTGCCTCCCGGTGGTCTGATCGTCATCGCGAACCATACGAGCGTCGCCGACGGTATCTTCCTGGCTCTCGCCGGACGCCAACTCGGGAGGCCGCTGCGCATGGTCGGGACGGCCGGGATCATCGAGGCACCCGTGCTCGGTCGCGTGTTCCGCGCCCTCGGGTTCATCGCCGTGCACCGGAAGGGGCCGAACCCTGCAGAGGCCCTCGGCCCGGCGGCTGAAGCCCTGCGCGCCGGTGAAGCGATCGCGCTGTACCCCGAGGGCCGTATCACCCGCAACGATCGATTCTGGCCGGAGAGGGCCAAAACCGGTGCCGTGCGCCTCGCCGTCGAGACGGGGGTGCCGATCATTCCGCTGGCCTCCGTCGGTGCCCATCAGGTGGTCGGTCGCCGACGACGACTCCGGAGTCTGCTCAAGGCCGTGTTCCGACGCCCCGAGGTGACGATGCGGCTCGGAACCCCGTTCTCCGCCCGCGAGTTTCTCGGTCTTGCGCCGGTCGGTGTCGTCCCGGCGCCGAACGCTGAAGCCATCCGCATGGCCACCGACGAGATGATGCGCCGACTGGTCGCGCTCGTCGCCGAACTCCGCCACGAAGCTCCGCCGGACCCGATCGGCGTGCCCAGAACCGACAGCATCGCCGCCCGAGACGAAGGCTTCGCCAGTCACTGACGGTTGGACCGGGTCGGGCCAACCGTGGGCCCGGCTCGGCCGCTCCAGCCGAACGCTTGGAACGCGCCGAATCGGCCGTTCACCACCACCAGGGAACGGCCGACCCGGGCACCGTGTCGTTGCCGACACAGCGCTCTCGCGAGAACGCCGGGTGGCGGACCACCCGGCGTTCGCAGGACTGCTTCGTCGTCAGACGACGGCGACGTTCAACTTGATGGTGGCCGACAGCACACCCGAGGTGCCGATGATCGAGACCTGGACGGGCGCTCCGGTCGGTGTCGGCGTGGCCCCCGGCAAGGCGTCGAAGACCAGAGCGATGATCGAGGGTGAGTTGACCGAGGTGGTGCCCGCACGAAGCGTCACGCCCGACGGAAGACCGGAGACGGACAGCGCAACGTTGCCGTTGAACCCTCCGAAGGACTTCAGGGTGACAAAGGTCGTGGCCCCGCTCCCCCGAGCGATCCCGAAGTCAGACGGCGAAGCCGAGAGGGTGAACCCGACCGGGTTGTTCACCACGAGCTGCACGTTGGCCTGCTGCGTGAAGCCTCCCGAACGGCCCGAGACGACGATGTTGTAGACACCCGGCGGCGTCGACGACGTGGTGACGATCGAAAGCGTGACGTTCTTGTTCGACACGGTCGACGAAAGCGACGACGTGGCGCCCGGCGGCACACCGGCGACCGAGAACGACACCGTGGGTGTCACCGAACCGGTCTTGCGGAGCTCGATGACGGTGCTCGCCTTGCCGGGCGAGTTCAGCGTGAGGATCGGGGTGGTCGGCACGAGCTGGAAGTCGCTGATCGCCGTGACGTTCAGGGCCACCGTGCCCGTTCGCACCGTGGTTCCAGCAGTTGCCGACACCGAGATGCCGTAGCGACCGCTCTGCGTCGCCACACCGGGCGTGATGTAGAGGTTGGTGCTGGCTGTGGTGGGGTTCGGCGCGAAGTTGGCCGTGGCCCCGACCGGAAGTCCGGACAGTGAGAACGAGACCGGTCCGGTGTAGCCGGCGGAACGGTCGACGGTAAGGCCGAACACCGCGGTCTGGTTCGTTGCCACGGTGAGATCAGGGTTATCGAGACGAAGCCCGAAGTTCGCCGGAGCCGAGGTGACCGGCGGCTGGGTGGTGGGCGGGGCCGTGATCGGCGGCTGGGTGACCGGCGCAACGCCGTTCACCACAAGCCGGAACAAGGCGCTGCGCTCGCGGGTGCTGGTGACGCCGAACAACTGGTACACACCATTGGAGCTCGGGGCATTCGTCGGAACGGACACGTCGAGCACGTAGCGGTTGGTGGAGGTCTTGCGGACGCTCACGTCCATGAAGTCGGGAACCCCTTCGACGTCCCAGCGCAGTGTCGGGTAGTAGCCCGCGGTCGTGCGGACGGAGATCGGATAGCTGGCCACCCCACCGGCGTTGACGGCGATCGCATCGGGAGAGACCGCGATGGAATAGTCCGTTCTGGACGACACGCGGCGCCGAGTCGAGGCATCCGCAGAGGGCACCAGGGCGGTGGCACCGAGCCCGACCAGTGCGACCACGGCAAGCAGCCGCGTCCGACGGAAACGCCGTCGGCCACCTGGAGTGGCGCTGGTTGTGGTGATGGATACGGAAGACATGGCGACTCCTGACGGAAGGAACTCTGCAGCGCAGATCCTTCCCGATCGGTGTGAAGGAGGCGTGAAGGAGCTGCCAGGAGTGGGTGAACCCTGGCTCAGCCACTAGCTCAGCCACGTAGACGGTCACCGCGGCTACCTTCGACGACATGCGTTTCGCCCGACTTCTCGCCACGCCGGGCGTCGAGGAGCGGGTCGTGCTTCGAAGCTCGTTCGGTTTCATGGCCTTCCACGGCGGCAACCTCGAACGCGGCACCGACGACATCGCGACCGAAGCGGCCCGGCGGGCAGGGGCGTCGCTCTACGCGGTCGTGCAGTCAGCTCCGCTGCGCGAACACCTTCCCTCGACGGCGGTGCGCGCCGCCGAGTCAGCGGCGCTTCGGGATTTCTTCGATCACGTCGAAGTCGTCTTCGCCGTGCACGGGTACGGGCGCGAGGGCCTCTGGACCTCCACGCTGCTCGGAGGTTCGAATCGCCATCTTGCCTCGTCGCTGGCGTCGAGGCTCCGCGAGCATCTCCCGGGCTTCCATGCGGTCGATGACACCGAGGCGATCCCGCCGGAGCTCCGGGGCATGCACGGCGACAATCCTGTCAACCAGCCGCCGTACGGCGGCGTGCAGATCGAGCTGCCACCGCGGGTCCGCGGCCTCACTCCGCACGCCGCGCAGTTTGAACGCATCGACGGGCGGATCCCGTGGACCGAGTCGCTGATCTGCGCACTCAGCGAGACGGCGGCGGCGTGGACCCGTCCGGCCGAACCCATCCTTCGCCCTCGGCGTAGCGCCTGACGATCCGGGCCGGGCTCCCGGCCACGACGCAGCGGTCGGGCACGTCTTTGGTGACCACCGAACCGGCGGCGACGGTGACGTGCTCGCCGATCGTCACGCCCGGAAGCACGATCACCCCGTGGCCGAGCCACGAACCCGAGCCGATCCGCACGGGCTGCTCGGGCATCGACTGCCCACCGATGGGCCGGGTGAGGTCGTCATAGCCGTGGTTCTGGTCGGTGATGTAGCAGTTGTGCCCGGTCCACACGTCGTCGCCGATGTCGACGCTCCAGTGCGACACGATGGCCGTGCCCTTGTTGATCAGGCATCGGTCACCGATGCGAAGGACCGACTCCGACATCATCGTCTGGTCGGGCGCGATGCCGACGGAGAGGGTCACGCCGGGACCGATGTAGGTGTCGGCACCGATCCGCATATAGCGCTCGCCGTAGAGCGTGTTCCAGGGGAACGCGAGGAACGATCCGTGACCGAACGATCCGAACCGCCTGGCGCGGCGGGAATGGGCGCCGACGGCACCCCACAGCTGCACCCGCTCCCAGCCCTGACGGACCGCCTCGCTGCGCCGCTCCGCGAACCACGCCCGCAGTCCAGCGGGAAGAGGGAGACGAGCGGCCACGGGCGGCGACAGTAGCGGTAAGGGGCTGGCGCTGCGTCACTCGATGCGACAGCCGGCGATGTCGCGTGCTGAACTGCCGATGACCAGTTCCGCTGTTTCCCTTCTCCCCTCCGCGAGGTCCCCATGAACCGCTCGCTCTTCCAGGTCGCGTATCTCGTCAACGACATCAACGCGTCGATTCAACGTTGGAGTGATCTGCACGGCGCCGGTCCGTTCGTGGTGACCCACCACCACAAGACCGACCGCTTCATGTATCGCGACACCGACCAGGAGGCCGACGTGTCCTACGCCTTCGGCTACCTCGGCGACGTCATGATCCAGTTCATCACCCAGCACGACGACACCCCGTCGATCTATCGCGACATGTATGCCGCCGGTGAGGAGGGCTTCCACCACAACGCGTACCTCGTCCACGACTTCGAGGCCGAATACGAGCGGCTCACCGCCATGGGCTACACGCCGGCGTGTCGCCTCTACGCCGACGGCGTCGACGCGGCGTACTTCGACACGAGATCACTCAACGGCGGTTTCACGGAGATCCACGGCGATCCGCCCCACATCCTCGGAGCCTTCGCGCAGTGGCGCCGCTCCCATGAGCTCTACCGCCCGGGCGTCGATCCGGTGATCACGGAGCGTCCGCGCCGCTGATTCTGCGCAGCCGACCGCCGGTTCACACTCAGGCTCATGCCTCGACGAAACTGGCAGTGCCATGGCTCTGATCGAAAACGTCGCAACTGCCCGCTCCGGACCCGTTCGGGGGGTTGCTCTCCCCAGTGATGAGCGGCACCAGCGGCCGGTCGCCCGCTTTCTCGGCATCCCCTTCGGTGCGCCGATCTCCGGGCCGGCCCGCTTCGCTGCGCCGCAGCCCGAGATGCCGTGGACCGACATGCGCGACGCCACCTCCTACGGCGCGTTCTGCCCGCAGAGCGTCTCGATGACGGGCGCGCTCCTCGGAGCCCGCAGCAAGCCCGGCGCCGACGACTGCCTCAACCTCAACGTCTGGACGCCCGGAGCCGACGACGCCGCCCGCCCCGTGATGGTGTGGATCCACGGAGGGGCCTACGTCACCGGGACCGGGTCGATCCCTTGGTACGACGGCCATCGCTTCGCCGCCAACCACGACGTCGTCGTCGTCACCATCAACTACCGACTCGGTGCCCTCGGGTACCTCGACGTGTCGTCGCTCGTGCCCGACGCCGTCGACCTTGCCACGCCGAACGCCGGACTCCTCGACCAAATCGCCGCCCTCGAATGGGTGCGCGACTGCATCGCGTCGTTCGGCGGCGACCCGGCGAACGTCACGGTCTTCGGCGAATCGGCCGGAGCGTTCAGCATCGGCACCCTCCTCGGCGCGCCGGCCGCCCGTGGACTGTTTCGCCGGGCCATCCTCCAATCCGGAGCGGCTGCTCACATCTCCGATCCGGACCGGGCGTCCAGGATTGCCCGGGCCTTTCTGGACGAACTCGGCGTCGACCCGACCAGGGACGGGATCGCCTCGCTCGCCGATCGCGCGGTCGGCGAGATCATCGCTGCGTCGGAACGGGCCGCGGCCAAGGCCAAGGAGCCCGACGGACTGCCATGGCAGCCGAGCACGGGCGCGCCGTCGCTCCCGCAGCACCCGAACGACGTAGTCCGTTCGGGCGCGTGGGAGGGCGTCGACGTTCTGCTCGGGACGACCCGCGACGAGATGCGCCTCTTCACCGCGTTCGACCCCGCTCTTCGCTCGATCGACGCTGATGGCATCCGCCGACGACTGTCCGACTCGGTCGGCCCGGCCGCGTCCGTGGCGATTGCCGACGCCTACCTCGCCGACGTCCCCGAGCGGTCCGCCGCCGACACGTGGTCGGAGATCTCGACGGACGAAGTGTTCCGAGTACCGGCGCACCGTCTGGCAACGGCTCTCCACGAGGGCGGGGCCAACAGTCTGTGGGCATACGAGTTCGTGTGGCCGACCCCGGTGTTCGGCGGCGTCCTTGGAAGTTGCCACGCCCTCGAGATCCCGTTCGTCTTTGACAACCTGCACCAGCCGGGCGTCGCGATGCTCACCGGCGACAGCCCCGAACGCCAGCTCATAGCCGACCTTCTCCATCCGGCCTGGGCGAGCTTCGCCCGACACGGCGATCCAAATGTCGATGCGTCACCGAAGGCGCCGGAATGGCTCTCGTGGGACCCGACCGACCGTCACACCCTCGTGGTGTCGCCGGAGCCCGAACTGGTGAGCGACCCCCGCGGTGATGCACTCCGTCGCTGGCCGGCCTAGCCCACGATGACCGGGTCGGTGTGGGTTCGGATGCGGCCGCGTTCCTGGGTCGGCTGCTGCGGCCGTGTTCCTGGGTCGGCTGGTGTGCACCGGGTCGGCAAAACGGCCATTTCTGCAAAAATCCCGAC
The DNA here is from genome assembly GCA_031368215.1 of Acidimicrobiia bacterium. Classification (GTDB taxonomy): domain Bacteria; phylum Actinomycetota; class Acidimicrobiia; order Acidimicrobiales; family JANYDT01; genus JANLQX01. The sequence goes on along the minus strand of JANLRD010000062.1, from coordinate 3,523 downwards.
CCAGCGCACGTGAGCTGACCCAGGTCGATGCAGCGGTTCTGGGTCGGCTGGTGTGCACCGGGTCCGCAAACGGGACTTTTCTGCCAAAATCCCGCCCCAGTGCACGGGAGCTGACCCAGTGCAATGCCGCGAGGCGCTCGACTCGTGGAACAGAATGGTGTCCCTATGTTGTCGCTCGCCCCCGTGGCTGATCCGTCCGGGTACGGCGATCAGGACCTCTTCAACACCATGCGCCACGTGACGGGCTTCCTCGGGGCGAACACGGCCGGCGCCGACCCCGCGTTCGTCGCCCCGTTCGAATCCCGCCTTGCCGACGCCTTCCGGCGGCTCGCTCCGGCGATCGGCGCGCACCTGCCCGACGACGCCGACGTCGAAGAGATGAACGCGCTCGTCGCCGAACGCCTCTCGGCCAAGGACGGCACCGGCCTGGCCCGGGCCGCGGTTGAGCAGTTCGTTCGGGAAGGTGTTGTGATCGCCCGCGAGGCCGGACACGCCCACCGTTCGGACGTTCGTGCATCGGGCACCGTGGCCCATTTGTTCCGCGCCGACGGCGGCGTCCCCAAGACGGCGGTGGACGAGGTCAGCGTGGGTATCCGGGGCATCGTCGGTGACGGGCAGGCGCATCGGCAGCATCACGGTCGACCATTCCAGGCGCTCTCGCTGTTCTCCGTCGAACTGGTCGAGGAGCTCCGCCGGGAAGGCCACCCGATCGTCCCCGGCGGTGTCGGCGAGAACATCACCACCCGCGGCCTCGACTGGGAAGCCCTGCAACCCGGCGTGCAGGTGCGCATCGGGACCGTCGTCGCCGAGGTGTCGTGCTTCGCCGATCCGTGCAGCCAGATCGCCCACAACTTCACCGGTCGGAACTTCAGCCGCATCGACGAAGACCGCATCTCCGGTTCGGGACGCCGCTACGCATGGGTCCTCGAACCGGGCGAGATCCATGTCGGCGATGCCATCGTCATCGGCGCGTCTGTCGTCCTCGGATCGTCCGTCGAGGTGCGGCAAGCGTGAACGTCCCCATGATGCAACGCCGAGTCGTCATACCCAAGCCGCCGAAGCCGCTGCCGTCGGCGGGAGACCCGCTTGTCGGGCTCTACAAGCCAGCGCACCGCGGCCGACTCCACCAGTGGTGCGCTCCCCTGGCGGGCGTTGCCGGCGTGGCCCTGGTCGTCAACGCCCAGCGCGGCACAAAGCTGGCGTGCGCGATCTACGCACTCTCACTGGTCGGCCTGCTGACCACCAGCGCCCTCTACAACCGCACGGTCGGGACCTGGTCGTTCCGGCCATGGATGCGCTGGCTCGACCACTCGATGATCTACCTGCTGATCGCCGGGTCCTACACTCCCGTCTGCCTACACGTCTTGCCACGGTCGTGGGGCATTCCGCTGGTGACCGCCGTGTGGATCGGGGCGCTCGGGGGTGTCCTGTTCAAGATCTCTCCGCTGCGCGTTCATCGCCGCGTCGCGGGGACGCTCTACGTGGTGTTGGCCGGTGCTTACGTCGCCGCCGCACCGAAGCTGCTCTCGTCCTTGTCGGGCACCGCGCTCATCGGGTTCCACGTCGCGAACGCGGCCTACGCGATCGGCGCGATCGGACTGTGGCTGCGTCGGCCGAATCCGTCGACCGACTTCGGCTACCACGAGGTCTGGCACGTGTGGGTCGTGGTCGGCTGTGCCGGTCACTTTCTCATGACCTGGCTCAGCGTCACCTGACGTCCGGCTCGTTGGGTGGACGGGCCCAGCGCGCCGACTGGATCGCCCACACCAGGTCAACCGCACCAGCTCGAAGGCCGAGCCGCAGCCAGGTTCACCGCGCCGCTTGGATAGCCCGCCACACTCCGCCCCTGCTCACCACAGGTTCACCGCGCCGCTTGGATAGCCCGCCAGACTTTCTCGGACGTCATCGGGATGTCGATGTGCTTCACCCCGAGATGGGCGAGTGCGTCACATACGGCACTCTGGAGCGCCGGGGTTGAACCGATGGCTCCGGACTCACCGATTCCCTTGGCCCCGAGCGGGTTGTTCGGCGTGGCCGTCTCCATGGTGACGAGCTCGAAGCTCGGCAGCTCGGCCATCGAGATGATCCCGTAGTCGGCGAAGTTCGACGTGACCGGGTTGCCGTCCTCGTCGTAGCGGATTTCCTCGAGCAGCGCCTGTCCGATCCCCTGGGCGATGCCACCGTGGCGCTGACCCTCGACGAGCAGCGGGTTGATGAGCGTGCCGGAATCGTCACAGGTGATCATGCGGACCAGTCGCGTCTCGCCGGTGTCGGTGTCCACCTCGACGACGGCCACGTGCGAGCCGAACGGGAAGGTGGGCGTGCTGGCGAAATCCTCCGCCGCCGCCAGACCGCCGGTGTCGGCCGCGTGATGGGCGACCTCGGCCCAGGTGCGGGACACGGCCGGTGTGCCGGACACGTGGAACACGCCACGGGTGAGGTCGAGCACAACGTCGTCGGCGTTCGCCTCGAGCAGCTCAGCGGCGAGCTCGCGGGCCTGGGCGACAACTGTCTGAGACGCCTTCTGCACGGCCGCGCCGCCGAGCTGCAGTGACCGCGACCCGAAGGTGCCGACGCCCTTCGGGATCTCGTCGGTATCGCCATGGACGACGGTGATCTTGTCGAACGGGATGCCCAGCTCGTCGGCGGCGATCATCGACCATGACGTCACATGGCCCTGACCGTGCGGCGACGTACCCGTGTAGACCTTGGCCGACCCGTCGGGGAGAATCTCGACCTTGCCCCACTCCTCACCCGGCGTGGGCCCGGCGGTGACCTCGACGTAGACCGCCACACCGATGCCCAGCTGCTTGGCTGCACCCGACGCTCGCCGGGCAGCCTGATCGGCTCGGAGGGCGTCGTAGTCGGCCTGTTCCAGCGCCATGTCGAGCGATTTCTCGTAGTCGCCGCAGTCGTAGGTGGTGCCGACAGCCGTCGTGTACGGGAATGCATCGGCCTTGATCAGGTTCTTGCGGCGGAGCTCGACGGGATCCATGCCGATCTCTGCGGCGTAGAGGTCCATCATCCGCTCGGCCGTCAGCGTCGCCTCGGGCCGACCGGCGCCCCGGTAGGCGGCGACCGGTGTGGTGTTCGTCAGCACCGAGGTGGCGTTGCACTCCACCTTCGGAATCGCGTAGACGGCCGGTGCCATGGTGCGCGTCATGAACGGCAGGAAGGCGCCGATCATGCCGTAGGCGCCCGAGTCCTGGATGACCTCGATGCGGTAGGCCTGCACCTGTCCGTCCTTGGTGCCGCCCATGGTGGCCTGGTGGATCTGGGCCCGGCCGTGGGCGAGACCGGTCATGTTCTCCGAACGTGTCTCCGTCCACCGAACGGGCCGGCCGGTCTTCTTCGAGAGATGGGCGAGGAGGAGCTCCTCGGCGTAGATGCCGATCTTCGGACCGAACCCGCCGCCCACATCGGGGGCAATGACGCGCACGGCGCCTTCGGCGAGCCCGTAGATGCCCTGCAGCGCATCGCGGGCGGCCTGCGGGGTCTGCGTGGAACACCAGTGGATGAGCCG
>JANLRD010000058.1:0-9426 GCA_031368215.1 Acidimicrobiia bacterium | reverse complement strand
CGTGGCGAACACCGCACTGTCGTTCACCTGGCGGCGCGCCTGGATGTCCTGACGCTGCGCCAGGATTGCGTCGAGGTCGTCGAGCACATCGTTCACCGCGTGCATCCGCGCTGTGCCGATGCGGTGGACAGGTTCCATCTCGTCGGCCTTCACGCCGATCTCGTACGACGCGCGGTCGCTTCGCGCATCGTTTCGTGCCCGCCTGGCCGACATCAGCAGCGCAGCCGAGAGCAGTGTCGGGAGGTTGTCGTCGTCGACGTTCTTCAGCAGCATCCGCAGGGCATTGCGCTCCAGCAGAAGGATCCGTTCGTGGGTCGCGAACCGGCTCGACGTGCCGTGATGTCGGTGATAGCTCAGGGCGTGCGCGCTGAGTTCGACCCGATACCCGCACAACTGGAGGCGCCAGCCGAAGTCGACATCTTCGAAGTAGGCGAAGAACGACGGATCAAAGCCCCCCAGCTCTACGAACAGGTCGCGTCGGACCAACATCGCGCCGCCACAGGCGAACGGCAGATGGCGCCCGTCGGCGGAATCACCGATGAGCCCCTTCGCCCTTGCCTCGTCGACGGTCGTACCGAAGCCCTGCTGCTGTCCGAATCCGTGGAAGTTGATGGTGGCGTCGGCGAAGTCGACGTGCGTTGCGTCCCAATCGAGGATGGTCCCGGCGACGCAGACGACGCCCTCGTCGGGTCGGTACCGCGAGACGAGTGCCCGGAGCCAGTTCGGGTCGACGCGCATGTCGTTGTTGATCAGCGCGACACAGTCCTGCGTGGCGTGCTCTGCGGCAAGCGTGACGGCCGGGGCGAACCCGAGATTCGTCCGCTGCGGGAGTACTTCGACCCACGGATAGCGCTCCGCAAGCAGTTCTTTGGTGCCGTCGGTGGAGTTGTTGTCGACGCACACGGTTCGGACGAGATCGACCGGATAATCGAGCGCGGCGATCGATTCGAGGCAGGGACCGAGATGTTCACGTCCGTTATAGGTGACAAGGACGATGCACACCGAGACGTGCGGATCTTCGGGTGAACGATCCATGGGCACGGCGGACCAGTGTACGAACGACTGCCGTCGACGCGGTTCTTTCCGGCCAAGCCGGTCTTCGGCACGTCTGTCGATCGGCCTTCGCCGATGCGTCCACGATCGCGTCACGGCCACCGGCTTGCTTCTGGTTCGCCGAGGTGGGAAGTAAGGTGGTCCTCCCGGCCTATTCCTGACGTTGCGCGGTCAAGTGATCACGAGCGGTGGCCGAAAACAACGTCATGACTCGTCGCCGACTCGTCTCCGCCCTTGCCATCGGCATGGCCGCGCTCGTGGGGATGACCGCGCTCGAACCGTCTGCACCGGTGCAGGCCGCCGGAAACACTCCCGCCGACTATGCGTCGGAGGCGTTTTCGGACCCGTGGGACTACAACAACGCCGAAGATCAGGTCCTGGCCGACGACGGACCCATGAGGTCGGCCACGAACGCATCGATCAGCGGCGGTCAACTCCACTTCGACATGGCCCAGCCGGGCTACTTCCATCCGCTGTGGGGCGGTTATCCCGGTTCCATCGTCCATGGCCGCGACGGAGTCGGCGCTCCGATCGATGCCAGCCGCTACAACCGCATCTCCTTTCGCATGAACGCGACGGCCGAAGTCCCCGCGGGCATCCGCTGGTACACCTGCGCGCAGATCAGCGACGCGTGTCAGGGCGGGTTCAACTTCTTCACCAAGCCCGGCTGGAACACGTACGACTTCGCACTCGGTGCGATCAACGAGGCCAATCTGACGACCCCGTGGGCCGGAAACATCGTGTCCTTGCGGGTCGCGCTATCACCGTCGGCGCCGACGCACTTCGACCTCGACTGGCTTCAGGTGTACCCGACCGGCGCACCAGTGGGCGAAGGGGTCGGTCCCGTTCCCCAAGTCGACGAGCCCAACGTGACCGGCGGGGCCGACTACGCGACGATCGCCCGCAACGGCGATGCGTGGGACTTCTCCGAAGCGACGGACATCCATCGTCTTGACAACGTCCGGGGTTCGGTGGCGGACGGCGTGTTCACCGGAACCAACGCCGGTCCGGCAACCAACGACCCGGCGATCGGGCTGCGCCTGGCCCGCGCCTTCAACGGAAGTGACTTCCACCGAGTGACCGTCGACTACTCCTTCGACGGCCCGTTCAACCTCGAGGACAAACGTGGCGGGGGAACCGTCGCACGAATCATCTGGCGCATCGCCGGAACGCCACTTACCAAGAACGGGGCCGATCTCCAGAACTCCGACGACATCGTGACGTATCCGAATCAGCGTTCGTTCACCGTGGATCTCGCAACGGCCAACCCGGCGGACATCACCGACCCTTCGCAGAACGGGCCGCGGGTCGGCTGGGCCGGGCAGATGATCGAGATGCTCCGTTTCGACCCCAACGAAGACCGCGGGGAGCGCTCGTTCCGGGTCGACCGGGTCAAGGTCGCCGACATCGCTGCGGGCGCCACGAGCTTCGACATCGAGTGGCACGACAACTCCTTCGCCGACGGCACGACCGCCGACCTCTACATCGACACCGACCGGTCAGGATTCGACGGCACCCAGATCGCTTCGGGGATCCCGGTGAAGGCCGGGCGCAACGTCTTCACGTGGACGCCGGCTCCGGGGACCAGCGGCACCTGGTACGTCTACGTCGTCCATCGCCGCAACGGCCGGGTCGGCCGGGCGTACTCGGGCGGACCGGTGCGGATCGGCGGGATCACGTCGCCCTCGGCCTACCAGTTCGGGCCCGTGGTCGACGGCCCGGCGAGTCAGGCCGGCTGGGTTCCTGGCGGCCCGAAGGCGCTCGCCCTGCGCACCGCGAGCGGCAGGCGGACTTCCGTGAGGGCCTCGGCCAAGGGCAGCGCGGCGAACAAGGCGAAATAGCCAGTCGCCCCACCCGTAGGCTCGGGGTCGTGGAGCGCCCGCTGACCGTCGTGTGCATCACCACAGTCGCTCGGCGCCCCTCCGCAGAACGGGCCACTTCCACCTTCTCGCAGCACCATCCCGAGGCGGCTGTCCGAACCGTGGTCGTTGACGACCTCGTCGCCGAAGACGGTGCCCGTTTCGTGGAAACCCTCTTCGCCGGGCGGGAGTTCGCCCGGCTTGCGATGCTCCACGAAGCCACGGAACTGGCGGCAGCGAGTCGCCCGAGCGTTGTGCGTTCCCTGGCTCGAGGAGGGTCGGGAAGCATCGTTGTCCTTCCGGACGACGCCGAGGTGTACGGGCGCATCGATCCTCTGCTGATCGCCCTCGACGAAGGAGCGGCTGTCGTCGTTCTTCGCAACCGCTTCGCCCCGCCGCCCCCGGACGGACAGCTCCCCGACTCGATAGACGCCGCCCGCCGTGGCCGTCACGACCAGGAGCTCCTCGCGATGAGCGGAGGTGATACGCGCGCTTATGACTTTCTCGATGAGTGGGTGTCGCGTCTCCTGCGGAGTCCGCACATTCCGGTGAGTCGACTCGATCCACTGACCTATCCGTGGATGGATGCGCTCGCCGAACGCAACGGCGTCGTTTCGATCACCGACGCCACGATGCCGCTGTCGGTTCGTAACGCGGACGAGCCACAGCGTCAGGTCCCACCCGCAGTCGTCCGGTGGCCGGCGTTCGATCCGAACGCACCATGGGTCCTCTCAGCCGAGACGGGCACCTTGCCCCGCGTGCGGCCGTCGACCGATCACCGTCTCGGCTCGCTCGCCCGGGCAAGGGCGGCGGCGCTGTTGCACACCCCAGACGACGGCCGAGTCGGCGGCTTCGGACATCTCTCCACGGGCATGCCGATCGACGGCGTCCTACGGCGCGCCTACGCGAACGCGCTCGTGCGATTCGAGTCCGGCAACGCCGACGAGCCGCCCAACCCGTTCGCCGACGACAGTGCTTCCGCCTTCGTGGCGTGGCTCAGCGCGAGTCGAGATGGCGGAGTGTCCCCCTTCGTCGAGGCGTTCCGCGAGGTCCACCCCGAACTCCACGACACGCTTCCGACGACGGAGGACCTCGTCGACTGGCTCGCAGTTCGTGGGGCCGCGGCCGGTATTGCTCCGGCCTTCCGGGAGGCCCGGACACGACCGGCGTCGGCGGCGAGAGAACGGGGACCGGGACTGGAGATCAGCGGATATCTCGGCGCCCGGTTCGGCATGGGTCAGGCGGCGCGGACACTAGTTCGGGCCGCGATCGACGCCGGCGTCCCAACCGAGATCACGGTCGACCCGCGATCCGCCTACCACCGCGAACCGGACGCGACGGACGTGCCCGAAGCGCCGTCGCACCAGACCGCACCGTCGACCTACGTCGTCGTCAGGAACGCCGACGCGCTCCTTGCTGACCCGTCGGACGTTCTACGTGCCCGTGCGCACGGACGCAACGTCGTCGGGTACTGGTTCTGGGAGGTCGCCACGTTCCCCCAGCGTCTCGTTCCGGCGTTCGAGCTCGTGGACGAGATCTGGGTGGCCACGGAGTTCGTCGCCGACGCGATCCGCTCAACGCCGGGTTCGCCGGCGGTCCGCCTGATGCCCTATCCCCTGCCGGACACCGTTCCAGTCGCCGAACGCGACCGGCTTCGCGCCGATTTTGCACGTGCACATATGATTCCCGACGACCGCTTCGTCGTGTCGTTGAGCTTCGACTACGACTCCGTCGCCGACCGGAAGAACCCATGGGGAGCGGTCGACGCCTACCGGAGCGCTTTCCCCGACGAAGGCATCCGTCTCGACGACGGCCGCGTACCGCTTCTCATTGTCAAGGCCATCGGAGCCGAACGGCATCCGACCGACCGTGACCACCTCCTCCACGCCATCGGTGACCGCAACGATGTGATGCTCCTGGAGGATCAACTCGAAAGCGATCTGCAGCAGGGCCTGTTCGCCCGCTCCGACGCCTACCTCTCGCTGCACCGCGGCGAGGGGCTCGGCCTCACGATCGCGGAGGCCATGTCCGTCGGCTGCCCGGTCATCTGCACGGGCTACGGCGGGAACATGTCCTTCTGCACGGAGGAGTCGGTGTTCATCGTTGCGCACACGATGATCGAGATTCCGCCCGACACACCTGTCTACGCCGGTTGCGGCCAGTGGGCCGAGCCTTCCGTCAACGACGCGGCCGCACTTCTCCGCGTGATCGCCGATCAGCCCACGGTGGGGACGTCGAAGGCACTCGCGGCCTCGCGCCGTCTCGCCGAACTACACCGAACCCGCGCGGTCACCATTGCGGCGTTTCTCGTCGAGCACGCCGCATACGGCGAACCAGTGCCACCACCGGAGGACATCCTGATGCCCGAAGTACCCGAAGTGCCCGAGGCGCCCGCTTCCGCAGATTCCCGGCCGACGGAGCATCGCGGCCTCGGTCCGGTGGTCCTTCCCGGAGCGGCGGTATCCGATGGAGCCGTCAGCTCGGGCGTGCTTCGAGCCGTAACGGATCGCGTGCGCTCAACCGTGGAGCCGATGATCGCCGCCCAGGCGGCATTCGAGCAGGCCCGCATCGTTGCGCTGGTCGACGCCGTGCAGCAGACCCGTCAAGCGGTCATAGACATCGAGGCCAATGCCCGCGCCGAGCGGCAAACGCTCACCGACGCGATCGGAGGTGTCGAGACCCACACGTCGAACCTGCAGACCAACCACGACAGCCTCTACGCCTCGGTCACCGAGCTCAGCACTCGCGTGCGCACCCTCAATGACTCCCATATCGATCTTCACGCCGCAATAGCCCGCATCGACGACCGACTCGATGCCCTGACCGCGGACCTCCGGTTGCTGCTGGATCGGCTGCCGCGAGAATCCTGACGCGCTCAGTCAGCGGCCGCGACGACGACGTCGCGAAAGCGCCCGGCGCCGGCCGAATCGAGACGGGCGCGAACCCGAGTACCGGCGTCCTCGTGGCTCTCCACGAGCACCTCCCCCTCCCGATGCACCGCAGCCAACAGGTCACCCCGTCCGTAGGGGATGAAGAGCTCGATCACGTTCGTCAACGCGCGAACACGGTCCGAGATCGCCTCGAGCAACTCCGCCACACCGTCACCGCTGTAGGCCGAGATGGCGACGCTTCCCGGGTAGCGACCCAGGAGTTGCTCAACCCGTTCGGGCCAGGCGACATCGGTCTTGTTGAACACGATGAGCTGCGGCACCCGCGCCGCCTCGATGGAGCCGAGCACCTCGTCGACGGCATCGATATTGCCCTCGGGCGACACTGCGCTGGCGTCCACGACATGCACGAGCAAGTCGGCCTCGGCGACCTCGTCGAGCGTGCTCTTGAACGCCTCAACGAGCTGATGGGGGAGGTTTCGGACGAAGCCGACCGTGTCGGAAAGCAGCACCACTTCGCCGCCCGGAAGCGACAGCCGGCGAGTGGTCGGGTCAAGCGTAGAGAACAACCGGTTCTCCACCAGCACGCCGGCCTCGGTGAGACGGTTGAGAAGCGTCGATTTCCCGGCGTTGGTATAGCCCACCAGCGCTACGGAAGCCTGACGGTTGCGGCGTCGGCCCTTGCGCTGATTGAGTCGCACCCGCTGGAGGTCCTTGAGCTGACCTTCGAGCTTGTGCATCCGGTCGAGGAGCCGGCGACGGTCGACTTCGAGCTTCGTTTCGCCAGGTCCACGGGTGCCGATGCCGGCGCCCTGCTGCGACAACGTCGTGCCCTTTCCCCGCAAGCGGGGCAGCAGATAGCGGAGTTGCGCGAGTTCCACCTGCGCCTTGCCTTCGGCCGAGCGGGCGTTCTGGGCGAAGATGTCGAGGATCACGGCGGTCCGGTCGATGGCAGTGCGGCCGAGCAGCTTCTCCAGGTTCCGGCTCTGCTTCGGCGCAAGTTCGGTGTCGAACACGACCGTGTCGGCGTCGACGGTGAGCGAGATCTCGCGCAGCTCCTCGGCCTTGCCCTTGCCCACGTACCACACCGGGTCCGGTGCGTCGCGTCGCTGCAGCACTCTCGCCATTGCGTCGGCCCCGGCGGTATCGACGAGCAACGCCAGCTCGTCGAGTCCCTCCTCGGCATCGTCGACGGTGTTCGGAGCGATCACAACGCCCACGAGAACGATCTTCTCCCGGACGGAGCGATCGATGAGTTGCTTCACGGGAGTCTCGGCCATGGCGGCTTACGCCCTCTCGCCCGCTCGGGTCGGGGGCCACGCGAACTCGGCCACGCACACGAACTGCGAGGGACCGATGAGGGTGGCCTCACCATCGGCGAGCACCACCGATGCCGCGCCCCCCGGCTGCACAACGTTGGTGTGGGTGCCCGACATTCCCCAGCGGTTCGCCGCTGCTGCGGTCGCGACCGCGCCGGTGCCACATGCCTGGGTGATACCGACGCCGCGCTCCCACACGGCCATGTTCAGCGAGCCACCGTCAGCCGAGCTCTCGACGATTTCCACGTTGATCCCCCGGAGTTCCGTGGTGAGGTACCACTCCTCGATCTCCGGACCGAAGCGGGCCAGATCGACCGAGCCGATGTCTGCCTCGACCACGAGATGCGGGTTTCCGACGCTCACCGAAACGGCACGCCGGCCGCCCAGGCGTGAACGAACCGATTCCGGGATGGGTACGGCGTCGAGTTCAACGGTTCCCATCGAGACCTCGACCTGGACGAGGCCTCGCTCGTCGGGCGCGTTGGCCACAACGGTCCGGAGTCCGCCATCCGTATGCACACGAACGATCCCCGGCGAAACCATGCCCGCATCGAGCGCGGCGTGGACGAAACAGCGGATGCCGTTCCCGCTCATCTCCGCGAGCGAGCCATCCGCGTTTCGCAGTCGCATGACGAGGTCTGCGTCGCCGTTCGGCGCCGGGGTGCAGACCATCAGCCCGTCGGCTCCGATCCCGCGATGACGATCACATGCCGCACGGGCCAACGCCGCATGCTCGGCGTCGACGGGCGCGTGGCCTCCCGTGGCGACGATCGACACGAGGAAGTCGTTGCCGAGGCCGTGATATTTGGCCAGGCGGACGGTGGGGACGGCGGGCATCTTCCCTCCAGTATCCCCCGCTCCGGCCGCTCCGATCGCTGGATATCGCGTTTCGGGTCCGGTCGAGACCGTTACCGCGTCCCGAGGACGTCTGCGAGACGGTCCCATTCCGCCGTGGGAGCTGTGCGGGCGAGCGACGCGTCGCGCAGTACCTGGACGCACACATGGTCGGCCCCGGCGTCAACGTGCTCGCGCACGCGTGCCCCGACCTGCTCATCGGTCCCCCAGGCCACGATGTCGTCGACCAGCCGATCAGAGCCCCCGTCGGCGCGATCGTCCTCGGTGAACCCGAGGCGCAGCAGGTTGTTCCAGTAGTTGGGAAGGCCCAGGTACATCTTCATCCCGGCGCGAGCGACGCGACGTGCCTCGATCGGATCGGTCGACAGGACGACCATCTGCTCCGGCGCCAGGAGGGCGTCGGAGCCGAGCGTCGAGCGCGCTGATGCAGTGTGATCTGGAGTCGTGAAGTACGGGTGCGCGCCGTTCGCCTTCAATGCGGAGAGCTCCAGCATCTTCGGTCCGAGCGCCGCCAGGAGGCGACCCGCGTCGTGTTCGGGACCCTGCGCCATGAACCGCGACGCATCCATCCGGTCGAGGTAGTTGACCATGTAGCTGAAGGGCTTCGAGTAATCGTGCTTGCGGAGGCCGGCGACCAGGTGGCCGTGGCTCACTCCCAGGCCGAGCAGGAATCGGTCAGGGAACGCCTCCGCGACCGTCTTCTGTCCGGCCACCATCGTCATCGGATCGCGGGCGTAGATGTTGGCGATGCCCGTTGCCACGCACAGCTTCGTCGTGGCTCCCAGCAGCACGGCGGAGGACACGAACGGATCGCGGCCCACGGCCTCGGCCACCCAGAGCGCACCGAAGCCGAGTGACTCGATGTGTTGGGCCGCCTCCTTCGCAGCCGGTGTCGGCAATGCGTCGATGGCTCCGAACCAGATGCCGTAACGGCCGATATCGACGCGGGGCTTGCTCATGTGGTTGACAACTCTCCTGATCGGCCGGGCGGCCGTGAAATGACTGGTGCCACGGCGTGTCCGTCGGCGGCTCCACCGTACGGACGAACGGTGCGCTTGACCAAAGCGGCCCGGAGCCGCACCCTACGAATCGCTGTCCTTGAACGGCGTTTCCGAGCTCTCGAAGTTCACGACGCGCCAACCCTGTTTGCCGACGTCACGCAAGAGCACCTTGAGGTACACCTTCCGACCGTCCTTCGAGGCGGTGTAGGTGATCGTCGACGTCGTTTGTGTTCCCGTCGCCTTGGCGATGCTCCGCCCGGTCACCTTCAACGAGGCGCCACCGACCGCGGCGTTCAGCCGTCCGGCAACCTCCGCGAGAGCGGACTTCCGCGTCGCCTCCTTGAAGTCGGAGCTCGTCATCGCGTACGCCGTCTCGACCTCGTTCGCGAGCACCGCCTCGGTGAACGCCCTCGCCTTCTTCTCGGCCTTCTCGGTGCCTTTGAACACCACG
>JANLRD010000018.1:0-35952 GCA_031368215.1 Acidimicrobiia bacterium | reverse complement strand
GCACTGCACCTCGTCGGCCACGAACAAGATGCCGTGCGAGCGACAGATCTCAACGATGCCTTCGAGAAAGCGGGGCGGCGACGCGATGTAGCCGCCTTCGCCGAGGACCGGCTCGAGGATGGCCGCGGCGGTCTCGCCCGGTGCCGTTTGGGTGGTGAGCAGGTGACGAAACGCCTCGATACAGCGATCGATCTCGTCGTCCTCGCTCAGCTTCGAATGCACAAGGTCGGGGAACGGGGCCACGTAGACACCTGAGGGGAGTGGCGAGTAGTTCAGCTTGTAGGAGGTCTTCGAAGTCGTCATCGCCATCGTCAGATGGGTCCGCCCATGGAAGGATCCGTTGAACACGATGATGTTCTGACGCCCGGTCGCGTGCTTGGCCAACTTGACGGCGCCCTCGGTCGCCTCAGCGCCGGAGTTCGTGAAGAAGAAGGTCTCGATCGGGGCAGGCGTGATCTCGCGCAGCCGCTTCGCCAACGGGAGGAGCAGATCGTGGTGATAGCAGTTCACTTGCGCGTGGATGAAACGCTCCGCCTGACGGGCGATCGCCGCGACCACGTTGGGGTGGCAATGTCCGGTCGAGGTGACGGCAATGCCACTGGTGAAGTCGAGGTACGAGTCGCCCGAAACCGTGGTCACGCGACACCCCGATCCGGAGACGACGTCGAGATCCGACGATCTCGCCCAGACCCCGGCGAGATAGGGCGCTTCGTTGGTGGCTGCTGGCATCGGACGCTCCTCGCACTCGAATCGCACACACGCGTGCGTTCCAGTTCACCACGGATCTCGCGCGCACCACGGCCAGCGGGCTCGGGCGAATCGAGGCGTCAGCCGTGTTGCGGGGTTCAGGCCAATCTGTGCATCCACCCGTGGGTGTCGGCGGCGCGTCCGTACTGCACCTCGATCAGGGACTTGCGGAGTTGCATGGTGATCTCCCCGGCCGTCCCGTTACCGACCTCGCCGCCCTCCCAGACGAGCTGCCCGACGGGCGTCACCACGGCGGCGGTGCCACAGGCAAAGACCTCGCGGATCGAGCCGCTGGACACCCCCTCGCGCCATTCGTCGATCGAGATTGCCCGCTCCTCGGGCGACAGTCCAAGTTCCTTACCGAGCGCCAGGATCGAATCGCGGGTGACGCCTTCGAGGATCGTTCCGAGCGGGGGAGTGCTGAGCCGGCCGTCAGCATGGACGAAGTAGAGGTTCATCCCGCCCAGCTCCTCGACCCACTTGCGCTCGGCGGCATCGACGAAGCACACCTGGTCGCAGCCGTTCTCACTGGCCTCGATCTGGGCGGCCAGACCTGCCGCATAGTTTCCGCCGCACTTCGCCGCTCCTGTTCCGCCCGGCGCCGCGCGCGTGTAGTTCGCCGAGAGCCAAATCCGGACAGGCTTCACGCCACCGGCGAAGTAGGGGCCGACCGGGCTGGCGATGACCATGAACCGGACTTCGGTCGAGGGGCGGACACCGAGGAACGACTCCGAGGCGAACATGAACGGACGGAGATAGAGGCTCTTCTCGCCGCCGGTCGGGACCCAGTCGATATCCACTTGCACGAGGCGTTCGATGGCGTTGACGAAATCGTCCTCGGGAAGCGTCGGGAGGGCCAGGCGCTGGGCCGACCGGTTGAAGCGCGCCGCATTTGCGTGCGGACGGAACGTCCACACCGAGCCGTCGGCGTGACGGTACGCCTTCATCCCCTCGAAGATCTCCTGGGCGTAGTGGAGGACGGACGCCGCCGGATCGAGCTGGATCGGGCCGTACGGCAGGATCTCGGCGTCATGCCATCCGTCCGCCGCGGTCCACATGACACTGACCATGTGATCGCTGAAGTGCTTCCCGAATCCGGGATCGGCGAGGATCTCCTCCCGCCGCGCTGCGGCAGTCGGCGTGGTTCGCAACGTCGAGGTGTAGGTGAGTGCCATGGCGCAAGCGTACGGGGCGACGCCCCATTCGGCGAGATGGATTTCGGTCGGCGGCTCGGTGCCAGCGCTCGTCACGGGCTCCGACGGTGAAACGGGCGCTACGTGGCGACGATCTTCGGTGCCGGGGGAAGGTCCTGGCGCACGATGTCGACGCCGGCATCGTCTGTCGCTCCGACGGCGATGAGCTCGGAACGGTCGAAGGCGGTGTGGCCGGGGCAGCGCAGCCACTCCTCACCGCCGATGTGGCCCGGGTACCGGAAGGATCCGAGCGGAACTCTGGTCCCGTCGCGCTTGACGAACCACCACTTGTAGACCTTGCCGACCTCGAAGTCACGCACATAGAGATAGGCGTAGGTTCCCGCGGGCGTCTGATCGATTGCCGCCCAGGCCTTCGGTGGCACCGCCGGATTGCGCGGCGTGGTCATCGAGATCCGTTGGAACGCGATCTTCTCGACGTTCTTCGACGGGCCGTTCTCGGCGGGCTTGTCGGTCGCCACGAGCTGCTGGGTTCCGAGCGTCGAGCCGACCCCGAGCGCAAACACCGCAGCGCCCGCCGCGACAATGGTCCGACGGCGTATGCGGGGCCGAGCGGGTCGTACGGATGAACCGTCGACAGCCGGTGCGAGCGGGGCCCGTGGTACACCCAAGGTCCCGCCCGCTGACTCCCGGGCCGCTCGCGCGAAGAGGCGCGCGGCCATTTCCGGCGTCGGGTCGTGACGTTCGCCGATGATCGCCGAAGCCAGTTCGGTTGCATCGAGGAGGTCAGCGACGGGTTGGAGCTCGAACAGTTCGGCTGAACACCACGTACACGTATCGATATGGACGCGCATGTCGTGGGACTCGCGATCGGTCATGCCCCCGACGAGATACGCGCCGAGCTCAACCGTGCGTGAACACGGTGGTTCGATCGATCCGTTCACCTCGTTGTCCTCACTCATGACTCGTCCCAGCCCATTTCCTCGAGAACCTTTCGGAGCGACTTGAGGCCGTAGAACACCCTGGTGCGCAGCGTCGCCTCAGGAATCCCGAGAACGTCGGCGATCTCGGCGTACGGGCGGTCCCTCATGTACGACAGCACGAGCGCATCTCGATGGTTGGCGGGAATGCGTCGAAGCGCTTCTTCGAGCATCCACGACGAGAGCATCGACTCGAATCCCGAGTCCTCGTCGCCGGGCGTCGGCTTATCGTGATCCGCCGTGGATCCTTCGAGCCCGAACCGTCGTCCCCGCGCCCGGAGGGCATCGATGCAGACGTTTCTGGCCACGGCATACATCCAGGTTCGTAGCGAACCGGTTGTCGGATCGAATCGATCCTGTGCCCTCCACGCCCGCAGGAAGGTTTCCTGCATGGCTTCTTCCGCCAGACCTCGATCGCCGACCAGCCGATGGCAGAAACGGAAGATCTCGCTGCCGTGAAGGTCATAGAGCACCCGGAGGTCGACGATGTCGCGGGTTGCCGCATCGGGCCGCGACTCAGCGGCTGACCGCGGCTCGGGGTCAGATGCTGCCGGTGCCGCATCGGTGCGGCCCGGGATCAAACGCAGGCGACGGGCGATGTGTCAACCTTTCTTCAGGACCAGCTTGAACTCGAATGAACCATCATCGTCGGCCTTGACGAAGTCGGCGATCTCCGGCGCTTCGATGGCGTAGTCCTTCATGTTGATGGCCAGGCGACCGACGATTTCCAGCGTGCCGGAGCGGAGCTGCGCGTCGACCGGAATCTGCACGTCCCTCGTGACGCCGTGCAAGGTGAGCTTGCCGGGAAAGGTCGCCTTGACAGGTTTCGCCGCTTCGCTGTCGGCGTCGAGGGGGACGGCGCTCGAGGACACAAACGTTGCGGTTGGGAACTTGTCCGTTTCGATTCCGGTCGTCCGCATACGACTGTCCCGCCGGGATTCGTCGCTGACGAGCCTTGTCATGTCGACCGTTGCGGTCACCGAACTGACCTGAAGTGCCGAGCCGTTGCGTCCGAGCACGACCGTGCCGGCTACCGCCTGGGAACGTCCGACGGCGTCGGTCTTGGCCAGGCCGCCGACGAAGAGTTCGCGGACGCGATAGCCGGCGGCCGAACCGGGTCCGATCCTGTACGTGCCCTCAATTGCGGTGGCCGCGGGTGTCTCACCGCTGCCGGCCGACGTGGGCGCCGGGGCCCCCGCTTTTACCGTGGTCGTGAGCGTGGTCGTCGCTTGGGACACCACGACGGTCCACCGCTTCTTCTTGGCCGAGAGCGTGCACCGGAGCTGTGTCGAGCCGGCCGCGGCCGTCGCCCCGACCTTGGTGCAGGACGCCCCTGCGGCGGGAGCCTTCGATGCGCCGGATGCTGCCCCACCGAGACCGAGGCTCCCGGCGATAGCGACGGCGAGCGCCACATGCTGAAGCAACTGATGCGAACGTCGTTCGTCATGGCGGGCTGAGGGGCGCCGGATCGGGAGGAGCAGGGCGAACGACGAAAGCTCGAACGGCGGCGGGGCATCCTTGCCGTAGAAGTAGCGGAGGTAGATGATCCCGCCCGCCGCAGATGCCGCTCCGAGTGTAATCATGACGAGTAGCACTCGCGTCGCCCGCCTCGCCGGAAGCCGGAGTGAACGAAGCATTGCTTCCAGCTCAGATCCGCGCCGTGTTCGGGACGCCGTCAACGTTGAGGACGAACCAGATCCCGTTGAACCACTGCCCGGTCACGTCACCGGCGGCGCGATCACGCGCCCAGTGGTAGAGCGGAGAGCCGTTGTACGTCACCTGGCGTGAACCGTCGAAACGCATTGCGACCCCGAGCAGCGACCGCCGTAGATTCCCTTCGAGCACAACGTCGCCGAGGCCTTCCCCGTCGTTCAGCATGACCGGCGGCCAGGCGGCGAGGCAGGGGCCCTCGCAGTTGCTCACGTTGCGCCGGTCCGGGGTGAACATGTAGAGCGACATGCCGGCGCCGTCGGTGAGGATCGGGCCGAGTTTGGATTCCTTGACGGCGATCGTGTAGCCCGCCTTCCGCGTCGGTGTGTCGGCGGCAGAGGCGACCGAGCCGATGGCTATCGGCGAGAGCGCAACGGCGGCGAGGAGAGCGGTCGCGAATGAACGGCGAGCGAAGCGTGACATGGAAACCTCCGGGTCCCTGTGTGGGGGCACGTCCGCACTCGGTCGAGTGAACGTGTGTCGAAGGTGGATACGACCGAATGACGAATCCTGTTCAGTCGAAATGGGATATTCCCACCGAAGGTCTCACTCCACGAGATCGTCGACCGGAAGTGGTAGGTGGGTGATACCGGGGAGGAAGCGATCCAGGTCGCCGGTATGCGTCATCGATCGGAGCTGGCCGATGCTGCGGCGGCTGCCGAGGGCCCGCATCAACTCGTAGGTGTCGGCTTCCATCGTGAACTCGACCGGCCCCTGGCCCACTTCCCATGTGCGCGTGCCGTCAGTGAAGCGAACCGCGGGAAGACCTGACTTGGCGAGATCTCCTTCGACCATGGCGGCGATGATGTCGACGCTCAGGTGGATGCCATCCGATCTCCGGTCACCGATGAGACCCAGCGCCGATGCCGCGTCGTGCTCATGGGCAACGACGTCGTACAGCAGCGCACCGGTCCGCTCGGGCCGGGCCACGATCATCGCCTCGAACGCCGGGCTGAACTCGTCCCACTCGTCGAGGAGCGAGGCGACGCTGCGCTCGGCCCGCTCGGCGATCTGCCGATCGACCCATGCCTGCACGTCGCCCGTCGGCAGGTTGCGTTCCGCCAGATCGCGACAGATCCCGGCCAGGTGAGCGCCGAGGTTCCGCACTGTCCAGTCAGGGCAGGCTGGCACGATCACGTCGGCCTGGGCATCAGAGACCCCGCCGAGCAATGTACGCACACGTCCGCGACAGGCTTCGTATGCCGCCGCTCGCTCCTCGCCGTTGGCAACCGGTACCGTCATCAGCCATGTCCCTTCGTCGAAGCTGCCCAGTCGGGCGGTCGGCGAAGTGTACGGGCGTTCGAGCGTCAAGTCCCAGCGCTTGTTCACTTCTGCGCCACGCAACATGCCTGCCCCGCTCGAAGAGGACCACGAGATGATCGACATCACCGCATACACCGATGCATTCCCGTCGCTGACGTTCTCGTGTCCGTCCGACCACGTCCTCCAGCTGACCCTGGAGGGCCCCGGCCTCAACAGCGTCGACGCAGCGAAGCACGCACACCTTGCCGACGTGTGGACGAAGATCGATCGGGACGCAAGCGTGCACGTCGCCCTGATCGCCGGAGCGGGGAAGGGATTCTCGTCGGGTGGGAGCTTCGACATGATCGATGAGATGGTGGTCGACTACGGCACCCGTTCACGCGTCTTGCGCGAGGCACGTGATCTCGTCCTCAACATCATCAACTGCTCGAAGCCGATCGTGTCGGCCATGTGGGGACCGGCCGTGGGTGCGGGCCTCGTGGCCGGCCTCCTCGCCGACGTGTCGGTCGTCGGCCGTCGCACGAGGATCATCGACGGTCACACCCGCCTCGGCGTCGCCGCCGGCGACCATGCGGCGATCTGCTGGCCGCTGCTGTGCGGTATGGCCAAGGCGAAGTACTACCTGCTCACTTGTCGCGATCTCTCCGGGGAGGAAGCCGAGCGGATCGGCCTCGTGTCGATGTGCGTCGACGAGGACGACGTGATGACCGAGGCGCTCAAGGTCGCAGAAGAACTGGCTGCCGGCGCGCAACAGGCGATCCGCTGGACCAAGCACACGCTGAACCACGGGTATCGCATGTTCGGTCCGGCGTTCGACGCCTCGCTCGCCTACGAGTTCCTCGGCTTCGGTGGACCCGACGTGATCGAAGGCGTGGCCAGCCACCGGGAGAGGCGACCACCGCAGTTCGGAACCTCTCCCGGGTGAGCCCCGCTATCTGAGCTGCTTCATCACCTTGGCGTAGTGGTGAAGCGTCTCGGTGTCCGGATAGTCGCCACACCAGGGCACGAAGCCGCGGCAGCCGGCGTCGATGTAGCGCTGCATTCTCTCGGCGACCTGCTCCGGGGTGCCGACGAAGTGCCCGGCGGCCCATTCGTCCAACGGCTGGCCGGTGAGCGACTTCGTCCCCGCAGCGCGTACCTCGGCTTGCGTTTCGCGGATGAAGATGTCGCCCGAAACGGAGCGGCCGATCTCGTCGAAATCGCGTCCGACGGCCTTGCAGTGCTCGGCCAGGAGGGAGCTCTTGTGGACGAAGGCCTCGATCGGTGAGCCGCCGCCGAAGTTCGCCCAGTCGCCGTGGCGGGCGACGATGCGCAGTGTCACCTGCTCGCCCCCTCCGCCGATCCAGATCGGCGGAGTCGGTGACTGCAGGGGCTTCGGGTCGCACTGCGCCCCCTTCAGTTGGTAGTACGTGCCGTCGTACGTCGTGTCGGCCTGCGTCCACATCGACTTGATGATCTCGACGCCTTCACGGAGCATCCCCAGGCGCTCCTTCGGTGATCCGAACGAGAAGCCGTAGCCCCTGTACTCGTGCTCGTACCAGCCCGCGCCGATCCCGAGATCGAGACGCCCGCCACTGATCACGTCGATCGTTGAGGTGATCTTGGCCACAACCGAGGGATGTCGGTAGGCGTTGCACGACACCATCTGTCCGAGCCGGATCCGAGATGTCCGCTGGCTGATCGCCGCCATCACCGTCCAGCATTCGAACACCGTCGAATGGATCGGCCGGGGGACGTTGTGGAAGTGGTCGTACACCCAGACGGAGTCAAAGCCGAGCTCCTCGGCGAGAACGGCAACATCAACGGTCGTCTGCCACTGCTCACGGGGGTCGGCGATCCCGACGTATTCACCCTTCCATCCCTGCGGGATGAAAGCTCCAAAAGTAAGCGCGCGTGTCATAGGTTCTTCTCCATTGCTGGCAGGTCAGGTGGACGGTTCAGGGTGTGGTTCAGAGTGACGGTGCGGCCGCGGCGAGTCCGGAAGCACGGCCAAGGAGCCAGGCGAGCTGCTGGCGGTCAGTCGCCGCGGCCACCTCGGCGGGCATCGTGTTGGCAATATCGCCGAGCCACTGCGTCCGCCGACGTTGCAGATCGGAGACGACGTAGTCGTCGGGCCAGTGCTCCCACGTGTAGCCGATGCCGAGATCGAGGCGATGCACCTCGACCTCTCGCCGGCGTCGACCTGGGAGTTGCGTGATCGGAACCCTGCCGAACGGCGCGGTGCCGTGACCCGCCCACCCGGCGGCGTCGAGGGTGGCCCACGCCTGCTCCAGTCGCCAGGCGGAGCGTCGGATGTCGTCGACCTGTTCGGCGAGCGGGCGCGGTGCACCCTCGGCGATGGCGGCGTTGCGCGCGTCCTGCGATGGATACATCGGGCGCTCCTCGCCCAGGCCCGCGCCCTCCACCATGGCGGCCATGGCATCGGCATTGCGGGCCAGGTGGGTCAGGACGTGCCCGACGGTCCAGTCCGGGAGCAGCGATGCCCGGGTGACCGATACGTCGTTGACCCGGGCAAGATGGTCGAGTCCGCTGAGCAGCGCCTGGTGCGAGAGCGCACATCCGGCCACGTCCGCGTCGAGTTGGCGGCTTTCGGTCTCGTTCATGCAAATGAGTCTGCCTCGCCATGGGGCACCGCGGCGACCGGGTCCGCGTGTCAGCTGATACGGATCGTCCGCTTGCTCGTGCGGAACTCGCTGAGCCGATCGGTCAGGGGGACGACGCCGATGCCGATGCCGTTGGGCACCCGCAGGAAGCCATCGTCGACGGTGAACGCCTCGGTGACGTCGCGGTGGAAGTATCTCGTGGAGGCAGAGAGGTCGCCGGTGAGCGTGAAGCCGGGGAGGGCCGCGAGGGCGAGGTTCGCGGCGCGCCCGACGCCCGTCTCGAGCATCCCCCCGCACCAGACCGGCACGTTCCGGCTCACGCACAGGTCGTGGATCCTCACCGCCTCCAGGAAGCCGCCAACGCGTCCGGCCTTGATGTTGATCACGCGGCACGAGCCGAGCGCGAGCGCGAGCTCAGCCGTGCGCAACGAGGTGATCGACTCGTCGAGGCAGATCGGTGTGTGGAGTTGCCGGGCGATCTCGGCATGACCGAGGAAGTCGTCATCGGCGAGGGGTTGTTCGATGAGCAGGAGATCGAACGCATCGAGTTGGGCAAGGTGGCGAGCGTCGTCGGTCGTGTATGAGCCATTCGCGTCAACCTGGAGGGCGAGGTTCGGAAACGCCTCTCGCACAGCCGCGACCTGCTTCACGTCGTTTCCCGGTTCGATCTTCAGCTTCACCCGCTTGTATCCCTCGGCAACGTAGGCACCGACCGTGTCGACGAGCTCACCCACCGTCGGCTGTATGCCGACGGCGACACCGGCCGGCACACGGTCGCGGGTTGCCCCGAGGCGCTGGGCGAAGGACTCGCCGAACTTGCGGCACTCGGCGTCGAGCATCGCAGCCTCGATCCCAGCCTTGGCCATCGCATGACCCTTGATGCCGATGAAACGAGACGCGAGGTCCGTGGCTCGCATCTTCTGGGTGCCGACGCGCGGGAGGAGGAACTTCTCGATCACATTCGCCGCGCTCTCGACGTACTCGGGGCTGTAGGTCGGCTCGGCCTCCGCCACGCACTCGCCCCAGCCGAAGAACTCGTCGCCGACGGCCTCGACGAGCAGGACTTCGCGGTGCTGCTCGGTTCCCGATGCGCGCCGGAAGGGGGTGGCCAGCGGAAGCCGGAGGCTGTGGAGGGTCACGTGGTGCAGGATCATGGTCTCCCGGCCACGCTAGGTTCCGCTGAACTTGTGCGGGAACTTCGCGCTTGGACCGAGCCGCGGACTCCCGGGTACGGTGGGTTCATGGGTATCGCACTGGCCAAAGACTCCATCGACCTGGGCATCATCGTCACGGACGGCGAAGCGGCGCTCGCGTTCTACCGCGACCTCGTCGGCCTGACCGATGCCGGCTCGCAGCCGATGCCCGGCGGGGGAACGATGTACCGGCTGATGTGTGGAACGAGCATGATCAAGCTCGTCCAGAACGCAAAGACGCCTCCCGCCGTCTCGCCGCCCGGAGGGATCGGCGGCTCGACCGGGTACCGCTACTTCACGATCACCGTGTCCAACATCGAAGAGATCACCGCCGCGGTCGCGGCGGCGGGTCACAAGGTCATTCGGCCGGTCGTCACTCTCCGGCCCGGCATCACCATCTCCATCGTGGAGGACCCCGAAGGCAACTGGGTCGAGTTCCTCCAGCCCGGCTGATCACCCGCTCACCTCGGGTCGACTTGGGTCAACCGAGCCGACCGCCGGTAGCGTGCGTCCATGGCTCGCCTGCTCCTCTCGTCTCTCGACCGTACCGACTTTCCGGCTCTCGTCGACGAGCGCGGGGACACCTCGTGGAGCGTTCTCAACGGGCGGGTGAACCGGCTCATCCATGTGCTGCGTGATCACGGGCTGCAGCCCGGCGAGCGCGTTGCCCTGCTGTCGGGGAACCGGCGCGAGATGTTCGAGGTGTTCCTCGCGGTCGCTCATACCGGTGTTCTGGTCGTGCCGATCAACTGGCACTTCTCGGCCGATGAAGTCGCCTACGTCGTCGAGAACTCCGGCTCGAAACTGCTGATCGTCGACCCGGAATTCGCACCGA
Organism: Acidimicrobiia bacterium; assembly: GCA_031368215.1. Taxonomy (GTDB): domain Bacteria; phylum Actinomycetota; class Acidimicrobiia; order Acidimicrobiales; family JANYDT01; genus JANLQX01. Next base: position 25,470 of record JANLRD010000018.1, on the reverse strand, counting down.
GCACCGTCGACGTCACCGTGCCGATGCTCACCTTCGAGTCCACCTACGAAGAGGCGCTCGCCGCAGCGTCGGATGCCGAGCCGGACGATCAGTCGATGGGCGGCGTGATGTTCTACACATCGGGCACGACCGGACGGCCGAAGGGCGTCGCTAACTCGGCCTTCGCCGCCGGAGTCCCACCCGAGGTGTACGAATTGATGGCCGCCGGCATGGTCAACATCGGCTTCCCGCCGAAAGGGCGCACGCTTCTCTGCGGCCCCGGCTACCACTCGGCACAGTGGGCCTTCTCGTTCTTCCCGCTGATCGGCGGGTCGTCGGTCGTGATGCAGCGGCGGTTCGTACCCGAGGAGATGTTGGAGCTGATCGACCGCCATGGGATCACCAACGTGCATCTCGTCCCGACTCAGTTCGTGCGGACGCTCAGGGTCGATGAAGAACGTAAGCGCGCGTTCGATGGGTCATCACTCTCGTTCGTGCTCCACGGAGCGGCGCCGTGCTCGCCCGACGTGAAGCGGCAGATGATCGAGTGGTGGGGGCCGAAGATCACCGAGTATTACGGCGCAACCGAGGGTGGTGTGGTCTCGATGATCACGGCCGAGGAATGGCTGACCCGGCCTGGCTCCGTCGGGAAGCCAATGTCGAACATGACGGTTCGCATCGTCGCGGAGGAGGGCGATGATGCCTCGACGGGTGGGGCTGGCGTCATCCACGTTCGCAATGCGATGGGCACCGACTTCGAATACCTCGGGGAACCGGAGAAGACGGCTGAAGCACACAGCGTCGCCGGGTTCTTCACCCTCGGCGACATCGGCTACCTCGACGACGAGGGCTACCTGTTCCTGTCGGACCGCAAGATCGACATGATCATCTCCGGTGGCGTCAACATCTACCCGGCGGAGATCGAGGGCGTGCTCACCGGGCATCCGCTCATCGTCGACGCTGCCGTGTTCGGTGTGCCGAACGAGGAGTTCGGAGAGGAAGTGAAGGCGGCGCTCCAACTCGTTCCCGGCACGATGTGGTCTGACGAATTGGCCGCCGATGTTTCTTCCTACGTGCGCGAACGGCTTGCCGGGTACAAGGTGCCGCGGTCATGGGACGTCGTCGACGAGCTCCCCCGGAGCGAGGCCGGCAAGCTGCTCAAGCGTCAGATCCGTGCGCCGTACTGGGAAGGTGTCGGCCGGTCGATCTGAGCCGCGTCTGCGGCGCGGCGGCTCACGTCGAGCCGCCGGGCTCAGGCCGTGCTGGGCTCAGGCCGTGCCGGGATCTTTCGGTTCGAGCGTCAGCGACACCGAATTGATGCACCAACGCTCGTCGGTTGGCACCGGGTACCCTTCGCCGGTGAAGACGTGGCCGAGGTGGGAGCCACAGTTCGCGCAGCGGGCTTCGGTGCGGGGGTAGCCGAGCAGGTGGTCGGTCAGGAGCACCACGGCGTCGTCGGCCGAAGGCGCGTAGAACGACGGCCAGCCGCAGCCCGAGTGGAACTTGGTGTCGCTGCGAAAGAGCTCGGCCCGGCATGCTTTGCAGCGGTAGACGCCCTCGGTCTCCTCGTCGGTGTACTCGCCGGTCCCGGCCCGTTCGGTTCCGGCCTTGCGGAGTACTGCGAACGAAAGAGGGTCGAGCGTCTTGGCTAGCTCGTTGTCGTCGAGCTGCACGGGGTACGGAGTGCCATCGGGGCGAAGGTTTGTCAGCAATCCAGACATAGCGGGTCCTCGGGGTCGTTCGGAAGTCGGTGACAAACGGTACCGCTGTGTTCGCTCGGCGAAGCCCGGTTCGCCTCAGCTCCGCTCAGCTATCTACGCTGCCGCCCATGGAACTTCGAGATCGAGTTGTGGTCATTACCGGTGGCGGCTCAGGAATCGGTGAGGCGCTGGCCGTCGCGGCGCATGCGGAGGGCGCCAGGCATGTGGTGGTCGCCGACCTGAACGAGGCGCAGGCGACGCGAGTCGCCTCACTTGTCGGCGGCACGAGTGTCGGCCTCGACGTGCGTGACGAGGCGGGGATCCGGGCGCTCGTGCATCGGACGGAGGACACCCATGGCCCCATCGATCTGTTCGCCTCGAACGCCGGCTTCGTGACGGTTGGCGGGCTCGAGGACACCAACGAGCGCATCCAGGCAATGTGGGAGGTCCACGTGATGGCGCACATCTACGCCGCCCGCGCCGTGCTCCCGTCGATGATCGCGCGGGGTGAGGGATACCTGCTCAACACCGCGTCGGCTGCGGGACTCCTCAGTCAGATCGGGTCGATGAGCTACTCCATCACCAAGCACGCTGCGGTTTCGCTGGCGGAGTGGCTGTCGATCACCCATCACCATCAGGGCATCCGGGTCTCGGCCCTCTGCCCCCAGGCAGTGGCCACCAACATCGCCATCAACAGCCCCGACACCCTCGGCGGCGGGGGACTCGAAGACGGGGTCGCCGCGGCCGACGGCGTGAAGTCGGCGGCCGATGTCGCGACTTCATGTATTGAGGCCGTGCGTGCCGAGCGGTTCCACGTGCTTCCCCATCCTGAAGTCGCGAAGTACTTGGAGCGCAAGGCCACCGACGTCGACCGGTGGCTTGCGGGGATGCGCCGCTTCCAGTCGGCGCTCTACGCCGGCGGAGCCCTTCCTGGAGATGCGATAGCGCCGATGTGAGGCGCGGCCCGGACGATGGAACTTCCGACCGGATTTGACCGAGCGCACGGTGATCGGTTGCCATGCGCTCAGGCCGGGGTCAGAGGATCAACACCGGCTTGATCGCCCCGCCGCTGAGCGACGACTGCTCCGCCTCGTTGACCTGGTCGAGCCGATACGTGGTGATGAGTCGATCGAACGGGAATCGTCCGGCCCGCCACAGTTCGATCATGTGAGGGATGAAGGTATGCGGGTCGGCGCTGCCTTCGAGAATGCCGATCACCGTCTTTCCCATCAGCGCGGAACCGTCAAACTCGATGTTGCCGATCTGCACGCCGACGAAACCGCACACGCCCGTCATCCGAAGGCAGGTCACCGCCGACTGCATCACGCGGGGAATACCCGTCGTGTCGATCGCGTAGTGCGCACCGCCACCGGTGATGGTCTGGATCTCGTTGACCAGATCATCGCGGTCGCCTCGCAGAACATGCGTCGCGCCGAGTTCCTGGGCGAGGGCAAGCCGTGACTCGTGCAGGTCGACAGCGACGATCGTCGTGGCGCCGGCAACGACTGCGGCCATGATTGCGGCGAGACCGACGGCACCGGACCCGAAGACCACGAGGCTCGTGCCCGGCTTCACCTGCAACGACAACAGAACCGAACCGGCCCCGGTCTGGATGCCGCAGCCGAGCGGTCCGAAGAGCTCGATCGGGAGGTCGGCGTCGACCTTCACGGAGTTGCGGATCGAGGCGATGCAGTGGGTGGCGAGCGACGACTGCCCGAACCAACGGGCCGCCACGTCGTTGCCGGCGGAATCGGTCACCGTCGTGGACCCGTCGAGATCGCGCCCCACAAGATTGCGCGGGAGGAAAGTCTCACAGTACGCGCGCTGACCTTTCGCGCAGTTGTCGCAGACACCGCAGGAGTCGAACGACAGCACCACATGATCGCCGACGGCGAGTGTCGTGACTCCGGGACCGATCGCGTCGACGACACCGGAGCCTTCGTGGCCGGTGATCATGGGGAGAGCGACGAAGCCGGCCCGTGCCAGCGCGTCGGTGTGGCACATGCCGGCGCCGACGATCCGAACCCGGACCTCGTCCTGTCTCGGTTCAGCGAGATCGACGTCCTCGATCGTGTACGGAGATGCTCCGTCGCGCAGCACGGCGGCTTGGATCTTCATGGTGTGGTCCTTGTCATCAGGTGTGAAGAGGAGTACGTCTTGAAAAGAGGCGCGCTAGTTCAGGAGCGGGTCGCGGGGGAGGCCGAGGATGCGCTCACCGATCTGGTTCCGCTTGATCTCCGACGTGCCGCCGGCGATCGACATGCCACGGTGCATGAGAACCATGCCGCCGACGAGGGCGCGCGGTCCGTCCATGAACGCTGCCTCGGCGCCCTGGACCTCGGCGAACATCGCGGCTGCTTCGTGGCCGATCTCGGACAGCACGAGTTTGGTGATGTTGCCCTCCGGGCCGGGCCCGCTCCCGGCGACGGCACGGAACACGCTTCGCATGTTGAGCGCGGCCATCGCCTGGTGCGTCGCGGTGTAGCGGCCGATCCGAGCGGGACCGCCTGCGAGGCGGCCCGGGTTCGCGTCGTAGGCGGCGATGAGGGCTTCCCCGGGCAGTGCCATGCCTCCGCCTCCGCCGCCACCGATGCTCACGCTTTCGTTTCCGAGGGTGGCGCGGGCAACCGTCCAGCCTCCGTCGACGGGTCCGACCACGTCGTCGTCGGGAACGAACACGTCGTTGAAGAAGACCTCGTTGAACTCGGAGTTGCCGCTCGTCATCTTGAGTGGACGCACTTCCACACCTCGGCCTTCATGTCGAGCACGACCATGGTGATGCCCTGGTGCTTCGGTGCGGTCGGATCGGTCCGAACGGTGGCGAAACCGCGTCCGGCATAGTGGGCGCCGCTGGTCCAGACCTTCTGGCCGTTGATGAGCCAGCCTCCGGCCACCCGTGTGGCCTTCGTCTTGATGCCGGCGGCGTCGGAACCGGCGTCGGGCTCGGAGAAGAGCTGGCACCAGATGACCTCCTGGCGCAGCGCCGGCGGGACCCAACGGGCGACCTGATCGTCGGTGCCGTACTGGATGAGCGTGAGGATGACCCAACCGGTGATGCCGTAGGCCGGCTTCTTGATTCCGGCGGCCGTGAACTCCTGCTCGATCACGAGTTGTTCGACCGGCTGGGCGTCACGTCCCCATGGTTTGGGCCAGTGCGGCTGAACGTACCCGGTGGTGATGAGCGCATCTCGCTGGGCCTTGGCATCGAGTGACCGGATGCTCTCGGCGAACGCTTTGATGTCCTCGCGGAACGACTCGGCTTCGGGTGGCAGCTCGACGGTTCGCATGCGGCGGACACCGGCACGGGTCATGTCGGTCACGCATGCGGCCGCGGCTTCGTGATCGAGGAGCACCTTGAGTGTGGTCGCGCGCCGCATCGCGAGGTGCGCATCGTGTTCCCAGGTGATGCCGATGCCACCGTGAACCTGGGTGTTGAGATTCGCTGCGAGATCGGCCGCCGGACCTGCCAGCGTCGCCGCAAGGGCGGCAGCGTACGTGAACTGCTCAGCGCCGTCCTTCGACGCCCGTGCCGCGTCCCACACCGTCGCGGTAGCCAGTTCGGTGGCGACGGCCATATTGGCGCAGTGGTGCTTCACCGCTTGGTACATGGCGATCGGCCGTCCGAACTGGAGCCGGACCTTGGCGTAGGCGGCTGCCTGGTCTGTGCACTCGCGGGCGACGCCCACTGCCTCCGCGGAAAGGATCACCCGGGCGATATCGGTGAGGGTCTGCCGGGCGCCGGACATCACGATGGCCGGGACACCGTCGAGCGTGATCCGACTGGAGCGCCTGGTCGGGTCGAGGTTGGGAGGCGTGTCGATCGAAACACCGTCGGCGTGGGTGTCGATGATGGCGACGTCATCACCGGTGCCGACCAGGAGAGTGTCGGCGAGACCTCCGCCGAGCACGACCCCGGCAGCGCCGTACGCGCGGCCGTCGCGGACCTGCACGCTTCCTTCGAGCGCTGCCGCGCCGGTACGCGTCCCGTCGGCGAGGCCCGGCAGGAGTGCCGCCTGCGTGGAGGCGTCGGCCCGGGCAGCGATCGTGGCGCTGGCGATGACGGTGGGCACGAAGGGTCCGGGAGCACCGGAGCGGCCGAGCTCTTCGACGACGACGACGAGTTCTTCGAGGCCGTAGCCGGAGCCCCCGTTGGCCTCGTCGATGTGCAGACCGAGCCAGCCGAGATCGGCAAGGTCCCTCCAGAACGAGGGGAGTTCCTCGGTCGGAGCTTCGAGCAGGGCTCGCGAAGCGGACCGCGCCCCGTGCTTGGCCAGGAAGTCCGCAGCGGTGGCCGCCAGAAACTTGTGGTCCTCGTTCAGTGCGATCGACATGGCTTCGAAGGTACCGCCCCTCGCCGCGGCACAACCAAAGCAGGCCGGCCGATTGCCGAGAAGTAGGCGCTGCGGCGGGGTCGAACCAACGTTGCCGTCAGCCCTTCGGACCGAACGTGAGCCCCGCGAACTTGCCGCTCTTCCTCCATCCGTCGATGTAGTCGAAGTAGGCGAGCGCGCCTTCAGGGAAGCCGAGACTGTTGCGTAGACCTCGCGGTCCTGGGTCGATGCCCTCGTTGTTGTAGTAGCCGGGTGTGCAGTCCGGCTGGTTGCCGAACCTCCGGCCACCGGATTCGAGCCGATCGAGCCACGCCTGCTCGACGTCGGCACTGATCTCGACGGCTTCTGCGCCGATCGACTCGGCATGCGTGACGATCGTGGCGATCGTCGTCGCGGCCTCGATGAGGTTGTGGGGGACATTCGAGATCAGGTTGGCGCCCTGCGACGGACCGACCACGAACACATTAGGGAATCCGTGAACGTGGATGCCGTGCAGGCTGCGCATGCCCTCTGCCCAATGCTCCGACAGCTTGCGACCGCCCTGTCCGATCATGTCGAAACCGGAGCGGCGTGTGTATTCGGTGCCGACTTCGAACCCGGAGGCGTAGATCAGGCAGTCGAGCTCGACGTGTTCCCCGTTTGCGAACACCCCCGTCTCGTCGATCCGTTCGACGCCTCGACCGTCGGTGTCAATGAGGTGCGCGTTCGGGTTGTTGTACGCGTCGAGGTATTCGTCGTGGAAGCACGGGCGCTTGCACAGCTGGCGGTACCAGGGCTTGAGCGACGACGCCGTTGCCGGGTCGTGCACGACGGTATCGACGCGGGAGCGGATCTCGGCCATTTTCTCGTCGTCGCTCTCGTGGTACGCCCGCTCGAGCCCGGCCGGGCTGAGATCGGGCGTCGGGCTCGACAGGAGCTTCGCCCGGATGCGCTTCGTGATGTCGGTCCAGCCGTCCTTCACGAGATCCTCGTCGACGAGTCCGCCGGTCTGCAATGTCGTGAAGTTCCTCAGCCATTTCTGCTGCCAGCCGGCCCCGAGGGTGGCGAACCAGTCAGGGTCGACGTCGTGGTTGTTTCGGACATCGATCGACGATGGCGTGCGTTGGAAGACGAAGAGCTCTCCGCACGACTTGGCGAGATGGGGGATGCACTGCACTGCCGTAGCGCCGGTACCGATGATGCCCACCCGCTTGTCGGCGAGCTTCTCCAGCAGCGCACCGGCCGGGCTGCCCCCGGTGTAGTGGTAGTCCCAGCGGCTGGTGTGGAAGCTGTGACCCTGATAGGTCTCGATGCCGGGGACTCCCGGAAGCTTCGGACGATGGAGCGGTCCCGTCCCCATCGCAATGTACTTCGCGCGCATACGATCACCGCGGTTCGTCTCGATGATCCATCGGCGGGAACGTGCATCCCAAGCGCATCCGGTCACTTCGGTCGATAAGCACGAGTTGGTGTAGAGATCGAAGTGGGTAGCGATGCGTCGGCAGTGCTCGAGGATTTCCGGGGCGTGGGCGTACTTCTCCGTCGGCATGTGGCCGGTCTCTTCGAGGAGCGGCATGTAGACGAACGAGGTCGTGTCGCACTGCGCTCCGGGGTAACGGTTCCAGTACCAGGTGCCTCCGAAGTCGCCGCCCTTCTCGATGATCCGAACGTCGGTGATGCCGGCCTGCTTGAGGCGAGCGCCCGTGACGAGCCCGGCGAACCCGCCCCCGATGAAGGCAACGGTGACGTCGTCGGTGAACGGCTCGCGTGGCTTTGGTTCGACATAAGGGTCGTCGAGGTAGCGGGCGAAGGCATCGACCAGTTCGATGTACTGCTCGTTGCCGTCGCGACGAAGGCGTTTGTCCCGTTCGGCCAGGTAGCGGGCTCTGAGCGCGTCTTTGTCCAGAGCTTCAGCATTCTGGTTGCTCGGTAGTTCCACACTTCGACCTTGGCAGGCCCGCACGCGACCTGCCAACTCGCAAGTCGACTACAGCTCCGCCGTCGTGTCGTCGCGCCAACGCTTCGCCATGGTTCGCACGGTGGACAGAACGGACGGATCGAAGGCGTCGACCGGAAACCCCGTTGGCTGTGGGGGGGCCGCACGGTACCCGCAACGAACCGCCAACACCCCGAGTACACGCGGATGGCGGTAGTACGCGTCGAGCACCACGAGGCGAGCCACCCCGAAGAGGTCCGGACGTTCGCGCTCGATCGCTTCGAGGTTGGCGCGTCGTTCCAGTCGTGACCCTTCGATGAAGGTGTCGCCCAATTCCTGCAGAAGTTCGTCCATGGATTTGGTGTGTCCCGGGACAAGGGCGCTGATCGACTGGACCAACTCGGCGAGATCTACCTCTGCGCCCGAGGGCCAGTGCGCGTCGCCTGGGAGCAGCGCTTCTGCCAAGGCGTCGATGAACGCGGCGTTCATGGAACCGGCACCCCGGATCGTTCACCTAGGAGGAGGTCGGCGGCGCGCAGTGCGATTGCCTGGATCGTTGGAGTGGGGTTCACAGCCGCTGCCGTTGCGAACACACTCGAGTCAACCACGAGGAGGTTGGCAATGTCATGGGTCCGGCAGCGATGATCGACGACCGACGTGGCCTCGTCGGCTCCCATCCGGCAGGTGCCCATGAGATGAAATCCGGCTTGGTTGACGAGACGGGACTCCAACACCTCCGCGCAACCAGCACGCTCCAGCACCGCCCGGGACGTCGCAAGTCCATGGGTGATCATCGCTTCGGAGTTGGCGTCGAGTCGATAGCGCATCCGTGGGGCGGGGACACCAAAGCGATCGGTCAGAGCATCGTCGAGCTCCACCCGGTTGTCGGGGTTCGGAAGGTCTTCACACGTGATGGCCATGGTGGCGACGTGCCCGAACAACTGCTCGAAACGTCGGTGATGGCCCGGCCCCCAGGGCACGTCGAGATTGAATCCCCCGAGAGCCGTGACCAAGGGTCCTTGGCCGCGCGTCACCTGCACCTCGTAGCCGCGCACAAACCCTCGACCGGGTGCTGTCTCGTAGAACTCCTGTGACATCAGACAGAATGCGTCGTTTCCGGCAAAGCCCGAGACGGGTTCTGCGAAAACACCCGTGGCCGCAGCGATGGGATGCAGCATGAGGTTTCGACCGACGAGCCCGCTCGAATTGGCGAGCCCGTCCCTCCCGCCTGAGTGCAACAACAGGCGCGGTGTGCCGATACCGCTCGCCGCGATCACCACGACAGCAGCGGAGGTGTGGTGCTGCATGCCGTGAACGTCGAACCACGTTGCGCCGGTCGCAAGTCCGGCCGGCGACGTTGTGACTTCAGCGACCGCGGCTCCTGTAATCACTCGGGCGCCCGCGGCGATCGCCTTCGGCCAGTACGTGATGTCGGTCGATGCCTTGGCGCCCCGCGGACATCCGAGTTCGCACGGTCCGCAGTGGTTGCAACCGAGTCGGCCGTCGTAGTCCTCCGAGATGATCGCGCCGTCGCTCGGCCACCAGTGCCAGCCGAGCGAGTCGAACGCTGCGGCGATGCGAGCGCCCGCAAGTCCCAGGGGCATCGGTGGCGTCGGACGCGGCGAACGTGGCGGGTTGGCGGGATCGCCGGCGATACCGCACACACCCATCAGGCGGTCGTTGATGTCGTAGTACTTCTCCAGCTCCCAATACGTGAGCGGCCAGTCGACGCCGACTCCGTCAAGCGTTCGTACGCGGAAGTCGGACGGATGAAACCGGGGTGTATGGGCCGACCACAGCACGGTCGACCCTCCAATACCGTTGAACAGGATCGGCTTGATTGGTGTGGTGTCGTCGGCGATCGGGTAGTCCTCGGGGCGACTGCGCACGTTGGGGTTGGGGTTCCAGTCGCGTAGTCGACGCGTCTCCCAGTCAGGGAACGAAGTGGCGTACGCCCCCGGGTCGGGCCAATGCCCACGGTCGAGGCACACGACGTCGACGCCGGCGACCGCGAGCCGCCACGCGAATGCCGCGCCTGCCGCGCCGGCGCCAATGACCAACACGTCGTGATGCTCACCTGACCCGACGACCCTATTTGTCACGACGCGCTCCTGGTCGCGGGCGCGACTTTCCAGCAGCGCACCGACCGTCCGTCGCCCATCGTCACGAGTTCTTGGCGTTCCGCACGGCAGCGGTCCTCCACGAGAGGGCAGCGACCCGCGAGGTAGCAGCCGGCGGGTAGGTCGACCGGGCTCGGTATCTCACCGGCGAGATCCTTGCGTTCACGGTCAACGCGGCGATCGGTCGGATCGGGGAGAAGAACCGAATCGAGAAGCGCTTGGGTATAGGGATGCGAGGGGTGCTCGAACACCTGAGCTCGAGTGCCCTGCTCGACGATCTGACTGAGGTACATCACCGCGACCTCGTCGCAGACCTGGCCGACCGTCCACAGGTCGTGGCTGATGAAGAGATAGGAGATCCCGAGGCGTCTGCGCAGATCGGCCAGGAGCTTGACCATCTCGACCCGGGCGGCCGGTGGCAGTGCGGACGTCGGTTCGTCGAGCACCAGGAACTCGGGCTGCGTCGCGAGCGCACGGGCGAGACAGACGCGTTGCTGCTCGCCGGCCGAGAGAGCGGCCGCCTTTCGGTTCCGGGTATCGGGGCTGAGGCCGACCAGATCGAGGAGCTCCGCGATCCGTTGCTGCTTTTCCGCGTGCGTCGTATTGCTTGCCGGCTCACCGCGACCGAGGCCGTGGAGGTCGAGCGGCTCTCGTACGATCCGATCTACCGTCCAACGTGGATTGAGCGAATCGAACGGATCCTGGAACACGATCTGCATCCGGGCACGCTGCGGACGAAAGGCCTTTGCGTCAAGAGCGGTGATGTCGCGCCCGGCGAAGAGCACGGTGCCCGCATCTGGCTCCAGCAGCCGGACGAGGAGCCGACCGACGGTTGTCTTGCCGGAGCCCGACTCGCCGACCAGCCCAACCGCATGCCCGGCGGGGATCGAGAGATCGACACTCTGCACGGCCTGCAATCGGCGTTTGTCCGGCAGGACGAAGTGTTTCGAAAGAGCCTTCACTTCGACGAGGGCATCGGATCCTTCCAACCTGCGTGCGGCCGGGTTGGTCGTCGTGTCGGCCGACTGCACTGCGAGAATGCGCTTGGAGTACTCCTGCTGCGGGGAGAGGAAGAACTCGCGAACCGTTCGCTCCTCGATCACCCGACCATCGGCCATCACGACGATCCGATCGCAGTAATTCGCGATGATGCCGAGATCCTGCGTGACGAGAAGCACTGCGGAACCGGTTGCCTGCGCACGCTCCCACATGCGATCGAGAAACTGCGCCTGAATGGTCACGTCGAGTCCACTCGTGGGTTCGTCGGCGATGAGCAACTGCGGTCGTGAGCTCATCGCCATCGAGATGAGTGCACGTTGGGCCATACCGCCGGACAATTCGTGGGGATATGCGGTGAGACGCCTGGAGGCATCGTTGATACCGACCGCCTCCAGCAGCTCGATCGCGTGCGTTTGCGCTTCCTCTTTGCTTACCCGGTTGTGGGCTCGGAAGACCCGCGAAATCTGGGTGCCGATCGTGAGCAGGGGGTTGAGTGACTGACGTGGTTTCTGGGTGATGAGCCCGATCGACCTGCCTCGAATATCACGAAGCTCGGCGTCGCTCATCTCGAGCAGGTTGCGGTTGTCGTACAGGACGGATCCACTCACCCGCCCCGGATGACGGGCAAGGCCCATCAGCGCGAGCGCCGCTGACGTCTTGCCGCAGCCGCTTTCGCCGAGGAGTCCGACGATCTCGCCCCGATGGATCCGCAGGTCGAAGTCGCTCACAGCATTTGTGCCTTCGCCGTACGAAACACAAACGCCGCGCGCTTCCAGCACGACCTCCTGGTCCACCGCCGAGCTCGGTGTCGACACGTCGGTCATCCGCCGACCCGCCGTTCGATGGCGTTGCCGACGGCGGCGAATCCGAAGACCGTGAACGAGATCGCCAGGCCGGGAAACACCGACGGCCACCATTCACCGAGGATCAACTGGTTGGCGCTCGAGGAGATCATCAGACCCCACTCCGGTGTGGGTGGTCGAACGCCAGCTCCGACGTAGGAGAGACCGGCGGTGAGCAATATTCCGAATCCGACGGTGACCGAGAGTTGGATCAGCGAAGGTGCGAGTGAGTTCGGAAGCACGTGGCGAAACGCGATCTTCCATTCGGAGTTGCCCATGGCGCGCGCGGACTCCACATAGCTCCGGTTGCGTTGCGTGAGCACTTCAGCGCGGGTGAGACGGATGAAGATCGGCGTGTAGAGCAACGACAACGCGACGATGAGGTTGCCGGTATTTCGACCGGAGAGGGCGACGAGCATCATCCCGAGAATGAAGACCGGGAAGGCCTGGAGCACATCGCTGATGCGCATCACGACCTCGGCCCACCAGGTGCGGAAGTATCCGGCGGTCAAGCCGATCAACGTCCCCAACACGCTCGAAACCAGCGCCGCCGACACGGCAAGAACGACGTCGGTTCGAGGTGCGCTGATCACCTGTGAGAACACGTCGAGACCGGAGGCATCGGTACCCATCCAATGGCTGAGTGACGGATGCTCCGAGGGCGCCCCGGTCGGTTCTGTCGGCGACTTCGGAGCAATGAGGGTCCCGAACAACGCGAGGAAGATCGACAACGCGACAATGCACAAACCGATGGTGAGGAGAGGGTCACGACGGGCCGCCGCAATGAGTCGATGTGGTCGTTTCGGGTGGCCGACGGTCGGCGCAGTCGCCGTCATCGGTGCCTCGCTCGTGGGTCGAGCAGCGCAAGGAGAACATCGAGAACGAGGTAGATGACCAGAGACAGCACGGTGATCACGAGGACCACGCCCTGGATCGAGGGATAGTTGAATTCCAACACGGACTTTACGGAGTACTGCCCGAGTCCTCCGAGTGAGAAGACTGATTCAACGAGGACGGCCCCTCCCAGCATGAACCCGTAGAGGATGCTGGTCAGGGTGAGCACTGGCCCGAACGCAGCACGCAGTGTTGATCTCGAAACTTGTCGCGGTGGAAGTCCGGCAGCTTGCGCATAGAGAACAAAGTCCGACCCCAACACCCGGGTCATGCTCTGGCGCACCATCTTCATGATCGGGCCCGAGAGGACGAACGCCAGCGTTACCACGGGCAGTATCAGGTGCCTCAGCCCGTCCCAGAACGCATCGAGCCGACCCGCCAACAGCGAGTCGATGAGTATGGCTCCGGTGCGCTGCGTGGGCGCCTGGAGCTGTGGACTGAGCCGTCCGAGTGGCGCGGGCGCCCAACCCAATTTGAAGTAGAAGACGAAGACGAGCATGAGTCCCCACCAGAACTCCGGGGCCGCGCCCGCGAACAGGCCATAGCCGAACACTGCTTTGTCGAGTGCCTTGCCCGGCCGGCGAGCCGTACGCATGCCGAGGGGGATGGCGATGGCGCCGGCGAGCAGAAAGGACAGGCTGATCAACTCGAGGGTGATCGGGAGCGCGTCGCCGATTTCGCTGGCGACCGTGGAGCCGCTCGCCCAACTCGTGCCAAGGTTGCCGGCCAGCAACCCTCGTTCGGTACCGGACCCCCCGAGGTACGTACCGAGTTGGGAGAGCGTGGATCGGTCGAGGCCGAGGTCAGCCTTGGCCTTTCGATAGACGTCGGGTGATGCGTTGAATCCGACGCGAGTGGCGACGGGATCGGCCGGCAGGGCACGGATGAGCAAGAAGACGGCGATGGTGATCGCCGCGACCTGCACAACAGCGATGACGAGTCGACGTGCGACGAAGCGCGTCATGCTGTGGTGTTGTTCCGTTCCCTACCGGCCGGGCCCGTCGCGCGCTCAGATCAGCCCGCGTACTTCAGATCGTTCCAACGGATCGAGCTGTCGGGGTGCCAGGCGAGACCGGTGAGCTTGTCGCTGAAGGCCCACTGCGTCTTCAACTCGACAACGGGGAGCCAAGCAAGATCAGCCATGAGCTGATCTTGGATCTCGGCCAGCTCCGTGTTCCGTGTCTTGTCGTCTGCCTCGTTCTTCACTTTGGCGAAGAGGTCGTCAACTTTGGGGCTGGAGTAGTTGACCATGTTGTTGAGACCGCCCTTTTCCGAGGACACGAAGAACAGAAGTGTCGCGTAGCCCGCATCGACACCAATCGGCTTCTCCTGGTCGTTGAGGGCGAACTGGAGGTCTTTCTTCACGAGCTGGCGGTCACCGTATTGCGTCTGGGGCAGCGGATCGAGTTTGACCTTGATGCCTACCTTGGCGAGGTCAGCCTTGATCTGCGTGGCGATGGGCAGCAGGATCGACTGCTTTTCCGACACGTAGCTCAACAAGATGTCGCCCTTGTCCTTGTACCCCGCTTCCTTGAGAAGGGTCTTGGCCTTTTCGATATTCGTGTCGTACTGGTTCTTCGAGACGGAGAAACCGGGGTAGCTCGACGGGATCGGACCCTTCGATTTCGTCGCCTGACCGAAGTAGCCGTTCGCAATGATCTTCTTGTAGTCGAGTGCGTAGGCCACTGCCTGACGGACCTTCACGTTGTCGAACGGCGGGGTCTTGAAGTTCATATGCACGAAGAGGTTTTCGTTGCCGATCACGCCGGCGACTTTGACACCCTTGGCTTTGCGGACCGAGTCGAACTCCTTGGGAGTGAGCCGCTCGACGAGTTGGGCCTCGCCACGCTGAACGGCGGCCAGCCGGTTGGAGCTCTGCGGCACCTTGCGATACACGACCCGAGTCACTTTCGGTGCGCCACGGTAGTAATCGGTGTTGCCCTTGACGACGAACTCGCTGTTCTTGGTCCACTTGTCGAGGCAGTAAGGGCCGAAGCTGGGAACATTCGTGTTGTTCGCAAATTCGTGCGACCACGGGTCTGTTGCGGTCTTGTTCTTCTCCATGGTCTCTTTGTCGAAGATCCCGAGCCCGAAGATGGTGAGGACCGGTAGGAACAACTTGTTCGGTGCCGACTGCTTGATGGCAACGGTGAAGTCGTCAATCTTCTTCACCTCGTCGCCGAGCTTTTGGGCCTCGGCGGCTTTCGCCTTGTCGGCGCCCAGCACATCGGGTGTGAAGTTGGCGATGGAGGCCACGTTGGAAAGGAACCAGCCAATCGGCGCCGCTCCGGATACCGACTTCGCCCGGGCGAACGTGTAGACCACGTCATCCGCGTTGAAGGTGGCACCTCCGCAGCCCTTGACGCCCTTTCGCAGTTTGAAGGTCCAGGTGAAGGTCTTGGGGTCGTACGTCCATGACTCGGCAAGTCGGCCTTCGAAGTTCGCGTCGGCGAATCCGAAGCTCAGCAGGCCGATTCCTTCCGAGTTCGCCGGCTTCGTCTTGTAATAGACGAGAGGCTCCATCAGATTGACCATGCCGGTCTGGCTGGTCGGAATGGCGGCCGACGGGCCGTCGTAGTCGAGTCCGGCCGGAATGTCTTCGGCGAGCACGGTGATCTCTCCGGCGGCGGCTGCCGCACGAGTTGGAGCCGTGAGAACGGCCGAGGCAGCAAGGACTGCTGTTGCCCCGGCGAGGATGGAGAGTCGTCGCATACGTGGTCCCCCTTAGAGGTAGCTCGGAAAGGATCGTACGGCCCAAGAGTCGAGCGGATACGCCCCTGCAGGGTTCTAGACGATAGGAATACCGTTCGCCAATCCTCTGAGGTATGCCGTTTGCGTTGGCATCGACGCGACCGGCGTCGTAGCGTCGCCCGTCATGGACGACGTTGCTCCGATCGAGCCAGCAGCGCCTTTGGTCGCCGCAGTCGTCGCGCACGCCCTTGGCACCACCATCGGCTCGCTCCCGGCAGTAGCCGTCGAATCGGCGAAGACCTTCCTGTTGGATTGCTTCGGTGTAGCGATCGTCGGGTCGGGCACGCCGGAGAGTCAACGCCTTCCCGCCCTCGCCGAAACCTGGGGGCGCGGCGACGATGCGACGATATGGGGGCGCGAGGGACGTTTGCCAGCGCCCTCCGCTGCGTTGGTGAACGCGCACCAAATGCACTGTCTCGAATTCGACTGCGTGCACGAGCCGGCCGTCGTGCATGCGCTCACGGTCGTCACCCCCGTCCTCGTCGCATGGATGCAACGCGAGGCCCGCCGCAGCGGCCGTCGGATCACCGGTTCTGATCTGATCGTCGGCGCCGCCGTCGGCGTGGACGTGGCGGGCGGTCTGGGCGACGTAACCACGACCCCGCTGCGCTTCTTTCGCCCCGCGACGAACGGATTGCTCGGTGCCGCGGCCGCGTTGATTGCGGTCGGAAAGCCCGATCACGCCGTCGGGGTCGCGACCATGGGCCTCGCATACTCGCAAGTCGCCGGAACGATGCAGCCGCATCACGAGGGCGGCCCGCAGGCCCTCGCGTTGCAGATCGGCTTCTCGGCCCGGGCCGCAGTCAACGCCTGGGATCTTGCCAACAACTCCTTTCGTGGTCCGGAGCAAATACTGGAGGGAAAGTTCGGCTGGTTCGAACTCATCGAGGGAGCGGGTGATCCGGTTGCCTTCACGAGCCGGCTGGGGCAGCAGTGGGAGATCACCCGGCTTTCGCACAAGCCCTTCCCGAGTGGACGGGCAAGTCACTGTGCGATCGACGGAGTGTTGCAGCTTCAGCGTCAACACGGCTTTGCCCTTGCTGACGTCGAACGTGTGGTGCTCCGCGTGCCGTCGTTGATCAAGAGCCTTGTTGGCCGTCCGCCGTATGCGGGCATGGCTCCGGGGGTAGCCCGCTTGTGCGGGCGCTTCCTCGTCCCCTCTGCGCTGTTGGATCGTGGGATCGACGTCACCACGTTTCGCGAGGAACGGCTATCCGACCCGGAGCTGCTTGAGGCCGCGGAGCGCGTTGTCCTCGAAGTCGACGACAACCCGAATCCGAACGCGCTCGAACCGCAACACGTCCGCATCGATCTGCGCGATGGCCGAAAGTTGGATATCCACCTCCCCGAAGCGCTGGGCAGCCCGCGGCGGCCACTCACCCGCGAACAGCACCTTGACAAGTTCCGCACGAACCTGGCGATTGCCGGGCGCGAGGATCGGGCCGAACGGATCATCGAGCTGGTGGACCGACTCGAAGCCCTTGACGACATCAGCGAACTGCTCACTCTTCTTTGAAGACCTGCATCGCTGATCCATGCCCATGACCGCCCGAACGAACTCACCGGCGGATGTCGTCATCGTTGGTGCCGGCGCGGGAGGCGCGGCAGCGGCCTGGAGGCTGGCGAGCTCTGGTCTCTCAGTGGTGTGTTTGGAACAGGGCGGTTGGGTGACTCCGGAGTCCGTTCCGTCGCTGCGTACCGACTGGGAACGCGCCCGCCAACGATCGCATCATCCGAATCCGAATATCCGAAACAACCGCTGGGACTACCCGGTCGACGACCGTGACAGCGAAATCAATCCGCTCATGTACAACGCGGTCGGCGGCAGCACCATTCATTGGGGTGCGCACTTCCCGCGGTTACGACCGAATGATTTCCGCGTGCGTTCCTGCGATGGCGTAGCGGACGACTGGCCCCTCAGCTACGACGACCTCGAGCCTTACTACGACCTGAATGACGATTGGATGGGGGTGGCGGGGCTGTCAGGTGATCCGGCCAATCCGCCGCGCGCTCGTCGCCCGTTTCCCCCGCTTCCTCTCGGTGTCGGAGGGGTGCGCCTCGCCTCCGCGTTCGATCGCCTCGGCTGGCATTGGTGGCCGGTGGATGCAGCGATACTCACGTCGCCATCTGGGAGCCGTGGCTCCTGCAACAACTGCGGCCCCTGTGATCTCGGCTGTCCCACTGGTGCGCGGGCATCAACCGACATCACCTATTGGCCCGCCGCGCTCGCAGCAGGCGTCGAGCTCATCACCGAGGCTCGGGTACGACGCATCACGATGAGCACCGCAGATCAGGCGAGCGGCGTTGAGTATCTCGACCGGTCCGGACAGGTCGTCCAGCAACCCGCCGGTGCCGTGGTGCTCGCGGCGAACGGGATCGGGACACCCCGGTTGCTGTTGCTCTCTACCAATGCTGATCATCCCAGCGGGCTTGCCAACTCGTCGGGTCTGGTGGGCCGGCGGCTCATGCATCATCCGACCGCGCTCGTGACCGGCGTGTTCGACGAGCCACTCGAGGGCTTCATGGGTCCCTACGCAGTGTCGATCCTTTCGCAGGAATTCTATGAGACCAACCGCGACCGCGGTTTTCTCAGAGGATTTCAGATGCAGCTGATCCGCTCCGATGGTCCGCTCGGCGCCGCCCTCGGTGGCTACCAGCGGCCGGTGCCGTGGGGAGAACGTCACCACAGCGAGTTCTTTCGTCAGTTCGGCCATACCGCAAGCCTCACGGTCACGACGGAGGACCTCCCCGATCCTGACAACCGTGTGACCTTGAGCAGCGCGCTCGTCGACAACACTGGCCTCGCGGCGCCTCACGTGCACTACCGGGTTGAACCGAATGCGCGCAAGATCTTGTCGTACGGCATTGAGAAGGCGAGTGTTGCCATGCGTGAGGCCGGTGCACGCGAGTTGGTGGTTCATGACCTCATTGCCTCTGCTGGCTTTCATCTGTTGGGGACGGCACGCATGGGCCACGATCCGACAACATCGGTGGTCGATGCGGACGGTCGAAGCCACGACGTGGCGAACCTGTTCATCGCCGATGGCAGTCTCTTCGTGACCGCTGGCGCGCTGAACCCAACCTCCACGCTGCAGGCCCTTGCGTTGCGGGTTGCCGATGCGATCGTGAGCGGAGGTACGCGTGCCAGGTAAGGATGGCTCTACGGACCTCGACCGTTTGCTCGATGTGTTGATTCCTTCCTTCGACGGACTCCCGGGTGCTGGCAGCCTCGGCCTTGCCGGTTCGGTTGCGAGCGACGCGTCAGCGAACCCTCGGTTCGCCGAGGCTCTCGAACGCGTGCTGGACGCTCTCGGGTCCTCAATGAAGCCATTCGGCGAGAGCGATGTCCGCGCCGTGGAAGAACGCAACCCTGAAGCGTTCGCCGATGTGATCAACCTTGCGTACACGAACTACTACACGGACGCGAGGGTCCTTGCTGTCGTCGAGCGCCACACGGGATATCGCGCCGCGCCACCTCAGCCGACTGGCTACGAACTCGCGCCGTTCGATCCCGCGCTGCTCGAGAACGTGCTGGGTCGCGCCGTCCGTCGTTCGAATCAACTCACAGAATCGGATACATCGCCATGAAACTCAAGGACCAGGTCGCCATCGTCACCGGAAGCAGTTCGGGTATCGGACGCGGCGTCGCGAAAGCGTTTGCCCGAGAAGGCGCTTCGGTGGTCGTGAACTACCCGGACGCTGCTCATGCGGCCGCCGCCAATGGCGTGTGTGCGGAGATCGAACAAGCAGGCGGAAACTCGGTCGCGGTGCAGGCCGACGTGAGTCAAGAGTCCGACGTGGACCGCCTCGTTGATGCTGCACTGGAGCGCTTCGGTCGCGTCGACATCCTGGTGAACAATGCCGGCATCGCCGCGGCCGCGCCGGTGGAGGAGATTCCGGTGGAGCAATGGGATCGCGTCATCGGCGTACATCTGCGGGGCACGTTCTTGATGACGCGTCGCGTTCTCCCGTTGCTCTACGCCCAGAACAGCGGATCGATCATCAACACCGCATCGCAGCTTGCCTACAAAGGCGCTCCGGGCTTCGCCCATTACACAGCAGCGAAAGGCGCCATCGTGGCTTTCACCCGTACGGTCGCGCTCGAGATCGGGGAGCGCAACGTACGGATCAACAGTGTTGCCCCCGGCGCGACCAACACACCCATCCTCGCCGACGTGCCGCCGGACCTTCTGGAACAGATTCGACTGGCCATTCCGGTCGGACGTATTGCAGAGGTCGACGACATCGTTCCGACCTATGTCTTCCTGGCGAGCAGCGACGCTCGCCATTTCCAGGGGCAATCGCTCAGTCCGAACGGCGGCGATCTGTTTCTCTGAGTGGACAACACCGGGGCCGAGTGGTTCTCGCGGCGAGTAGCTTTCCGCCCATGAAGCAACTGCTCTCCGAGATCACGTCCGCCGGCCAACTCCGGCTCCGCATCGCTGACGTACCCGAGCCTGAACTCGCCGCTCACGAAGTGCTGATCCGGGTCGAAGCGACCCCCATCAACCCGTCGGACCTCGGGCTCCTGCTCGGACCGGTTGACGTCTCGACCTTGCGACGCGAGGGAGATGCCACCGTCGGTGACGTCCCCGCGGCCCACATGGCCGGCATGGCGGCCCGCCTCGGGGAGGCGATGCCCGTGGGCAACGAGGGCGGAGGCGTCGTCGTCGCCGCTGGTTCGTCCCCCGCCGCACAGGCGCTCATGGGACGCGTCGTCGGCGCGGTCGGCGGAGCGATGTACGGCGAATTCCGTGCGGTTCCGGCGCAGTCGTGCCTGGCCATGCCCGACGGTGTTACGCCGGCCCAGGCCGCCTCACCGTTCGTGAATCCGCTCACGGCGCTTTCCATGGTCGAGAACATGCGACTCGATGGGCACACCGCCCTTGTGCACACGGCCGCCGCTTCCAATCTCGGTCAGATGCTCGTGAAGATCTGCCTCGCCGATGGGGTCGGTCTCGTCAACATCGTGCGTCGCCCCGAACAGGTCGCGCTGCTCCGATCGATCGGCGCCGAGCATGTGTGCGATTCGTCGAGTCCGACCTTCGACGACGATCTCGTCGCCGCCCTCACGGCGACCGGCGCGACGCTGGCGTTCGACGCAACCGGTGGCGGCACGCTTGCGGCCCGCATCATCGCCGCCATGGAACGGAGCGCGAATTCGGGGGCTGCGTACAGCCGATACGGCTCGTCGGTTCACAAGCAGGTGTTCATCTACGGCCGGCTCGACACCCGTCCGCTCGAAATGAACCTTGGCGCGACCGGCTTTGCATGGGGTGTCGCCGGATGGCTGCTGACCCCGTTCATCGGGCGTATGGGGCCGGAACGGTTCGAGGCGATGAAGGCACGCGTGGTTTCCGAGATCACCACGACGTTTGCATCGCACTACTCCTCGACGATCTCCCTCGAGCAGGCCTGCGATCCCGACACGATCCGCGCGTACGCCGCGAAGGAAACCGGGACCAAGTACCTCATCATCCCGCACGCGTCCTGAGCGCACGCCGGGCTCGCTCGAACGTAGCGGGCGGGCTCTGGCAAGCTCATCTCGTGGCTGGCACGACGCGCGCGGCAGGGGTCTCTTCGGTGTTGTTCGTCACCGCTCCGGTCGGCCCGCTGGGATCGGGAGCCGGCGGGGGAGTGGAGACGAACCTGCTCAACCTCACACCGCGTCTCACCGACCGAGGTATTCGCTGCGCGATCGTTGCGCCGGTCGGTTCGGTCATCGATGACGACCGTGTCACGATCCTCGAAGCCGACGGTGTCGTACCGGTTTACGCCACCACGGCTGATCGAACGATCGGCGTCACCCAGGACCCGGACGGACTGCTCGAGCGGATGTGGGACGTTGCCCGGGCGCACCAGCACGACTTCGATGTGATCATCGCATTGACCTACGACTGGCTGTCGTACTACCTCACCCCGTTCTTCACGACTCCGGTGGGTCACATCGTGTCTCTGTCATCGCAGATCGAACGTGTCGACGTCGAGCTCCGCCGTCAGCTCGAACGCTCCCCGGATCGCTTCGCCGGGGTGACCCGCACCCAGGCCGCTACCTTCGGCGCGCGTGCGGCGGACGCGATGACACCGATGTTCGGCGGAGTGGATCTGGGTCGCATTGCTGTTCCTGCGTTCGTGGTCTCGGGGCGTCGCCTTGCGTGGGTTGCCCGCGTGTCGCAGGAGAAGGGACTTCGTGACGCCTTCGAGGTGTGCGACCGAACGGGTTACGCCCTCGACGTGTGCGGTCTGGTCCAGGAACCGGAGTTGCTCGGTGAGTGCCGGGCGGCCTTCCCCGCCGTCGACGTCACCGTCCACGGCTTCGTCTCCCAGCGACAGGTGAGTGACGTGCTTTCGCATGCCACAGCCATGCTCATGACGCATTCGTGGGTTGAGGCGTTCGGCAACACAGCGGTCGAGGCTCTTGCCGTCGGCACGCCGGTGATCAGCTACGCGCGGGGTGGTCCCACCGAGATCATTGACGACGGCATCACCGGATACCTGGTCGAGCCCGGGTCGGTCGAGTCCATGGCCTCTGCTGTGAACCGGGTCGGCGCCCTGGACCGCCGGGCGTGCCGGCGCGTGGTCGAGGAGCGATTCACGCTCGATCAGCTGGCCGACCGCTGGCTGGCCTTCGCCGATCGGGTCGCCGCGTCGTGAGGCGGTCGAAGCAACGAGTGCCCGGCACGCGATCCGTTGTTGCGGTTCGCGGGCAGACGCGACGCGACGGAGCAGCGTTGCTGGCGTCCCAGCGTCTGGCCGACGTCACGTACATCGACGTGGGAGCGACGACGGTCGGGCGAATCCCGGCCGGGTTCTCCGGCAAGCAGATGGCGCAGACGATCGGGCAGGGTGAGACCGCCTTCGAGCGGGCCCGTCTCGGATTGCAGACGTGGGCCGCGCACCGTGGCGCCGGGGTCGAGCCGTTCGAGGCGACGCCGCTGGTGGAGGGCGAGACGGTGCTGCTCGTGCTCGGGTTGGGACCGACGGAGGTTCGCATCGCGTGTCGGATCCTCGAGGTCATGGACACTCCCTCGGCGTTCGGCTTCGTGTACGGAACCCTTCCGGTACATCCCGAATGCGGGGAGGAGCGATTCCTCGTCGAGCACGAGGCGGATGGATCGGTGCGCTTCACGATCGACGTGTTCTGGAAGCCGAATCATCCGCTGGCTGTGATCGGAGCTCCGGTCACCCGCCGTATGCAGAAGCGGTTCACCCAGGGCTACCTCGATGCGCTGGCTCGCTTCGTGAACACGTCGGTCTGAAACCCCGAACTCTGCCGGACAACCCCGGTGACCTTGGTCGGAACGGCTGGTAGGTGGTAGGAATCAGTGATTCCCACGGAGGAGAATGCAGCAATGGTCCATGTTCCGACACGCGGCGATGCACCGGCCCGGCTCGGCCCCGGTGTGCAGCAGATCCCCGACTACGGCCCGTCGACGATGTCTCGCGACGTCTACACCGACCCCGTGCGCTTCGAGCTCGAGCGCGAGCGGGTCCTGAACACCAGTTGGCTCTTGGCGGGCCGGCTGGAGCAGATTCCGGGGGCGGGTGACTGGATCACCTTCGAAGGCCACGGCGAAACGGTGATGATCACCCGACAGCCCGATGGCTCTTTGGCGGCGTTCCACAACGTGTGCCAGCACCGCGGACCGGCGTTGGTGGGAGAGCTGAAGGGATGCGGCGCCCGGCGATTCACCTGCCCGTACCACGGCTGGGTCTACGACACCACGGGCAAGCTCGTGGGCGTGCCGGAACGCGAGGACTTTGGCGACGCGCATCTCGAAGGAGTGCGTGCTCCCGCAGTCGCTGTGGACCACTGGGGCGGTTGGATCTGGATCAACCTTGCCGGGCCGGATTCGGTGTCGATGTCGCTGGCGGACTGGATCGGCAAGGAGATCTCCGTTGACCTCGGCCGGTTCAACATGGAAGGCATGGTCCTCCACGAGGTCGTGGAGTTCGACGTGCCGGTCAGCTACAAGGCGATCGTCGACGGCTTCAACGAGGTGTACCACGTGGCGCAGTTGCACCACGTGGGAGGCGAGGCGCTCAAGGCGTTTCGTGGCACGTCGTTCCACATCGTCGGACAGAACTACATGTGCTTCGTGCCCCGCGCCGACAAGCTCGAGGCGCTGCACGCCACGTGGGACCATCACGTGAATGCGATCTGCCACTACGTCGTGTTCCCGAACACCGTCTTCAACTGCAATCCCGGGCATCTGCAGGTGTTCAATCCGATTCCGATCGACGTGGACCGCACCAAGTTCCTCTGCTGGCAACTCGTGTACCCGGGTGACCACGACGACCCGGAATACCAGAAGTATTGGAAGACAACGATGGCGCTGTGGGAGGGGCTCAAGGTCGTCGTGTCGGAGGACATCATGATCTACGAGCAGCTCGCCCGCACAAAGCGTTCGAGTGGCTACACCAAGCACATCCTGAGTGAGCGCGAATGCAAGATCGCTCACTACCACGACCAGATGGACGCCCGCATCCGCGACTGACGATTCGATGATCCGCTAGTCCCGGATCAGGTCCGATTGCATCCCACATCGCCGATTCCTGCCAGTTCTTTCGGACTTTTTCGGCGGTTTGGGATGCCGTCATTGACCATCTGGGATGACTATCCGTGTGAGGGCTCGGCACAGGGGTGGCACTCGACCTGCAGGGTGGCGTGGCGTACCCCGAGTCGATCGCTGAGGAGCGCGCGTAGGGCTTCGGTGTCGTGCTGGGCCTCGTGGATGGTCTTCTCGCCACTGAGCACGACGTGGGCGGAAACGGCGGCCTCATCGGCGCCGATGGACCACACATGCACGTGGTGGACTTCCTCGACGCCCTCGGCGCCGGCGAGAAGAGCGTGGACCTGGTCGGCCGGTATCGGGGCCCGGTCGAGCAACAGATGGGTCGATCGCCGCAACAGCGACACACCGGCCGCGAGGATCATCACGGCGAGGAGCAGTGACACGGCGGGGTCCCACTCCGGGGAGCCGCCGAACCAGACGATGATGCCCACGATCAGTACCGCCACCGACCCCAGCGCATCAGCAGCCAGGTGGGTAATGGCGCCGCGAAGAGCGAGCGACGTTCGGTGACCTCCGGCAAGAGCGAGGGCGGCGCCGCCGTTGACCACGATACCGATCAGCGCCAGGACGATAACGATGCCGCCCCGAACGGGTTCGGCTTCGCCGAAGCGCGAGATTGCTTCGACCACGACGTAGACCGCCGAGCCACAGAGCAGGAGCCCGATGAGTGCGCCGCCCAACACATCGGCTTGTCGAAGTCCATAGGTGTACGTATCAGATGTCGGCCGCCGGGCGATGACGACGGCAACGACGGCAATGGTGAGACCGAAGACATCCGATGCCTGGTGCGCACTGTCGGCAAACAAGGCAAGCGATCCGGCAACGACGGACCCGATGACCTGGGCCACAAGCAGTGCGACATTGGCGACAAGAGCAACGACCACGCGTCCCGGTCCGGCATCGGTGACGATCTGCGTCCTCGGTCCGTGGTGGTGGCCGGCATGCGCACCATGCGCACCATGCGCGCGGTGATCGTGGCTCGCGTGATCGTGCCCCGTATGATCCTGGGAATCGGGCGAAGTCACCCTCCCATCGTGTCATGCTGCATCCGGCGGTCGACGACAAGGGCGACAGCCGGCGACAGAGGACGGCCCCGAGAGCGACTGCCGGTGAGGTCGGCGATTGCGGCCCGTTGTCGGTGGAGGTCGGCTCGTCGGTGAGTTTCAGTCGCCGGAGCTAGAGCGCAGGCCGTGCAGCCAGGGCAGCCAGGGCGGCCAGGGCGGCCAGGGCGGCCAGGGCAGCGTTGAACGCTGAAACAGTCGGTGCGGCGATCGTCCTGACCCCACGTTCGTTCTCGGTGATGAACAGATCGTGGAGTTCGAACGCCATCACGGCGAGTTGGGTGGCAGTTGTCGGAGCGAGC
>JANLRD010000011.1:0-2779 GCA_031368215.1 Acidimicrobiia bacterium | reverse complement strand
GGCCCTCCGGTCGCCACGGTGAAGCTGCCCGTGCGGATCCCGTTCGGCTTCCACGGAAGTTGGGTGGCCGGCGCCTGACCCGATTCGTGTCGGGTTCCCGACATGCTTCGACCGGCAGCGCCGGGCTTACACGCCAGGTCGCTGATTCAGACTGCGACGATCTCGATGAGATCGTCGAGGGCTTTGAAATCGTCAGGGTTGCGTGTGTAGAGAGGTAGTCGAACGGCGTGTGCGGTCGCCGCAATCAGCATGTCGACAGCGCGGGCGCCACGCGCCTTTCGTCCAGCAGCGACCACGGCGGCGTAGACGCGGCCGTAGGCTCGGGCGGCGTCGGCATCGAACGGGAAGGGCTCGAAGGTTGCTTCCGCTCGCTGCAGTCGGTCTTGGCGTCGGGCGCGTTCGTCGGGGTCTGAGGTGGCATGCGGCCCGGCCGCGAGCTCAGCCATGGTGATCGCGCTCACTCCCATCTCGACCGGAAGAAGCTCCGGATCGATCTCGTCGAGGTCGATGACCACAGACGTGTCGAGCATGCCTTGTGCGTGTCGGCGCTCAGGCACGGGGCTCGATGCCCTGGCTCACATGCCGGTCGAGGTCGTCGCGGAACCTTGCGGCGTCGATCGCCGGAGCGTGAGCGAATGCCGCCACCACGATGTCGCGAGGTACGAATCGGCGGCGTCGCAACGGGACCAGCTCGCCGACGGGCACCCCGTTGCGGGTGACGACGAACGCCTCGCCCTGATCGAGGCGGCGCATGATCTCACCGCTGTCGTTGCGGAGTTCTCGCTGGGTGATCGTCTCGGCCATCACCTAACTGTAGCACGCGTGCGACGGAGGGCATCGGCCTTCGAACGGATCGCCCTCCCGTTCCGAGGCCGGCCCGCGTCCCCGTTCGGCGACCCGTGGCGCTCGAACCCTCAGCCGTTCTTGGGGAGTGACGAGAACGGCACCTTCGAGTCGTTGCCCGGCTCCTTCGGGAGCCCGAGCACTCGCTCGCCGATGATGTTGCGCTGGATCTGGTCGGTGCCGCCGTAGATGGGCGGGGCCTGCGCATGCAATGCGGTGCTGGTGATCGCTGCGTACCTCGGATCGCCGACCACGGCGTCGAGTGCGTGGCGCTGGTCCTCCGTGTACGCGTGCAGCGTCCCGTACGGACCGATGATCCGCATCCCGAGATCACGCTGGAGACGAACGATGTTGCTCATCGAGAGCTTGCCGATGTTCGCCATGCCGGCGATGTCTTCGCCCTTGGCTCGCGCTGCTTTGACCCGCTCGTTGTTGATCCGGCCGATCTCGCCCAGCGTGTAGAGCATGGCGAGGCCCTGGCGGATCGTCGGATCGTTGATCGTGCCGTTCTTGCGGGCGTGATGGAGGAACACCTTGAGCCCGCCGGCGCGCACGGCCGCAGCGTTGGAGGAGACCGAACCCGTTGACCCGGTCGGCGGGTCCACGAAGTTGCCGGCACGGTTGTCGAGATGCCCGGCCACGGTGCCGGGGAGGGCTGCGCTGATCGCGCCGCCGCCGCCTGCGCCGAGACCGGAGCGTTCGAAGGCGAGCGTGGTGTTGGCCACGGCCCAGCCGTTGTGCAGCCCGCCGATGAGCGCCGACGCCGGCACCCGGCCGTCGGTCATGAAGACCTCGTTGAACAGGGCGTGGCCCGTCATCTCCTTGAGCGGGCGGATGTCGACGCCGGGCTGGTGCATGTCCATGGCGAAGTAGGAGATGCCCTGGTGTTTCGGCGCGTCGGGATTGGTACGCGCGATGAGCATCCCCATGTCGGCGTAGTGACCTCCGGACGTCCACACCTTCTGGCCGTTCACGATCCACTCCTCGCCGTCGAGCACGGCCTTGGAGGTGAGACCGGCGAGATCCGAGCCGGCACCGGGCTCACTGAACAGCTGGCACCAGGCGCGCTGTCCGGTGACGATCGGTTTGACGAACTCCTCGATCTGCTCCTTGGATCCATGCGTTGCGATGGTCGGCGCGGCGAGGAGCATCCCGAGTCCGCCCGGTGCGGGGAGCGCGCCGAACGTGCCGATGGCGCGGGCGACCCGTACCGAGTCCGAACGTGACACCTCTTTGCCGTAGGCGTTTCTCGGAAGGCTGGGGGCTGCCCACCCCGACAGGCCGAGGCGTTCCCACCACTCGGCCACGGTCAGATCGGCATCCCAGTTCTCGTGGAGCCAATCCTGGAGTTCGGCGATCAATGCGTCTTCGGGCATGACGCCATTCCACATCCTCGACCGGTGATCCGTCGAACCGGCAACCCGTGCGGACGGACAGGAGGGCTTTGCCGACGGTCGGTGGGGCGACGCGGCGGACGCTCTTCAGCGGGCGTCGAGAGCGGCGACGCTGCGCTTGGGGGCAAGCACGCGATAGCTCTGTTCGATCAAGGCGCGAAGCTCGTCCCAGTCGGTGGACTCGTCGACGACGACACCGACCAGGTTGGGGAACCAGCCTGGCCAGAAGAACGGTGCGATGTCGCCGCCGTTGGCGAAGCGGTGGGGTTCGGGTGTCCGGAACGTCACGACGACGGCCGGCCCGTCGGTCTTCGCAGCCGCGGCGTACGCCGGCGGCGATCCGTCCTCGACGATCACCATGTGCGCGAAATTCCGGGTTCCGACGTTCCAACGCACTCCCGTCCACGCGTCCTCTTCGAAGGCGTCGGGAAGGGCGAGGCAGATCTCGCCGAGCCGGGAGAGGATCACGGAATCGATCTCCCATGTTGGCCCGGATCCGCAGCGAAATCGGTGACCCAGGCCGCGGCGCTGTCGGCAGTCGG
>JANLRD010000284.1:0-3246 GCA_031368215.1 Acidimicrobiia bacterium | reverse complement strand
GGGAACATGTGGTGTTCGATGTGGTAGTTCATGTTCCAGTAGAGATACCGGTGGAGACGGTTCATCTTCACGGTGCGGCTGTTCAGCCGGTGATCGAGCGTGTCCTCGGCAAGGCCGGCGTGCTGCGTGACCCCGTAGGCCACCATCAGCCACTTTCCGTAGAAGCTCGGACCCATCACCAACAGGAGAGGTTCCACGCTCCTGGTCGCGACGGCAACCGCAACCGTAAGTGCCCATAGGAACACGTAGACGCGCGCTGTCAGGATCGCCTTCGGTCGTTCGGACTCCGGCACGTACTCGAGTTCGGCGGGCGTGAGGCGGCCGAGGACATTGGAGAGGATCTTCTTTGTCTCGCCTGGATTGGACGAGAGCCCGAAGCATTCTTTCAGCGGACCGCGCAGTTTCATCGGGCGGGGGTTGGCGATCTCCGGGTCGCGGCCGACGATGATCGTGTCGCTGTGGTGGCGCACGTGGCTCCACCGCCACGACACCGCCTCGCGCCAGGCCATGAACGATGCGAGGTAGTACACGACGTCGTTCATCCATGCGGACTTGAACGCCGTCCGGTGGCCGCACTCATGCCACCGGGAGTCGCTCACCGAACCGTAGAGCGTTCCGTAGACGAAGAACGCCGGGATCATCCACCACGTCCCGAACGTGCGGTGGGCGAGGTAGCCCGACCCGCCAAGCAGAGCGAACCAAAGGAGAGTGTCGCGTGCCGCTGGTCCGTTGCGACGGGCCATCAACGCGCGCATTTTGTCTCGAGCGACCGGGGTCGTGTACCACTGGGCATCGGCGAGGCCGTGGGCAAAAGCGCGGGCGCGCTCGGGCCCGACGAGCGAGTAGTCGCGCGCTGTCGTGGCCGTTGCCGCGATATTCATGTGGCAAATACTGCCACGGTGCCGCTGGACGGTCCAGGGTCCCTGCGACCATTGAACTGATCAATATTTCGGACTACCGTTCCTGTCGTGAGGACGATCTCCGCCACCGACCGGGCCATGTTCGAGCGGGATGGGTTCGTCGTGAAGCGGGGGTTCTTCACGTCGGCCGAAATGGCGGTGCTGCTCAATGCCTTTACCGTCGACGAAGCAATACACAAGCGCGCATATGGAGTAGACGATGGCCAGGGCGGCGCAACCGAGATCGCCCTCTGGAACGAGCCGGGCGAGGATTCCTTCGGAGCTGTCGCGCGCGTCGAACGACTCGTCCGGTCGGTCGAGATCCTGCTGGGCGGCGAGGTGTACCACTACCACTCGAAGATCACCATGAAGCGCCCCGGGGCGGGAGGTACCTGGGTCTGGCATCAGGACTACGGGTATTGGTACTCGAACGGCTGTCTCCGTCCCGACATGCTCACGGTGGCTATCCCCCTCACCCCGAACAACGAGGCGAACGGCTGCCTCAACGTGCTCGCCCGTTCTCATCTGATGGGTCGGATCGATCACGGCTTCGTGGGCAAGCAGACGGGCGCCGATCCCTTGCGCGTGGCGGCCGCGGAGGAGCAACTCGAACGGGTGTCGTTCGAAGCCGAACCCGGCGACGTGATGTTCTTCCACTCGAACACCTTGCACACCTCTGCACCGAACCGGTCCGATTCGGACCGCCACCTGCTGCTTGTCGCCTACAACGCCCGCGCGAACGATCCCTATCTCGAGCACCACCATCCGCGCTATCACCCGATCGACGTGCTCGCCGATTCCGAGATCCTGGCGCGCGCCGATCGCCATGACGGCGAGAAGCGCGTCTTCCTCAACCCGGCCGACGACCGGAGCATCGCCGGCTTCGAAACGCTCGCTGTCTCATGACTGCTGTCGCACCGACGAATGTCGACGTCGACCTTGATGCAGTGCATCTCGCCGACTCCGCGTTCTGGCGCGCCGACCCCGAGTTCCGTCACACCGTCTTTGCCGGTCTTCGGGCCAATGACCCCGTGCGCCACTATCCAGCGAGGACGTCGGAGTTCTCTCGTCCCTGTACCGAGTTCTGGGCGCTCACCAGGTATGTGGACGTGTGGAACGCGAGTCGCAACCCGGCCTCGTATTGCTCGTCGATCACCATCGATATCGAGGAGACCCCTGAGGAGCTCGGCGAGTTCTTCCCAACGATGATCAACCTCGACGATCCCGAGCACGCACGACTCCGTCGTCTCGTCTCGTCGGGTTTCACCCCGAAGCAGGTCGCCAAGCTCGACGACGGCCTCCGGTCCAAAGCACGCGAGATCATCGACGACGTGCTCGACCGCTACGGCGACGGAAGCGAGTTCGACTTCGTGACCGAGGTCGCCGCTCGGCTGCCTCTCCAAGCAATCGGCACGATGATGGGCGTGCCCGACGAGGACCAGCAGCTCATCTATCACTGGACGAACCTGGCGGTCGGCGGCGACGACCCCGAGATCGGGATGGATGGCTCGCTGAACGGTCTCGTGGCTCTCGCCGACTACGCGCGGCGGCTTGGTGAGTCGCGCTTGGCCAGCCCGACCGACGACCTCACCTCGGTGCTCATGCAGGCCGAGGTCGACGGGGAGCGGCTCACGACCAAGGAGTTCGTCAACTTCTTCATCCTTCTCGTGTCGGCCGGGAACGAGACGACCCGCAATGCCATCAGCCACGGGATGCGTCTGCTCACGCTCCACCCGGAGCAGCGCACGATCCTCTTCGACGACTACGAATCCTTTGCGTGGACCGCCGCAGAGGAGATCGTTCGATTCGAGACGCCGATCTCGAACATGTGTCGCGTGCTGACCCAGGACGTCGTGATCCAGGGCGTGAAGATCGCCGCCGGGGAGAAGGTGGCCCTCTGGTATCCGTCGGCGAACCGCGACGCCGACGTGTTCGTCGACCCGAACCGCTTCGACGTCCGCCGTCCGACGACCCCGCAGCAGGTCGGTTACGGCGGTGGCGGCCCGCATTTCTGCCTCGGTGCGAACCTTGCCCGGCGCGAGATTGTGGTCATGTTCGACGAAATCCGCCGCCGCGTTCCGGGGCTCCGCATCACCGGTCAACCTGAACGGGCAATGCTGATGGGTCTCAACGCGATCAAGCGTCTGCCGGCCCGGGTGGCGTGATGTCGACCTCCGTGGTCGGGCCGAGCATCCAGGGCGTCGTTGTCGAACAGGGTGATGGCCGGTCTGGCCGCCTTCGCGTCTCTGCTCGTACGGATCCGGTCGACGCGCTGGGCGATCGGCTGGCCACTGACGGGTACCTGTTCCTTCCCGGCTTCCATGATGCCGGCGCCGTTGCCGCGGCG
>JANLRD010000171.1:0-85043 GCA_031368215.1 Acidimicrobiia bacterium | reverse complement strand
CCCCAATCGCCGCGCACGTGCAGATGGGCCTCGGGGAAGTTGTCGGCTTTGTCTCGCTCGTACTCGTAGCGGAAGAGCGCGCCAGTGGACATGTCGGACGATTCGTAGACGCCGAAGCTCGAACTTCCGACGGTGAGGTAGCTGTTCTCCGAGTCGAGCTGCAGCTTGAAGAACGCGCTCAGAAACAACGGAGCGTGGGTACTTCGTGCGAGTGGGAACGCCTCTTCGACGACGAACTGGTGCTTGGTCAGCCGGTGTCCGACGAAGACGAGTCCCTTCGAGCGCGATATGACTGCCGACAATCGCAGGCCGTCGGTGACGGTGAGGTTGAGGACTCGGGTTATGGAGTCGGCGAATCCGCGAGCGAGTGACTCGAGATCAGGCGGGGGCATACTCCCGCAGCTCGGACACGGCCATCCACGTGAGGCACGCGCGCTCACTGGAGAAGTGGCCGGACGCCGCTTCTTCTTCGAGCTCGCTAAATGTCTTGCCGACCTTGCTCAACGCATCGGTGACGGCGATTCGTAGGTCGTCCGCATCGGCGAACACAACCTCGTTGGTTTCCATGGTGTGCCTCCCCTTGACTCGGTCCTGACTTCCCAGGGTACCTGTGTTCTTGTATCGGCAGTATGAGGGAGCACTATGACAAATTCGCCTCGGTCTCCAGGGCCGACGTGCCTGCCGATACATTTCGATACATGGCGATGTCCGATTTCCGCTACACGCAGAAGGTTCTATTCACGATGATCGATGTATCGGAAATGTATCGATTGCCGCGCTACACCGCCAAAGCCGCTCGCCACCACTCAACGAGAAACCGCAGCTCAAAGGGCATGGCCGGATCTCAGCGGTGACGCTCGCGTACCCCAAAAATCCCCCTACGGATCAGAAGGTTGGGGGTTCGAATCCCTCCGAACGCGCCAAAAGCCCTGGTCAGGGCGTGTGTCGGTTGACGACACCATCGTGGTGAGAACACGCGTCAGAACATTCAGTGTTCGAAAAGCTTCAGGGAGGTCTGTGATGCCTCGTTTCAAGGGCGTCTACCGAGACGCCAACGGCTGGTATTTCAAGGCGCGCACGTCGAAAGACCCACTGACCGGCAAGTGGAGCCAGGTCACTCGGCGCGGTTTCTCGACAGCGACCGAGGCGTCACGCGAACGGCAAACCCTCCTGGACCCGGCCGCCAAAGTTGTGCAGACCGCTCCCGAAACTGGAGACGCGTCGCCGCGCTGCGAGCACGCATCGTGGAAGGAAGTCAAGGCGCGCCGAGGTTCGCGAGACGAGTAGCACGCAGCCCTGCAAGATCCGGGGTGCCGTCAATGATTCGAAGCAACTCGGCGCGGTCGGCACCCGAACAAGTGAGTGGATCCGGGCGACTGAGTGCACCGTCATCGCACCGGATGACTCGCGCTGAGATGAGCCGTCCGCCCGCCTGCTCCACGAGGGACTGCCCGGATCCACACAAGCATCGACCACAGTGGACCCGAGCGAGGTCGGTCGCGTCGAACGCCATTGCGATTTGGTCGATTTCGTGCCATGATGAATTGCATGGCACGAACAGCAACATCACCAAAGCCAGCCACCCTTGACGAGCTCGCGAAGTTGCTCGGCGGTGATGCCCGCCTGGTGGACGGTCGGGGACGCCAGGTCATCCTCAGTTCCGAAGTGGTCGAGGCGTTTCAAGGGGCGATCGCGGAGCTTCGGTCACCCGGGTCGGACGATCTCACGACGCAGGAGTCAGCAAAGCTGTTGGGAGTCTCGCGGCCGACGTTGATCCGCTTGTTGGACACGGGCGTGCTTCCTTTCCGTCGCACGCAAGGGGAGCGAGGGCATCGGCGCATCCGGCGGCGCGATGTGCTCGCGTACCTCCACGCTGATTTGGAACGGCGACGTCGCGCTCTCGACGAGCTTGCTGCCGACGCCGACGCGTTCGGCTTCTTCGAGGCGTGATAGCAGTCGGGCCGGTTCGTGGAGCGCGGTTGTTGCTCGACGCGGACGTGCTCTTCCCGATACGGATCTGCGATTTCATCCTGACCGCAAGCACAACGGTCTGTTCCAGCGGCCGATCGTAAGTGAACTGATCCTTGCCGAGGCGTTACGGAACGTCATCGCAGATCTGCCAGATCTCGATGAGGCACGAGTTCAACGACGTTTCGCCAACGTACGCGTCGCCACGGACGGACATGGGATCGCTGTGCCAAGACGGTTCGTTGACGAAGTGATCGTGAACGAGAAGGACCGGCACGTGGTCGCGGCCGCGATCTTCCACAGCGAAGGCGGGCTGCGAATGAATCGTCCTACCCACTAACGTAAGCGTACTTATGAGGAAGTGGGTGAGAACATTGACTCGGTTCTCAAGGGATTCCAGCGGTCACCACCGGTCACTCAAGGGACACCGCCATCGCAGCAACGACGCCGGTCGCGGTCTGCAACGGACACTCGGTGACACTTCCCGATAGCACCGGATACCGGGTCTGAGAGGCCCACGGATCAGAAGGTTGGGGTTCGAATCCCGCCGAACGCGCTATGTGATGTCCGCGAGACATCGGCAAGGACCCGAACCCAGGTCATGGGTTCAGGTTGGTTTTTTCGGGGTCCCAAGGGGCCGCAGGGGCGTGATGGTCCGCCGCGTTGGTTGCCGGTTCGTTGGCTGGTGCGGGAGGGGTCCAGGGTAAGTGTTCGGAGGATTTCGCCGCCGTCGGTGATACTTCGCTTCGATCCAGGTCGTGATCGCTTGGCGGAGCTCGGCTCGAGAAGGCCAGCGGCGGGTGTCGAGCACGTTGGTTTGCACGAGCGAGAAGAACGATTTCATCGCGGCGTCGTCACCGCACGCGCCGACGCATCCCATCGAAACCCGAAGCCTATTGTTCGCCAGCATTCGTATGTACACGTTTGACCTGAACCGCGACCCGCTGTCGCTGTGAACCACGGTGGCGACCGGCCGACGATCGACGATCGACGATCTCGTTCCGAAGCGCCGTCACGGCAAGATCCGACGTCATGCGTTCGGCCATCGAGTACCCGACGATCCGGTTCGACCACACCTCGTTCCCCGCACACAAATACAGCTTCCTCTCGGTCGTTGGGTGCTCGGTGACCGCCCAATACCGATCAGATTCCCTCTACGGCGCGCAGCGCTTCAAGCATTGTGGCGCCGGTCAGGCGGCGGTAGGCAACTACTGCTTGAGTCGTTTTGCCTGCTCGCTTGAGGGCAATAACTTCGTCGAGTGGCTGACTCGTCGCCGGCGCCGATTGCCCGCCGGCGGCGCCGACTACGCCTGCACTAGCGAACGGTGGACACGCCAGACCGGCTTGGTCCGACAGGAGCTTGACCTGCGCTTCCAGGAGGGCGAAACGATGAGCGATCGTACTGTCTTCCATATGCCCACACTACCCACGGGTGAGGCAGGATTGCCGTCGAGGAACCCTTCGACATCGCAGTACCGGTGAGCGCACGCAGATACCGAACCGCACGGCCCATTCTCGATCGCAGTGGAGCGGGTGGGGATCGAACCCGGGGGCTGTCGGAATTCTTGCGTAGAAGTTGAACCATGAAGGCCCACGGCATGGTGCCGGGTCCCGGAAAGGATCATTGTCATGGCAAGGAAATCTACGGACGTCGTGCCGATCGGCGGGTCGATGTAGGCGTTCGTTGAGCGTCGTGTTGAGCGGTCTCGTGCTGAGGGGATCGAACTCACGGGCATGCCCACACTGTCCATGGCCAAGTCATGGTCCTCGCTAGTGGCCAGCTGAAAGTCCTCGCGCTGGGTTTTGATGTATCCGCGTGTTGGCCGCCTCGGGCGGTGATCGCGATCGACGCCAGTCAGATCCGATCATCCGTCCGAGGGGTTGCACCGATGTTGCAGCCAGATCTTTTGCCGTGCGTTTGCTTCCGCTTGGCTGACGAATCCGTACGTTGAGGACACGAAGCCTCGATGGCCGACCTCAGGAGAAGAATTCATGAACATTCGTAAACTCGGCAGTCTTGTTGTTGTCGCTGCGGCGCTCGGATTGGCGGGCGTCACGCCGGCCTTCGCTGCGACCGCCACCACGATCGCGCCCGCTACGACCAAAGCGGCAGCACCTGCGACGAAAGCCGTAACCCCGACGACGAAAGCAGCGATGTCCGCAAAGAAGGGCACCGCTGTCAAGACCAAGAAGACCAAGCCCGTGGTTGCGGGGAACTTCTGTAAGAAGAAGCTGGTCGGCACGCAGTCGATGAGCAAAGCCGGCGTTGCGCTGACGTGCAAGGCCGATGCGAAGGGCCAGCCACGCTGGACGAAGTAGCCGACTCGGGCACCTTTGTCCGGACGTATCGCGTGACGGCGGCCACCGATTGCACTACGCCGTGCAGTCGGTGGTCGTCAGGCACTGGTCGGACCGCCGCGCGACCATCGCTCTTGTGCCGACCGCACGTCGCAGGGTAGGACCGATTTGTCGCAGAGTTGTGGCTGATGAACGGATGGCTGGATCCAGCACAACGGCGACGAGCTGATCAGCTCATCAGCGTTTTCGAAAACGGCAGCCCCGTGATCGACGATGCATTCGCCGAAAATCCGCACGACGGGCGCGGACGCAACGCTCGGCTTTGACACCGGCAAGCCACGGCGAGGTCGCTGAACTGACACGGATCGGTCAGCCGAACAACGAGCCCTGGGGCTGCACGTACTCGATCAGTCGTGTCGCGCCTGATGGACGCCAGCCCTCTTGTCCGCAAAGCTTGCGCCAGTCGGTGTCCGCCACGTCTTGGTCGGCGGGCATGCCGTAGCCGTAGTGTTCGGCGAGGGTGACGAGCCGCCGCCCGTGCTGTCGCAGGCGCTCCGAAACCTTCGTGCGCCCGAGGCTCCGGTCGAGGAAGAGGTCAGGCCCGTCGGGATGCATGCGAGTAGCGCGCCCATTCAGATGTTCAGCTAGCGGTACATGACGGGCGACGCCCGGCTTGGTCGACGCGCCAGTCCAGCGATCGGGTGCGGCGAGGCGCTCGAGCTGGTCGATAGTTCGGTGCCTTCCGGCATTCCACCAAGCTGCGCAAGGCGGCCACGCGCCGTTGCAGCCCGTCATGAAATCGCTATTGTCGATCTCATGACGAAGTTCACGACAATCTCCGTGACTACTGAGCAGCACGAGCAGCTCAAGGCAATGGCGAACGCTGAGGGCATCGCCATGTGGGAACTCGTCGACCGGTTTCTTCGTCGCGAGCGCCGCCGAAAGATCGGCCAGATGCTGACCGAGACGAACGCCAACCGAACAGGCGAGGAGCAACTGTTCGAAGCGGCAGTCGCCGCAGCCGGTAGCCGAAGCGTGCGCGATGCGCTCCGGTGACGTCTACCAGGTCGATTTCGGATCGCCGCTCGGCAGCGAGGCGGGGTTCGTGCGGCCGGCGGTCGTTATCACCGACGACGACATTCTTGAATCCATTTCTGCGACGTTTCAAGTGGTCCCGTTCACCTCTACGGTCCGCAACTGGCCGACGGACGTGTCAAGCGAGTGGGGTGAAGCTCAAGTCCACCTCATCACGACCGTTTCGTCGCTAGCCGCAGGCGAACACCTCGGCGTAGTCGGCCCGGCCAAACTCAGCGCACTGCGCGAGGTCCTGGCCGACGTTCTCGGGATGTTGTGACGTGCGGCCCGTGCGCGCTGAGGGAAAGACCTCGAAGCCATGGCCGGCCGCAAGGGACGCAAGGATCAGCGGGAGTGGGTGCAGTCGTTCGTGACCGACCTCCGCTCCCAGGGCGTGAAGCACACGTACGAGGACCCGGTCGGAAAGCAGACCGTGAACGTCGAGCCGATGCTGGCGGACCGCGCCGAGAAGTCCGATGCCGGCATCGAGACACAGGTCGGCGCGGTCTTGAAGCAGTTCGAACAGTCGCTGAAGCTCAGCGTGCGGGGCATGCTCGACACCAGTCAGCAGAAGCTCGAGGCCGAGGGGCGCCGCTTCGGGTTCCCCGACAACGACTCGATCTTCAAACCGAGGCCGGTGACCGCCGGGCAGTCGGCGCTCATGACGTCCTTGCCGGGCGGCGAGGAGGTGCGCGGCATCACCGCCGGTGCGCAGCAGTTGGTGGAGGGCAAGCAGGCGCTGAAGCAGGCCCGGGCTCAGGCAGCGGCCGGTGGACCGCTCCTCGACTTCTACACACGTCCGACGATCCTTGAGCCGGCCGCCAAGACCTACCACGACCTGCGCCAGAAGGTGTGCGAGAAGTACCCGCTCCTCGCATCGTTCGAGCGCGACCAGCAGCGTCTCACCGAGCTGGGAGCGGGGGCGCCACAGCTGGCCGGCGGGGCCACCGGTCAACCTGCGTCCACGGCGATGATGAGCTCGTCGTACCCATGCGGTGCTGAGCAGATCGAGGGGGGAAATGCGGGCCCCGTATGCCCGGTCGTGATCAGCCCCGGATCGGTTGTGAGCCGTCCCAGGCCTCGGCCGCCGCGGCGATGAGATCGAAGAACGCCTTCATCTGGCCCTGCGGGTCGACGAACTCGAGGTACGGCAGGCCGCAACTGCCGCTGACGTACGCGAACCCGTTGCCTGCGCTGGTGACCCCACGCTGCACGACGTCGGCTCCTTGGGCGACGAAGTGCGCGACGGCGCGGTCGAGGTCGGCCCAGTAGCAGACGTGGTGGACCCCCTTACCGCCGGCGGCGAGGAACTCGTTGTAGATCGAGGGCACGTCGGGATCGGGCTGGATCAGCTCGATCTGCTGGCCCCCGCTCTGGGCCAGACCCATGCGGGCGCGCATCGGCACCTCCTGGCCTCGGTACTGCGTCCCGGGGATGTCGACGTTGTAGAGGAACCACGGCCCCACACCGTGGACGTCGACCCACTTGCGGGCGGCCGCCTCGATGTCGGGCACGACGAAGGCGGTCTGGCGGATCGGTCCGAGCCATGTCGGTGTCGGCATTGGTTCCTCCCTCAGAGACCCGGGCCGATGGGTCGGCCGCCCGACGGGCGGTCGAATGATCCATCACGGAACTTGGCGGTGGCCATAGCCATCGGCTCGACCTCCTGGGTCTGGGTCCCGTTGTGCACACAGACCCGGTGGATGATGCGCCACTCGTCGCCGCGCTTCTCGTAGCGGTCGAGGTAGCGGCCGTACCAGGTGTCGATGTCACCGGTGTCGGCCCGGCACAAATTGGTGATGTTGTAGATCTCACCGCGGGCGTGGACGCCGTCGGCCTCGAGGTCGATCTGGTGGTTGTAGATCGAATGCATCGTCCACTTCCAGCGCAGGTGGGCGACCATGCAGTGATCGGAGAACTCATGGGCGTTGCCGACGAAGTTGCCGTGGTCGTCGATCGCGTCGGGCCAGTAGGCCGACTTCATACAGTCCGGGTCGAGACGATCCACACCTCGGCAGTACCGCAACGCCAGGTCGCGGATCTGCTCTCGGTCCGAGAGTTGCTGCGCGGTGTAGGTCATCGCACCTCCATCCAGTGGTCGAGCCAGTCGTGGTAGTGCTGGATACGAACCTCGTCATCGCAGAGGATCTGCGATTCGAAACCTCGTGAGTGCATGCCGGCCTGAACATCACGGATGTAGTGGACGTCCTGGTCGATGGTGATCGTCATGGTCTTGCGGCCGGCGATGATGTCGTCCTGGGTGAACTCGTCGTGCTCCGGACGCGGGACCGGTGCGAGGTCCGCCTCGCTCCACGGTTCGAACGTCACCCCAGCCCGACGCGCCACCTCCGGATCCGGCTGGCGGTGAAAGGTGAGCTTGTCGAAGTAGCACCAGTTCGGATCGGTGGGGTGCGGTCGAACCCGAACGATCAATGCATCGTCGGGCTGGATCGTGATCATCGTGTTGGGGAACACGTTGTACTGCTCGATGTCGGTGAGCCGCTCGTCCGTGAAGGGCCCGTAGTCCCAGCCGAGGCGCGGCCCCGCCTCGCGGCGCAGCTTCTGGATGTCCCTGCGGATGTCGAGCACCCGACCGGCGTAGTCATCGGGGTCGGCGCCGAACATGCGGAGTTGGCGCACCTGGAAGAAGTTCGGATCCTCCGCGATCGCCATCCGGCTGTTCAGCGTGTGGCCATCGATCACCACCCCGGTGTGTCCCGTGGAGAACAGGTGGATCTGCGCGGTCGGACAGTCGAACAGCAGCTGGTGCTGGGGATGGATGTGCTCGACGTGATACAGCTCCAAGAAGTTGTCGAACACCGCCTTCCAGTTGCACCCGAGGCCCACGGTCTGGTCGGCAACCAGGGTCATCGTGTCGAGACGGTACGGCCCGATGATGTCGACCATCGGGCCGAGGAAGTCCTCGAGGGACGGGGCCTCGGGGTCCATGCAGATCCACACCATCCCGAGCGCGCGTCCCACGCGCACGGGCTTGAGGGAGCGCTCGGTCCGGTTCACCCCACCGGGGAACCGGTTGTTGTCCGGCACCACCACTAGACGACCATCGGTCCGGTAGCTCCAGCCGTGGTACGGGCAGGTGAAGTGCTGCTCGCAGCCACGCTCGTTCACCATGACGCGCGCACCGCGGTGCTGGCAGACGTTGTAGTGAGCGGCCACGTCGCCGTCCTCGGTGCACGACACGAGGATCGACTCGCGGGCGATGTTGAGCACGACGTACTGGCCGGGTTCGGCGACGTCGCGCTCGAGGCATGCGAACTGCCAGACGCGGGGCCAGAGCACGTTGTGCTCACGGGCCAGCCATGGCTCGGAGATGTAGCGCTCCGCGGTGATGGGCCGCGGCTCTACCGGTGGCGCGCCGTGGACGATGGTCGGTCGGGCTTGCACGTCGGGCATAGGTTCTCCTTTCGACGAAGTTTGTCAGAGCTTGGCCAGTTGGCCACCGTCGAGCGGAATGTCATGGCCGTTGATCATCGGTGCGGCATCGGTGCGGCATCGGTGCTCGGGTCGAGGGAACGTGTTCGACAAGCTCGACAAGAAGTCACCGTTGGCGCGTTTTCACGGAGAGTGGAGCGAAATCGGCGACTCCTGAAGGCTCGAGGCACCCACCGGATCTCGAAAGAGGCAAGTCGCCGACTTCTCACTACTCTGAACTGCGTGAGCGCAATCTGCGCCATCTCTCGGGACGACACGAAGCACCCGAACGCACGAAGGAGCAGTGGCATGAAAGCAGCGAGACTCGCCCAGGGCGTCATTCAGATCCAAGACCTCCCGACACCGGTGCCCCAGTTTGAAGAGGCGCGAATCCGGATGAGCTCGGCGGGAGTGTGCCACTCTGATCTGCAC
Organism: Acidimicrobiia bacterium; assembly: GCA_031368215.1. Taxonomy (GTDB): domain Bacteria; phylum Actinomycetota; class Acidimicrobiia; order Acidimicrobiales; family JANYDT01; genus JANLQX01. Next base: position 75,839 of record JANLRD010000171.1, on the reverse strand, counting down.
ATCGCCCGAGGCGACTGGGCCGGGCTCCCGAACAGCATGCCGCTCGGCCATGAGGGCATCGGCATCGTCGAGGAGTTGGGGCCGGGTGCCGACCGTTTCGTGTCCGTCGGGGACCGGGTGATTCTCGGCCTCGGTGGCACCGGCGGCGGCTACTGGTGTGGGGCCTGCGAATTCTGCATGCGCGGCGACCCACGCCACTGCGCGCAGGCGAAAGGCATCATGGGCACGTTCTCGCAGGAGTTCTGCGTCTACGCCAAGTCACTGGTGAAGCTGCCCGACAGCATTGGCGATGAGGAGGCGCCGCTCGCCTGCGGTGGCCTCACCGCCTACGGCGCAGTCAAGAAGCTGCTCAAGCATCACATCCTGCCCGGCCGCAAGATCGCCGTGATCGGCGCGGCGGGAGGCCTCGGTCACTATGCGGTGCAGATCGCCACTTCCTTCGGGTACAAGGTTGTCGGTGTCGACATCGGCGCAGAACGCCTGGCGTTCGTCGAATCGCTCGGAGCCCACACCGTGCTGAGTGCCGACGAGGCTGCTGCCGCGGCGCAGGCGTTCGGCGGCGTCGATGCTTGCCTTGTCTTCTCTGCCAAGCTCGCTGGCTTCGACCTCGGTTTACAGATGCTGCGTCGCGGTGGGCTGTTCGTCGGCGTCGGCATACCGGCGAGCAGCGAAGGCAACATCCAGCTCAACCCGTGGGAGTTCTTCCGGCGGGACCCCACCATCATCTACTCGGCGGTGGGAACAGTGCAGGACATGCGCGAGCTGGTCGAGATGGCGGCCGAGGGCCGGGTCAAGAGCCATATCAGCCGCACCGCCGCGCTGTCAGAGATCGGTGACGTGTTCGACGATCTCGAAGCCGGCCGCTACGTCGGACGAGCGGTCATCACCGACTTCGCGCACTAGCGCGAGGCTCACGTCCGCCAGCTGACGGTCACCGTGGTGTCAGAAGACAGGAGGGGTCGGGCGTCGAGATACTCGCGGATCTCGGCGTCACGATCGGCGTTCAGGCAGAGCCGCTGCCTCACGAACGCGATCATCTCGGACCTGTCGAGCTGACTTGGCCGGGCCGGCCGGGGCGTCGACACCACGTCGGGTTCATAGCCGAGTTCGCGGACGACCTCGATGAAGAGCCCAGCGGTGGGCTCGACGGGTCGGTCGAGGTTCCAGAATCGCTTCCAGAGTTCGTTGAACGGGGTTTGGGGATGGACGTTCGTCAGTTCGACGACGACGCCGCGCCGAGCGGATGAACAGAGTGCGCGTACAAATGGGGCTATGTCGGCGACGTTGTACACGACGTGATGACAGACCGCTACGTCGACGCGGCCGCACTGATCGGCCACGTCGGGCCATCGCCCGAGAACAGTCTCGAACGCGATCTGTCGCTCCGTCGCTGCGGCAGCGAACTGCTCGAGCATCTCGGGGCTTTCATCGACGCCGATCACCCGCCGAAGCCGACTTCCCGACGGAAGGCTCGAACGTCCGCCACCGCACCCGACGTCCAGGACCGTCGCGTCGGGGCCGAGCATCGAGACGGCTGCCACCATCGACGGTGTGTCGGCCGGGTCGTGGTCGGAGGACTTGAACATCTTCGGCGGATGAATCCACGGTGACGCCGGGGCGTTCGCGAGTATCCGATCGGGAATGGCCCACGACGCCAACGCGTCGGCCCACCGCATGGCTGCGGAAGTCGTTTCAGTAGTCATTGCCTCGGAGTTTCTCAGTCACGCCGAAAGGAGATTGCCGTTCGAGCCGGAAGCCCGTTCCGTTCACGCTCGGCGCCATGGCGAACAGGCCGAACATCGCATGGGTCGGGTCGGCCGCAACAGCGAAGGTCACGGAGCCGACGGCCGTCGCCCTCATCATGGCGACTGCCAGCCCACGGTCGACGGTCCTGTCCAATTTCGAACGCGGGTGCCGGGTTTCGCCGCGAGCGCATTGGGCGCGGCATTTCCGGACTCGCGTGCTGGACGCGCGGCACGACAAGGGGAAGACTCGTTGTGATCCGACCACGGAGAGAGGTTCCCATGCCCCGCACGAACATCGCTTCCGGGCTCCAGCGATTGGCGGACGCCTCTCGATCGGCGCGACTGACCGGCACTGACACCGACGAGGCTGTCGGACGCCAGCGTGAGTACCTCGCCACCGAAGAGGGCTTCACGCGTCGCCAACTCCTCGCCTCCGGCGTCGTGGGCACAGCCGCAGCATCCTCGATCGGACAGCTCATCCTCGCCCGTCGGGTCGACGCGACGCCGAGCCCACGCTCGCAGCCGACCATCGCGGTGATCGGCGCCGGGATCAGCGGTATGTCCGCGGCGATGACCTTGCGCGACGCAGGCCTCACCCGCGTCACGGTGTACGAGGCGAACACTCGCATCGGAGGTCGCACCTTCACCAGGTCGAACGACGGCTTCTTCGAAACCGGCCAATGGGCGGAGTGGGGCGGTGAACTCATCGACTCGTCGCACAAGACCGTGTTTGCGCTCTGCCGTCGCTACGGCTTCTCCACAGTCGACCTTGGCGGACATGCGCAGGCGACCAACGGTGCTGAGGACACGTTGTGGTTCAACGGCGGTTACTACCCCTGGCCACAGGCCGTCGCGGATTGGAAGGCCGCCGGGCTCGAGCAGCTCATCCAGTCGCAGATGTCGATCCTGCCGCCTTACCCATGGCCCTACAACGCAGCGTGGTCCTCCGCTGCGCTTGCCCTGTCGCGCATGACGATCGCCGAATGGATCCAGCGGTATGTCCCGGGTGGACTCACCTCGCGCCTCGGGAAGTTCATCGATGTCGCCTACACGATCGAATTCGGCGAGAACACGGAGCGTCAGTCCGTGCTCAACCTGCTCGCCCTTCTCGGGTTCAGCAACGGCGGTGGTACCGGCGCCTGGTGGGTGTATGGGAAGTCCGACGAGCGTTGGAAAGTCGTGGGCGGCAATCAGCAGATCGCCCTGGCCCAGGCCGCCGAACTGGGTGTCGACAGGGTTGCGCTCGGACAGGCCTTGGTCGCGGCGAGGCGAACGGCGGACGGACGCGCTTCGCTCGAATTTCAGGATGGTGCTGTCGTGACCGCCGATCGCGTGGTCTTCGCGGTTCCTCTCGGGGTGATGAAGCGAATCAAAGCGAGCGGTGGGTTCGCCGGTTCGGGATTCGACGCCGACGCGCGAAAGGTGGGCGGTATCGACGCGCTCGGCTTCGGTGCGGACAACAAGTTGCAGCTGCAGATCAGCGATCGGTTCTGGAGCCAACCCGGCGTCTGGGGCAACGGGAACGGAGAGTCCTACGCAGACACCGGTTACCAGGAAGCGTGGGCGGTGACGGTCGGACAGCCGGGCAGCACAGGCATCATCAACAACTACACCGGGGGTGACGTGTCCCGGCTGCTCAACCCGGCGGCTCCGTTCTCCGACACCGCTTCACCCGGCAAAGCCGGTTCGTTCGTTCGGTCCGTCGCCGGCACCTTCCTCCGCCAGATCGAGCCGGTCTACCCCGGCATCACGCGGCGTTGGACCGGTCGGGCCCAGCTGTCGGTCTGGCACGTCAATCCGTACTCGTGGGGCGCCTACTCGTACTACCCGCCCGGCTACTGCGAGCAGTACTGCACCTACGAGCGTGTGCCCGTTCGTCCGTTCCACTTCGCCGGGGAACACGTTTCGCAGGACGCGCAGGGCTACATCGAAGGAGGCGCGTTCGAAGGTATCCGAGCCGCCCGGGAGATCGTCACCGACTACGTGTAGAAACGCGGGCCTCGTCGGGCACCATTCGCTTGGACAACAACAACGCCCCAGCGATTCCCGTCTGATCGTCACTCCGTTGCGTGATCTGCATCACAGACAGTCGGCAGGCGCACGCCCATTGTCGAGGTACTCGGTTCGTACGGGAATCTCCTGCACCAGGCGAGCAGCTGCCAACCAACCCTGGAAGGGAACCACATGTCCGTTGTACTGATCACTGGTTGTTCGAGTGGGATCGGGCTCCACACCGCTGTGGCGTTCGCGAAGAACGGTGACACCGTCGTCGCATCGATGCGAAACCCCGCCAAGTCCCAAGCTCTCAAGGGCGCCGCCACCGCGGCAGGTGTCGAGATCGACGTCATCGCACTCGACGTGACCGACGACGCCTCGGCGAGCGCGGCCGTCGCGGACGTATTGGCCCGCCACGGGCACATCGACGTGTTGGTCAACAACGCCGGCGTCGGTCTGTCTGGGCCGGTCGAGGACTTCCCGATGGATCAGGCGCGAACCGCGATCGAGACCAACTTCTGGGGACCGGTTCGCATGTCGCGGCTGGTGCTCCCGTCGATGAGGGCGCAGGGTCGGGGTGTGATCGCGAACGTCAGCTCGATCACGGCTCGGCTCCCGGCGTTCCCGGCATACGGCTTCTACGCGGCCGGCAAATACGCCATCAATGCGCTGTCAGAGTCGCTTTCCGCCGAGGTGACCCCGTTCGGCATTCGTGTGCTGTCGATCGAGCCCGGCTACTTCGATACGGAGTTGGTTGCCACGGTCGATTCGTTGCTGGGACAGGTGCAGGACGCGTCGCCCTACGCCGAGGTCAATCGGTTCATGCTCAACTTCAGCAAGAACGCGCTCGCCACGGGCGGCAATCCGGCCGATGTCGGCTCGGCCATCGTGGCGGCCGTCACAGATCCGGCGAGCCCGTTGCACGTCACCGTGGGTGCCGACACAGAGGTGTTCCTCGACGTCTGGAAGAACACCGGCACCTTCGAGTCGTTCAGCGCGGCGATGAGCGAGATGCTGGCGGCGGAAGCCTGACGTTGCGCCCGGCTCCATTCCCGCTCCGCTTGGTCAAGGGCGCGCTCCCGGACCATGCGCGATGCCGGCGACCGACTCCTCGAACGCCTTCAAGACTGCGCACCCGCCACCAGCCCCGGTCGGGCGCGTTTACAAAGGCTTGATAGTCGGGCTGGTCCTGTCTTCACACTGCGCCGATTGGATAGTTCTTCAGACATCGCCGCCGGAGCACGTTCGGCGCAACACCAGAAGGACATCATCATGAATTTCCCGAGCGCAGTTACTCTCGCCGCTTCCAACGCCACGGGGGTGATGGGGGAGATGGGTCGTCGCCACGGCTACGACGGCCGCGGTTTCCATGACGAGTTCGGCGGTCGTCGAGGCGGCCCGTTGATGTTCGTCATCATGCTGCTGCTCCTCGCCGCGGTCGCCTTTGGCGTTGCCGCGCTCCTCCGTCGCCGCAAGGGCGGCCCTGCGGTCGTGGCCCCCATTGTTTCCGGCGCCGGGTCGGGCCCCTCGTCAGCCCCGGGTGTCGACATGGCTGCGGCGATTCTTCGGGAGCGCTTCGCCCGTGGAGATATCAACGAGGTCGAGTACCTCCATCGCAAGGCAGTGCTCGAGGGCCGAGCCGACGTCCCGGCGAACGCGCCGATGACGAACCCTTCCGCGGACCCGACCGGGTCGGCAGGCGGACCACCGGAACAAGGCGCCTGACCCTCCTCCGATACCGTCGGGTCCATGAACCAGCGGATCTTGGTTGTTGACGACGAGGAACCGATCCGCCGCCTCGTTGCCCAGTACCTCCTCGACGATGATTTCATTGTCGAGGAGCTGGGTGACGGGGAGTCGGCACTTCGGCGTTTCGATCGCGAACCGCCGGTCGATCTCGTGCTCTTGGACGTTCGGATGCCGAAGATGAACGGCATCGATGCTCTACGGGAGATCCGTCGCCGCTCCGACTGCTACGTGATCATGCTGACAGCGGCCGTGGAGGAAACGGACCGACTCATCGGGCTGTCCGTCGGAGCCGATGACTACATCACCAAGCCGTTCTCTCCTCGTGAAGTAGTCGCCCGGGTCAAGGCCGTACTCCGCCGAGCTCGTCCCGCACGCAGTGGCGTGGACGCAAACGAGCGCGGCGGCCACCGATCGGAGAATGAGCGGGAGATCCTGCGTTTCGACGACCTTACGATCGACATCGACGAGCACCGGGTGCAGCGCGACGCGACCGAGATCACCCTGACCGCGCTGCAATTCGACCTGCTCGTAACCCTTGCTCGTAGCCCCGGTCGGGTGTTCACCCGGCAGCAGTTGGTGGATCGCATCTGGGGTCGCGACTTCTTCGGAGAGGAACGAATCGTCGACGTGCACATCGCCAACCTGCGAAAGGCGATGCTCGACGACGGCGCCGGACCACGGCGTATTGAGACTGTCCGCGGCGTCGGCTACCGATTCGTCGGTAAAGCACTCAGTGGCCCGAGTACCTCGTGAGACCGCTCCGATCCCAGCTGTTCCGCTCGCACCTCGCGGTGATCGCGATTGCGTTGGTGATGCTGATGGTTGCGACTGCGTTGTTCGGTGGCATCGTGGTGCACCTGTTCCACATCAGCGGTGACGAAGCGTTCGGTTTCGGTCGAGGTCGCGGTGGCCGAGCGCGCGGCCGTCGAGGAAGGGCCGGGCCGCTCGTTCTGCTTGCCGCGTTCGCTTCTGCCGCTCTCTCCGCCGCATGGGTCGCGCGTCGACTGACCCGCCAGATTGCCCAGCCGATCGAGGAGGCATCGGGGGCCACCCGGCGCATCGCCGCAGGCGACTACGCCGTCCGCGTCGACGGTGGCCAGATCACCGAACTTCACCGGCTGGCGGCCGACGTGAACGAGTTGGCGATGCAACTCGAACGCACCGAGCAACGGAGGCTCCATCTTCTCGGTGAGGTGGCCCACGAGCTTCGCACGCCTCTTTCGACCATCGAAGGGTCGATGGAGGGCCTCCTCGACGGCGTTGTTCCGGCCACCCCCGAAACCTTCGCCTCGATTTCTCGCGAGGCCGCTCGTCTGCGACGACTGGCCGGTGACCTTTCGTCGCTGTCGGCGTCCGCTGAGCTGACAGAGGTGGCTGCGCCGAGCTTCGTCGACTTCGCCGAGGTGGTGAGCGAAGTAATGCGTATGCTTATGGTCCAGGCAGAAGGGAAGGGCCTTCGACTCAGGTTCTCGAGTGAGGGACCCTGCACAGTGCTCGGCGAACGCGACCGGCTCGTCCAAGTGGCGACCAACGTGATCGGCAACGCGATCCGTTATACCGACCACGGCTCGGTCGATACGTTCGTCGAACGTAGGGCTGGCTCGGTCATATGCACGGTCGTGGACACCGGTCGGGGTATCGCAGAGGCCGACCTCTCACGCATCTTCGAGCGCTTCGTGCGCGTCGACGAACACTTCAGCGACGGAACCGGCGTAGGCCTCGCGATCGCCCGGTCCTTCGTCCGTGCCCAGAACGGCTCCATCGTTGCTCACTCGCGCGGCCTCGGCCTCGGGTCGACGTTCACGATCACGTTCCCCGCAGCCGACCCGAACACCTGACGACGCGGCATTGGCACTGCGGGCGAGGTCATGCGGACGGGGGGTCGAACGTGCGTTGGCTCGACTCGCTCGGGTGAGCACGATGTGCCCACCCTCGCAGGCGCATGTCGTGCTGCCACGATAGGCATCGACTGCCGTTCCGACACCGTGCTTGTAGCCATTCGAAACGGGGAGTCGCCTGATGTCCGCACACGATGATCTGCATTCCACGCGACCGAGCGTCTTGCGCCGGGTCGTCGTCGTAGCGCTGGTGACGACGATGTCGACGATGCTTGGCGTGTCGATCGCTCGTGCCGACACGGTAGAGCCGGCGTGGCGCGCAACGACTGCCTCACATCGAAGCCGAAGTTGAACGGGAAGCGCACGCTCCGTGAGTGCTGCAACTACTTGATGGACGTCGACGACATCCGCTGTTACGGGACGAAGCCGTCCTCGCGTGTTCGCCCCCGGGTTGCGCCGCTCCCCCAGGCTGGCGGCCTTCCCCCTGATGCGGCGGGCAGCAGCGCCGGAGGCGGGTCGGGCGGCGGAGCGGGAGCGGCCGCCGCGGGCTCCTCGTCGAGTGGCAGTTCCGGTGCCGCCGGATCGGCCGCCGTGGCCGGATGCATTGCCACGGCCGACCAGGCGACACTCACGGCGCTCCTCGAGAAGAAGCAGAAGGATCGCTACCCGTTGCTCGACATCGTCACGAACAGTCGCCAGTCGCTCGCCAAGCGCAATCAGGCGTGGGTCGACCTCGATGTTCTCGAGGCCCAGATCAGAGTGCTCGCTGCTGCGGTTGCCCGACCTCGTTGCGACGCAGGGGGATCCGCGTCGGGTGCGGCATCTACTCCGACGACAGCAGGAGGGTCTCCCGCGGCCGTCGGGGCGGGGTCGGCCACGGAGGTCAAAGCGGTGCTTCCGGGACCCGGGCAGGTGAGCGTCATCGGTTGGCGCGACAACCTCCGGGCTCTCAGCGGCTTCCAGTACGGACCGGCGTACTCATTCAAGTGTCCTCCACTCGCCGATCCGGCGCAGGCGGGTCAGGCGTGGGGCACTGATCTCTACACCGCGGACTCGGCGATGTGCACCGCTGCCGTGCACGCCGGAAAAGCGAGCTTCGCCGCCGGTGGGACGTTCACGATCACCGCAATCCCCGGAGCACCGTCGTTCACCGGAAGCACGCGCAACGGCGTTGCCACCGGCAACTTCGGGTCGTTCCCAGCAGCAATGCAGTTCAGCTGATGGAGCTGGTCCGGGCCGACCTCGGTCTGGGCTGCGGGGTGACGGGGATTGTCAGCCCCTCCTTGGCAAAGTGTCGACATGACTCGGCACAAACATCGCTCATCGTCCCGCCCGAACCGCGGTCGCTTCACCCCAAGTGGCTTCGCTGACCCTGATTCACCGCCCCGTCGCCAGTGCGGCTGCATCGGGTGCGAGGCCGAAGCCCGCGGTGAGGTCTTTGATCCGGCCGCCGAGTGGCGAGGGGTTGGCGAAGTCGTAGCCCGCACAGGCATGGCCATTCGGGGCGTGATCGGTTCGCCTGGGGAGATGTCGTGGGCGTACTCGATCGGCCGAGTACTCAGCGGTCTGCCCGAGCTGATTGTCGTTGGGATGCCGTCGCGCCAATGCGCTCATCTCATCAATCACGTCGCCGAGGATTGGGACCGGGTGCTCCGAGGGGAACTCGACGAGACCGTGCGGCTTCTGCCAGTACCCGAACGAGTCGTGGCCACAACGGACTACGTGCTCGACGCCTGTCGCTTCGCTCAAGAGCGCGGACTTCACGACGAACTGCAGGTGTCGCAGATCCTCTGGCCCGATCGAGCAGGTCGGTTTCCTTGGGATCCCGCCTCCGATTCGGCGATGCGACGTTGCCAGCCGATACTCGGTTTCGTCGAATCTCTAGGCGCGTAGGGTCGATACGACTGCCGAAGGCGATGCCGCAGCAGCCACGGCCCTTCCTTGGTGTGCTCAGGGGCCGGTGTCCGCGGTGGCGAACACGTAGGGATCGAGTGAGTCCTGGGCGCGGTTGCGCCAGCGGTGCCACGCGCTGCCACCGTAGTAGGCCAGGCTTCCCGGCTCGGCGTCGCCGTGGCCGTTGTAATACGACAGGCAGTCACGCAACTTCGCGCTGGCGATGTCTGCCTCCCGGCAGTGTTGCGCGTATGCGATCTCCGGCTCCTCTCGCACATCGACCACGTTGACGCCGCGGTCTCGCATCGTGGTGAGCAGCGAGGCGATGTACTCGACATGCTGTTCGATGGCGTCGGTGAAGTTGAAGCTCCCGCCCCCACCCTGCGGGCCGGTCACGATGAAGAGGTTCGGGAAGCCGTTGCTGTGAATGCCGAGGAACGTTTTCGTGCCTTCGGATTTCCACTTCTCGCTCAACGTGCGACCGCCCCGGCCGGTGATCATGTTGAACGTAGACGTGGCCATCCACTGGAAGCCCGTGGCGTAGATCAGCACGTCGAGCGGATACTCGACACCGTCATGCACAACGCCCCGCTCATTAATGTGGCTCACGCCCGTCGGCGCGGTGTCGACGAGGAACACGTTGGGTCGATTGAACGTCGGCAGGTACTCGTCGTGAAACGTGGGGCGCTTGCAGCCGTAGGGGTAGTACGGCTTGAGCGCCTCTGCCGTCTTGGGATCCTTGACGATCGCATCGACACGCGCCCGCACCTGCTCCATGATGCGGAAGTTGGTATCGAGCTGCTTGTCGATCATCTCGTCCGGTGAGAGCTGCCGTTCGTGTTCCTTGCGCTCTTTGAAGTCGGCCACCTTGCCGGCGAGATAATCGTCGTTGGCCTTGATGGCCGTGCGTCCCGCGGAGATCTTCGAAAAGCGCGCCCGCCGTGCGCGGGCCCATCCCGGTTCGTCGGCCCATGCGGCGACTTCTTCGTCGGTGGTCGCCCGCTGATCACGCACGTCGATGGTCGAAGGTGTGCGCTGGAACACGTACAGCTCGCCGACGACCTTGGCCAGCTCCGGAATCGCCTGCACCGCCGTGGCCCCGGTCCCGATGATCCCGACCCGTTTGCCATCGAGATCCACGTTGTAGTTCCAGCGTGAGGTGTGAAACGCCTCACCGCAGAAGGTCTCCATCCCCTCGATGCGGGCCAGCTTGGGACTCGTGAGGATGCCGTTGGCGAGGATGACGTAGCGCGCACGCATCGCGTCGCCGCGGTCGGTCTGCACCGTCCACAAGCCGGTCGTTTCGTCCCACTCCGTCTTCTCGACCGTGGTGTGGAAGAGGCAGTGGTCATAGAAGCCGAACTTGTCCGCCATCGCCTGGCAGTACTCCAGGATCTCGAACCCCGATGCGAATTTCATCGACGGGATGTATCCCATCTCTTCGAGGAGCGGCAGGTAGCTGTAGGCCTCGACGTCGCACGCCACACCGGGATAGCGGTTCCAGTACCAGGTGCCGCCGACGTCGCCACCCTTCTCGCAGAACCGAACGTCGACGAACCCCGCCTGGCGCAGCCGATACCAGAGGAGCAGACCGGCGAAGCCGGCGCCCACGACGAGGACCTCGCATGCGTCGGTGAGCGCCTCTCGAGGCACCGGGTCGGCGGAGTAGACGTCCTTCAGGTACGAGCTGAAGGCACCGTCGATCGGGATGTAGTCCGCCGCGCCCCGGCGAGCTTCTTTGTACGCCTGGTACTTCGCCTGTTCCTCGGCGTTGAACACCGCACCAGGCGGAGGCGGCGGAAGCGTGGTGAGGGATGCGTCGTCGAGGATCGAATAGCCCTTGCCCGCGATCTTGTCTGTCGCCTTGGCCGCCCGTGTGGCGAAAACCTTCAGGCCGGTATCGGGATCGATCCGTATGGACACGAGGCTCCTCTCTCCGCGGGCTCAGGCCTTGCGAACCTGAAGCTAGCGGTTGCGGCGAGAACTTCCGAAGTCGTGCACGAAAGGAGGCCGTGGGTTCGAATTCTCGAGGGGTCCGCCGCTAGGTTCGCCGGATGGCTCGCGACGCACGAAACCTCGCCAAGATCGCCGGGGTCTTCGAACACCCTGGCCGGCATCTGCCCGATCTGAGCCTTCCGCAGATCCACGCGCAGGTTGGCGTCGGAGCCCTCGCCGATGCCGGGCTTACTCTTTCCGATGTCGACGCGTACTTCTGTGCCGGAGACGCACCCGGGTTCGGCGGCATCTCGATGGCGGACTATCTCGGTCTGCGCGTCAACTACACCGACACCACCGAGACCGGTGGCTCTTCGTACCTTGCCCACGTCGGCCATGCTGCTGCGGCGATTGCAGCGGGAAAGTGCCAGGTGGCGCTGATCACGCTGGGCGGCAAGCCCCGCACCGGAGGCGGAGCACCCGGTGGAAGTGCGGGCGGTGCCAGTGCGCCCGAGGGTCCGTTCGAGTCGCAGTGGGGTTCGAACGTCCCCAACATGTATGCGCTGGCCGCCGCCCGCCACATGCACGAGTTCGGAACGACGAGCAGTCAGCTGGCGATGATCAAGGTCGCGGCGTCGAAACATGCATCGCACAATCCGAACGCCTTCCTTCGCGACGTGGTAACGGTCGAGCAGGTGCTCGATTCGCCCATGGTGGCTGATCCGCTCCATCGACTCGATTGCTGCGTCATCACCGACGGAGGCGGTGCGGTTGTCGTGGTCAGCCCCGAGGTGGCCCGCGACCTTGCCCGGCCCGATCGATGTGCGTCGGTGCTCGGGCACGGCGAGGCGATCAAGCACAGCGCCAACGGGCGCGTCGACCTCACCCACACCGCTGCTGTGTGGTCGGGTCCGCGGGCCTTCGCCGAGGCCGGTGTCACCCCAGCAGACATCGAGTACGTGTCGATCTACGACAGCTTCACGATCACCGTGCTGCAGACGCTCGAGGACCTGGGATTCTGCGAGAAGGGGAGGGGCGGTTCCTTCGTCGAATCGGGCGCGCTCGAGGCCGGTGGCCGATTGCCCTTCAACACCGATGGCGGTGGGCTCTGCAACAACCATCCGTCCAACCGAGGCGGCATGACGAAGATCATCGAGGCCGTTCGACAGCTTCGAGGCGAAGCCAATGCTGCGGTGCAGGTGCCTGGTTGCGAGCTCGCCCTCGCTCACGGCACCGGCGGCAACCTGGGCACTCGCACCGGTTCCGCCACGCTCATCCTCGGGAGGACGTCATGAGCAGTTCGCTCCCGGTGCGCAACGTCGACGTGAACAGCGAGACCCGACCATTCTGGGAGGCGACTGCGGTCGGACAGCTCGTGCTTCCGCGCTGTGTGGAGTGCGGAGCAACGCTCTGGTATCCGAAGAGCTTCTGCCCGCTGTGCGCGTCGTCGTCGGTCGAATGGGTGCCCGCATCGGGCCGGGGAACCATCTACTCGTTCTCGATCACTCGAAAGGGTGCGGGCGTGTGGGCGGAGCACGGCCCCTACGTCGTGGCCTACGTCGAGTTGGACGAAGGTCCTCGCGTCCTGACCAACATCGTCGGCTGTGACGTCGACGACGTTCACATCGGCATGGCGGTTTCCGTGGTGTTCCACCCGACTGCGGACGGGCCGGCGATCTATCGGTTCCGCCCGACTCCCGACGGCGCGGAGTAGCAGAAAACACATTTCCGCTGGATTTTCGATACGTTTCGAGCAATACTGCGATTCCGGGCAGTCTTTCCCATCGGGAAACGGGAGCGAGGTTTGCTCCTGGTGACGAAGTGTGCGGGACGGAGATGTTATGTGGCAGCGGTCGTCCAAACGACGGGTCCTACTTGCGTCGGCAGCCGTGATTGCGAGTCTCCTGGTCTCGAACCAGTCGACCGCATTGACACCCGGCTCGAGCGATGGCCTCGGTCGAATGCCCGAATCGGTCATGGGTGTCGACCAAATTGCGGACCCGAGATCGGAGCACGCAAACGCGAGTCTTCATGACGTGCTTCACGGGGGCGGCCCGCCGGTCTTTCATTTCAACCGTCGCTCGAAGGTAGACCGGAAACGGCGCTTGAACATTCCGGCGCTCTCGCCTGCGCAACTTGACGCCGTCATCGAACAGGCCGACCTGGATGAACCGGCCACGGCGAATTTGGTTGGTGGGCCAGCTGCGCTTACGACTGTCGCGCCAATGGCTGCTATGGCGCCAACCATACCGGGGGGCACCACTTCGACAACGTCGTTTTCCGCGTCGACGTCGACCTCGACCGCAGTGCCGTCTTCGACAACATTGTTCCCTCCGTCGATCTCGGTGACCGAGCCCGGGGGAGCCGACAGCTGGGGTGCTCCCATCGTGCTGCGGACTTCTGACGGGCAGTGGGCGGCTCCGGTCCATGCTGCGCTGATGGGCGACGGAAGCACGGTGTTCATTGGGACGTCGCGCAGCGCCGAACCACCAACGGCCGATACACCGAGCCACAGCATCTCGTGGACGTACGCGCCTTCAGCAATCGGGTCGATTCCGCCGGCGAGCCTAGTGGTGAACAAGATTGCTGAATCGATCCAGTTCGACGGGGTGCTCTCAGGCGACGCCTACATCATCGACGACCTGATTTGTACGGGAGCAGCTCATACCTCGACCGGCAGTCTGATTATCTCGGGAGGCACTCGCCAAGTAAAAGTGCAATCGACGGGCGAGACGATCGTGTTCGGGCTCACCACGCAATCCGTCTTCAAAAATGGAGTGTGGACTCGCCTTCCGGGTCAGATGCTCGGTGTCGGTCCGTACACCACGAACGGTCGCTGGTATCCGACCGTGACTCGCCTCCCCGACGGTCGGATGATGACGATGGGCGGTCACGAGTTTGTGACCACCAGCGGCTTCTTTCCGAATCTCTCGATTGAGACGATCGACCCGATCACCAACGCTCGGGTGTTGAAGGCTGCGGCGGCGAACACCACGCCTTTGCTCGCGGCGCAGGACTACACGCACATATTCGTGCTGCCAACCAGCGTTGGAGGAGCGGACATCATCATGGGCGGCGAGTTCGGGTACCCGGTGCTCGCAAGCTCCACGCTGCCCAGTGTATGGGTGGCCGGGCGTCAACCCCGCCCGGGAGCCGCCGGCGACGGAATCAACTACGGCGCCTCGACCGCGATGCTGCCGATTCGAGTCAACAACGGTGACTGGGGATACTCGAATGGGTCTCTTATCGTCGCCGGGGGCAACATGGGCAAGACAGCGCAGCATCAAGCTGACGTGTTTGACCCTTCGACGAGTCCCGGATGGCGGCCGTCCATCGAACTTGGTACGAAACGCCACCATCCGAGCACGGTGTTGCTCCCCGACGGTCGAATCTTGATCGTGAACGGGCACGACATGAACGGTGATGCAGGAGTCATGACTGCTCAGTACGTCGATCCAAAGAATAGCTTCGCGGTCACGAACGGAACATCGTCATCGGACGTCGTCCGGGGCTATCACTCGGTCGCCTTGTTACTCCCCGACGGGCGGGTGCTGATCGGGGGAGGTAGAGGCCAAGTGACGTCTACTACGCTCGAAAAGCCGTCGTTGCAGTACTACTCACCGGACTACCTGTCGAAGCCACGGCCCACGATTTCCTCCGCCCCATTGTCTGTCGGTTTCCGTGGTGCCTTCAACGTCACCGTGATCGGTCCCCGACCCGCTGAGGTCGTCATCATGGCGTTGGGGTCGATGACCCATTCCGTCGATATGGACCAACGTTCCGTACAGCTGGGGGCGACGATCGGAACAACCGATGCAAACGGAACGACCCCTGTGACCGTGAATGGACCGTTGAACTCGCAAGTGGCGCCTCCCGGCGACTACATGATGTTTGTATTGGACGCAAACAGGGTTCCATCGGTAGCCAAAATTATCCGCCTTGGTTGATTCTGACTGGGCTCTAGGTCCACCCTAGATTCGGTGTCACGATGGCAGTGGCACCGCAATATCTGTGCCACACCAACCTCGCTTGACCGCCAAAGGCTGATCCGAATAAGTGTCCAAAGTCATTCGCTACGCCGCGCCATTCTTTCCTTCCGTAGAGCGTGGGAAAAGACACGTTTTGGCTACTGCTTCGTGAAGGCAATACCTCTTTCGGCTATTGCCTCGCCGAATCCGCATCCTTAGGGTTGAGCGACCGAGCGACCAAGGCTTGCGCCCGGAAGGCGAAGGTCTTTGAACGGACGCCGGTGTTTGAAGGGAAGGAGGAGTAGTGGGCCAGAACCGAAACGGCACCCGACAATTGTCGTGGCGAGGGCAGCGGTCGCCGGTTGATGAATTTGTGCGCACGCTGGCCGCCGGACCGGTCGTCAGCAGCAGACAACGGCCGTCATCGACGGCCTCGCGCCACGTCGGTGGCGCCCCAATGGTCGCTGAAACGCCCGTCCAAAATAGCCACCGAAGCCTTTCGGTGACACTAACCACCGGGCCGCCGCATCCTGGGTTGATCGATCTCACGCAATGGCCGGAATCCGTCATTGAGTCCGACGTCGGATGCAAGGAGAAGTCGAAGCTCGTTGACGAGACCACCGAGGAACTTCTTGCGCGTAAATTGAAGCTGGCTGAATTTGTCATTTTACCGAATGACACCCTTACGTATCGGTTCTTGAAACGCGCGCTCGACATCGTGGGCGCAGTTGTTCTTCTTGTTTTTACTGCACCGTTGATGTTGGCGCTGGTTGTTCTCATTCGTCGCGATTCTTCCGGCCCTGCGTTCTTCAAACAGCAGCGTGTCAGCAGGAACGGGCGCCATTTCACATTCATCAAGTTCAGAACGATGTACGTCGACGCGCGCGAGCGGTTCCCGGACTACTACGTGACGCTGGACCACACTGCGCATAACGACGATGTGTTCTACAAAGTCGCCGACGATCCACGAAATACGCCGTTTGGCCGATGGTTGCGGCGCACCACGCTTGACGAACTCCCGAATCTAGTCAACGTGCTGAAGGGGGACATTAGTCTCGTCGGGCCGCGCCCCGATCTCCCCGAGCTCGTGTGCCGCTATTCCGCGATTGAACTTTCGTGCCTTCTCACGAAGGCGGGCATGACCGGGTCGGCGCAAACGAAAGGCCGTAGCCTCCTAACCGTCCGCGAGCGACTGCGCTTGGACCTCAACTACGTCTCGCACCAAAGCCTTTGGCTCGATCTGAAAATCCTTGGACGCACCGCATTCGTCGTCCTGCTGCGCCGCGGAGCGTTTTGATGGACGAGGTGAAACTTTCCGTCGTGATCGTCACCTACAACTCTGGCGACGACGTCGTCCGGTGCGTTGAAGCCCTCGACGAAGCGGTGTCCTACTCGTACGACGTCGTCGTCGTTGACAATGCCTCCTCCGACGGCGTGGTCGACGTGCTCGTCGACCGATTCCCCAAAGTGCGAGCGATACAGATGCAGAAGAACGTGGGTTTCGCTCGAGCGGTCAATGTGGGGATGCGAGCGAGCGAGGCCCCGTTCGTACTGGTGTTGAACCCCGACACGATCAGTCAGCCCGGCTCCATCGACATGCTCATTCGTTTTGCCGCTGAGAACGAAGGCCTGGGAATCGCCGCGCCTCGCCTGTACTACCCAGACGGCCGTGACCAGGGAACGGCTCGTTCGTTTCCGACCGCCGCTGCGGGCATCTTCGGACGTCGTTCACCTCTCACACGTCGGTTCCCTGCCAACCGATGGTCTCGGCGCTTTCTTTCCGGGCTCGACGCGGGCAACGAGCCGTTTGTCTGCGATTGGGTGTCGGGCGCCTGCATGCTCATTCCGCGCCGGATCATCGAGGAGACGGGTGGATTCGACGAGCGCTACTTCCTGTTTTGGGAGGACGCCGACTGGTGTCATCGGATGTCGAATCGCGGCCTCAAGGTTTGGACCGTCCCAGCGTCCGCCGTGGTGCACAAGGAGGGCGGAAGCCGGAGCGGCTGGCCGGCCCCGGTGATCAGGCACTTCCATCGCGGGGCGTATTTGTATTGGAAGACGTTCGAAGCGCCGCAACTTTGGAACCCCTTGCGGTGGCTCGCTGCTGGAGCTCTCGCAGCGAGGGCATTAACCCTTATCGCTGCGAACTATCTCAGCGTCCACACGCGGTCACGCGGTCTTTCCACACACGCGCTCCTCGAGCGCTGAAGAACGGCCCCCATGAACGTGCCGAACGATATGGAAACTCCGCCCAGCTTCACTGAGCAATCGAGGCGCACCCGCTGGAGGCGCCCGTCCCTTCGGCGCCGGTCCATTGCACGCGACGAGACCACTTCAGTCCGCAGCTCGACTCAGTTACCGAACGACCAATCTGATCGAGCCGATGGTTACCGGCACCAGCGGTCGAGCGAGGAGCGGCCGGAACTGAAACTTCGCGCCTGGTGGCGGGTCCCTGTCGTCGCCCTCATCGCTGGAATCCTCGCGTTTCTTGGGAGTTTTGTAATCCCGGCCTCGTACCAATCATCGACGCGCGTGCTCGTGCGTGGTCGAGATGCGACGATCCTTAGCAGCACGGGCACCGACCTCGGCAGCCAGCCCGGCATCGTCGATTCGACGCTGGCCACCTCTCTCACGAGTACCCAGATAGCTGTCCTTGGCACCCACGACGTCGCCGAGCGGATCGTCACGCGGCTGAAGCTCGATCAGCGTCCCGATGAGACCGGCGGGATCCACGACATTAAGGCGGTCGTCGCCGGGATCATCAAACGGGGCCGCGCGTATGTCAGCCATGGCATGTACCGCGAGCCGACCAAGCGCGATCAGGCGCTGGAAGATGTCTCCACCGGGTTGAGCGCCAGTGCTGTCAGCGACTCGTTTGTCGTCGAGATCTCGGCTGTTGGCGGGACGCCGGAAGATTCCCGGGACATCGCGAACACCGCGGCGGACGTACTCGTCGAGATGAGCAGCACGCGGTCCTCGACCGAGGCCGAGGCCAATCGCGCTGCCATCGCGATGCAGCTTGATAAAGCGCTTACGAGTCAAGCAGAAGCGGAACAAGCAGTTGCGGAGTACAAGCGGGCGAACAACATTACGAGTCTCGACGCGTCGCTCGCGCTCAGCGCGTCGAGCCTTCAGGAGTTGCGCACGCAGCTCAACAGCACCGAGGCCGAGCTGAGCTCAGTAAAGGCCCGGCTTGCGGAAACGAAGGCCCAGCTCGCCAAGACCGCGCCGACGACGAACAGCAAGACCTCCATCCAGACCGGTCGAAGTTCGACTGAGGTTTCAAATAGCAGTGCCAACTCGAATTACACGGACCTCTTGTCCACGAGCCAGCGGCTCACCGCTGAGATTGCTGGCCTCTCCGCGAAGAGTGCGTCACTGAAGAAGTTCGTCGATGCCAAGCCCGAGGCGGCGGCTTCACTACCCGACACTGAAGCGGGCCTCGGGGTTCTCGCACTGAACCAAGAACTGGCGAAGGACATCGTGCGCAACCTGAGCACGGAGTACGAAAAGGCTGTGTCACGAACCCAACGCGGATCGGTCGAGCTCACGCGGCTCGATAAGGCAGGGCTGCCTTTGTATCCCGCTGCCCCTGCGCGCTGGATGTACCTCATCCTCGGGCTCGTGCTCGGGGGACTCTTTGCGTTCGTCGCGACGTATCGGTCGCTCCGCCGCAGCGGTGCATTCGCCCAGCCGTCTGTACTTGAGCACGACTGGGACTACACATGGGTGACGCTGGCACCTGGTTATGCGTTCGATGTCCGCTCCCCCAAACCTGCCGTTTCGGACCGTACAACAGGCAGCGGCGACCAGATCGACCTCACCATCGCCGAGCCCCAGTCGTGAGCGTCAACATTGGGATAGAACGCGCTCGCTCGCCCCGACCCGTTGCTGTTTCTGTAGCAGTGAGCACGATTGCTCAGCTGCTTGCAAGAGGGGTCCACCTGTGCGTCAATGTCGGCATCTCGCTGGCTCTCATCCGCTACTTCGGACCGCGACGCTATGGCGACTATGTATTCGTCATCACGGTCACCGCGGTGTTCGCGCTCGTCAGCGAGTTCGGCCTTCGCAACCTCGCCGTGCGATCCATTTCGCAGGACCCGGCCGTCGCCCCTGCGATTCTCGGCTCAATGCTGACCGCTCGCATGGCAACCGGTCTGGTCACCGCAGCGGCCGCGCAAGGCGTGTGTTTCGCGTTCGGTGCGGATCGCATCGTCCACTTCGCAGTGCTCGTGTCGTCCCTGCTCTTCTTTACGGATGCGTTGATGTCGATCGGGATCATCTTTCAAGTGGAACTGCGTCAAGAGTATGACGCGGCAATCCGAACTGCGATTGAGTTGCTCGAGTTGATCATCATCGTCGTGCTGATCCGACGCTCGGCCGGGCTCGTGGCCATCGTTGCGGCGCCGGTGGCATCTGCGTGGATTGGTGTTGCGCTGATGGCGTTCATCGTCTACTCGCGTTTTGGTCTCAGTCTTCGTGTCGACTGGCGCGCACTCCCTGCCTTGCTTCGTGAGGCGTTCCCGTTCGCTCTTATTGGGATAGCGGGTGTCGCGTACCTGAAGCTCGATGCTCTGGTTCTGGTAGCTCTTCGTCCACGAACCGATGTCGGCGTTTACGGGGCTGCGTTCCAGCCCATCGAGAACGTGCTGCTCACGTCGATCATCCTGACGAACGTGCTGTTCCCTATCCTCGCCGCGACCTACATACCGGATAGGGGGCGCTTTCGGAAGGTGTACCAGCACGGTGCTGAGGCGCTCGTTGCCGTCGTTGCCCCAGTGCCGATGATATTGCTGGTACTCGGTGACCCGTTCGTCCAGTCGGTCTACGCAGGCAAGTATGCGGGAGCGGTCCGTCCGCTTCAAACGCTGGCCTTCGCGTTGATCTTCATGGTGGTCAATGTTTGGCAGGGGTTTGTGCTTGTGGCGGCGGGACGCCAGCAGGTCACGCTGGTGTACGTCTCGGCAGCGATCGTGCTGAACATCATCGTCGATGTATTTCTCGTACGCCGCTACGGACCGGAAGGAGCAGCCCTCGGAACGCTGCTGACCTCGTTCTTCCTCGTAGCGTGCTCGACGATCGCGGTCACGAGGCTCACCGACAGCCCGTTGCAGCCAGTGCGTTTCGTGCGAATCGCCCTTGGGATGTTTGCTCTCAGCGGCGCAGTTTCGGTGCTGTACCGAGGGCTCGGACTCACCTGGTGGGTATCCCTCTTGGTCGGCGTGGCCTCGTGGCCCGTCATCCTGCGCGCCGCAGGTGTGTTTTCACTTGCCGGGGCGCGCTCCCTCTTCAAGGGATCCGCTGAGAGCCGAGTCGGTGAGGTCACGCCTTGAACGCCAACCTCCCCGGTTTCTCGATCGTCATGCCCACATACAACCGGTGCGAGGTGGTGGATCGGACGATCCAACTACTGCTCGAGGTGGACTACCCGTCCGACCGTTTCGAAGTTCTCGTTGTTGATAACTCAATCGACGGGACGCCGGAGATGGTGCGTGCGCACGAGCGTGACACCGACGGTCGCGTGCGACTTCTTTGGATGCCTGAGCGGTTGCCAGCCGTCAAGCGAAACCGCGGCACGGACGAGGCGAAGTTCGATCACGTGCTCTTCATCAATGACGATCTTTGGGTAGAGCCGCAGTTCCTTCGAGAGCATGCGCGAACCCATCTCGCGCACGCACCGGAGCCGGTTGCGGTTTTAGGCTTCGTCCGCCAGTCCGAGAAGATGGTTCAGACTCCTTTCACGCGGTTCTACCAACCGTTCGCGTACGACGAGATTGCTGAAAACGCCGGTGGGCCGGTCGGCTGGAAGCACTTCTGGAGCATGAATCTGTCCCTGCCTCGAGACACGGTCATCGATCGCAACCTTCGGTTCCACGAGGACTGGGCCGAGATCGGCAACGAGGACGTGGAGTTGGGCTATCGGTGGATCGAACGAGCCGGCCTCCGCGCCATCTACAACCCGGGCGCGCGCGGCGAGCACTTCCACCCACACACGGTTGCGAGCGCGGGGCGCGTCCAGCGAGCGATTGGCAGAGGGCTTCGCGACCTCACGCACCTCATCCCCGAATCGGGGGTTAAGGAGCGCTACGGCGTCTTGTCACTGGAGAACTCGCCGCGGGCGATAACGCGGGGTCTTGTGCGCGAAGTTCTGTTCAACCGTTGGACTGTTCCACCCCTCGAACGATGGCTCGACTCGCGTCCGGTGCACTCTGACAGCCGGGTTGCACAGTGGATGTATTGGAAGGTGCTGATGCACCACACCAACGCTGGCTTCCGCTCGGCGCCGGCCCGTTCGCCACGGCCCTTACCCGTCTCTCAACCGTCAACCCTTTAAGTCCGGTTCGAAATGTCCGATTTGTCCATGAACACCTCGACCGCCTCACCGGACGGATTCGTCGTCGGGCGTCGCCGCTTGTTTTCGCTCTGCATTCTTGCCGCGGGCTTGGGGTGGATCGGTGCGCTGATGGGGTTTAAGATCTCCGCAGCGTTGGTGGCCGCGGTCGTGTTCGGAACGGTCCTTCTGATCACGCCGCGCCGCAGCGACATCTTGTTGGTCACTACCGTGCTGTCGCTTGGACTCGTTGTAAAGAAGTCGCTCGGCTCGCTGTCCTTCGTACCCAGCGGCGCTCCTGGGCTCTATGTGTCGAGCCTCGACGTGCTGGTGGTGCTCTTGTATGGCTTCTGGCTTTTTGAGGGCACGATGTCCGTCGACCTGAGGCGACTGATGAGCCGACCATCGGTGCGGATTGCCTTTTTCTCGTCCATCTTGCTGCTGCCGAGCGCTCTCGTAGCTCAAGACCGTGGGCTCGTCCTGGCGGAATTCTTCCGGATGGCGGCGCTGTTTGCCCTTTTCCTGCTTGTTGCAGCTAGGGTCCGCTCCCGTCACGACGTGCATCTCGTGCTGGCGTCCCTCGGGACGATCGCCGCGATCGAGCTAGTGATCGTTGTTGGACAAAAAGTGACTGGCGGTCCGCTGGGTTTGTCGTTCCTCGGCACCCCCACCACGATGGTGGCTGGCCGTGTCACAACCGAGGGCGTGCTGAACCGACCGTTCGGAACGATCAATCATCCGGTGTTCATGGCCGCATTCCTCGGCCAGATTGGCTTGCTCGCGCTCGCCTTGGCGCTCGGGCTCCAAGGGCGTCGCCGGCGGGTGATTTGTCTGATCGTCAGCACGGCGTCCTTCTGTCCGTTGATGATTTCGCAGACACGAGCGGCTTTGCTCGGTGTGGCGGTCGCAGCACCGGTGCTCGTTCTGTGGGCGGTAGTCACGAACCGCTTGCCGGGGCGAGCACTGGCCGTGTGGGTGGCGCTCGGTCTTGGGCTCGTCACCGTCGCCTCCCCGCAACTGGTCAGCCTCTACCGAGACAATTTCCACACGGCACACTTCGCCGTCGAGATCGACTCGCGCTCGCAGCTCAACGATGTCGCGACCGAGATGTTCGTCGGATCACCTCTAATCGGTAGAGGGCTGAACAACTTTCAAGTCGTCGCACCGAAGTTCGAGAACGCGGGCGTCATTTTTGCCGGTAACCCGGTGCACAACCTCTATCTCCTCCAGCTCTCGGAGACGGGTGTCGTTGGGATGGTGGGCCTGCTGTTCGTCATGGGTGGGTTGCTCCACGCCGCCGTTCGACTCTCCCGAAGCAGAGATCGTCTATTTAGCGCAATCGGCGCCGGAGTGGCGGCGTGTTTTCTCTTTTTCGCTGTCGAAGAGAATTTGCTCTTTGCTCTTCGCCAGGAAGCTCCTCGGACGCTCTTTTGGATGTTGACCGGCCTGGTTCTGGCATGCACTGAGATCTCGGAGCGCGATGGAACATTCGAGCGGCATTCAGTTCAGCGAAGACGTTTCCAGACGAGATCTGGACGTCTGGTCCGATTTCGACTCAATAGCGGCCCCGCAGTGCGACCTAAACCAACGACCCGACGTCTGGGCATTACCTTCCTTCTTCTCTGCGGGACCTGTCTGGCCATTAACTCGCCGCCGGCGATAGCGCAGACGTCGGACGACTCTCCGCTGGTCGCGAACGCATCGGAGTCCACGTCCCTTGACGTCATCGTCGCCGGTGCCGAACGCTCGACCGGGCGTCACGGGATCTACCGGTCTCGTAACGGAACGCTGACACGCATAACGCCCGATGACGGACTCGACTACTTCTGGCCGGTATGGGCGTTCGGCGGGACGAAGATTCTGTTCACGGCGCGCCGCGGCCCCGAAGGGTCCCCTGAACAGGTCTACGTGATGGACCCAGACGGAACCGAGCGAGTGCAGCTCACGAACAACGCTTGGCGTAATCAGCAGCCGAAGGACTCGCCTGACGGCCGCTCGATCATCTTCACGTCGTCATGGCCGCAGTTCGAGCACATCGGCTTGTTCCGGCTCGACACGGCAACGCTTGAGGTGACCAACGTCTCGGCTGCACAAACACGTGCCGGCGGTTTCGACGCCGATCCCCGTTGGTACGCCGGGGGCTCGCGGATCGTCTTCGCCAACACAGTTGCCGACGACCTGTCGAAGACTGTGCCGACCGCGATCGACACCATGGCGTCGGATGGTTCCGGTCGTCGGCACCTCGTTGTCGATTCGAATTACAACGTTGATCCCGCAATCTCTCCGGACGGCCGCCTGCTTACTTACAGCTCATACCGCGGTGGCGATAACCCAAGGGATCCTGGCACGGAAAAACTCCAGGTGAAGCTCCGCGGTTGGTTCCTCCCTGTGCGAAATCTGGCAACCGGGGCCGAGCGCGTGCTTAACGTCGGATTGGATTGCGCGACACGGGCGCCGACGAACCGCTGCGCCCCCAACGAGCCTTCGGCGTTCAACCCCGTGTGGCGGCCGGACGGCAAGGCGATTGGATTCGTGGCTGCCTTGTCATCGCGTGACATGTGCGTCTGTGCGATCGACGTTGACGGCTCAAACCCTCGAGTCGTGGCCGCTACCCAGGACCTCGCGCTGACCTGGCTCGACTGGACCGATCATACGGGACCCGGCACGGACCCGGTGTTCGGTGCACTGCGCCCCAAGGGCGGACTGCTCTTCTCCGGTATCGACGACAAAGGTGCACCGTCGGTGTGGTCGTCGGGCAGTGACCGGTGGGGTGAAGAGCCCCTTGTGCTGCCAGCGAACCTCCGTGTCGTGTCCGGGCGGTGGAGCCGTGACAGGCGAAGGATCGTGTTTGCAGCCACTGCGCCACTCGACGCTTACCCCGTTGAGCCCAGGCAACCGGCGCAAGCGAAGCGAATCAGGCACTTCACGTTTGGTTTGCTTGACTCAGCGATCACGACCGGTGTCGCTTTGGTCGACCCGTCGTTGCAAATATTCGTCGTGAACGCCGACGGGACCAACCTACGACGTCTCACCGGGCCGACGATCGAGGACTGGCGTGACGCGGTGCCCGATGGCGAGCAGCGTGCGAACGCCGATCCTGATATCTCGCCTGACGGTCGCTACGTGGTGTTTACGAACGTCTCGCCTACCGGCGAGTCCTTCATCCTCCGACTAGACCTCGTCTCGGGCGAGGTGATCAGCCTCACGAACGCTACCGCCGGTGCGAACAGCGTGACGGACTTGTCGCCTAGGTTTTCGCCTGACGGTCGGCGGGTCGCGTTCTCGTCCAACGTTGGAGCAACACGGCAGATCCTCGTTGCGGACGCTGACGGGCGCAACGCCGTTCAGGTCACGGACGACGTCCATATGAACTTCAGTCCGGCGTGGTCGCCTGACGGGCGGTCTTTGGCTTTTGTCAGCTATCGCGGACAGGGTCCGCTTCCGTCACTGAGCGGAGCGGGGACTCTGGACAGGTCGGCCGGCGTTCGGATCGACGGTTGGTTCCTCATGCGTGCCACCTTGCGTACCCGGCGGCTCGACGTGATCGCTGACCCGAAAGGCCGGGGTGCGTTTTCGCCGGTCTGGTCACCGGACGGGAAGCGGTTGTTGTACGTCTCGTTCACCCCTCCGGGTCAGTCCGATCTGAGAGTTGTCGATCTCGCGAAACGTACTGACCGTCCTCTGCAGGTCACGCAGCGAATCCAGGAGATGTCCGTTGACTGGCGTTGACTGGACCCACGACGAGCCGGACTTGAGTGTCGTCATCGTGAGTTGGAACACTCGCGATCTTCTTGACTTGTGCCTGGCGAGCGTTCGTGACTTCCCTGCCGCGGGGCTGCGCCACGAGGTGATCGTCGTGGACAACGGTTCTGCGGATGCCAGCGGTCAACTCGTCCGTG
The DNA here is from genome assembly GCA_031368215.1 of Acidimicrobiia bacterium. Lineage (GTDB taxonomy): Bacteria > Actinomycetota > Acidimicrobiia > Acidimicrobiales > JANYDT01 > JANLQX01. The sequence goes on along the minus strand of JANLRD010000171.1, from coordinate 50,486 downwards.
ACCTTTGGCCGCAGGTTACGCTCATCGAGAACGCGTGCAATGAGGGCTATCAGCGAGCGAACAACCAAGGAATGGCTGTAGCTCGGGGCCGCGACATCCTGCTGCTCAACGCAGACGCGCAGCTCACCCCTGGTTGCCTCGACCTGCTTGTCGAACGGCTTCGCTCTGATCACCGGGCAGGCGTGGTCGCACCGAGGCTGGTGTACGGCGACGGAAGCTGGCAACGCTGGACGGCGGGCAACGAGCCCACCTTGTTTGGCGCAGCTGTCTTCTTCCTCATGGTCGAACGGATCTCGCGTCGCGCAGCCGATCGCTCGCTTTGGCTCGCTCGTGACACGGATCAGCCGTTCACGCCATCATGGGTCTCAAGCGCTTGTTTGCTGATCCGCCGCGCGGTGCTTGACGACACGGGGCCGATGGACGAGCGGTTCTTCGCGTACATGGACGACGTCGACCTCTGCCGACTCGCGCGTCTTCACGGATGGACTGTGTGGTACGAGCCGAGGTGTGCCTCGATCCATCTCATGGGACAGAGCACCCGACGTCAAACGGGTACCGCGTCGCCTCTCGCCCTGCGAAATTTCAACCGATACTTCGCAACCCGCAACAGCGCAGCATCGACCGCAGTTCTCCAGGCTGTCGAGGCGCTCGGGTTCATCGCCCGCGCCGGCGCTCATGCCCTCTTCGGGGTTGTCGGTAACGCCAACCACCGTTGTGCGTCCCGCTCCCAACTCCGAAACGCGCGTATAGCTCTCGAGCCAATACGCGCCCAGCAGCAGCCTTCCCGCAACCCAACAACAACCCCAGTAATGGAGCCATCGTGAATGTCCTAATGACCGGAACGGCCGGCATGCTCGGCAGTGCCTTGGTGCCCGCTTTCGTCGACGCCGGCCACAATGTCGTAGCAACCGACATCAACATCTCACCCCCGGTGTGGGGGCGGCGTGGCCCACGCTTGGAGTATCTCGACGTACGTGACGAGGAGGCTGTTAAGGATGCGATAGTTACCGCAAGACCGTCGCTGGTCGCGCACCTCGCGGCCGAGACGGATCTCGAGATTTCCGACGCGGATGCTGCTGCGGCCTACTTGACGAATGCGACAGCGACCCGGCACGTAGCGCTCGCATGTGCGGAAGCAGGAATTCCGCTTGTGTACATAAGCACGGCGGGGGTGTTCGACGGGGTCAAGGACGGCCCTTATGACGAACGGGATCGACCGAACCCGATCAACACCTACGGCGCGACGAAACTGGCAGGCGAACATTTTGTCGAGCAATTGCAGCCGCAGCACTTCATCGTTCGCGCCGGATGGATGGTCGGTGGCGGGCCGGGTAAGGACCACAAGTTCGTCGCCAAGATGCTCGATCAGGTCCGTGAGGGTCGACCCACGATCTACGCCGTCGGTGACAAGCTCGGGACTCCTACGTACACGAAGGACTTTGCGAAAACCTTGCTCGGCCTCGTCGAGACGACGAACTATGGGCGCTACCACATGGCGTGCGAAGGCGACGGTAGCCGTTACGACGTCGCGCTCCACATTCTGGATGTGCTGGGTTTGCTCGACGAGGTCGAGCTGGTCGAAGTGGATTCGGAGTTCTTTGCCGCGGACTATTCCTCGAACCGGCCAAGGTCGGAAAGCATGACGAACCGCGCGCTCGAGCTACTCGGCCTGAACCAGATGCGCCCGTGGCGCGACGCGCTTGAGGAATACATCCTTGCGAACTTTGCCGATTTACGCGCGATCCGTCGCTCGGCCTGATCCTTCCCTTTGTCGAATCCAGGAGACCAGAAATGAATATGTCCGCCGCCGCCTCGACCTCGTCGCTGTTGGCAAACGATGGCCGGGTCGATCAGCGCCGAGTCGCTGTTGTGATTCCGATGCCGAACGATCCCGATTGGACGATCTTCGAAGAACTCTCTGAAGACGTTACGATCATCGTCCCCGATGACAGCGACGGAAATCTTAGTCCGGCGCCCCGTGGCAACGTCGTGTATTACGACTATTCCGCCCAGCGCGACATCATGGGTGAGAACTGGGATGCCATCCCTCACAAGAGCGCTGCGTGCCGCAACTTTGGGCACGTGCTTGCGTACCGGGAAGGCTATGACGTCATCGTGGCGCTCGATTACGACTGCCGTGTGCGGCCCGGCTGGCTGGAGACACACCTTGAGGCGCTTGCGACAGTTACGAACGCGCCGGCGCTGAGAGGGGAGTGGGTCAACTCCATAACGGCCCCAGGCTTCTATGCACGCGGATATCCCTACGAATTCCGCAACGAGGAACGCTCGCGTGTCGAGGAGACCACAGCGTCGGGCCCGGTAAAGATCAATATGGGGGTGTGGGACAACATTTTGGACCTCAACGGCGTGGACAAGCTGCCGAAAGAGCCCCCGTACGACCCGGGTCTCTACGGCCATGAGAACCGCATCGCTCTCGGTAACATCCCGGTGTGCGGGATGAACACGTCGTTTGCAGCCGACATCACTCCCGCGTACTTTTTCCTTCCCGACCTCTGGGTCGATGGCTGGCAACTCAGTCGTCACGACGACATTTGGGGCGGCTACGTGGTGAAGAAACTCATGGATCTGCGAGGTGATCTGTTCGCCTTCGGACGTCCGATTGTTGAGCACACGAAGCAGACGAAGCTCGAACGTGTCGTGATGCTTGAGCACTGGATGCATCTGATGGCCGAAGGCTTTTTTGCGGCGGTGGACGCTGCTGTGGAACGTGTCGCGGTCGGTGAATACAACCGAATGTTTGCCGACTTCAGCGAGGAATTCCTCGTCGAGGCCGGGAGGAGCCCCCGCCCGGCGCACTACCGCAAGATCTACCGAGAGTTGGGCGAGTCCATGCAACGTTGGGCCGGCTGCTTCCCGTGAGGGTCCTGATCGACGGGGCGCCCCTCGAGTCCGGAATTGGCGGCGATGAGACGTGGATGACCGGTCTGCTCGAAGGCCTCGCGATCAAAAACCAGTCCCACGAGTTCCCGATCTTGGCGGCGCCCGGCACCAACGTGCCCTGCGCTGTCAGGGACAGGGCGGACTTCCCACTCATCGACGTGCCCCGGAGGCGGGGGTTGCGACATTTTGCGGTCGACCTGCCTCTTGCGTTGCGGTCGCAACGGGCCGACCTCGTAGTGACGGTGACGCACGTGGTCGTTCGTTCGTCCATCCCGACGGCTGTCGTCATTGGTGACCTCTCGTTTCTGCACCACCCCGAGATGTACCCATCCGGGGCGCGTCGCCGGCTGAACTTGTTGGTCCCGCGACAGGCCCGCGGGGCCGGTGTGGTGCTGACGCCCAGCGAATACTCGCGATCGGACCTCATTGCGTCCTACGGGCTCGACCCGGCGCGTGTCAAGGTCGTCCCGAACCGCGTCGCCGATCCGGTGGCGCTCGACGACGCCACGGAAGGACACGCACGGAGGTGGGCTGAAGAAGTGGGAGTACGCGCCCCCTTCGTCCTGTATCTCGGGAACCTTCATCCTCGCAAGAACGTCGGCCGGTTGATCGATGCGTTCCTCGATCTGCGCGCGCGTGACGGGATGGGCGAGTTGACACTTGTGCTGGCCGGCGCTCGTTGGTGGCAGGGCGGCGAAGAGCAGCAAAAGGTCTCGTCGGCCCCGGTAGGCAGCGTGCTGAATGTGGGCAGGGTCGACGAAGCCGTCCGCCTCTGGTTGATGCGTGAAGCGGTTCTCCTGGCGTACCCGTCGCTCTTTGAGGGATTCGGACTACCGCCACTTGAGGCGATGTCCTTGGGTACCCCGGTGCTGGCGTCCGACCGCACGTCGCTCCCCGAAGTCCTTGGTGACGCCGCGCTGTTCGTTAATCCGCTCGACACGCTCGCCATCACGAACGGAATGGACCGGATTGTGCGTGACCCATCGCTGTGTGCCGATCTACGTGCGGCCGGACCATTGCAGGCTGCGTCGTTCTCTGCGGCGCGCGTGGGCCAAGCTGCGCTGCGCGCGTTCGAGGAAACGCTGACGGAGCCGAGTAGGAGAATGAAACCGTGACAACAAGCGAGAAAAGCAGCGGTGACGGGTCTGATCGGAAGTACGCAGGATTGCGCCACGACAGTCCCGTTCGCAAACTCCTGCGCGCCGATTTTGAGGCCCTAATCGGAATCGACCACGTCAAGAATCGAGGGCTGCGCCGCACATTCGACGTTCTTACTCAGGCCGGATTCCTTTCTGTCGTGACCTTCCGAGCCGCACACGCCGCACACTTGCGCGGCTGGTTCCCCGTCGCTCGACTCTTGTTACTCACCGGAGTAGTGCTGTTCAGCGCGGAGATCTACCCGCAGGCACAGATTGGTCCCGGGTTCGTCGTGGCCCATCCAATGGGCATCGCGATCGGAGCAGGCGTGGTCATCGGAGAAAACGTCAAGGTCTTCAAGAGCGTGTCGGTGGGTACCGTCGGCTTTCGAGACCCCGATCGTGATGGCTTCCCGGTGATCGGTTCGAACTGCACGCTCTTCGACGGAGCGAAAGTGTTCGGGCCGATAACTCTCGGGGATGGCTGCCGGGTTGGTGCGAACGCTCTGCTGATGCGTTCGATCGCAGCCGGGTCAACCGTCGTGGCACCCCAGGCGGAGCTGCTCGGTGCGTAAGCGGGGAAAGCGCAGGGTCATCCTGTCTGTCTTGGTGGTGATCGGGCTTCTGACGGTTCTGGCCGGGCTGGGGTTTGCGACGCTGATGGGTTTATGGCCGGTGTCCGGTCCCGATCCATCGATAACTGCCCTGCCGCGATCTCGCACCACCGTCCCAACGGGGTATCTGGTGTTCGACTCCGACCGTTCTGGCAACTTCGAGGTCTACTCGACATCGGCCGATGGAACTCAGGTACGTCAGCTCACTGACGATGCGCGTTTCGATTCGTGGTGGGGTCGAATTTCGCCAGATCGGCGACACATCCTCCTCTATAGGACTCCAAGAGGTTCCCACGACCGCGACTACACCAAAGCGACGTTGTGGGTGATGGCCGCAGACGGTTCATCCATCACTTTGCTTCGCGGCCGACATGCGAACGGTTGGCGGCAGCAGGGGCACGCCGAATGGTCCCCAGATGGCGCGAACCTTGTCATGTTCGGCGGCAGCCGCCTCAGTCCGCAGATCTACGTGACATCGGCGACCGGCCAGAACCCAATGAACGTGTCTCGCCGCGGAGGAACGAATCTCGACCCGAGCTATTCACCGGACGGACGCCGCATAGTATTCATAGGTTGCCCGAAGTCGTACTGCAAGCCCCACGACTACGAGGTGCTGACGATCCCGATCAACGGGGGCAAGGTCACACGGGTGACGAACGATCGGCTCCGTGACCATGACCCGTACTACTCCCCGGACGGCAACCGGTTCGCTTGGCTGACAGAGATCTCGGGCAAGCCCCCGGTGTGGGACATCAGAGTGTCCGACATCAAAGGCGCCGATGTGCGCCGCCTCATCAAGGATCGCGCCATCAACAGCCGACCCGAGTGGTCAAAAGATGGTAAGCGTATATACTTTCATCGCCTCGCGCCGGGTGCGGTGAAGTTCCAAATATTCTCTGTCGCTGCAGATGGCTCGGGCCTGCGCCGACTGGCCCCGCAGGGCCCCGATGTCATGGAGTATCCGTCGGCGTGATACCAGAAGGCGTGGGTCAGCCGGGGTACTCGTTGGAACTTCGCGAGTCGGTGAGGCGCCTACTCGAGGTTCCGTCGATATTGACTCGATAGATCTGAAAGTTTGGATCGACGCCGACCACGAGCCGGTGCACAAACAGCGAATCGTTCGTTCCCCACACGGGTCTGCTGGTGATGTCCCGACCCCCGAAGAGCCGGCGCGGTGCATCGCCCGAATGCAGCGAGGCCAGGCGGACGTCCCACACACCCGGTCCTTTCTCGCCAGCGGACTCGAATTGCGTGAGCCAAGCCATGGTGCGACCGTCGGGCGAGAACGCGGGGTCGTGATCTCGAAGTCGGTCATCCGTGATCCGCTCCACTGACAACGTGGCCAGCGACAACACATAGATCTCGTAGTCGAGGGGATAACACGTCGCCTGCGGACATCCAACGAAGGCCACCGCGCTGCCGTCTGGGCTGAACGACGGATCAAGATTTGTACCCGGTCGTTGGGTGATCTGACGGGGCGATCGGCCCGAGGAGTCAGTGATGAAGATCTGTGGGTTCGATCGATCTCCGCCGAACATGACGAGGCTTTCCCCATCAGGAGACCACTCGGCATGCCCCTGCAGGTCCCAGCCGTCCGAACCGACTGCCCGCAGTTCGCGCTGGCCCGTTCCATCCGAGTTCATGACCCACAGGCGCGTCCGGCTGTAGTCCAGGTCATGTACTCCGGTGGGAGTCCGGTAGAACAGCACGCGAGTTCGGTCCGGAGATGGACGGGGCCACCAAGCGTCCGAAGCACTGTCAGTCGTGAGGCGACGCACCGACGAACCATCGGGACGCATTGCGTAGACCTCGAAGTTACCCGAGCGGTCCGAGGCGAAGAACAGCTCGCCAGACGCGGGCGTCATCGCTCGAGGCGATGACGTGGAAGGCGACGCCGTCGTGGCGAGTTCGCGAGGCCATGCAGTGACGATCGTGCTTGGGGCCTGCGGCGGGGTCGTCCGTTCGTCGCTCAACATCAGCGCCAGGTTCGGCAGTCGCGTTCGGCGCCCTTCGGCTCGGAACGACGCTGGCAGCCGGCGGGACCGAGTTGGCGTTCTCGAGGCGAACACGCCTTGATCGGGGAACGGCATCGCAGCGGCGAGAAGCAAGAGGGGCGCGACGATCACCGCGAACGTCCCGGTGCGCCCGCTTCGTGTCCACTTGGTTCGTGCGCGCACGAAACCTACATCGGCTGTCTCGCACCAGACTTGAGGTGGCGCGCTCCGGATTGTTCGCTGATCCGTGGCGCTTCTGCCAACCGTGGCGTCCCAAGCCTTTGGATGGGAGACTCATGACTCTACCGAGGCTCGCGGTCGAGGTTCGCCCCTGGGGGACACCGAGCAGCGGGCCGCTTTCGTACGTCATCTCGATACGCCGGGTCGGGTCGTGATCGCGATCGTTCCCGATAGCCGTAACGGTTTCGACACCGCGACTGCGGTCGGACAGCTCGTGCTTCCGCGCTGTGTGGAGTGCGGAGCAACGCTCTGGTATCCGAAGAGCTTCTGCCCGCTGTGCGCGTCGTCGTCGGTCGAATGGGTGCCGGCGTCGGGCCGGGGAACCATCTACTCGTTCTCGATCACTCGAAAGGGTGCGGGCGTGTGGGCGGAGCACGGCCCCTACGTCGTGGCCTACGTCGAGTTGGACGAAGGTCCTCGTGTCCTGACCAACATCGTCGGCTGTGACGTCGACGACGTTCACATCGGCATGGCGGTTTCCGTGGTGTTCCACCCGACTGCGGACGGGCCGGCGATCTATCGGTTCCGCCCAACTCCCGTGGGCGGGTCGTGACTCCTCGCTCGGCCCTACCCGTCGTAGAAGCCCGGCTTGTGCAGGCCGATGAGTGACCGCTCCCGCGGCGTTGTTGCCCGCTCGATCGCTGCGTGGGACAAATGGTTCGCCCGGTCGGTCGTCCGGAGTCGCTGGGCAAGGTCACGTCGTCCGTAGTGCACCTGGAGGAAGAACCGGCCGGGGTCGCCCTCGAGACTGGGCAGGCGACGGTGCCAGGCGTCGGAGACGAACAACGACACATCACCGGCCTTGGCGACGATCGGCTCCGGGCCGACACCGTTCCACGTGAGCGTGTCGTCCCCAGCGCGATCACGAGGAGGTGCCTGGCCAGATGTGTGGCTCTTGGGGATCACGCCCGTCGGCCCGCATTCGAGTGGACAGTCGATCAAGAAGATGTGAGCGGCCACGGCGAAGATCGGATAGGGGATTCGTTCGTCCCAGGGAACCTCGGCAGGACGGGGGACGTGGGGACCGGAATCGATGTGCCAGAAGCGTCCGCCGTGCCGGTCGTCGTCGGCCGGCTGGCGCCACGCGGTGTTCGCTATGACGTGGCAATCCTCGCCGAGGAGCGGCTCGATGACCGACAGGATCGCCCGATGGCCGATCGCCCGCTGGGACAGAGCGCTCCGGTTGAGCATTTCGTAACGGAACGGCTCGAAGTGGCCATCGGCGGCACGGGTCGAACGGATGTCAGGCTCAACCTCGTCGAACACGGAGGAGATCTCGTCGGCGAGCGCGCCTACCTCTGTCGGTGAGAACACCTGGGACAGGAGTGTGAAGCCCTCACCCTGGAGTTCATGGGTGGCGAGCGGGATGTCCGCGTCTTCGCGGTCACGAACGGTGAGATAGCCGGTCTTCCGACTCAACACGTTGGCCTCCTGCTCACGCTCAGCACCCTTTGGTGCACACGGCCATTCTGCCGTTCCGATTGACCATCGCGTCAGCTTGGCGGGGCCTTCGGTGCAGGGTTGCCCGCGACGATCATCCGCTCGAACGTGAAGAGATCCTTTGAAGCAGGGTCGACGGTCATCTTGACCCAGTGGGTCTCCGGGTTGCCGAACGTCTCCACCCGCAGAAGCGATCCGATGACCTTGCCCTTCGCCGAAGGATCCCGAACGTCGATCACGTCGGTCAGTGGCTTGTCGATGTGCTGTGTGTGGCTGTCACCATGCGTGAGCACCACCTGCCCGGGAAACTGAACGACTTCGTTTTGGAGAGTCTTCAGGAACCGCTTGTACCCGTTGTTGTCGTACGTGGGCATATCAACGTTCTTGTTCTCGAAGTCCGGATTCCCCTGCATGGCGATGAACACCGCCTTCGCCCGCAGTCGCTTTGCCTCGGCGAAGGAGTCGCTCAACCACTTGAGGACTGCGGGTTCCCGAACCTTGCACTCGTAGAGGCTCGGAACTCTGGTTGCCTGATATGGACTCTCGCAGTTGTTGTTGCTCCCCGGGATGTTCAGACCGATGAACATGACCGGTCCGCGCTTCCATCGGACGTTCTCGACGTAGCTCGGGAACTGCTGATCCACGTCGGCCTGTCGGGTGACCGTGAACGGGTTCGTTCCCTGGGTGCGGTTCGACGAGTAAAAGGTCGTCCGCAGGTTCTCGAGCCGTTCGAATGGATCACCGAATGCGGACCTCGGGTTGCTCGACAGGATGCGGTGGCAGTCGGTCCACTCATTGTCACCGAAGAGGTAGACGAGCGGCATCGTGAAGCTGTCGAACTGTGCCTTGGTCGCAGTGACGACGGCGTCGGTGCACTCGGAACTTCCGGCCTTGATGTCTCCGTTGTGGATGACGAAGCTCGGCTTGTTGGCGTTGATGTTGGCGATCATTCGCCCGCTCTCCTGCCACAACGCTCCGTTGAGCGGCCCGTAGTTGTAGTCACCGATCAAGCCAACGCTGAACTTCTCGTCGGCTGTCTGTGCCGTTGCCGACGTGCCGGACACGATCGACACAACCGAAAGCCCCAGTAGGGTCCCTGAAACAGCCGCCAGGCGGAGAATTCTCTTGAAGGTCATGTACCCAGGCTGGTTCGGCAACGTGTCGGCCAGACGAATTGCGGGTAACCGTCATGGGGCGCTCCGCAGAACTCGGGAAGTCGAGATGCCCTCAGGCGCCGAGGACTTCGCTCACGAGTGCCCGTGCCGCGGCCTGGACCTCGACGAGGTGCTCGGGCCCTCGGAAGGATTCCGCGTAGATCTTGTAGACGTCTTCGGTGCCGCTGGGGCGTGCCGCGAACCAGGCGTTCTCGGTGCTGACCTTGAGCCCGCCGATGGTCGCGCCGTTCCCGGGCGCGGCGGTGAGCTTCGCGGTGATCGCCTCGCCGGCGAGCATCGTCGCGGTGACCTGTTCCGGGGCGAGCTTCGCGAGCACGGCCTTTTGATCACGCGTCGCCGGCGCATCGACGCGCGCGTAGGCGGGGTCACCGAAGGAGTCGGTGAGACGGCGGTAGTGCTCGCTCGGTGATGAACCGGTGATGGCCAGAATCTCGGCAGCAAGGAGGCACAGGATGATCCCGTCCTTGTCGGTGGTCCATACGCTGCCGTCCTTGCGGAGGAACGATGCCCCGGCCGACTCTTCCCCACCAAAGCCGATCGATCCGTCGGACAACCCCGGCACGAACCACTTGAAGCCGACCGGGACTTCGATGAGGCGGCGCCCCAACACTCCCGCCACCCGGTCGATCATCGATGAGGACACGAGCGTCTTACCGATTGCGCAGTCGCCCCGCCATCCGCTCCGGTGTGAGAACAGGTAGTCGATCGCCACCGCGAGGAAGTGGTTGGGGTTCATCAGCCCGCCATCGGGCGTGACAATGCCATGGCGGTCGGAATCCGCGTCGTTGCCGGTCGAGATCTGGAACGCATCACGGTTGGCGATGAGTGATGCCATGGCGTTGGGTGACGAGCAGTCCATCCGGATCTTGCCGTCCCAATCGAGGGTCATGAAGCGCCACGTGGGGTCCACGACAGGGTTGATGACGGTGAGGTCGAGTCGATGTCGTTCCGCGATAGCGCCCCAGTAGTCGACGCTCGCTCCACCGAGCGGATCTGCACCGATTCGGATGCCGGCGGCGCGTATGGCATCGAGGTCGACGACGTTCGGGAGATCATCGACGTATGTGCCGAGGTAATCGTACGTGTACGTAGTGTCGGCCGTGATGGCTCGGGCGAGACTGATGCGCTTGATGCCCTTGCCGCCCGCTTCGAGGATCTCGTTCGCCCGGCCGGCGATCCATCCCGTGGCATCGGTGTCGGCAGGACCGCCATGCGGAGGGTTGTACTTGAACCCGCCATCGCGGGGTGGGTTGTGCGACGGGGTGACGACGATGCCATCAGCACGCCCGGTGTCCGTCGCTGCGCGTCCCCGGTTCATCGCGATGATGGCGTGCGAGACGGCGGGTGTCGGTGCGTAGCGGTCGGCGGCGTCGACCATCGTCGTGACTCCGTTCGCGGCGAGCACTTCGAGCGCGGTCGCGTGGGCGGGGACGCTCAGCGCATGGGTGTCGCGACCGAGGAAGAGCGGACCACCGATGCCCTGTCCCTGGCGGTATTCGCAGATCGCCTGCGTGGTTGCCGCGATGTGGGCGTCGTTGAACGCGCCGTCCAGGCTGGACCCGCGGTGTCCCGACGTCCCGAACGCGACACGCTGCGCCGGATCGGAGAGGTCAGGGCTCAGCGAGTAGTACGACGTGACGAGCTGCGCGATGTCCTCGAGGTCGGAGATCTGGGCACGTTGACCGGCACGGGGAGAGCTCATGGCGGCCAGCGTAGGAGCCGGGCTGCGCCGCTGCGTAGTGGTCCGGTGGACGGAGGCCCGCCCCTCGGCGGTGCCGGCGCTGTGAGAGTGCAATATTGGACCCGTGTGTTCGCCTGTACTCGTCGACCCTGTGGTCCTCCACGAATGGCACCCGCTGAGCGCGCTTGATGAAGTTGTCCCGTTCCGGCTTCACCGCACGTTGCTCCTCGGCCAGGCGATCAGCTACACCCGCGACAGCGTTGGCCGACCATTCGTCTGGGCGAGTGAGGCCGATCCCTCCGGTCTGGTCGGCTCGGCCGCAGGTGCGGAGATGGACCCCACGACGGTGACCGATCCACTCCCGACACGAGTCAAGTTCGGGTATCTCTGGACCACGCTCGGCAATCCGGACCACGAGATCTTCGACATCCCGGAGTGCGACGAAGCCGACCGTCGGATCCTCAACGGCGGGAGCCTGATGGTCAGCGTCTCCGCACCGCGTGCGGTGGAGAATTTCCTCGACATGGGCCACTTCCCGTACGTGCACACCGGACTTCTCGGCATCGAGCCGCGCACCGAAGTGGTCGAGTACAACGTCGAGACGACCGAGGCCCAGGTGCTGGCAACGGGTTGCAAGTTCTACCAACCGGTTGCCGCGGCGAGCGCCGCCGGTGGCCAGGTCACCAACTACACGTATCGGGTGCCCCACCCGTACTGCGTGATGCTCTACAAGTCGGTGCACGCCGACCCGAGCCGCATGGACGTGATCGCGCTGTTCAACCAGCCGATGACCGAGGAACGCATCCGGGCCCACAACTTCCTCGCCATGGTCGATGACGTGAGCACCGACAACACCCTTCGGCATTTCCAGCAGCTGATCTTCGGGCAGGACAAGACGATCCTCGAAAGCCAGTATCCGAAGCGGCTCCCCCTCGACCCACGTGCCGAAACGCCGATCCGCGCCGACAAGAGCGCGATCCACTACCGGCGCTGGCTCTCCGACAAGGGTCTGACCTACGGCGTCATTCCTGCCGCGTAGTCACCACGAAGCGTCGAGAGCGAAACCGCCATGGAAGATCTGACGGCCAACTGGTATCCGGTGGCCCGGAGCGACGACCTGCCGCCGCGACACGTCTTCCACGGTCTGCTCCTCGGCCGTGAACTCGCCCTCTGGCGTGCCGACGATGGGTACGTGAACGTGTGGGAGAACCGCTGCCTCCACCGCGGCGTCCGCCTCACGCTCGGCCACAACGAAGGACGGGAACTGCGCTGCCAGTATCACGGGTGGCGCTACGCCAACCGATCGGCCGGCTGCACCTACATCCCCGCCCATCCCGCAGACGCGCCGGCGCGCACGATCTGCAACGTCACGTTCCCGATGGTCGAGCGCTACGGGTTCGTGTGGACGGGGGAGGCACCGCAAGGTGATGTCCCGGTGATCGCGAGTCTCGACACAGGCGATCCGTTCGCTCTGCGTTCCGTGCCGGCGAACGTCGAGCCGCACGTCGTGCTCGACGCGTTGGCTTCATACCACTTCGTCCCGTCGACGGAGGTCCCCGACGCCGGGCACGGGACGGCTGAACACGCCGACGCGCTGGTCTCGGTCACGAACCGGGGCGACGGTTGGATCGAACTCACCTCGATCCAGCTCGGCGAAGCTCCAGAGGCGAAGTCCACAATCGTGTTCTTCGTGCAGCCGGTCGACTCGGCCAGGTCGGTGATCCGCAGTGTGCTGAGCCGGTCACCCGAGCCGGGCTCGGAACTGGCGGTCCTCCGCTATCACGCATCCAGGATCAACCGGCTCCGTGATGCCCGCGAGGCCGAGGCCAAGAAGCGACCGACACCGGAGCCGATGGTGGCAAGGATCGGCCAGGTGTCGCTCGAACTCTCGACAATGCCGGAGACCGCCGTCGAGGGGCGAGTCGGCGGACTCGTGCGGGTGGTCGTGGCCCGCAAGCGAGATGTGGGCGAGGGCATCGTCTCGTTCGAGTTCGATCCCGTCGAGGGCCAACTCCCGACCTTCCAGCCGGGGGCCCACATCGATGTGCACCTGCCGAACGGTTTGATCCGCCAGTACTCACTCGTCAACGGACCGGGTGAGCAGGGCCGCTACGTCATCGGCGTCAAGCTCGAAGCCGCTTCGCGTGGCGGATCGTCGTGCCTGCATGACCTGGTGCGCGAAGGCGACGTCCTCGCGATCTCCCAACCGCGCAACAACTTCCCTTTGCGGCGCGACTCGTTCAGAACGGTGCTGATCGCCGGAGGGATCGGCGTGACACCTCTGCTGTCCATGGCGCAGGCCCTGCAGGCGAGCTCGCTCGACTTCGCGTTGCACTACTTCGCCCAGTCGCCGGATCACGTTGCGTTTGCCGAGGTCCTGGAGGCGTTCGGCGATCGGGTGACGTTCCATCTCGGATTGTCACCGGCGGCCACCGGCGAAGCACTGCGAACTCTGCTCGAAAGTCCGGGCGAGGGCGAGAATGTCTACATCTGCGGACCCGGCCCGATGCTCGACGCCGCGCGCGCCACCGCTGCAGCGGCGGGCTGGCCCGATCAGGCGGTCCATTTCGAGTACTTCAAGAACACCACGCCACTCGACATGTCGACCGCATTCGAGGTAGAGCTCGCCCGCTCGGCCCTCACCCTGGCCGTTCCGCCGGGTTCGTCGATCATGGAGGTGCTCCGGAACAACGGGGTCGCCGTGCCCTCCTCATGTGAGCAGGGCGCGTGCGGTACCTGCGTCGTAGCGGTCCTGGCCGGCGAACCCGACCATCAAGACGTGTACCTCAACGATTCCGAACGAGCCGCAGGAAACCGCATGACCATCTGTGTGTCGCGGTCGCGAACCCCTCGACTCGTACTCGACATTTAGTGTACCGAGGTGACGAGATGATCAAGCTCTACGACTACGAACTCTCGGTCAACTGCTACAAGCAGCGGCTGCTGATGAACATCCTCGGCGTGTCCTTCGAGTCGGTCCTGATCGATTTCTTCCCCGGTTGGGAACACAAGGGCGAAGCCTTCGCCGAGATCAACCCGCTCGGACACATCCCGGTGATCGACGACGACGGTTACATCCTGCGCGATGCCCACGCGATCCTCGTGTACCTGTCGGCGAAGTACGACGCGAGCGGGCAGTGGTACCCGACGCATGACCCGGAGGTCCTGGGCGAGGTGGCGTCGTGGATGCTCTTCGCCGAGGGCACGACGAACACCGCGTCCGCGGCCCGGCTTCACGACACGCTCGGCTACCCGTTCGACATCGACGCGGTGCGCTCCGGGGCTCATCGGTTGTTCCGCGTCCTCGACGAGCACCTGTGGTTCCAGGAACAGGAGAGCCGCGACTGGGTTGCCAGAGCCCCCCATCCGACCATTGCCGATCTCGCGCTCTTCCCGGACGTGATGCTCGCCGAGCAGGGTGGCATCAGCCTGGTCGACTACCCGGCGCTTCGCCGATGGACCGACCGTTTCAAGCGGACCCCCGGATTCACCGTCATGCCGGGTATCTATCCGGCTGCACCGGACATCCCCGCGAAATCGACGACGACGGCGTCGTCGGGCGCGGAAGGGACCTCGGTCAGCATCTCGAGAGGAACAACCGTGGTCGCATCGGGTTCCGGTGGCCGTCCGGTGAGCATCTCCCGACCGGCGGAAGCAACGCAGAACACCGAGCACTCGGTGGCGCCCGACCCGATCGTGAATGAATGGTTCCCGGTCGCGACCGCCGCGGAAGTGACGCCCGGATCGATGTATCCGTTCACGCTGCTCGACGAGCGTTACGTGCTGTTGTGCGGAAACGATGGCGGTGTTCTCGTCACCCGGGACACCTGTCCGCACCGAGGAGCCCAGCTGAGTCTCGGGTCATTCGACGGAGATCGGCTGCGGTGCAGCTATCACGGCTGGCAGTTCGGAGCCGATGGACGCTGCGTCCACCAGCCGGCGCATCCGGACGGGATCCCTCCTGCTGCTGCCGGTTTGCCCGCCGTCCGGGTCCGGGAGGCGTTCGGTCTGTGGTGGATGTGCATCGGCGACGAGCCCCGCAATCTCCCCTTTTACGACGCCTTCGAAGCCCACCCGGGCCTCACGACCATCTGTGCGTCGAAGCGGGTGCGCTCGTCAGGCCCTCGCATCGTGGAGAACTTTCTCGACATGGCGCACTTCCCCTTCGTCCATGAGGGGTATCTCGGCCGGGTTCCCGAAACTGAGGTGTCCGACTACGCCGTCCGTGTCGTCGACGGCGAGTTGTTGGCCACGAACTGCGTGTTCTTCCAGCCGCAACCCGGTCCATCCGGGGGCGAGGGCGGCATTGTTACGTACACCTACGGTGTGTCGCATCCCTACGCCGCGCGGCTCGTGAAGATCCCAAGTGAGGCCGACGGGGGAGCGCGGGACGGTTTCGAGATTTTGCTCGCGGTGAGCCCGGAGACCGAGGGTTCGAACCGGGCGTGGATGATCACCACTTCCTATAACCCCGATGCCGACCTCGCCGCCTTCAATGCGTTCGGCGCGCTGATCTTCGAGCAGGACGTTGACATCGTCGAGTCGCAGCGTCCTGTGCGACTCCCCCTCTCGCCGTCGCGTGAGGTGCACCAACGCGCCGACCAGACGAGCCTCGCCTACCGGCGCTGGCTGATCGAGCGAGGTGTCCGGTACGGGACCTCGGCGAACGTCGAGTAAGCCGCCAAAGCGACCCTGGGGAGCCCCAAAGACCCTGGTGGGTGCGTTTCCGCAGTGTGAAGAGTGCTTGCCTGACTCGACATCGGATGGCCTCGCTCAGCTACGTTTGCGCTCATGACCACGCCCCCACTCCTCCGCTCCCGCCGAAAGTTCCTTGTCGGCGCCCTTCTGTCGCTCTCCCTCATCGCCGCAGGCTGTTCGAGTGACAAGAGCTCCAACACCACGGCCGCGGCCGAAACTGCCGCCGCCGAGACCGCCGCCGCCGAGACTGCCGCGGCTGCTGCTGATACGGCCGCGCCGACCGAAACTGCTGCTGCCGTCGAAACTGCCGCGGCCGCCGAATCGGCCGCTGCTCCCGCGGCCGCCGGCTTGCCGAAGTTCGGCATGATCTACTCGGCCGAATGGGCGGATGGCTCGTGGGGCGAAGCGGCCTTCAACGGCGCCAATGAGCTCAAGAAAGCCGGGCTTGTCTCGGAGATCCAGCTCCAGGAAAACGTGCCACCGGGCGCCGAGGCCGAGCGTGCTCTCCGTGCGCTCGCCGAAGCCGGTTTCAACCCGATCGTGGCGCACTCGTTCAACTACGGCGACGACGTGAAGAAAGTGGCGGCAGACTTCCCCAACACGATTTTCTCCTACGCCGGCGGCTTCGGTGATGTGAAGGCGAACGTGGGCGACTACGACCAGCCGTTCTTCGAGGCGTCGTACCTCTCCGGAATTCTCGCCGCCGGCGTTCAAGGGAAGGGCAAGGTCGCCGGAGCCGGAGGGTTCGAGATCCCGGTCTGCTACTCGATGTACGAAGCCTTCCTCGCCGGTGCCAAGGAAGTCCTCCCGGCGACCACCGGTTCGTTCGTGGCTGTTGGTGACTGGTACGACGTGCAGAAGGCGAAGGAGGCAGCTCTCGCCCAGAAGTCAGCGGGTGCGACGATGTTCGTCGGCTGCGGCCAGGGCCCGACCTTCGGTCAGATCGAAGCGGCGAACGACGGTGGCGACGTTTCCACCGGCTACGTCGGTGACATGTCGAAGGTTGGCAAGTCGGTGCTGTCATCGTTCTCGTGGCGCCTCGACAAGGTCTTCGCCTTGATGGTCGCCGATGTCGCGGCGGGCAAGAAGGAAGCGCAGTACTACTCCGTCAGCCTCGGCAACGGCGGCATGGACATGATCATCAGCCCCGATTGGGCGTCGAAGATCCCGGCTGACACCATGAAGCTGTACGAAACGAAGCTCGCCGACATCAAGGCCGGCACCTTCAAGGTGCCGTTCATCACCAAGCCTGCGTAAGGCATTCCCGCAGCACGGAATGTTCTCGCGAAGATGCCGGGCGGACTCGTATCCGCCCGGCATCTCGCTGATTGGCGGGCACGTGCCCGTTCCTAGGAGAGTGCGTCGTACATGGTTGAAGCCAACGGCACGTCGCTCGTCGAGATGCGCGGAATTCACCGGCGTTTCGGAGACACCCTTGCGCTGCGCGGGGTGGATCTCACCTTGCGCGCCGGCGAGATCCATGCGCTGCTCGGCTCCAACGGCGCCGGCAAGACCACACTTGTGCGGATCCTCGCCGGACTCGATCGGCCCGACGAAGGCACGGTCAGAGTTGGTGGCGAGCTCGTCGAACGGTTCGACCCGAAACGCATGAGGGCAATGGGCGTCGCACTGGTGCAGCAGCACTTCACACTGGTGCCGACCCTCACCGCATCGGAGAACTTGGTGCTCGCCCGACCCGATGGCTGGCGACGCAGACCCGGCCGAAGCGAAACGGCGCGCCTGGCGCAGTTGATCGAGCGCACGGGGCTGTCCGTTCGAGACGACGTACCGGCCGGTCGCCTCTCCGTAGGAGAACAGCAGCGCTTGGAGCTGCTCCGCGCTCTCGACGCCGACGCTCGGGTTCTGCTGCTCGATGAGCCGACGGCCGTGCTCACGGATCAGGAGGCGGAATCGCTTCTCTCGGTGTGTCGGACCTTGGCCGCCGAGGGACGCGCTCTGGCCTTCATCAGTCACCGTTTGGCGGAAGTCTTCGACGGAGCTGATCGGGTGACGGTTCTCGCCGAAGGCCGAGAGGTCGTTCGAGACGAACCGGTCGCCAACCACACGAGGTCCAGCCTCGCGAGCGCGATGATCGGTCACGAGAGTTCGGGCACATTCACCGATCGGGGTGGACGCGAAGGCAGCCGCGTCAGCGGCCGCCTGGTTCTTTCCGGAATCGAGGTCGGGAGGCTGAAGAGCATCGACCTGTCGGTGGCGGGCGGAGAGATCGTCGGCGTCGCCGGTGTCGACGGCAACGGGCAGTCCGACCTCGAGGCCGTCGTGTCGGCCCGCGTCGCGATGAAAGTGGGGCGAGTCGAGCTCGATGGCCTCGCGTTGATTCCGGGAAATCCACGCAGCCGTCGAACGCGCGGCCTCGCCTACATACCTTCGGACCGCTATCAGTTCGGTCTCGTCGGCTCCATGGACCTTTCCGACAACTTGGACCTAGGCCGGGTTCCGCGGTGGCGGCGTTCGCGGACCAAGCGGCGCGCCGGCCGAGTGGATGAGTTGGCCCTCTGGGATGTTCGCACGTCGGGCCCCGGCGCGAGAGCGTCCTCGCTGTCGGGCGGCAATGCCCAGAAGCTCGTCCTCGCCCGTGAACTCGACGGCACACCAAAAGCAGTGCTTGCGTGCTACCCGACGCGCGGCCTCGACCCTGGCGCCGCTGACAGTGTTGCGGCCCGATTGGTCCGGTGTGCCAACGAGGGTGCTGCCGTGCTTTGGATCGGCGCCGAGCTCGACGAACTCCTCGCGGTAGCGGACCGGATCGTCGTTCTCGCCGGGGGACGCCTGCTCGGGCCGTTCTTCCCTCCCTTTGACCGAGCGGCGATCGGACTGGCGATGGCCGGGGAATCGCACGAGGTGACGGTCGTATGAGCACCGTGACGGCCGAGCATCCGGGCACGCCGCCCGGCGGCTTCATCGCCGGCGTGGGCCGTCGGGCAACTTCGGGTGGCGTCGTTTCGCAGATCGCTGTGCCTCTAGCGGCCGTGGCTGCTGCCCTCGTGGTCGGCGGCGTGCTCATCGCCTTCGACGGCACGAACGCGTTCTCGGCGTACCGGGAGGTCCTTCGCGCGGTGTTCGTCGGCAAGCGAGGGCTCTCCGACACCGCGACGGCGGCAACGCCGCTGATTCTCATCGGGCTGGGCTATTCCATTGCCTATCGGGCCCGGGTGTTCACCATCGGGGGCGAGGGTCAGTACCTGATCGGCGCCATCGCCGGCACCGCTTGGGTGACCGCAGGCGGGATACGCACGTGGCCCGGATTTCCGCTCGTCGTCACCGGTCTCCTCGTCGCCGCGCTGGCGGGTGCTGCCTGGAGCGCGTTCGCGGGTTGGCTCGAGGTCCGGTTCGGGGCCAACGTGGTCATCTCCAGCCTGATGCTCGTCTATGTGGCGGGTTCGGTTCTGCAGTGGGCGGTGCGGACGGGGATCCGTGATCCGGACTCGTTCGTTCCGAACAGTCGCCCACTATTGGCGGCGCAACTCCCCAGACTCCCCGGAACGCACACCCATATCGGTTTTGCCATCGCCATGGTCCTCGTGCCGATTGCGGCCGTCTTCATGGCGCGCCACCGTGGGGGGTTCCGGGTCATTGCGACGGGCTTCAATCCGAACGCGCTCGACGCCAACGAGGTCAGCAAGAAGAAGATCGTGCTGTTGGTGATGGTGATTGCGGGCGCGTTGGCGGGACTCGCCGGCATGGTGGAAACGGCTGGGTCAACCGGACGCCTTGGCGCCGCGGCGTCGGTCGGATTTGGTTTCGAAGCCATCATCGTGGCCATGGTCGGGCGACTCCATCCGATCGGTGTCGCGGTCGCCGCCCTCGGGCTGGCCGGCCTCACGATCGGTTTTGAGTCCACCCAACGGGTCCTCAATGTGCCGTCGACCCTTGTCGGCGTGATCACTGCGCTCATCGTCGTGTTCGTCGTGATCGGCGACGCACTTGCCAATCGGGGAAGAGAAGGGCGCTGACATGGACGTACTGCTCAAGATAGCGACCCTGGAAGCGGCGATCCGTCTCTCGATCCCGGTGGCGCTTGCCGCGCTCGGCGCACTGATCTCGGAACGTGCCGGGGTCTTGAACCTCGGTCTCGAAGGAATGATGTTGTCGGGAGCCTTCGCCGGATACATGGCCAACGAGGTCAGCGGCTCGCCCTGGGTCGGTCTGCTGGCCGGGACCTCGGTCGGGTGTGGGTTCGGCGCGCTGCTCGCGCTTGCGGTCGTGACGATCCGTGCCAATCAGGTCGTCACCGGCATCGCCTTCACGCTGCTCGCGTCATCGGGCACGACCTACCTGTTCCAGCTGAAGTACTCCATCGGCCAGAAGCCGCCGCGGGTCGATCGGCTCGGCATGCCTCCGCTCGTGGCGATGACGCTCGTGTGTGTGTTCGCGCTGTGGTTCCTTTTCCAGCGCACCACCATCGGTTTGGCGATGGCCGCCACCGGCGAGTCACCGGAAGCGGCCGATGCGCTCGGGTACCGCGTCGTTCGGCTTCGCTGGATCGCAGCAACCATCGGTGGCGGTCTGGCCGGGCTCGGCGGCGCCGCGCTGACGTGTGGCCCGCTCGGGCTGTTCATCCGCGATGTCACCGCCGGACGCGGTTGGGTGGCGTTGGCGTTGGTCGTGTTCGCCGGTTGGCGACCGGGCATGGCGGTCGCTGGCGCGTTCCTCTTCGGGCTGTGCGACGCGTCGCAGCTACGTCTGCAGGGAACACAGACGGATATCCCGTATGAGGTGTTTCTGGCGCTGCCGTACGTGGTGACGCTGGCTGCCCTGGTGCTTCGTGCTCGGGCCAGCCGGACCCCGGCGTCGCTCGCCGTTCCCTTCGTCCGGGGCGTCCACTGATGGCTGCCGCGTTGCATGCTCAGCCGCTTGTACTACGTGCACGTACCTTTCGACGGTAACTCACGAGTAGGCAGCCTGGATCTTTCCGATCCAGTCGCCGGTCCGTCGGTCGAGGACCTCGAGTCCGCCGGTGTCGTCCTGGAAGAGCACGGTAAGGCTGCCCCAGTCACTGTGAGGGCCCTTGCGGTACTGTCCCGGCAACGCTTCCGCAATGACCGGTGGGTAGTGGTTCGCGCACAGGTTCGTGATGTGGTTGTCGATCTTGTCGTCGAAGAAGTGCTCGTCGATGCCGAGGGCGATGGCGAACAGTCGCATCAGGTCGACGGCGAGCGACTCCATTGCTGCGTAGTACTCCAACCAGATCTCGCGCAGGTCGCTCGGACGGTCGGGCCAGACGTTCGGGACCGACCACTGGTCGAAGGAATCACCGAGGTCATCCCGCGAGGCGAGCCCGGGTTCGCCAAGGCGATTCATGGTGAACAGCTCGCAGAGGTCGGGTGCCGTCTCGACGCCTTCGGCTGCTGATACGTAACTTGGCGTCCGGAACAAGAGCGTACCGATCTGCCGGAGCTGCTCAGGTCGGGAGCGTGACGAGTTCATGAAGGATTCGGCGCATCTCCAAGGTGATGCGGTCCGCCTTCGTGTGAACTTCGGCCGTCACGTCGAGCGGAACGCCCTTTCGGTGAACACGCTCGAGGAGGGCCCTGTCCTCCGCCGCCACGGCCATCTGGAAGTCGGCAGTCTGCTGCCGTTCGTTCGCCGTGTCGGCGATGTCGTTGCGGTAGTCGGTGCAGAAGAGTCGCGTGGTCGTTTCGTTCACCGGTTGGTGGCAGAAGCTGATCGTGAGCACCGCGTTCTCCGACTTGTAGTTGATCCGGAGATACACGTGGTGGGGCGCTGTGTAGACGAAGAGGTCTTCGCGCTCGATGATGCGGGTTTGCGCTGCGCCCGGGTGGGAGTCGGCCAGTGCTTTGGTCTTGTGGGTGTGGCGAACCGTGAACCCCAGACCGCGTCGCTCCAGTTCGTAGTCGGGAACGACGCGATCGTCCACTGCGCCGAACGTTGCGAGGTGGAGGAACGGGAAGTGACCCTGGTCGAGGAAGTTGTCGGTCATCTGGGCGGCGCTGGCGTGCCAGTCGAGCGGGGGAAGCGGGCAGTGCACGAAGGTGGGGTCGTGATGCTCGGGAACCTCGGGGAGATCGACGACGGGCGCTTCGATGGCGACCCACACGAGGCCGAGGTGATCGCACACGCCGTGGGCCGGCTGACAATGCGCACGCGGCGGGATCGGAAGCGATGGGGACTGCGCCGGGATCTCGACACAGTGCCCATCGGGTCCGAAGCGATACCCGTGGTAAGCGCATTCGAGGGTTCCCTCGACGACACGGCCGGCCGACAGTGGCGAGAAGCGGTGGGGGCAGCGGTCCGGCAGAGCGGTCAGCAGTCCGTTCAGCCGAACCACGCACCAATGCTCTCCGAGGAGTTCCACTGCCACGGGCGATTCGCCGACGTCGGCGCTTCGGGCGACAGGGTGCCAGCACCGAAGCAGCGCCGGGTGCTCGTTCGTGAACCAGCGGTCGTTGCCGGGCGATGGACTCATGGAAGCATTGTGGCCGCTCGGCAGAGGAACTGCCGACGTGGCGCTGAAGCCGTTGACAGGGGAGACTCATCGCTCATGAGTGACGACGAGACCTACACCGATTCCTATGAAGACGTCTCGACGTTCTCACTCGACGATCGACGTGAGCAGCGACTCCTCGGCACGCAGACGGAGTGCTGCTTCATGTGGTCGACCAAGGACGGTGATCCGGTCGGCGTCATCATGAACTTCGTCGCCCATGATGGGCGGTTCTGGCTCACGTGCACCAGACGGCGCAAGCGTGTCCCGGCGGTCGAGGCTCGGCCACGGGTGGCGATCGCCGTCTCGAGCCGGGGAACGGACATCGGCGTCAGCCAGACGGTGACCTACAAAGGGAACGCGATCGTGCATGATGACGAAGCCACGAAGGCGTGGTTCTATCCGACCCTCGCGGCGAAGGTCCGGCCCGGAAGCACCGACCAGCAGAAGGCCTTCGTCCACCATCTCGATACTCCCGGTCGTGTCGTGATCGAGATCGTTCCCGACACTCGGATCGGCTTCGACGCCGAGAACATGTTCCGGAACTCCCCCGCCGGTTCGACCACGACCCGCGTCTGACGGCCGGCGCCCCTCTTGGGTCCGTGCGAGGTGCCCTCCTAAGCTCGTTCGAATGTCCGCGCTCAGCATTCCCGCCAACCCCGCCGCCGTTACCGCCGAGTGGATGACCGAGGTGCTGCACCTATCGGGGGCTCTTCCTGGTCCGTCATCAGTTTCTTTGATCGAGATCGAACCGCTGGGCGCCGGGGTCGGGGTGATGGGCGAGTTGGCCCGCATCCGTCTCTCCTACGCGGGTGACCGCGGCGCCGCGCCGGCGAGCGTGATCGTGAAGTCGCCGTCGCCGTTCGAGGAGAACCGCGCCCAGGGCGTGGGGCTGGGCATGTACGAGGCCGAGATCCGCTTCATGCGCGAGCTCGACGCCAACACAACGGTGCGCACGCCGCGGGTGTTCCTGGCCGACATCGTCAGCGGAACGGCCGAGTTCGTCGTCGTGATGGAAGACCTCGGTCACTTGGTGATGGGCGACCAGGTCGAGGGCGTGAGCCCGCAGCAGGCTCGTGACGCGGTGAAGACCATGGCCGACCTGCACTCGTGTTGGTGGGGCAAGGTGCAGACGCCGGCGATGGAGTGGGTGCCCAGTGTGGTGCACGCGCGCATCGAGGGCCTCGCGCAGATGTGGCCGGCGCTGTGGGCAGGGTTCAACTCCAAGTTCGCTTCGTCGCTGCCCGAGGGTGGGGCCGAGGCGGGAGAGCTCATCGCCTCCAACTACTGGGGCGTGATGCAGAAGATCTCCCAGTGGCCGTGGACCCTCCTGCATCAGGACTACCGCGTCGACAACCTGTTCTTCGATGCCGGCAGCGCGGAGCCCGTTGTCGTCATCGACTGGCAGGGCATCGGCCGCGGTCCCGGCATCTACGACCTCTGCTACTTCCTCGGAGGCTCGCTGACGGTCGAGGACCGTCGGGGGCACGAGGCATCGCTGGTGCAGGCGTACCACGACCGCATCGTGCAGCGTGGCGTGACCGACTACTCGTTCGAGCAGCTGTGGCACGACTACCGATTCGGTCACCTCACGAGTTGCTCCACCGCCGTGCTCGTCGGAGCCACCTTCGACCTCGCCAATGAGCGCGGACTCGCGCTGGTAGACACGCTCGCCAGCCGCCATTTCCAAGCGGTCGTCGACCATCGTTCGACGGAGATGCTGAGCGAACTCGACGCCTGAGCTTTCCGCGTCGCCCGGCGCGGAGACATCGTTTCGACGTATGTTCTGACGCGCTCACTGTCTGGTGCAGGAGAACGCGAGGGGGTATCTCGAATCATGTTGGGCTCACGCTGGATTGCCGACCGGGTTCCCACCGACCGATTTCCCAACTACACGCGCGGCAACGCCGGCGAGGTTCTGTCCGACCCGGTAAGTCCGTTGGGCTGGACGTTTGCATGGGAGAGCGGCATCGTGCTCGGTTGTCGCGATGGCTTCGTCCAGCTGGGCGTGTTCGACGCGGACGAGTACAGCTCCGAGAAACCCGAGACCTTCGGGCTCTTCGGTGGCTACTTCTACAACTCCTTGACCCAGGCCCGTCTGTTCGGTGTGCGCTCGGGCGCCGGATGGCAGGCGGTCGACAATGCCTACTTCGATGATCCGTCAGCGATTCCACCGTACGAGGAGCGTGACTGGCACACCTCACCGCGTCACACCGAACTGCTCGGCAAGCAGATGGCGTGGATCATGTCGACGCCCGTCGTTCCGGAAATCGAGCGCCAGAAGCGCGACGCCAAGGCTCTGCGCGACAGCCGTCCGGATCTCTCGGCCCTCACCACCGCGCAACTCCTCGGCCGGGCGAGGTCGGTGCAACGCCATCTGGTAGCGATGTTCACCCAGCACGTGTGGGCATCGCTCGGGGCGTCGGTCGGGCCCGGCATTCTTGCCGCACTGACCGCCGAGATCGATCCGACGATGGTGACCTCGCTGCTGTCGGGATTCGGCGACGTGGACTCTGCCGACATCGCCAACTCCATCTGGGACCTGTCGCGTCAGGCCCGACGTTCGTCGGTTCTCACCGCGTTGTTCGATCAAGGAGTCGATGGACTGCTGGAACGTGTCCGGTCGAGCACCGAACCCGCCGCCGCGGCCTTCGCCGCCGCCGCCGCCGACTTCATGTATCGAAATGGTTCCCGCGGCCCCAACGAGTGGGATCTCTACAGCTCCTCGTATGAGACCAAGCCTTCACTCTTGCTGTCGGCGATCGATCGGCTCCGCGGCAATGATGACGCCGCCGATCCGCGCGCCGGTGAGCGCCGAGGTGCCGAGGAACGTGAGCGCCTCTTCGCCCGACTCCGGAATTCGTTGTCGGGGAACGCCGAGGCGCTCGACATGCTCTCGACCGGGCTGCACTCTGCCATGGTCTTCATGGTCGCCCGGGAGCGGTCCAAGACCAACAACATTCGTGCGCTTCATGAGATGCGCATGTGCTTCGACGAGCTCGGCCGACGGATGGTGGCTGCCGGTCACCTTGCCCACCCGAAACAGATCTACATGCTCGTCGAGGTCGAACTGGATGACTTCTTCGCCAACCCACACGCGTTCACATCAATGCTCGCCGAGCGGGAGGCCGACTATCTCGCGCTGTACGAACTGGAGCCGCCGTACATCGTCGATGGTGCCGCTCCTCCGCTCACCGATTGGGTACGACGCGCCGACCTCATCACCTCGCCCGTCGCCGTCGGTGACGTACTGAAGGGAGTGGCTGGTTCTCCCGGTGTGGTCACCGGCACTGCTCGGGTATTGCTCGACGTCGACGACCCGACCGCGCTCGAGGTTGGTGACATCCTGATCGCTCCGAACACCGATCCTTCGTGGACGCCGCTATTCCTCGCAGCTGCTGCCGTGGTTGTCAACGTCGGCTCGGTCGCCACGCACGCGGTGATCGTGAGTAGAGAGCTCGGCATTCCCTGTGTGCCGGCGATCGCCGATGCCACCCGACGCATCCCCACCGGAGCCACGATCACGGTGAACGGTCACGACGGCACCGTCACCATCGACGCATTGCCTTAGTGTCTCTGCTCCCACCACGAAGCGAGTTGCGGCCTCGATCCTCGGTAGCCGTACTCGGCAATGGGGCGGACGCCTCCGAAGTCGAGCAGGCCGGTTTCCTTGAGGACGAGTTCGATATGGACATCGGCGAAGCGCAGCTGGAGGTAGCGATCGTGATCTCGTGCCGAGCCGATCATGGAGGTCCGCACGAGTGTCGTGGCGATGCTCGGTGCGAGCGGTTTTCGTCGCAGCATGGACACTGCAGCGCGCCAACCCGAGAGCTGGAGGCCGAAGTTCCCGACAGCCTCCAGCAACACGTTGGCGGCGACATCGACTGCGATCACCTTCCCGAACGGATTACGAGCGCGCATCACGTCGAGAGGGAAGTTGTTGAGCACTCCGCCGTCGATGAGGAAGTGCTCTCCATCGTGCACGGGCGGAAACACGCCGGGCAGCGCGAGGCTCGCCCGAACGGCGGTGGCGATCGATCCGCGATCGTGGATCTTCATGTTGTTGGTCGAGAGGTTCGTCGAGATGCAGAAGTACGGGATCCAGAGGTCCTCGATGGTGTGGTCGCCCGCGTGACGCTGAATCCGTTCACTGGTGCGCCGTCCCTTGAGAAGTGAGACCACCGGCAACGTGTAATCCATCAGTCCCTTGAAGTCAGCCTCCGTCTGGCTGATTTGCTCCTCGATGCTCAGGTCCATGCCCTGGTAGGCGGCCATGACGGCGCCGATGCTCGTCCCACCGACGACGTCGCACGGAATGCCGAGCTCGCGCATGGCCTGAACGGCACCGAGGTGGGCGAAGCCGCGGGCCCCGCCGCCGGAGAGCACGAGACAGTAGGGAACGCCGGCGAGCATGCGAGCGACTCGGCCGACATCATCGTCGCGGTCGATGCGCACATGCAGGTGGGCGTTTGCCGGGAATTGTCGAAGCACGCCAGCCGTACCGCTCGGAAGACGGGTCGACGTCGGATGCAGAAGCACGAGCGTTGTCGGTTGCAGAGTCGGCGCGTCAGCCGGCCACACCGGATGGCGATTCGGAATCGTGCCCGACTTCTCGACCAGCGCGACGACATGATCACCATGGGATAGGCACGCTGCGGTCCAGCGGCGGTCCCGGGGATCGGCGACGAGGAGGAGCCACGGGGACTGCTCGGTACGACGATCGAGCCACGCGCCGAGACGCCGAAGGTTCAGCTCCGCGGCAGCGTCGGAGAGGTCGTCGCACAATCCGACCGCGGCGCTGGCTTCTTGCGCGTCGATGACCGCTATCGGTTCAGGAAACGACGCGGCCAGTCGCTTCGCGAATGCGCTCACGTCTGCGACGCCGTCGCCCACCAGCGCGATCCGATGACCCGTTGGCGCCTCTGGTCGCGCTCTCGAGTCCAGTCTGCGCATGAACTCGCCGACGGTCCGCAACAGCACCTCCGGATGGGCGCGGCACATCTCGAGGAACGCCCCAGTCTCGAACTCAGCGACGCGCGACGCCCGCATCGCAGTAAGCGTTGCACTGCGGACGCCGTCTCTCAGCAGGGCCCGCTCTCCGACGAGCTGACCGGTGCCCAGCATGGGGAGCGTCGGCTCCTTCGCGGCCGACGTGTCATCGGAGTGTCCCGTGACCTGGAAGCTACCCGATAACACGAGATAGGCAGACTTCGCCGGGTCGCCCTTCCGGACGAGGACCTCACCCGCCGCGACGTCGCGGATGACGCCAACCTTCGCCAAAGAGGCGATGGCTTCGGGGTCGACGATGCCCCAACCACTGCGGACGGCACGCGTGAGCTCGAAGTCGCGAAACTCCATGGTGGCGTTACGAAGCACGACATCACGAACGCCGGGATGCCGGTTGGCGATCGTCTCGAAAGAGTCACTCCGCAGTTCACCGAGCGTCGTCGTCGGCACATCAAAGGTGGCGCGGATCTCTCCCAAACGCGTTCCACCACCGAGGAGTGTCCACGAACCACAAGAACCGCCGATCGAGATCACATCTTGTGCAACCGAGCCCTCGACACGCGTCGCAAACACATCGAGCGCGCCGGCAAGAACCACGCTGAGCCCCGGCAACGAGTCGTCGGGTGGAGCAAGCCAGTCGCCCGTTCGGAGATGCCTCGTCGACATCGCTTCGGCCAGTTCCGCGAGGATGGAGTCATCGAGCCCACGGAACAACGCGATCGATCGCAGGTCTTCAGCGGTCGCCTGCACGATTCACCGACCGGCGAGCGACCGCACGCCGAAGCGACGTCGAAACTGCTCGATCGGCATTCCCTCGACGACCGCGTCGCTCGTTGCGATGACGCTGGCAGACCGGGGAAGCGAGAACAGTGGGGCCATCTCGCCGACGTGGTCGCCAGCACCGACGTCAGCCACCACAACCGTCTCGCCGTCGGGTTCTCGCCGAACAACGTCGAACGTCCCTGACTCGATCACGTAGACGAGCTCGCCACGGTCGCCCTGAGCGAAGAGCGTCTCGCCCTTCGCCACTGAGACGACGCCAGGTTGCGCGGTCGTGTGCGAACGGGGCGCCAACTCGACGACATTGGTGGCGACCGGAAGCATTCGGTCGTCGTGCGTGGAAACAACGACGATGCGACCATCATCGGCGAGGCGGCGATACACATCCAGCACGCTCGCCACGGATCCGTGATCGAGATGCGCGGTCGGCTCGTCGGCCAGGAGCAACTTCGGATCGAGCGCCAGGGCACGGGCGATTGCAACCCGCTGCTGCTGGCCGCCGGACAGGTCATCGGGACGATGATGCAGACGTCCGCCGAGTCCGAGTGTTGTCAAGATCTCGGTGGCTCGCTCGTCAGCCCGGCGCCGCTTCACTCCGGCCGCGCTCATGACCACCCGGACGTTCTCCACGGCCGTGAGTGACGGCAGGAGGTTGAATGCCTGGAAGACGATACCGACATCGTTGCGCCGATAGTTCGTGAGCCCCCTGCCCGTAACACCAACCACGTCAACGTCTCGTAGGCGGATCGAACCGGAAGTCGGTGTGAGCATCGCACCGAGACAGGAAAGGACGCTGGTCTTTCCGCAGCCCGACGGGCCGATCAGCAACGTGATCGAGCCCGGCCCCGCATTGAAGCTGAGCCCGTCGATCGGGCGTATCGCCTGGGAGCCGCGCCGGTACTCGACGACAAGATCGTTCACCTGCAGACCGTCGTGGCCCTCTGATGCAGAAGCGCCGTTCATCTCACGCCCCCCGGAAGGCAAAGGCGGGTTCGATCTTCAAAGAGCGTCGTAGTCCGGTGACGGACGCAACGAGGCCGATTGCTATGGCAATCAGGGGAAGCAGGGCGAAGGAAGCCGGTGGTATGTCGACGTTCATAGGGAACTGCGGGGCCAGCAACATCGAGATCCCGATGCCGAGCACGGATGCCACCAACATGAGGAAGATTGCTTGCAGAGCCAGGCTTCCGCCGATCGAAGCGGCTGACGAACCGGTGGCCTTGAGAACCGCGAAGTCCCGTGAACGCTCCAGTGACTGCAGGTACATCACGGAACCGACGATCAGCGCGGCGACGAGCCACAAGAGCCCGCGTACCAGGTCGATCGTCTTTATCGCTTCCTTCAATGGCTGGAGCATTTCCGTCTCGACGTCGCGTTCGGTGTCCACGGCCCAACCGCTCGGCACCGCCTTCGGCGTCCCCCGTAGTGCAACCGTGTTGGCCAGCGGACGACCGCCGAACGCCAGGCTCTGCGCATCCGCGATCGACATGAACGCGATCGGGACCCCGGCGAGGATGCTCCGACTTCGGACGAGACCGACGACGGTGAATCGTTTCCCCCCGACGGTGATGGAGTCGCCGACCTTGCGGTCGAGTTTCGTGTCGAGAACGACGTCACCGTCCTTTGCCAGTCTGGCTCCCCTCGTCGGGTTGGGGTCCCCGAGCCCGCCTCGCACAACGCCGAAGTAGGCAATCCGATCCTTCTCGCCGCGACCGACCGATGTATTGCGGAACATCACGGGATCGGCGCGGTCGACGCCGAGTTGTGTTGCGGTCGGAGCGGTTGCGGCCTCGAAGGGACCGCTCGCTATCAACACGCCGTTCGCCGTCACCGGTCGGAGCCATCCGTCTGCCCCAAAGGAGCGGAGCGTGTTGTGGACCTCATTGCGAAACGACGCCGAGATTCCCGTCATCACCAGGCTGAGTGAGAGCACCAATGCTGTGCCGAGGACGGCGATGGCCACCCTGCGGCGTCGGAACTGCAGGTCCCGCCATGCGGTGAGCAACATCGGTTTTGTTCCCTTTCAGCCTGACGAAACGCCCGGACCTTCATCGTGAACCGCAGGGGCGGCATGTCTGTGATCGTAATCACAGAGCGAGAGGGCCTTCTTGTTTCAGGTCTCGCCCCAATCGCTTCCCCCGCTTACGTGGGCATCGACGCGCCGCCGGCCATCAGTGGCTAGTGGAACCGTGCTCCGTACTTGAGCATGAATGCCGCCCCATGGGGTTCGTTGAGCGCCGCGTTCTCACCGAAGATGCTCTCCTTCTGTGCGCCGAACGCCCGCCGGTTTGCACCCAGCGGGGCTAACTCCATCGCCCGTTTCCGGGCGGCGCCGAGCAGTTCCTCGGCGCTCGCCGTTTCGCTGACGATGCCAGCGGCAAGCGCATCGGGTCCGGACCAGCGTCTCGCCAATTGCACCGTCTCGAAGAAGACGTGTGCGGGGAGCTTGTGGCGGAAGAGCGCAAGCTCGGGACGGGGGATGACCATGCCGAGCTGCATCTCGTTGGCGCAGAGAAATCCGCGATCGGCACGCATCATACGGACGTCATGACACAACGCGGTCATGAAGCCCGCACCGAACGCGTGACCGTTGACGGCTGCGACCGTCGGGATCGGCAACGTGATGATCCTGCCCATCAGCGACATGAACTCGTCGCCGAACACCGAGCGATCACCGCCCCGATGTTCACCGGTGGACGACACCCACTCGAGGTCGAGGCCGTTGGAAAAGAACTTCTCGCTGTTCGACGTCGTCACGAGCGCGGCAGGACCTGCGGATGCCTCGACCTCGTCGAGCGCTGCGGCGAAGGCGCGCACGAAACTCGTGTTCCAACGGTTCTCGCCGTCGTCCATAGTGAGGACGAACACGTGGCCTTCGCGCTGTAGCTCGATCATGTTCTTCCCCATTCGACGTCAAGGCCGACCCGCTGAACGTTACGCCGAGACACCCGTGAGGTTGTTGGTATCCGAGTCGCCCGGGGAGCGACCGAGCGAACAACTTCGCAGCACGGGCGGGCGTCCTTACATGGTGGCGGGGTAGTAGCCGCCCTCTGCGACCATGGCGACGTCCGAGCGGAAGTCCGATGCGAATGGCCAGTCGTCTTCCTCGCCTTCGAGCGGGCCTTGCACGAACCGGCCAAACTCCCCGCCGACGCGTTCGTTGCTCACCGCCGACCATGCCTGACGTTTGTACGTCCAGTTGTCGGGCTGGAGACGATGGCACTCGTTGAAGTGGGCGATCGCCAGGTCTCGTTTCCCGGCCGCCCACAGGTGGTTGGCGAGCTCGAAGTGGGCAGCCCCTTCCGATTCGGTGATCGACCGCGGTTGTGACCGGGCGACTACTTCGTCGGGGGTGAGCGCATAGACGCTGTCAGCACCTTTCGCGACCCAGTCGCGGATCGCATCGGCATAGAGCGTACGATCCTGGCCGGCGATGAGCACGTTCGCAGCAGGCGTTCCTTCGGCGCGTCTCGGGGCGGTCCTGGCGCGGCCCACCTTCGGCAGGGACGACCTCAGGTTGGCCGGAAACTCCTGTCGTGCTCCGGGCCACCCTGCTTCGGCGGGGCGTACGATCATGCCCCGCTCGTCGATCCAGACAACGTTGGGAATGTTCACGACTCCGAAGAGGGCATCGACGGTGTGGCCGGGATCGAGCAGCGAAGGGTGCTCAGGCGCGGCTGCGTCGATGTACGAGCGGCTGGCCTCCGGGCCCGACATCTCCAACGAGACCGTCACGACCTCAAGGCCGTCGGCGTGAAGCTCGCTGCGCAGTGCCTGCCACCCGGGCAGGTCGAAGGCACAGCCTCAATACGGCGACCAGGCGACGAGCACCACCTTCTGACCTCGAAGTGAGGAGAGGCGGAACTCGTGGCCGTTGATGTCGTCGAGGACCAGCTCTGGCGCCTCGGCACTCGTAAGCGCGTGTTGGTTGAACGACTCTGGTCCGATGGCCCAGATGCCGGCCTGTTCATCATGGATGACCGCCATGCCGAGCCGAGCTGCTGCCGCATGCGCGCTGAACGGCGCGCCGGCCTCGAGCGAAACGCACACCCCCGCCTTGCAGGCACCTTGCGGTTGGATGTCCCAACCGGTGCCGGCAGCAAACTGGGCGGTGGTCAGGTCCAATGAGTCGGATATCACGTGTTCGACCGTACTCACCCGTTCGCGAGAACAGCAACGTCAGCCAGAACCGCCCGCGGTCTTCGGAACCGCCACTCAGGTCGGATCGCCACCAGCGAACCGAGCGTTCCCCGCCCGTTCCTTGACGTTTGTTGAACGAGAGATGAACTCCAGAAGTCGTTGTGCGTTTCGAGTCGATCTCTCGAAGAAGATCGTTGTCCGCTCGCTATCCTTCGAACGTTCTTCAACAGCCGTGATGACGCCAAGGATCCGCAGGAACATGTTTGCGAACGGGGGGAGGCGGAGTCGGCACGCAGCTGGAGTCCGCAGGGTTGTCTGCGCCGAAGCGGTCTCGGGCATCGGTGACGGGATCTTTTGGGTCGGGCTCCTCGTCCTGCTGTTCGATCGTGGCGTCGGTGCGGGGGGATTCGCGCTCGCGGCGATCGTGCGTCTCGGCCCGCGGGCGCTGATCAGCGCACCGGCGGGGCTTCTCGCCGATCGGATGGACCGCCGACGCCTCCTGATCTCGTTGGACCTGACGCGTGCTGTGTTGATGTTGTTGTTGGCTGTGGCCGCGGAGCAACGGGCAGGGCTCGCCATTGCGTTCGGGCTCGTCCTCGCGACCTACACCGTCGCGGCACCCGCCCGCCCGGCCCTATCGGCCGCACTCCCCGCGGTGGCTGGTGAAGACTCGCTGTCTTCGGCCAGCGCGCTGGTCGGTTCGGTCCGCCAGCTGATGACCTTCATCGGACCGCTCCTCGGTGCGTTCATGCTCCGATTCGCATCACCGGCCACTGCGTTCGCAGTCAACGGTGTCTGCTTTGCGCTCTCCGCGTTCGTCCTCCTGTTCGTTCCGCGCCTCTCGGAGCCACGTGTTGCGTCGACCGAGACGCTGAAGAGCCATCGGGCAAGCTGGCTCGATCAGCTCGGTGAGGGTTGGAGAGCGGTGCGGGCAAATGCGGGCCTGAGTGTCGTGATGCGTCTGGTCTTCGTCATGTATGCGGTTCGGGGAGCGGAACTCGTCCTCTACGTTCTCGTCGCCGAAGAGCTGCTGGGGCTCGGAACAACGGGAGTCGGCGTGCTGACCGGCGCAGTCGGCCTGGGGGCGGTGTGTGCGCTTCCAGCAGCGGCAAGGTTCGCGGAGGCCGAGCGGCTCACCGAGGTCGTGATGGCGACCCTCCTGAGCACGGCCCTACCGCTCGCTCTCCTCGCTGTCCTGGGGTCACCCGTGGTGGCCGGAGTCGCCTTGGTGGTCACCGGTGCAGGGATCGTCGGGTTCGAAGTGCTTTCGCTGATTCTGTTGCAACGGCTCAGCCGCCGGGAGATGCTCGGCCGGATCTTCGGCGTGGTGGGTGCGGCATCGAACGCCGGCAAGCTGTTCGGTGCGCTGCTCGCACCCGCACTGGTCGCCCTCGTCGGCCTGCGAGGAAGCCTCGTCGCCATCGCCGTGCTCGTGATGCTTGTCGGTCTGGTGTCGATTCCTCAGCTCGTTGCCCTCTCGCGTTCGACGAACGCCAGGCGGAGAGAACTCCAGCCGATTGTCCAGAAGCTCGGCGTTCTGGGGGTGTTCGCTGACGCCTCCCCCTCGGCCCTCGAACGGCTCGCCGCGTCCGTGATCGTCGAACGCGTGCCGGCCGGAGCGGTTGTGCTCCGCCAAGGCGAGCCGGCCGACGACGTCTTCGTCGTCCAGGAAGGCGACTTCGCCGTCTTCGATGCCGATCGTCAGATCAACAACATGTCGAGCGGCGATTGGTTCGGCGAGATCGGGTTGCTCGAGCGCAGTCCCCGCACGGCGACCGTGGTTGCGACTTCCCAAGCGCTCGTCTGGCGCATTCCCGGTGAGACCTTTCTTGGTGCTCTGGGGACGTTGGCTGCCGCGCCGAGTGCGTTGCTCGACACAATGGCCGATCGACTCGCCCGGTCGGCGAGTCGAGCCTTGTGAATCGGTACCCGGACGTCCGAACCGATGCAGCCTTCGAACGCACGATCACCGGTCGGTGCGTCTCCAGTGGTCATGACTCCCACGCGCACCTGTTCGCGCGGTCATGACTCCACTCCGTCTCCGACGACCTTGGTCCGGTGCTGAACCGTCCCTGAACACCTTCAGGTGTGGCCGTCAGCAATCGGACAGTCACCCGACAGTCGTCTGTCAACGCCCGTCGGCACGGTGGAGTCATGACCTCCGCCGTGACGTTTGCCGAAGACGACCCGAGCCTCACCGAGCGCCTCTGCCGAAATGATGAAAGCGCTCTGGCCGCGGCGTACGAGCGCTACGCGAACCTCGTCTTCGCCGCTGCACGTCGAATCGTGATCGATCCACAAGCGGCAGAGGATGTCACACAGGAGGTCTTCGTGCACCTCTGGCGCAACGCGGCGATCGTCGATCATGCGCGAGGGGGCCTCCGCCCCTTCCTGGTGACCTTGGCGCGACGCCGAGCCGTCGACCACGTGCGCCAGGAAGAGAGCCGCCGCCGACGTCAGGTGCGAGCGGCGAGCGGTTGGCAGACGGTGGGATGCGAGACGGTCGTGCCGGACTTCGCCGAAGCACTCGTTGCGAGCGAGACGAGCACGCGGACCAACGAATCGTTGCGAACCGCACTCCAGACGCTTCCACCGGCCGAGTTCGCCGCCATCGAGCTCGCGTACTTCCGAGGGCACACCCTCCGCGAGGTCGCCGTCGCCACTGGTACACCGGAAGGTACCGCCAAGTCCCGGGTTCGTCGTGCGCTTCGTCGCCTCGAGCACCATGCAGAGATCCAGTCCCTGATGGCGGGTTGACCGACGGCGGGGCCGGTGCGCCCCGCCGCCCGCTCGGCGAGTGACCGGCCAGCAAGGTCATCGCTTCGCGGCGAGCCAGCTCACGATCACGTCGTCGGGGAACTCGGCGAGATGCTCGCGAGACAGAAGGTGTGCACGATCGACTTCCCGACGCAGCGAGCATTCGATGATTGCCACGTGTTGGCGTTGACGCCGCCCCGTCGCCAAACGTCGAGCCACTGCAACGACATCGTCGAACTCCTCGCTGACAAGGGCCAATGCTGCGGTGGCATCGAATGAGCCCGGATAGTCCGCGACGGCCGCGGCAAGGATGACCGGAGCCAACGGGTCTTCGCCGACGAGGCGAGCGATCGCCGCGGCGACGAGAAGGGGCTGATCGGACATGGACGCATCCTGACGATCGATACTGACGATCCCCTGACTAGGGTCTGACGGGTGGAGATTGCACCTCAGCTGATCGAGGTGAACCTTCTTGGCCCGCTCGAAGTCCGGGTTCGCGGAAACGCTGTCGATGTACCGGGAGTGCGGACGCGAGCGGTCCTCGCACGCCTCGCGCTGGACGCTGGAAGCGTCGTTGCCGTGGATCAGCTCATCGACGACGTCTGGGGCGCCGCGGCTCCGGCGAACGCGCTCAACGCTCTGCAAGTGCGAGTGTCCCAACTTCGGCAGGTGCTTGGCCGCGATGCCGTTCGTGCCACACGCCCGGGTTACGTCCTGGACATCGATCCGGCCGGCGTCGACGCGTTGGCCGTCGAGGGGCTCATCGCCGCCGCCCGCCGAACCTCCGACGTCGACCAGCGAGGGGCGGCGAAGGTCTTCGCCGACGCGCTCAGCCGATGGCGCGGATCCCCCTTCGGCGGCCTCGGTGACGCGCCCTTCACGCTTGGCGCGGCGGCGCGTTGGGACGAGCTCCGCCTCGGTGCGACGGAGGACGTGCTGCGGCTCGAGCTGACCGCAGGCCACGTCCTCGAGCATCTGCCCGAGCTCGAAGAACTCGCTGCACAGCATCCGTTGCGCGAACCGCTGTATGAACTGCTGATGCGGGCCTATGCCGCGTTGGGCCGACAGGCAGACGCGCTTGGCGCCTACCGCCGCATCCGCGGTCGGCTGGTGGACGAGTTGGGCGTGGATCCGGGCCCGCGTCTGCAGGAACTCGAAGCCGGTGTGCTCCGTCAGGACTCATCGCTCCTCGGGAGCAGTCCGATTTCGATGCTGCCAACTGTGGAGGACCCTGCCTCGGTTGCGACCTTCGGGAACGTGTACCAGCCGACCTCGCGTCTGGTCCACCGAGATGCTGACGGAGAAGCGGTCCAGACGATGTTGGCTCGCCACCAACTCGTGACCGTCACCGGACCGGCGGGAGTCGGCAAGACGCATTTTGCCGTCGAACTCGCCAGCCGGATGAAGCGGACACACGGTGTCTGGTTCGTACCCCTCGAGCCGACGCTGCACTCCGATCAGGTCGCTGAAGCGATCGCGGCAACGCTCGGCGCACCCCTCGACCGGCCGATCGCCGGTCTGTGCGAGCGGTTGCGAGGCGCCGACATGTTGCTGGTGGTGGACAACTGCGAACACCTCGGTGACGGTCCGGCGTCCGTCATCCGGGCGTTGCTCGAAAACTGCCCTTCACTCACCGTCTTGGCAACCAGCCAACGCCCCCTCGGAGTCCCCGGTGAGATGATTTGGCCCCTGCAGCCCCTTCCTCGGGCCGGCGCGTTGGAGCTGTTTGTCCTCCGGGTTGCCGAGATGAACCCGCGCATTGTGTTCGACGCCGACACGCTCCGTTCCGCCGACGAGATCTGTGCCGAGCTCGACGATCTCCCACTGGCCATCGAGTTGGCTTCACGACGTTGCGGGGTGCTGAGCGTGAACGAGATTGCCGAACGTCTTCATGACCGGTTCGACCTCCTCGCCGATCGGAGCACCCGCCGTTCCCGAAGGCACTCGACACTGGCCAATGCCATCGGCTGGAGCTATGAGCTGCTGTTCCCCGACACGCAGTTGCTCCTGCAGATCGTGGCCGCGTTCCCTGAAGGGGCGACCCTCGAAGCTCTTGAAGTCGTTGCGCCCGCGGTTGGAGTAGCCGTCGACGAGATTGTCGATCTGCTCACCCAGCTCGCGGATCGCTCGTTCGTCGTCACCGACCGGAGCCGACGGGCGTCGCGCTATCGCGTGCTGAACAGTGTCCGCGTCTTCGCGAACGATCGTGCCGAGCAAGCCGGCCGCACGGCGAGCATCAGCTCCGCTCTCGCAACGTGGGTAGCGATCATGGCGAAGCAGTGTGCACAGGGCTTGCGCACCTCGAACCAGGCCGGATGGTTGGCGAAGCTGCGCGACGAGCGCGCCGTTGTCGACCTTGTCTTCGACTGGCTGGTCGTCGACGATCCAGACGCGGCACTTGCCCTGTCCAACGATCTGTTTCTCGGTTGGCTGATCACCGGCGACAACTCGATCGCGGCAGCCCGACTCGGCCGTGCCCTGGCCGCTGCTGGCGATGCGGCTCTCGACCTACGGGCGCAGATCGGTGCCCGCCAAGCGGTGCTACTTGCCCGTGTCGGCCGTCATGAAGAATCGGTGCCTATCGCATCCTGGGCACTTGCGTCGGTGGAAGGGAGCGATCCGCACGTTGTCGCCCTCACCCGTTCGATCGTCGGGCAGGTGTTCACCTATGCCGGTCGGATCAACGACGGCGTTGCCCTGATTCGCAAGGCTCGTGAGGAGCTGTCCGCCCTGGGCGACACCCGGGCCGAAGGCATTGCCGTTCATAACCTCGCGCTCGCCGCTGGGTACGTCGGCGACCATGAGGCGCAGGGGCAGCTGATCCGCGAGGCCCTCGACCTCCTTCGTGACCACAACGACCCCTTTGTCTATCGGCTCGCCCATCGCAACCTCGCGCTCGTGGAGCTGCGGAACGGAGGCTTTGCAGCTGCGCTGGAAAGTTTGCAGAAGTCCCTTGCTGCGGAGCGCAGCATCGGCTTCGTGGCCGAGGAGGTCGGAACACTGCGTCTCCTGGGACGCACCCATTGGTTACTCGGACAGACCGAGCTCGCAGTCGATTCTTTGGAAAGCAGCATGGTGACGAGCCAGCAACTCGGCGACGCCGCCTCGGCTGACAACTCGCTCGCTGACCTCGTGGCGCTTCATCGCTCGGCGAGAGATGTCGTCGCCGCTCGCGGTGCGCTCGAGCGATTCCATCCTCGCGTGTCCTGGTCCGATGCGGCCCACCTTCCGGCAGCATTGCAGATCCAGGTCGTTGCGCTCGCCCTCGACGAGGGTGATGCCGGCGGACGGCGGCTCCTCGAACTTGCGATCGCCTCGACGGTGGAGGCCCGCGACAACCATCAGCAGGTACTCGCCCTCGATCTTGTCGCTCGAATGTCGACGAATGGTGAGGACGCGATTACCGCTCGGGCTGAAGCCGATCAACTCGCGCAGCGTATGGGCCTTCATCCGATGGAGCGCCCGGATCGCGGGGACAGGGCGCAGATGACGGGTCGTCAATTCGCGGTCGGCCCATCGGCCACCTCGTAGAGTCCGCCGAATGGATTTCGGACTTGCCGGCAAGACGGTGTTGGTCACCGCGTCGCACCGCGGTACCGGCCGGGGCATCGCCCGCGTTCTTGCTGCCGAGCGTGCAAACGTCATCGTCCACGGGTTCGATCTCGCCCCCGCCAAGACAGTCGCGGACGAGATCCGTACCGCCGGAGGCCACGCCCGCGCCGTCGCAGGGGACCTGCTGACCGACGACGGGGCCGACGCGCTCGCTGCCGCGGTCGGGCCGATCGATGTGCTGGTGGCCAACTACGGCGTGGCCGAGGGTGGTTCGTGGTTCGGTGAATCGAATGATGAGACGGCGTGGTTCGAGTCGTACAACAAGAACGTCCTCTCAGCGATTCGTCTCGTACGTCGATGCGTACCAACGATGCGTGAACGGCAGTGGGGACGGGTCATCCTCGTCGGAACCGTAGGGACGCTGCGTCCGGGCACGCGTCAGCCGCAGTACTACGCCGCCAAAGGAGCGCTCCCGGCAATCACCACCTCATTGGCCAAGGAGCTTGCCGGCACCGGTATCACCGTCAATCTGGTGAGCCCGGGCATCATTGCGACGGACGAGGTCCGAGAGCGCTTCACCAAGCGAGCAGAGAAGCTCGGGCGGCCCACCGATTGGGCGTCGGTGCAGACGCTGGTGTTCGAGGAGTTCATGGACCTCCCAACCCGTCGCGTCCCCGAGCCCGAAGACGTCGGGCATCTCGTGGCGTTCCTCGCCAGCGAGCGCTCATCGTCGATCACCGGAGCCAACTACCGCATCGACGGTGGTGCCGCCGACGCCGTGACTCCCTGAAGCGACGACTCGCCGGTTCGCCGGGACGCCACTAGGTTCTGCGCACATGGACCTCGTGCCCGTCGTGAGCATCGACAACCCCGGAGCCACCTCGCTCGCCGATCTCGACCGGGCATGCCGGGACCACGGGTTCTTCCTTCTCGACGGCCACGGCCTCGACCCGATCATCGCCGAGACCTTCGAAGCGTCGAAGCGGTTCTTCGGCGCCGATCGTGCGGTGAAGGGTGCTATTCGTCGTGACGCGGCCAATCCCTTGGGCTACAACGAACGTGAGCTGACCAAGCGTCGACGCGATCACAAGGAGGTCTTCGACTTCGTCGATCCGACGCAAAGTTTGGCCAGTCATTACAACCGCTGGCCCGACGGTGTCGACGGATTCCGCGAGGCAATGGCTGCGCACTACGACGCGTGCAGCGATCTCGCGGCACGAACCGCCGAACTCGTCTTCGCCGCGCTCGGGCTGAAGGAAGCGACCGCTGCGGCGCATCGGGGTGATCGCCGCACGAGCAACATGCGGCTCAACCACTACACGCTCGACGATCCGGTGCCCGAGGACGAGCGTGCTGGTCTGGTCGAGCTCGGTGATGTGGCGCTCGGACATCACACCGACCTCGGACTGCTCACGCTCTTGATCCAAGACGATGT
Source organism: Acidimicrobiia bacterium (assembly GCA_031368215.1). Classification (GTDB taxonomy): domain Bacteria; phylum Actinomycetota; class Acidimicrobiia; order Acidimicrobiales; family JANYDT01; genus JANLQX01. The sequence goes on along the minus strand of JANLRD010000171.1, from coordinate 10,470 downwards.
CGGGGGTCTCCAGGCGGAGTCCGGTGAGCACGGCTGGATCGACGTCGAACCGCGCCCGGGAACGATCGTCGTGAACCTGGCCGACTGCATGCAGGTATGGACCAACGACCGCTACCGGGCAGCCGTGCACCGCGTTCTCCCCATGACCGTCCGTACGCGTATCAGCATCCCCTACTTCTTCAATCCGGATCGTGAGGCGATCATCGAACCGATCGCCGAGATGGCGCCGGAAGGACCCCGGTATCGTCCCTTCGCATTCCGTCAGTTCATCAGCGCGCGTGGCGCGGACAACTACGCCGACGCGGGTGCCCCCGATGCGCAGATCTCCGATTTTCGCCTCGCACCCGTTTCCTCAACTGGAGATCAACTATGAACGCAACGCCCGTCGCCGATATCGCTGGCATTGTTGACACCGCGCGTCAGTCCTACAGGACCGCACGTACTCGCCCGCTTGCATGGAGGCGTGCAGCACTTGGCCGATTGCGGGAGCTCACGGTGTCGCATGAGTCGGTGTTGCTCGATGCGCTCGCCGCCGACTTCGGAAAGCCTCGCCTGGAGGCGTGGGCGGCCGAGATCGGCTTTGTGCTTTCGGACATCGATCACGTGCTGGCCAATCTCAACGCATGGGCACGTCCGGAGAAGGTGCCGACGCCCATCGCCTTCCAACCGGGCTCGTCGGAGATTGTCCGAGAACCTCTCGGCGTAGCGTGCGTGATTGCACCATGGAACTACCCATTCCAACTCCTGGTCCTTCCCATGGTCGCGGCGATCTCGGCGGGAAACGCCGTGATCGGCAAGCCCAGCGAATTGGCACCGTGCACCAGTGAGGTGACAGCGAAAATCTTCGCGGAACTGGCAGACCCGGCAATCGGCATCGTCCAGGGTGGAGTTGCCGAAACGACTGAACTTCTGGCGCAGCGCTTCGACCACATCTTCTATACCGGCAACGGGCGCGTTGGCCGCATCGTCTTGCGGGCCGCCGCCGAGCACCTCACTCCGGTCACCCTCGAGCTCGGCGGAAAGAGTCCAGCAATCGTCAGCCGGAACGCCAAGCTTGATGTGGCGGCGCGTCGGATCGCGTGGGGCAAGTTTCTCAATGCCGGTCAGACCTGCATCGCTCCGGACTACGTGCTCGTGGAACGTTCGGTCCACGACGAGTTCGTACGCGCGCTTGGAAAGTCGCTCACCGACTTTTACGGCGCTGATCCGCAGAAGAGCGCTGATTTCGCCCGCATCGTGAACGGACCACACTTTCACCGCCTGGAGAAACTCATCCACTCCGGCACGGTCGCCGTTGGTGGAGAAACCGACCCCGATACCCGGTTCATCGCTCCAACCGTGCTCACCGAGGTCACCCGCGCAGACCCGATCATGGAGGAAGAGATCTTCGGCCCGATCTTGCCCGTGATCGCCGTCGACTCCCTTGATGCCGCAATTGCTTTCGTCAACGCCGACGACAAGCCCCTCGCCCTCTATTCATTCAGCGAGGACGATGCCGAGAACCGTCGTGTTGTCGACGGGACCTCCAGCGGTGGCGTATGTGTGAACGGCACGATCATGCACATCAGTACCCCTCATCTGCCATTTGGCGGCGTCGGTGAGAGTGGTATGGGCGCCTACCATGGACGATTCGGGTTCGACACCTTCAGCCATCAGCGCTCTGTCTACACCCGCTCGACACGCCTCGACCCCCCGATTCTCTACCCACCGTATACGGCGAACAAAGAGAAGGTTGTCCGCCGAGCTCTCCTGCTCACCGACCCGCGCGACGCCGTCGCCAAGCTTCGATCCAAAGTTCGCTCACGCAGGTAGCGTCGTGAGCCCGGGAACAGCCTGGGCGGCAATAACGACGAGTCCTCGCGAGCCATCGGGGCCGAGTCGGCCGGAAAGCGTGACCTCGACCCAGCCTTTGGCGCCACGCGGCACGTAGACACGCTCGATGGCGATGGCTGCTCCCGGTCCGAGATCGGTATGGGCGAAGAATGCCGTCCCACCAAGAGCCTTCGGAGCGCGATCGAACGGTTTCGCCCGCGCCAGCAAAGCCGTAACGGCCGTGAGGTTCTCGTCGCATGCTGGCGGACGGAGAGAACGCGCAGAAAGCAGTTGGGGTCGGTCGCTTCTCCACGAGCACGTCCCGCCGGCCAGGACCTCGGGCCCGGCGTACTTGTTGAGGTCGCTGACACCGAGGACTCTCTGCACCGCGGTCGCATCGAGCTGGCACGTCGACGGGATGTTCGAAGCAGCGGACGCGGTTCGCATCGGAACAACGACCGCAGAGAAGGACATCACCGCTATCGCGAACTGTCGAGAGGACCTCATGCACGAAACGTACTTGGATCCTCAGGCGATGGCGAACGACCGACAAAACACGCCGACGTGTGTGGTTGGCTTGGATGTCGCCGAAGGAGCTCGTTGCTGTTCACCCGTGTTCCCCGATGCCGCAAGGGCTGAGTTTGCGAGAATCGGCGCCATGACTTTCCTGGCCCGACCGGGCGACCGAGCAGCCCGACTTCGGGAGCCGCGCGCCCGCCCCGAACCGCTCACCGCACCGGGTTGCTACGACGCACTGGGGGCGCGACTCATCGAAGAGGCCGGGTTCGACGTCGATTACGTGACCGGTTTCGGGACATCGGCGTCGCTGCTCGGCCGGCCCGATGTTGGCTTGGCCAACGAAGGCGAGATGCTCGACAATATCCGCCGCATCGTCGCCGCCACGTCGCTCCCGGTCATCGCGGATGCCGACACCGGATACGGCAACCAGATGAACGTGATCCGAACGGTGCAGCTCTGGGAGCAAGCAGGCGCAGCCGGCTTTCATCTCGAAGATCAGGTCACACCGAAGAAGTTTGGCCGCATGAATAACAAGCAGGTGATCCCGGGACGAGGCCGCGGCAAAGATCAAGGCCGCCGTAGCTGCTCGATCGAATCCCGACACCGTCATCATCGCCCGCACCGACGCTCGTGCCGTCCATGGCCTCGATGCGGCGATCGACCGGGCGAGGCGCTTCGCCGGTGCTGTCGCTGACGCGCTCTTCGTCCAAGCGCTCGAGGGAGAACGTGAGATCGAGACCGTCTGTGAAGTTCTTCGTGATTATCCGTTGGTCTTCAACTGGGCGGAGGGCGGAAAGACTCCGCCGCTGACCTACGACCGCATTGCCGCGCTGGGCTTCAAGCTCATCATCTGCCCGATCTCGACGCTGCTCGCGGCGACCGGTGTGATGCGCCACGCCCTGGCGCAGATCAAGACAGCCGGTATCCCTGCTGCGGCGATCGCCCACGAGCTGATGGCGTTCGCCGAGTTCACCGACTTCATCGGCCTGCTCGAGATCAACGAATTGGAGAAGCGGTTCAACGCGTGAACTGGCCGTAACGAACAACATGTCGCAGCGCGCGATTGCGCGGATCCGGCAAACGTTTGGCTTGACGTCCTGGCGCGGGCGATTGACATCGCGGCTTCGAGCACGATGTTCCGCCGGAGCCATCCCGTCGCGAGCGTTCCCGACCGAACGCTTCTGCGGCCGCACGGCGCACTTGCGTTGCGCTCGGACGTGAGATCGGCGCCCGTGGACGGTGAACGGCACGATTGCTATGGTTCGCGAACCCTCTAGGGAACGGAGACGCCATGAAAATACTCAAAGTGCGAAACGTGGTGATCGCAAGCGCGATTGCGTTGACGGCGACGGCGACGGTTTCAGTTGCTCAGGTGATGTCGAAGACGGACCTCATCTCAGCTTGCGTGAACCGAAGCGGATCGATCCGCATCATCGAAGACGACGAGTTGTGCGGCCGCAATGAGCGACTCATCCGCTGGAACAAGCAAGGGCTGCCTGGCGCAGTCGGTCCGGCCGGCGCAGTCGGTCCCGTCGGTGCGTCCGGCCCCGCTGGGCCAGCCGGTGACCAGGGTCCCGCCGGCCCCAAGGGCGAGCCCGGCGTCGGAGGCACGACGGTGATCGGCGGCGGATCGCAAGGGGAGGTGACAATAGGCGCACCGTGGTATCTCGCCCTCTACTCGCCGCGGGCCGCCACGACGGAATCCGTGGTCACGCAAGTGATGCCCGTAGGCGGAACGATTTCGCGCATCTACGCCGACTCCGAGAACGATCCTTCGTGCTTCCATCCCGGTGGGGTCAACTGCCAAGTCCTCAATTGGCATCTGACCTTGATCAAGAACGGCGCGCCGACCGCACTGACATGCACGATCAGCGGTTCGAACTTCATCTCGGGCACGCCGCGAACTCCATGCTCCAACACTGTTGCGACGGTGCCGGTAGCGGCAGGCGATCGGGTCTCGATCCAAGTGGTCGGCGACGTGTTCGGTCCGTCGCCATCGGCGATCCACTGGACGGCAGCATTCGCTCCGAACTGACGTTGGGGCCTTACTTCGTAGCGGAGTGAGGTTGCTCAGGCACTGATGCTGCGGGATGGAACGAGTCGAGAGTGGCACCCGGGAGGGCGGTCGCCTTGCGTTTCTGATTCAGGTTTCGAACAGCATGCCGTGGTCGGCGGCTTGCCGGGTGTCAAACGCCCAGGCACCTGTCGTCGTAGTTGTCCGGGGACGCCACCACGCACCGTACGTTCACGTACTGATTGGAACAGTGGCTTCCAGCTGACCGGGTGTTGAGGTACCCCTGCGACGATCGCCGACGAGTTCATGGCGTTCGCCGAGTTCACCGACTTCATCGACCTGCCCGAGATCAACGAATTGGAGGAGCGATTCACCCTAGGCGGATACGCCGTACTGTCGCCGAGCGCTCATGCCGGCGGTGATCCGACGTCACACTGAACGCGAAGCTGGCAAGGGAGAGCGAACCCCACTGCCACGAGCGGTGAATGAGGTGGGCGTTACCTCCGATCCCGGCACTGACGAGTAACGGCATGTAGTGGTCCGGGTACGGGTGTGCTCGTTCGAAGCCGGGACCGCTCATCAAGGTCACGAGTTGGTCGGAGCGACGGTCATCGGGCTCCGACAACGCCCCGGCAACGTTGCCATCGAATTCGATCGCCCAGTCGGGAGGCAGCGTGCTTGCCGGGGCGAAGCGTTCCAGTTCGTCGAGGTTGTGGACCACCCCGCCACTGGCGACGACGACGAAGTCTTCAGGGAGTCGGCGGAGTGCCCGTCCGATGAGGAGATGACGGTGCGGGTCGAAGCTCGCGTCGATCGAGATCTGTACGACCGGGATTGCCGCGGACGCGTTCATGAAACGAAGCGGGATGAGGGTTCCGTGGTCGAGCCCGCGCCCGCTGATCGCTCCGACCGGAATCCCATCTGAGTTCATCGCCGCGACAACCGAATCGGTCGCGTCCGGATCTCCGTGATACGGCCCATCGTGAGCAAAGAAGGTCGTGGCTACGCCTTCGTCGACGATCGGAAGGCGACCGACATCTGCCGTGACTCCGACCCGTCGAAGGCTCCAGTGGGCCGAGACGACCACGATCGCCCGAGGCGCATCGGGCAGAAGGGCCGGAAGCGATTCACTGAGGGCGATCGTGCTCGGCCACCGGGGGTCGGCGGCGAGCATCGAGACGCCGTGCGACAAGAAGATCGACGTGGGCAAACTCAACCGTCCTCGAACCGGCGGTGGGTCCTGTGGCTCACGGACGCGGGCCGAACTGCGGCCCGGACTTGCGGCCCCGCTTGAGTTCGAAGAAGCCTGGGATCACGGATGAACCAAGCACGTGGTCGAGCAGACGCAGCGCATCGCTTCCGGTCGGAGGCGGGGACACGATGGGCCCGAAGATGGCGGTTCGCGGTTCGCCGAACGCAAGCACCGGCGAACCGACGTCAGGTCCCGCCAGGCCGACTGCGAGAGTGGTCGACGCGGTGATCCCTTCGTCCCACGATGCGTCGTCAACGGCGTCGGCCCATGCTGCAGCGCCGACGGCTTCGACGGCCTGGCGCACGAGGGTGACCGAAGGTTGCGTGCCGTCATGGAACACCCGGCGTCCGTACTCGGTGTAGAACTCGCCGACGAGATCGTTTCGATCGGCAGCGAGGAGTGACGCGATCACCCGGTGGGCGGCGGTGCCCGCAGCCATTGCTGACCGGTACTGCTCGGGAATGTCTCTCCCGGCGTTGAGGACCCCGAGGCTGAGGCTGCGCCATTGGATATCGATGTTGCGCTGGTCGGCTGCGTCGATCAGCCAACGCGACGTCATCCACGTCCACGGACATCCTGGGTCGAAGAAGAACTCGACGGTGGTGGGGGAGTTAGCGGTCATCGGGGTCTCCGGGGGTGTGGGGTCGGGGTGCGGAATCACGCGCGTCGGCGACGGGCGAGGGCGTGGCCGGTGATTGCTGCGGCTCCGGTGGCGAGGTGCATCACGGTCAACGCAACCTTCGAACCGCTATCGGTGTCCATTGTGAGCGGTGCGGCAACCGAGACCACCGCGAGAACGGCAGCGAGGGTCACCCAGATGCGGTATCCGTCGGCCCGGAAGCGCTCGAACAGACGGAGGCCGACCGCGCCGACGATGAGCGGCACGATCGATGCTGCGATGACGGCGCCGAGTGGTAGGTCCGACGGTGTCCTGTCACCGTTGGCGACAACCTGGAGCGCAGCGCCAGCGTTGCCGATCAGGAAGACGGCAGTGTTCGCAACGAGGGCGAGTCCGATGCCGACGGCGCCGCCCTTCACGATGGCGGCGGAGCTCGGTGTCGTGCTCGTTGTCGTGGTTGCGGTGGGTGATGTCGTGGTCATCGTCAGTTCCTCTGGGTGGATGATCGGAGTAATGATCAACTAAATAAATAGTTGACTGACTATTGCATTGATAGTTGAGTCTGTCAAGTAGTTCCGGTAACGTGAAACCGTGGACGAGACAATCGATGCCGAGCAGGCCGAGGAGATCATCGGTCGGCTCCTTGATCTGTTCCATCGGATGCAAACGAACTTCGAGGTGACCTCGGCCTCCCTCGGCCTCACGGCCGCGGAAGGCCAGGCCCTCCACCACCTCGATGCTCCGGCGCCGATGCGGGCGATGGCCGAGTCGCTTTGTTGCGATGCCTCCTACATCACCGTTCTCGCCGATCGTCTCGAGGCGCGAGGGCTGGTCAACCGTGCACCTGACCCCGAGGACCGGCGGGTGAAGCACCTCGTGTTGACGAAGCGCGGTCGAAAGCTACGCGAGGAGTTGCTCGCCGCGATCCACGAGACGACGCCGGCGCTGTCGGGTCTCGACGCTGCACAGCGTGTCGTTCTGGTACGACTCCTCCGCAACCTCGCACCTGTGCCGGCCGAGGCGCACTGACGAACCTCGCCGGCCATGCCCTCGATCGTCGTCAACGGCACGAAGTCATGAGGCGGGGAGGGTGTCCGACGCCAGATGCCGCGACATTGCCCACGAGGTGTTCGCGCCTACCGCGGGCGAGGTGGCGACCGCGCAAGCCGCCATCGACGCGACGTCCGCAGCAGAAGGCGCGGGAGCCGGCGCGGCCAACCTCGGCGGTCTCCTGATCGACGCCGCGACCTCGCGTATCTTCCAGGGTGTCCTCGACCACAACGCACTCTTCACCAAAGGAAACTGATGACCGCTCCGAAGATGTGGACGATCGTGACGTCGTCGCCGCGCACGATCGTTCGCTCCGCCAAGAACGCGGACGAAGCCGGGTTCGATGGAATGGTCGTCACCGACTCCCAGAATCTCGCCGGCGACTGCTACGTCGCGTTGACCGCGGCTGCGTTGTCGACGACGTCTCTCCAACTGGCCACGGGGGTGACGAATCCGGTGACGCGGCATCCGGCCGTCACGGCAGCAGCGATCTCGGCGATCCAACAGCTCTCCGGAGGTCGCGCGATGCTGGCGATCGGTCGAGGGGACTCTGCGTTGGCCCATCTCGGTCGTGCGCCGGCGAGCCTTGCCGCACTCGAGCGCTACGCGCGTTCACTGCAGCACTACCTCCGGGGAGAGGAGATCCCCTTCAACGAGCTGGACTTCCACGAGCGTCTGGCCCCTCCGGTCGAGCAACTCGGTTTGGCCGACACACCGAGCGGCAGTCGCCTCACGTGGCTCCGTGACATACCGAAGGTTCCCGTCGAGATCGTCGGGACCGGCCCCAAGATGATCGCCATGGCTGCGCTTGTCGCCGATCGTGTGCTGCTCGCCGTCGGAGCCGACCCCGAGCGCCTGCGCTGGGCCGTCGGCGTGGCGAAGGATGCCCGGCGCTCGGCGGGGCTCGATCCCGACGCCGTCAGCTTCGGGGCATACGTGAACGTCGTGGCCCATCCCGATATCGCAATGGCTCGCCAACTCGTGTCCGGAGGACTCGCGACGTTCGCGCGGTTCTCGGTCATGCACGGGACGCCGACCGGACCGCAGTCGGCGGAGAGCGAGGAGCTGCTTCGCAATCTGCACGCCTCCTACGACATGAACAACCACACCCGATCCGACTCAACCCATGCTGCCGCGTTCCCCGACGCGTTCGTCGACCGCTACGCCGCGGTCGGACCGGCAGGAGCGGTGGTCGAACGACTCCTCGAGATCGGCGAGATCGGCATCGAGAAGGTCATCGCCGTCGGTCCGACCGCCGGCGGCGATACGGATGAAGCCCGCCGGGCCGTTCGATTTCTCACCGCCGACGTGCTCCCTGCGCTGCGCCGGTGAGCTACCCCGCTACAAGGGAGCGAGACGGGGAACGGCTTTCGCCGCGGTGACCAGCAGTCCTCGCGAGCCGTCGGGGCCGAGTCGGCCCGAGAGGGTCACCTCGACCCAGATCTTGTCACCGCTTGGTACGTAGATCCGCTCGATGGCGATGGCCGCCCCCGGGCCGAGATCGGTGTGAGCGAAGAACGCGTTCTTGCCGAGCGCCTTCGGTGCCCGGTCGAACGGCTTCGCCTGGGCCAGCAGGTCCGTGACGGCCGCGATGTCCTTGCTCGTGACGTGAGGGCGAACCGAGAGAACGCGCAGGAAGCAGTTGGGGTCGGTGGTTCTCCACGAGCAGCTCCCGCCGGCCAGGAACTCGGGCCCGGCGTACTTGTTGACGTCACTGACCCCGAGGACCTGTTGCACGGAGACTGCATCGAGCTTGCACGTGGCCGGAACGTTCGAAACCGCGAACGCGGAGTGCATTGGAACGACGGCGGCACCGAACGCCACCACGGCGCCCGCGAGCACACGAGAGGACCTCATGCACGAATGCTAACGGGATAGTCAGCCCGAAGCTAGCGACACCTTCGCGGTGAACCCGCTACACGGAGCATTGGTGTCGAGGGACCTGTTCGACTCCGGACTCGAAGTGCTCTCGAGGGAATCGGCCTCCGGCAGGGTGGTCCGTTGCGCGAAACGCACGCCGGTCCACGGCGATAGCTTCCAATGGCGGCTCGCAACACGTCGGGCCCGACGCGTTCGACGCTGAGCCCGATCAACCGAGGAACTCATGACGACAACCAAGACCATTGCGACCGTGGACATCTCCCGCTACCTCGCGGGCGACGAAGCGGGCACACGTGACGTGGTTCGACAGATCGACGAGTCGTGTCGGTCGGTCGGCTTCCTGATCATCACGGGACACGGTGTTTCACCGGACCTCGTGGCAGAGGCGCGAGGTGCATCGATGGACTTCTTCGCGCTTTCGCCGCAGCAGAAGCTTGCGTACAAGATGCCCCCCGACCGCTACCGCGGATACACCTCACCCGGCACCGAGTCCCTTTCCGCCAGCTACGGCAACGAGTCGCCACCAGACCTGAAGGAATCGTTGTCGATCGGACCGTTCGCGTTCGACGACGACGAGTACCACTCGCCGTCGCGCGCCGGTGCGTTCTTTGCTCCGAACATGTGGCCGAGCGAGGTGCCGCACATGCAGGACGTTCTGTGCCGCTACTACTCCGCGATGGAAGCCCTCTCGACGCAACTGATGCGACTCTTCGCACTTGCGCTGAGCCTGCCCGAGCACTTCTTCGACGAAAAGATCGACCGACACATCACGAACATGAGCGTCATCCATTACCCACCGCTTTCGGCCGCGCCGGCCCCTGGTCAAATGCGGGGCGGTGCACACACCGACTTCGGGAGCCTCACCATCGTTCAGCGCGATCAGGCGCCTGGCGGTCTGCAGGTACTCGTCGACGGCACCTGGATCAACGCTCCTCACGTCGACGATTCGTTCGTCGTGAACCTCGGAGACCTGATGGCGGAATGGACGAACGATCGCTGGGTCTCGACCGTCCATCAGGTCGCCACGCCCGACAAGCTGGAGGACGCGATGTCCGACCGGCTTTCGATGGTGTTCTTCCACCAACCGAACTACGACGCCGAAGTCGAAGTGCTGAGCACCTGTATCAGCGAGGGGCATCCGGCCAGGTACGAGCCGACCACTTCCGGGGGCCACATCACGAAGAAGATCTTCGCCATGCGGAGTCCGGAGCTGGGCGCATGATTCACGAGGAAAGCGTCTACGCAATGCAGGTCGGCAAGGCGGCGCAACTCGTCGAGGCCTATGCGAACGAAGGCATCCCGATACTCGAACGGGTCCTCGGC
>JANLRD010000274.1:0-125264 GCA_031368215.1 Acidimicrobiia bacterium | reverse complement strand
CTGATCAAACGGCGTAAACGCCGTCGACGGATTATGATCATGCAACGTCTTCGTAATCGCCGCCGTCAACGTCGTCTTCCCATGGTCAATATGACCCATCGTACCAATATTCAAATGCGGCTTGTTCCGCTCAAATTTGGCTTTTGCCATTTTGGATACTTCCTTGGTGATGTGGGTGGGTACGAAGGTGGGAGTAGCGGCGGTCGGACTCGAACCGACGACAACACGATTATGAGCCGTGTGCTCTAACCACCTGAGCTACGCCGCCCCGATGGGCTCCGACGCGGGCGCAGGGCACAAGGGCCCGGTTACTTTAGCGCGACCGGCGTTGGACCGGGACACCAATGCGCCACGCGTCAACGGAGCACGGAACGACCGGAGTCGTACCGGGAGGCGAATGGGCCGCGGACAACGTGAAGACGTGGGGGCCGACGCGGCGAACCGGGCGGGACGGTCGTGTGGAGCCCTCTGTCGGAATCGAACCGACGACCTTTTCCTTACCATGGAAATGCTCTACCGACTGAGCTAAGAGGGCGCGGCGACCACGGTAGCAGCCGGGCGCACAGGCCTTGCAGCGTTCCCGCTGACCTTTCCCGGCGTCCAGTTCCGGCCGACCGTTCCCGGGGTCCTGTCACCGATCCTCCCCATCCGCTGCGGTACTCGCCCGTTGTTCTCCTCCGTCGAACCGGGTCTCCGTTCCTCGGGCGGGGCCCCATCGGCGCCACCCCTCCACTCGTTCGTTGTCGGCCTGGGGCCTGCGCGCTGTAGCGGAGTGTGTCGAGGAGAGCGAGGGTCGGTCAGAGCATTTTCTGCATGACGGTGACGTCGATCCAGCGGCCGAACTTGCGGGCCACCTCACGTTCCACGCCGGTGAGCTCAAAGCCACGAGACGCGTGGAGGCGGATCGACGCCTCGTGTCCGCTCATGATGCGGGCAAAGCAGGTGTGGAAACCCGAGTCGACGGCGACTCGCAGAACGTCGTCAAGCAGGATTCGGCCGATCCCCCGGCCTTGATGGTCGCGATCGACGTAGACGGAGTTCTCGACGCTCGTCGAATAGGCAGCACGACTGCGCCAAGGCGAGATGGACGCGAACCCGAGCACGCGTTCGTGCCCACTGGCCGGGTCGTCATCGCAGGCGACCACGGCGCCATGGATGCCGCGATGGTCATCGATCCAGCGGAGCTGATCGGCGAGCGTCCGCGCAACGATGTCCATGGTGACGGTGGATTCGACGACTTCCGCGTTGTAGATCGTCATCAGAGCGGCGGCGTCGTGCGGCGCGACTCGACGCGTTCTGACCGCAGGCATGGCGGTGATGTTAGGAGCCGGTCACTGCGCGCACGGCCGGGGTGGGTCAGTCACGGAAATTGTTGAACTGGAGAGGGATGTCGAAGTCCTTGTCCTTCAGGAACGCAATGGCACCCTGAAGGTCGTCGCGCTTCTTGCCGGTGACTCGAACCGAGTCACCCTGCGTCTGGCTCTGGACCTTGAGGCCAGATTCCTTCAGCGCGCGGTTGATCTCCTTGGCCTTGTCGGTACCGATGCCGGCCTTCAGGGTGATCAGCTGGCGCGCTGTCCCCTTCGTGGCCTCCTCGACCTTGCCGCGATCGAGCGTCTTGAGCGACACGCCCCGCTTCACGAACTTCTCCTCGAGCACCTGGAGCAGCGCCCGGAGCCGATCCTCGCTGATTGACGCGAGGGTCACCTTCGACTCCGCCAACTCGATGCTCGACTGGGTGTCCTTGAAGTCGAACCGGGTGGTGACCTCGCGCACGGCCTGGTCCACAGCGTTCTTGACTTCTTGTTCGTCGATCTCCGAAACCACGTCAAAACTGGGCATGACCAGAGGCTAACGTTCACGGCTGCAATCTCGGGTCGGTACCCAAGCGGCCAACGGGGGCAGACTGTAAATCTGCTGAGCGATCTTCGAAGGTTCAAATCCTTCCCGGCCCACTCCGAGAGCTACCACCACAGGCGGACCCGCAGGGGTCCGCCTGCCGCTTTTCCGGGAGAGGGAGCCGATCCTCAGCCGGAGTAGCTCTCGATCCGGAGCGAATCGGGGTCGACCAGGTCGTCGGTGAACCCGGCCGTGAGCAACGGGTGATCGGTCGTGGTCGGCGCGGGCGAGCCGTCCGTCCACCAGACCAACGACACCCAGTGCCCGTCGTCGCTGCTCGCCGTGGTCCGGCGCCGGCAGCCGGGGTGCTGGTAGTACCAGCGCTGCTGCAGCGCGTCGTCGGCGACGCCGAAGGACTGCGCATCGGCGCCGACAGCGAGACGAAAACGGGTGATCTCGAGCACACACTTCAGCGTACGCCGCGCTCCCCCACGTGGTTAGGCCGACGATGACGAGAACTTCACGACGAACGTTGCGTCACCTCCGGCAGCGACCCGGAGGGCGCGCCATGCCTCGAGGTTGGGATGGTCGAACATCGCGGCCGACTCCACCGGACTCAGCAGGGCGATCGCCGTGTCGAACTCGTCGGCGGACATCTGCCTCACGGACCCTCCGGAACGCCAGCCGGTGACCAGGGCGAGGATCCATCCGGGCAGACGATGACCGGTGCCGGCGTTCGCGAAGGGGTACACGACCTCGCCGCTGTCGGCGTCGTGCACGCCGACGACGTAGCCGGGCGATTCTTCGAGCCCCGGCATCGCGTTGAGGAGTGCCGAACGGAGTCCATCGAAAGCCGGCGGCTCCGAGTAGCCGATCCAGGGTCTGCCTTCAGCACGATAGAGACAGCCCGGAGCATCCAGCCGAAAACCCAGACGCGTGTAGAGGCGGAGCGCACCCCGGTTCTTCGCGTGGACGGCGAGTTCGATCGTGTCGATGCCCGTCTCCAGAAGGCCGCGTGCCGACGACGCGAGGAGCGTGGCAGCGATGCCATTCCGTCGAGCGCGCTCCGCTACGACGAGATGGGCGACGAGCGGCAACCCCTCGAAGAGACACACCAGCGACAGACCGACCATCGAACCACCCGCAACCTCGCGGGCGCACATCGTCGCCGACGTCACCGGCGGCCCCCACTCCCCTACCCAGAACAGGTCAAGTTGGTCACCGTCATCGTCGAGGGCGTCGTCGGCTGACCGATACGCCTCGACCAGGACCTTGCTTGCCTCGGCGGCCTGATCGGCGTTGAGCCGCTCGATCACGACCGACGTTGCGACTGTCCCACAACGCTCGATCACATCGAGGGCCGGGGCAATCATCCGAAGGCGGGGCATGGCGCCAGCTTCCCAGGAACACGCAGTCGCCCCACCGCCAGTTTCCCCGTCAGTGGTAGCCGCTGTGGTGGTAGAGGCACGGCACTCCGCGCCTCTCGAACATCGCCACGTTGCGCTCATCGTCCTCGATGGCGAGCTCGGGCTCGAAACCGAAGGTACGTAGCTCGTGGAGCGCGTAGTCCTTGAAGTCACGCGCGAGTTGGTAATCGCCGTAGTCCCGCATCACCAGGAGATCCCAGCGCACATCGTGGCGGTCGAGCCACGCGAGCGTGATGTCGGCAACGCTGGACGGGCGAGCCGTCAGGAGAATGACGGTCAGGTCCGGGTCGAGCATCCGCCCCATAGTCGCAACCGGCTCGATCAGCGAATCCTTGCCGCACTCGTCAAAGAACAGGTTCCAGTTCCTTCGGCTGCCGGTGACGAGATACTGCCGATGGGTGGCATCGGCAAGGACTCCGTCCACGTCGAAGATCACGCAGCGGTTGGGCTGCAGCTTCCCGGAGCGCCACCACCAGTTCTCCGGTTCGTATCGCAGTCCGCTCACGTCTGCTCCCGCATACGCTCCTCCACCACGTAGCCGAGCACGATGCTGTTCGGCTCGTCGTAAGATGATATGCGCGCGTATATATCGTCGTGGTTATCCACCGGGCAGGGGATGTCGAGTCGGCGGAACTCCTTCACGACGTCCTCGACATCCTCGGGGTCCTCGGGGTCGGTGCCTTCGAGGAGGGCCTCGGCGAGCGTCCTTCCGGCCAGTTCGAACTGCCCGTCCACGTCGCACCTGATCACGGGAGCATCGGCGACGCGCCGTTCGCCACGGTCGCCGACCCAGTAGCCGAGCAGCTCGCCGCCGAAGACTTCGGCAACCCAGCGAACCTGGGTCGTCATCCGTTCAAAGGCCCGGGCGATGGCCGGCTCCACACCGTTCTCGATGGTGAAGTCGGAGAAGAGGTCCGCGGTGTCGTCGCCCTCGAGAAGAACCATCTCGTAGGCGTCGAGCAGATCGACGTCATCGGCGTACTGGGCTCGCCACAGCGCGGCCAGGTCGGGGGGCACCGGTTCCCCGCGTAGAACCTCCGATGAGAGCGCCTTCAGGGCTTCATCGAGCTCGGATTCGTCAACAGCGTGTGCGGCCACTCCACCAGTCTCGTCGACCAATCAGCCCTCGCCGTGACTCCGCTCCGAAGTGTGACTCAGTCCTCACTGGAAGCGGCGGCACGCTCCTTGATCAGGGCCATCACATTGGGGTCCGAAAGGGTGGTCGTGTCACCGAGTTGGCGACCCTCGGCCATGTCCCGCAACAGTCGGCGCATGATCTTGCCGGAGCGGGTCTTCGGTAGGTCGTCGGTGAAGACGATCTGCTTCGGCCGCGCGATCGAGCCGATCTTCTCGGAAACGTGCTTGCGGAGTAGTTCGCCGTGTTCGGGGCTCGGCGCATTGCCCCCCTTGAGCGTCACGTAGGCAATCACGGCTTGCCCAGTGAGCTCGTCGTTCGCACCGACCACCGCGGCCTCGGCAACCGACGGGTGGTCGACAAGGGCCGATTCCACCTCGGTGGTCGAAATCCGGTGGCCGCTGACGTTCATCACATCATCGACACGGCCCAAGAGCCACAGGTACCCGTCGTCGTCGAGCTTGGCGCCATCGCCCGCGAAGTACTTGCCCACATAGGTGGACCAGTACGTCTTCGCGTAGCGGTCCGGGTCGCCGTAGATGCCCCGAAGCATTGACGGCCACGGATGGCTCAGGGTGAGATATCCGCCGCCGACGCTCACAGGGGTGCCGGCTTCGTCGACGACCTCAGCACCGATGCCAGGAAGCGCGAACGTGGCACTGCCGGGTTTCGTCGTGGTGACGCCCGGCAGCGGAGAGATCATGATGCCGCCGGTCTCGGTCTGCCACCAGGTGTCGACAATGGGGCAGCGTCCACCGCCGATGTGTTCCTGGTACCACATCCATGCCTCCGGGTTGATTGGCTCGCCGACCGATCCGAGAAGTCGCAGCGACGACAGGTCGTGCTTGCGGGGTTCTTCCACTCCCCACTTCATGCACGCCCGGATCGCGGTCGGAGCTGTGTAGAAGATGGTGACGCCGTACTTCTCGATGAGCGACCACCAGCGATCCTTCGCGGGGGTGTCGGGAGTGCCCTCGTACATCACGCTCGTCGCTGCGTTTGCGAGCGGCCCGTAGACGACATAGCTGTGGCCGGTGACCCAGCCGACGTCGGCCGAGCACCAGTAGACATCCGTCTCCGGATGTAGGTCGAAGACGTACCGGTGGGTGAACGCGACCTGCGTGAGGTAGCCACCCGTGGTGTGCATGATGCCCTTGGGCTTGGCGGTCGTGCCGGACGTGTAGAGGATGAACAACAGATCCTCCGCGTGCATACTTTCGGGCTGAAACGTGGTTCCAACGGGCTGGGCACCCATCACGTCGTGGTACCAGACGTCGCGTCCTTCGGTCATGGTGACCTCGGTGTTGCAGCGGTTCACGACGACGACGGAGTGGACCGATGGACAGTCGACGAGAGCGGCGTCGACATGGACCTTCAGCGCGCTTGCCGACCCACGCCGATAGCCGGCATCGGCGGTGATCACGGCTGTCGCTTCCGCGTCGTTGATGCGGTCGCGGAGCGAGTCCGAGGAAAACCCTCCGAACACCACCGAGTGCGCTGCGCCGATGCGGGTGCAGGCGAGCATGGCCACTGCGGCCTCGGGAATCATCGGCATGTAGATGGCCACCCGGTCGCCGCGCTCTACGCCCCGGGCCCGGAGCGCCGCGGCGAACCGTTGCACGTCATCGAGGAGGTCGGCGTACGTGATCGTTCGGGTGTCGCCCGGTTCGCCCTCGAAGTGATAGGCGACGCGGTCACCCAGCCCGTTGGCAACGTGACGATCAAGGCAGTTCGCGCTGATGTTCAGCTCTCCGTCTTCGAACCACTTGGCAAACGGGAGCTGCCAATCGAGGACCTTGGTGAACGGCTTCGTCCAGGTGACCAGCTCGCGTGCCTGGCGGGCCCAGAACGACTCCCAATCTGCGTCTGCCTCGTCGTGAAGTCGGCGGTCGTTCAGCAACGAACCAGCGGCGAACGCCGCCGGGGGAGGAAACGTCCGGTTCTCAATAAGTAGTGCGTCAAGGGTCGGCTCGCTCATGGGTCTGACGCTACCCATTTCGTTCCGGGTGCACGACCCCGGGTCTTCGAACGCATCGAGCGCTTGGTCCTCCCGCGATGCGCCCGGCTACGTTCGACCCCATGGGAATCCGCATGGTCATCGACACCGACACCGCTTCCGACGACGCAGTGGCGCTTGTTATGGCGTTGATGCACCCGTACGTCTCAGTCGAAGCCATCACCGTGGTCGCTGGAAACGTGCCGCTCCCGATGGCGGTGAACAACGCCCTCCTCACTGTAGAGCGCTGTGTCGCCGCGGGACGCCCGGCTGCTCCGGTCCATGTGGGTCTCGACGCGCCGCTTCACCGAGCGCTGGAGACAGCGCAGTTCGTCCACGGGGAGGACGGTATGGGCGACATCGATCTGCCGGGCGCGACGACAAGTGCAGCGTCGATGAACGCGATCGATGAACTGATCGCCCTCCCCGGGCGTATCGGGGAGGCGCTCACCCTGTTGACCCTTGGTCCGCTCACCAATATCGCCGCGGCACTCACCCGCGACCCTGCCCTCCTGACGCGATACGAGCACACCGTGATGATGGCCGGAGCCCCCGATCTCGTCGGCAACGTGAACGCCCATGGAGAATTCAACGTGTGGTGTGACCCGGAGGCGGCCGACATCGTGTTCGCCGCGTCCGGACGCAAGACCATGGTCGGTTGGAACATCTCACGCCAGTTCGCCGTGATGACGCCCGACGACCAAGCTCACCTGAAGACCCTGGGTCCGCTCGGCGAGTTCGTCCACGAGATCAACCGGGTCGTGAACGAATATTGCCTCAACAGCGGCCTTCCCGGCTATGACCTTCCCGACCCGATCACTGCGGCGATTGCTATCGACCCGACCATCGCCACCCACGCAACAGAGGAAGCGATCCATGTGACGCTCGACGGCGAGGACGACCGTGGTGCGTCCGTGTGCGTCGCCGACTCGGTCCGGCCAAAGATGACCGTCGTGTGGACCGCCGACAGCGAGGCGTTCAAACGGCAACTGTTCACCGCCTGCACGGCGGGTTGATCCACTGCGTACCCAACGGCGAAGCCACCTCTGCCCGGTGCGATCCGTCCGGCCGTCCGTCCCACCGCACATCGGCCTCACTGTGCCGCACATCGGTGCTTCTCAGACGATTTCTGACGGAAAGTCGATGATCTGCGGCAGGGCAGGCCCGATCTGCGGCAGGAGGCGGCCGATCTGCGGCAGGGTTCATCGCCGGCAGGCGCGGCGGGCGGCTTCAGCGCGACTTGTTGATCCACTGCATGACCACGAAGGCGCCGAGGCCGGACGGGTCCAGGAGGGCATCGGCCTCACCCACCCGGCTTCGGGCGGCGAGGGCAGCAAGATCACCGATGGCCGCTCGTTCATGCCACGTGCGACGGGCGTCGGCGACAAGCTCACCGATCCCGTGCTCTTCGAGGAACTGTCGCTGAGTCGTCACCGAACTGGCCGAGTGTTCGAGGCCGACGAAGTCGACGGCGACGTCAGCGGTGATGTCACTACTCCCGGCGGCGGCGAAGGGGTCGACGCCTCGCGCGTGTCCGCGGTAGGTCCGAAGCCACCCGCCGTCACGGGCCGAGAGTTCGGCCGTGGTGGCGCCGTAGTCGATTGCCACGACGCGCCCGCCGTGGGCCGTGAGTGATGCGTACGCGCCCCCGACCCATGACACCGCGGCGTGCTGCATCGGCACCATCGATCCGGCCGAAGCGCGAGGGGCCAACCGGCACAGCAACGCGTCCCGACCGGGATCAAGGCCGACACTCACGGGCGCAAAGGCGCCGTCAGCATCGACACCGACTCGGAGCTCCTCCCAGCGATCCGTCCCGCGCCGGGCAACGTCGAACGGCAGATTGTCGAGGAGCTCGTTCGCCAGCACGACGTGCAACGCGGCGTCGGGCAGCGCCGCAAGCGACACCACGAGCGGTCCCTGCCCCGGCGCGACGACGTGATCGCCCTCGTCGGTGATATCGATCTGACCGAGCAGCTCCGAGGGTTCAACGAGTGGGAGTCGATGCAGACGATGCGACGCCCGCATCGGCTCGGCAGTGTCGATGAGGAAGTACCGGAGCTCGACCGCACACGCTGGTTGAGCGCGGAGGATGTCGCGGCAGAGCGTGCCCGGGCCCGCACCGAACTCGGCAACCATGAACGGACTCGGCCGCCCGAGCTCCTCCCACCACGTGTCGAGCGCCCCCGCGACGACGGCACCGAACAGGGGCCCGACCTCCGGGCTGGTGATGAAGTCCCGCCGACGGCCTGGGCCTCCACCATTCGTGTAGAACCCGCCGGGACCGTACAGGGCTTCGCCCATGAAGACGGAGAACGAAACCGGGCCCTCCCGCCGTATGCGGGAGCGGAGCTGTTCCATATGGCCCGGAAGGGCTCGGCTACTTGATCAGTGCGCCGAAGGTGCTCGACACGTCGACAAGCTTCGTGAGCATGCCAGGATACACACCGATGGCGACGATGCCGGCGGTGCAGATCGCCAACGCCGTGGTGAGCGCGGCCGGGAGCTTGACCGGCGTGCGGTCATCGAGGGGGACCGGACGCATCCACATCTCGCGGAGGATCGATGCGTAATAGAAGAACGCAATGACGGAGTTGACCGACGCGATCACGCCGAGAACCACTGGCCATGTGGTGCCGGCGTCGATGATCGACTTGAACACGAAGAACTTCGCCCAGAACCCGCCGAGGGGCGGGATGCCGGCGAGCGACGCCATGATCAGCGTCATGACGATCGCCAGCCCCGGTGCGTACTGGAAGAGTCCGCCGAAGCTCGAGATCTCACCGCTCTTGGTCTTGCGGGACAAGGTGATGACCACCGCAAAAGCGCCGAGGTTCATGAAGGCATAGACCACGAGGTAGAGCACGATCGCGTCGAACGCGCTCTTCGTCGCCGACCCGTTGATGCCGGCCACGGCGAGCGGGGCCATGATGAATCCAGCTTGCGCGATCGAACTGTACGCGAGCATACGAACGATATTGGTCTGGCGGAGAGCCGTGAGGTTGCCGACGGTCATGGTGAGTGCGGCGAGCACCCAGAAGATCGGGCGCCACACTTCGGAGCGACCGAGGAAGCCGGCGAACACGATCTGGGTGATCGCCACGAACCCCGCCGTCTTCGACGCCACCGACAGGAAGGCGGTGATGGGGGTGGGAGCGCCCTCGTACGTGTCGGGCGCCCACTGATGGAACGGCACCGCCGAGATCTTGAAGGCGAACCCGACGAGGGTCAGGAAGATGCCGACGATCAACAGCGGAGTGACGCCTTCGCCGGCCACGGAGTCGGCGATCACGGAAAGCTGGGTGGCACCGGTGATGCCGTAGATGAACGACATGCCGTAGAGCATCACGGCCGATGCGACGACGCCGAGCAGGTAGTACTTGAGCATCGCCTCGTTGCTCTTCGATTCCCGCTTGCGCCAACCGGCGAGCAGGTACGAAGGAATGGCGATGGTCTCCACGGCGACGAAGATCGTGATGAGGTCGCGCGCCGAGGCCATGACGATCATGCCGAGCATCGAACAGACGAGCAGGAACGAGTACTCGCCCTCGTAGAAATCGCCTTCGGCGAGGTAGTTCGACGACATGAGCAGCACGAGGTAACCGCTCACCAGGAACAGACCCTTGAGCAGCAGTGCGTAGCGATCAACGACGTAGCCGCCGCCGAACATCACACGGGCGGTGTCGTCAGAGGCCGCCAGAGTGAGCAGCGGGATCGCTGCGAGCGCAACACCGACGCCGGCCCATGTGGTGATGAGGTACTTGCGCGTCTCGTCGATGAAGAGGTCCGCAACCAGGATGCTCACCGCGACGAGCGTGAGAATGATCTCGGGGGCGAGAGCGTGGTAGTCGAGATAGGGCCGAGTCCACTCGGCAGCAGCGAGAACGGAGAAGAGCATGAGCGCTGATCAGCCTCCGGTGGCGTTGCGAAGTGGGCGGGCGAACGCGGACATCAGCCCTCAGCCCCCGAAGACCTTGGTGATGACCTGCACGGCTGGGTCAGTCACGGAGTACATCAACCTGGGCCACACACCGAACACGACGATGCCGGCGAGGAATGGTGCCCAGGCGATCCACTCGCTCGGCATCACATCGTGGAAGTGGTGGCCGTTCCACTCCTCTTTCTGGGTCCCGAACGCGGTGCGCTGATACAGCCAGAGCAGGTACCCGGCGGCGAACACCGTGCCGACCGCAGCTACAACCATGAGGCCACGGAAGAGCGCGACGTTGAGCCCCTCAGCGGGGTTGTACGCCGACAGGATCGAGGGGAACTCGCCCCAGAAGCCGGCAAGACCGGGAAGGCCGAGCGAGGCCATCGACGCGAAACCGAACACCCAACCGAGCTTCGGCATCGTCTCGAGCAGTCCGCCGAGGCGGGCGATCTCCAAGGTGTGGAAGCGCTCCTTGACGGATCCGGCAACGAAGAACAACATGCCCGTGATGAGGCCGTGGGCGACCATGCCGAAGAGCGCGGCATTCATGCCGTAGCTCGTCAGGGTCGAAATGCCGAGCATCACATAACCCATGTGGGCGACGGACGAGAAGGCGATGAGGCGTTTCATATCGGTCTGGGCCAGACAGCCGAGTGCGCCGTAGATGATGCCGATCGCCGCAAGGACACCGATGAACGGCGCCCAGTCCTTGGCGGCGTCGGGAAGGATCGGAATAGCGATCTTGATGAATCCGAACGTGCCGAGCTTCAGGAGGACCGCGGCGAGGATCACCGAGCCGACGGTCGGGGCTTCGGTGTGGGCATCGGGGAGCCAGGTGTGGAACGGGAACATCGGCACCTTCACGGCGAAGCCGAGGAAGATGCCGCCGAAGATCAGCGACTGGGTGCCCGACGAGATGCCGGCGGTCTGCACGTTGGCGATGAGTTGGTCGATATCGAACGTGCGGCCGGCTTTGAAGTAGAGCGCCAAGAAGCCGAGAAGCATGAACGCTGAACCGAACATCGTGTAGAGGAAGAACTTGATCGACGCGTATTGGCGGTTCGGTCCGCCCCACACGCCGATGAGGAAGTACATCGGGAGCAGCGTGAGCTCGAAGAACACGAAGAAGAGGATCAGGTCCTGGGCGACGAACACACCGTTCATGCCGGTCTCGAGGATGAGCATCAGGGCGAGCACGGCCTTGGGGTTGTGCGGCTCGGGCCAGTGGTTCCACGAGTAGACGATGCAGAGGACGATCACCACGTTCGACAGGACCAACATCGGCAGGCCCAGGCCGTTGAGGCTCACGTGGTAGTTCGAGTTGATCGTGTCGATCCAGGAACGGTTCACGACGAACTGGGCCTGACCGGCCCGATCGAAGTTGAAGTACGAGATGGTCACGATGCTCACGACCAACGTGGCAACCGCGCCGATCAGCCCCACGATCTTGACGTTCTCCTCGTCCTTGTTCGGCGTCACCATCACGACCAACGCCGTCAGCGCCGGCAGGAAGATGATGAGGGTGAGCCCCCAACCGTTCAGAAAGTCCAACATGGTTCTCCTAGAGGAACAGAACGAGGCCGAAGGCGATGAGGCCGGTCGCCGCGAGGAACGTTGCGGCGTAGGCCTGTACCTTGCCGTTTTGCAGTTTGCGTAGAACGCCGCCGCCGGTCGAGGCGCTGATCCCGGCCCCGTTGACGATGCCGTCGACGAGACCCTGATCGATGTAGCGGTACACGCCGCGTCCGGTGGCCGCAGCGGAGCGGCCGGCAGTGTTGATGACGGCGTCGATCACGTTCTGGTTGATCCAGTACGCCATCTTCGCGATCGGACCCTTGATCGATCCGATGATGAGGTCGGTCCAGAGAGCGTCGAGGTAGTACTTGTTCTTGAGCACCTTGTGGCCGAGGCCGAACACGCCGCCTCGTCGCACCAGGCCGAGGTCGCCTTGCTTGACGACGTTGTACCAGTAGCCCACGGCGATGCCGCCGACCGCCAGGATGATGGACGGAATCGCCACGCCCCAGTTGAACGGATGGACCTTGCCGGCGGCAGCGATCGTCTCCTCGAAGGTGATGTTCGCGATGTTCTTCTCGAACCAGAACCTCTTCAGGAACAAGAAGTCTTTGAACGGCCAGTTCGCGAACCCGACGAAGGTCGCCATGACGGCAAGGGCGACAAGCGGGCCGGTGATGAGCGCCGGCGACTCGTGCGGTCCGTCATGGGCATCGTGTGCGTCGCCGTGAGCATCGTGGGCCACGGCAGCGCCGTGAGCATCGTGGCCGTGGGCGTCGTGCGCGTGCGTGTCATGGGCGGCTGCGCCGTGATCGTCAGCCGCAGCATGTGCGCCGTGGGCATCGTGATCATCGTGGAAGAGATGCAGTCGGTTCTCGCCCCAAAAGGTCTTGGCCATCACCCGGGTCATGTAGCAGCCGGTCATGAACGCGCCGAGGCTGCCGGCAATCAAGGCCAGGGTGAAGCCGTTCTTGTCGGCGGCGTTGAGAATCTCGTCTTTCGACCAGAACCCGGAGAAGATCGGAATGCCGGCCAACGCGAGATAGCCCACGAAGAAGGTGCGATAGGTGATCGGCATGTACTTGCGCAGCCCACCCATGCGCTCCATCTCGAAGCTGTGATGGGACCCGGAATGGGCAACCGAACCGCTTGCCTGGAAGAGGAGGGCCTTGAAGAACGCGTGGGTGACGAGATGGAAGATCGCGCCGACCCACGCCCCGACCGACAGGCCGAGGATCATGTAGCCGAGCTGCGACACCGTTGAATAGGCGAGAACCTTCTTGATATCCGTTTGCACGAACGCCAGTCCTGCCGCCGACACGATCGTGATCGCGCCGATCCACGAACCGAAGTTCATCCCCCCGGAAGTGATGGAGAAACCCTGCCAGAACACCCCGTAGAGACGGGCGAACAGATACACACCGGCGACGACCATCGTGGCGGCGTGGATCAATGACGACGCCGGAGTAGGGCCCGCCATCGCGTCGGGAAGCCACGTGTGGAGCGGGAACTGCGCCGACTTGCCCATCACGCCGAAGAACAGCGCAACGGCAGCGACGACGAGCGTCGCGTGGTTGATCCCACCATGGAGCGCCTTCTCGTTGATGGCGGCCATGTCGAAGGTGTTTCCGGCAGCGAAGAAGAGGATGACGATGCCGACGAGCAGACCGATGTCACCCGTGCGGGTGGTGAAGAACGCCTTGAGGGCGGCGTCGGAATTGGTCTTGTCCTCCCACCAGTGACCGATGAGGAGGAACGAGCACAGACCCATCAGCTCCCAGCCGAACAGCAGGCCGAGCGTGGTCGAGGTCTGGACCATCCAGAGCATCGCTCCGCTGAAGAGGTTCAGCGAAGCGAAGTAGTGGGTGAACCGCTTGTCGCCGCGCAGGTATTCGATCGAGAAGACATGGACGCACAGGGAGATGAAGGCGACCGTGAAGAGCATGGCGACGGTGAATCCGTCGACGTGGATGCCCAAGCCGACATCGACGCTGCCATTGCGGAACCAGGAAACGCTTCGCTCGATCGGGTCGCGGAGCTTGATCGGCTCTTCGCCGGCGAAGTGAGCCGCGAAGGAACGCAGGCCGGCGCCTACTGCCCGCAGTGCTTCCGCCTTCGCACCTTCTTCTCCATGGGTACCGGGAGCGAGCCGGACCCACTGGATCACGCCGCCGATGGCGAGAACCATCGTGGCGACCGAGCTGACGATGCCGAACTCGGCACCGAGGAACTTCATCCGCTTGCCGAAGAACAGGGTGGCGACAAACGCCGCCACCATCAGCGCAGGCAGCACCCATGCGTGGGCGAGGATCCACGGCGCTGATGACGAGTGCTCGGCGACGGTTTCGCCGCCGGCAGCCAAAACAGAAAACACCGACATCAGCCCTTCATCTCCGAGACTTCGCCGGGATCGACCGAACGGCGGTTGCGGTAGATCAGCAACACGATGGCAAGACCGACGCCCACCTCAGCGGCGGCGACGGCGATCACGAACAGCGCGAACACGTGACCGATGATGTTGTCGTTCTTCAGCGCGAACGCGATCAGGTTCATGTTCACGGAGTTGATCATCAGCTCGATGGACATGAGCACGAGGACCGCGTTCTTCCGCACCATCACGCCGTAGGCGCCGGCGCAGAAGAGAAATGCGGCGAGGACGAGAAACTGGTTGATCAGCACGGCTAATCCCGCCTTGCGACGACGATGGCACCAACGAGTGCCGCCAGCAGCAGGATCGACACGACCTCGAAGGGCACCAGGTACTGCGAGAAGATCGAGTCGGAAGTCCGTACCATGTTCAAACCGGCCGCACCGGAGGCAACCCCGTTGTTCAGATCGAAGCGATCGTCCCCGAAGGCGTCGATGAGCAGCGTCGCCAGAGCGCCGAACAGGAACAGCGACACGATCGCCGCAGGGATCCGTTGGTTGTTGTCGAGTTCAGGGGTCTTGCCGATCGGGGCGCGGGTGAGCATGATCCCGAACAGGACCAGCACCATGATCGCCCCGATGTAGACGAGCACCTGGGTGACGGCCACGAACTCGGCGGCGAGGAGGATGTACTGCGCGGCCACGCCGGACAGCACGATGACGAGGTAGAGCGCGGCGTGCACCACGTTCTTCGTCGTGACGAGCTTGATCGCCGATAGCGCCATGGCGACGGCAAGGAGCCCGAAGGTGAGGTTCTGGGCAAGCACGGCGGGCGAGGCTACTTCTTCTTCGATTCCGCGCCGACTTCGAGAGCCGGCTTGGCGGGGACCGTGTCCATCCACTCACCCAGGCGGGTCTTGTCGTGGAGGAGATCGGCGATGGACGGGACGGAGTACTCGTACTCGGGGCTCCAGAACAGGGCATCGAACGGACAGACCTCGACGCAGATGCCGCAGTACATGCACAGGCCGTAATCGATGTCGAAGCGGTCGAGCGCCTGCACGGTGCGGGGCTTGCCGCCCTCGCGACGAGGCGGAGCCTTGTCCTTGTGGCCCTCGATGTAGATGCACCAATCGGGGCAACTGCGCGAGCAGAGCATGCAGACGGTGCAGTTCTCCTCCTTGAGGGCGATGACCCCTCGCGCACGCACCGGCGGGTTCTCCCGCTCGTGCGGGTACTGCACGGTCTCAGCACCCTTGAGGAAGGTCTTCATGGTGACCCGCAGGCCACCAGTGAGGGAATCGAAGACCTCTTTGCCTTTGTCGAGCGCCGCTGATTTCGGGAGAGCCATGACCTAGAACACAACTTTCAGGACGGCAGTAGCAACGATGTTCGCCAGCGAGATCGGAATGAGATACTTCCAGGCCAGCGCCTGCAACTGATCTTCGCGGAATCGTGGATAGGAGAACCGGAACCAGAAGATCAGGAAGGAGACGAACATGATCTTGGCGAGAAGGATCCCGGGCCCGACCACGTTGGCGATGTTGTTGTCGATCCACCGGTCCGGCATGGGGAGGTACCACCCGCCGAGGTACATGGTCGCGGCGATGGCGGCGAACGCAAAGGTCGACGCGACCTCGCCGAGGAAGAACGACAGGAACCGGAACCCGGAGTATTCCGTCATGTAGCCGGTGACGAGTTCGGACTCGGCGACGGGCATGTCGAACGGGGCCTGCGTGAGCTCGGCCTGGGTGGCGATCATGAACACGACGAAGCCGACGAACTGGGTGGCCACGAACGGCATGCCGGCGAGGTTGAGACCGAAGATCTCGAACTGGCGCTGCTTCTCCACGATCGTGGTGAAGCTCATCGAACCGGCCTGCACGATCACGCCGACCACGGCGAGGACCATGGGGAGCTCGTAGGCGATCAGCTGGCCGGCGGCACGCAGCGAGCCCATGAGGGAGTACTTGTTGGCCGATGCCCACCCGGCCATCAGCACGCCCAGGACACCGATCGACGAAACCGCAAGGGCGTAGAACACGCCGACCTGGAGATCGGAGATGACGAGGTCAGGACCGGCCGGGATGACGAGGAACAGAAGGAACGTGGACATCACGACGACATACGGCGCAAGCGAGAACACCCACTTGTCGGCCTTGGCCGGGATGATGTCTTCCTTCTGGATGAACTTGATGGCGTCGCCGATGTTCTGGAACCAACCGTGGAACCCACCGGACTCCATCGGGCCGAGACGAGACTGCATGTGGGCCATCATCTTCAGCAGGAAGGTGTAGCCGAGGAGCAGTCCACCGACCGGGATCACCACCAGGACGGCGATGAGCTTGATGATTGATTGCTGCCAGTAGGCGAGCGTGATCGCGAGCATTCCCGTGGTCCTGTCGTGCTCAGCGGTCGATGTCGCCGAGGATGAAATACAGCGACGCCAGGATCGTGATGATGTCAGGCACGAACACACCCTTCATGATCCACGGCACGATCCCGATGTTGTTGAAGCTCGCCGTGCGGATCTTCACCCGGAACGGTCCGAGACCGCCCTTCGACACGACGTAATAGCCCATCTCGCCGAGGGGGTTCTCCGTGGCGACATAGGTTTCGCCGGCAGCCACTTTGATGATCCGGGGGACCTTCGCCATGATCGGTCCCGACGGCAGACCGTCAAGCATCTGATCGACCATCTTGGCGGCTTCGCGGGTCTCCTGGAGGCGCACCCAGTAGCGGGCGAAGGAGTCGCCGTCGGGGTGGGTGATGACGTTCCAGTCGAGCTTGTTCCACACCAGCGGCGACGGCTGGTCGCGTCGGATGTCCCAGTCGATTCCCGACGCCCGGGCATTGGCGCCGGAGAGCCCGAAGTCCATCGCCTTGTCGACGGGGATCACTCCTACGCCACGGCAACGCTCCTGGAAGATCCGGTTGCCCATGAGAAGCTGCTCGAGCTCGTCACAGAAGGTGCGGACCTTGTTCATGACGGTCTTGGCCTCGGCGATCCATCCCTTCGGGAGGTCTTCCTTGAGGCCGCCGATGCGGTCGTAGTTCGGGTGGAAGCGTCCACCGGTCGCGGCTTCGATGAGGTTGAGCACGTGCTCCCGGTCGCGGAAGGCGAAGAACACGGGGGTGATGGCGCCCAGCTGCACACCCATGTCACCGAGGAAGAGGGCGACGTTGGCGATGCGGGCCATCTCGAACAGGCAGGTGCGGATCCACTGCGCTCGGGGAGGAGCCTCGATGCCCATGAGTTGCTCGGCGGCGAGGATGAAGGGAACCTCGTTGGCGAAGCTCGACAGCCAGTCGATGCGGTTCACGAGGGTCGTGATCTGGGGGTACGTGCGGACTTCGGTGAGCTTCTCGTAGCCACGGTGCATGTAGCCCATGTAGGGCTCGCACTCGATGACCTGCTCACCGTCGAGCTTGGCGATGATCCGCAGCGTCCCGTGGGTCGCCGGGTGCTGGGGGCCGATGTTGACGGTCATGCCGTCGTCGGTAGCGACTTCGACGTTGACCCGCATGTCGGACGCCTGGGCGGCGATGTATGCCGCCTGCTTCAGCTGTTCGGGGCTGTTCGCGCTGAACGCAGCGGTGCTCGTTCCCGGCTCGATGATTGCGGTCACGCACCCGCTCCTTGCATTCCGCTGTCGGCTTTCGTCGGTCCGGCGCCGGTACTCGGCGTGACGGGGCCGCTCTCGGTCATGGCGCCGAGCACGATAGTTCTCCGCTCCGGCATCATTCGGCTGCTTCTTCTTCGACTTCGCCGGCGATGGGCTCGACGTTCGTGAGCCCAGGCCATGGCTTCACTTCGCGGGCAAGGAGCGGGAAGTCTTTGCGGAGCGGGTAGCCCTCGAAGCCCATCGGAAGGTAGAGGTGGACGAGGTGGGGGTGTCCCTCGAACCAGAAGCCGTACATCTCCCACGTTTCCCGCTCATGCCAGTCGGCCCCGGCGTAGACCCCCGTGCTCGTCGGGACAGTGGGATTGCTCTCGTCAAGGTCGGCCTTGATCACCATGCCCCGGCGGGTCTTTGTCGAATAGACACGGGCGAAGATCTGGAACCTCGTGTCACCTCCGGCCAAGCCGGTGACGAAGCCGACATCGGTCGGTGCCGGTTTCGGTTCGGGGGGAGCCGCGTCCTCATCATCGGTCGCCGCGTCCTCGACCGAGCCCCAGACGTTTTCGTATCGCGTGGTCTGGAGCGGCGAGTCAAGCCAATCGAGACCGGAAAGGAAGCAGAAATAGGTGAGACCGAGCTTGTGTTTCGCCGCCGTCAGAGCAGCGATCCACGAGGACAGCGACACCCGCACCACGACGTCGTGGTGTTGGACGACTCCCTCGAGCACGCCGTCGCCGAGCTCGGCCCGAAGCGCGTCGAGATACTGCTGGGCGGTGGAATCAACTGGCGCAGCAGCGGGGGGAGCTTCGACAGACACGAGTGATCAGCCTACTCAGCAGATGAGAGGAGCGACCACATCGGCGGGGACTTCCACCGCCCCCCGACCCAGGTCGGCGGTCCATCGCAGGCCCCGGGGTGGCAAGCACCGGAGCGTCGGCTCGCGGCTACCGTTTGTGCGCAATGTCCGTCGTTGCCTCGCCGGGAGCCACCTCTCCCCTCACTGCGCCATCGCCCCGAATCACCCCGGGTCACTGGATCCACGATCGCCGCGCCGACGCCGTCATCACGTTTCTCTGGGTCCCGTTCAGCCTGGCCGCGGCCGTGGCGTACTCGTCGACTGCCGCTCTTGCGGTGGTGGTGGCGCTCACGCTGCTCACCTCACTGGTACACCAACCCCTCACGCTCGGCCTCATCTACGGCGACCCTGCCCAGTTCGCCGTCGCCCGGCGAGTGTTCACCGTGTTCCCGTTCGTGTTGCTCGGCGCGGTCATTGTGGCCCGTTCGTTCAGCCTCACCCTGGTGGCCGTGATCGCCGGGTTGTGGAACGCCGAGCACACCCTCATGCAGCGATACGGGATCGCGCGGATCTACGCCCGCAAGGCCGGCGAGAACGGTCCGGCCCGCGAACGACCGATGCTCATTAGTTGGCTGGTGTTCGCGCTGGCGTTCGCCGCCGCCGATCCACGGACGCCCCGTCTTCTCGACCGCGTCGAGCTCGGCGCCACGAACGAAGAAGGCGTGCGGGTTCTCCAGACCCTTCGCCCGTGGGCGGTCGGGGCCCTGATCGTGGCCGGCGCGTTCGTGGTTTGGGCCACATCCCGTTGGTGGCTCGGTGAACGGCGGCTGGGTCGGATCGGCTGGAGCCCGAAGCGGCGCTACCTGTTCGGCACGGCGATCCTGTTCGCCGTGATCCTCGTCAATCCAATCGTCGGCCTCATCGGCTACGTGGGTTCACACGCGCTGGAGTACTTCGTGATCGTCCACGGCGCGCTCGGCCGTCGCTACGCCGGCCCGCAGGCGCAGCCCGGCGGCGTCGTCGGCCGAGTCGTACGCGGTCCCCTCCGGGCGACCGGAAGTGTCGTCGTCTACGTGATTCTGGTCGGGATCGCTCTCGTCTCGGTGCAGAAGCTGGTGGACGCCGCCACCGGCAACACCGTGCTCCTCACCGTCGGCGGGATGCACGTGTTCTTCGACGGCTTCATCTGGAAGCTCCGCCGACCGGTCGTCGCCCACAGCGTCGCCGCCGGCTGACGTCGGACGAACGGTCGCTGCTGTGGCTACGCAGTTCGACCTCGTCACGCTCAATTGCGCCGATCCCTGCGCATTGGCGGTGTTCTGGTGTGACGCGTTGGGTCTCGTCGTGACGGAGGACGAAGACGACGGACGCTGGCTGGTGTTGTCCGATGCCGACAACAACCGACGACTCGGCTTGCAGCGCACCGAAGACGAACTGCGGCCCCACATCAGCCACCTGTTCTCGGCTCGGATTCACCTCGATCTTCGCTGCACCAACCAGGAGTTCGACGCCGAACTCGCCCGCTTGCAGAGGTTGGGCGCACGGCTCGTCGCTCGTGTCCGAACCGAGTCCTACGGACGCATCGCCAACATGACCGACCCCGCGTACCACCCGTTCGACCTCTGCGCCTACGGCTGACGGGGGCCCGGCCGCGGGGTCCGTGGCCAGGCAGGACCCCGCGGCGGGACGTTCGTCATTCCGGAGCGGGACAGACGGCACTGATCGATCGACCGGCCGCATCGGCATCGTGGTGACGCCCGGCCGAGCACGCTGCTCGCGCCCTGCAGGGGAAACCAATCATGACTCGAAAGAAGCTGGACCTGATCTTCAGCATCGGGGGCGTGCTCATGGCACTGCTCCTCTTGGTGCTCGGGCTCGTCCTCCGCAACCAGTCGAACTTCGCCAAGTCCTATGTGCGCGATCAGATGTCGGCCCAGCAGATCAACTTCACGCCGGTGGCCGGTCTGTCCGACGACGAGAAGTCGGCGGCCTGTCTCGTCAAGAACGCCGGCAAACCGCTCACGTCGGGCAAACAGGCGGAGTGCTACGCCAACGAGTACATCGGTCGCCACGTGAAAGAGGTCAACGGCGGGAAGACCTATTCGCAGACCAGTGGGGAGTCGCGCGCAGCCCGTGCGGCGGCCGACAAGGCACTCACCGCTGATCCCGGGGCCCAGGCCTCCAAGGACCTCGACACGGCGGCGAAGACGTTGGCCGGGAAGACCGACACGCTCTTCAAGGGCGAGACGCTCCGAGGACTCCTGCTGACGGGCTACGGCTTCAGCATCTTCGGTGAGCGCGCCGGCCAGGCCGCGACGGTGGCCTTCCTTGCCGCCCTGGTCCTTCTGCTGGCGTCGATCGCCGGATTCGTCCACGGCATGCGCAAAGAATCGGATCACCTCATCTCTGCGTGAGGCCAGAACGATCGACGGCGGTGGCGGCCACATGGCCCCACCGCCGGCGCCCGGTCGTCGGGAGGGAGTACCCATGAGTCTCTCTTGCGATGCGATTCGGCTCAGCCGATGACCCTCCGCACGAGGTTGACGCCCGGGCGATAGACGATATGGGCGAACGAGGGCGCGTCGAGGATGGCGATCTTGGCGGTCGCTCCCGGCGAGAGGGTGCCGAGCCCATCCGTGCGTCGGAGGGCGCTTGCGCCGCCCCGAGTCGCGGCGAGGACGGCTTCCTCGGCCGTGAGCCCCATGTCCCGCACGGCGAGGGCCATGCAGAACGCCATCGACGTGGTGTAACTCGATCCGGGGTTGCAGTTCGTGGCGATGGCGATGCGGACTCCCGCGTCAAGCGCCCGGCGTGCGTCCGGATAGGGCTGCCGCGTCGAGAAGTCGGCCGCCGGAAGGAAGGTGGCCACCGTGTCGCTTCCCGCCAACGCGTCGAGGTCTGCGTCGGAGAGATAGGTGCAGTGATCCGCGCTCGCCGCACCGAGCGACACCGCGAGTTGCACGCCGGGTCCGTGGCCGAGTTGGTTCGCATGGACGCGCAACCCGAGACCGCGGGCGCGGCCGGCTTCGAGGATCGTCCGGCTCTGGTCCACGTCGAATGCCCCCCGCTCGCAGAACACGTCGATCCACTTCGACCGGGTGGCGCAGGCATCGAGCATCGGCCCGCACACGAGGTCCACGTAGTCATCGACGCGGCTGGCGTAGTCAGCCGGCACCACGTGCGCCCCGAGGAAGGTCACGTCGTCGGTGAGTTCCGCGGCCAGCGCGCAGCACCGCTCTTCGGTCACGACATCGAGCCCGTAACCGGACTTGATCTCGACATGGCCGATGCCGTGCCGCCTGGCCTCGGCAAGGCGCAGCGACGTGAGCCGTCGGAGTTCGGCATCGCTCGACGATCGGGTCGCCTCGGTGGTAACGCGAATCCCGCCAGCCTCGTAGGGTCGCCCCGCCATCCGGGCGACGAACTCATCGGCACGATCCCCGGCGAACACCAGATGGGTGTGGGAGTCGACGAATGCGGGCATCACGCAAGAGCCCTCGGCATCGATAC
Organism: Acidimicrobiia bacterium; assembly: GCA_031368215.1. Taxonomy (GTDB): domain Bacteria; phylum Actinomycetota; class Acidimicrobiia; order Acidimicrobiales; family JANYDT01; genus JANLQX01. The sequence continues at coordinate 103,125 of JANLRD010000274.1, read as the reverse complement.
GTTCATCCGCGCTCGTTCGTCCGGCGGCTTCGATGGCGAAGATCCGACTGTCCTCCACCACGAGGGCGACACCGCGAGCGACTCCCAGCGGTCCCTCGCCCAGCGACGCGTCGCAGGTGACCAGTTGGCCGATGTTGTCGATCACGGTGGTGGTCACGCGAGCGTCCTCACTCGAACCAGAGCGAATCGATCGAAGTCGCGAGCGCTCGTGGCACGTCGATCGACAGGTGTGACCCGTCCCGGACCACCCACTGGCCGTCAACCATCACCTGACAGACATCAGGCGCCGACGCTCCGAACACGAGCGACGCCGCGTCATCAGCATTCGATCCGGCGAGGCGAACCGATGATGGGTCGATGACGACAAGGTCGGCAACCGCACCGGCGGCTAGGACACCGCCATACCAACCGATCGACGCGTAGCCATCGAACGACCCGGCACGCAGCAACTCGGCAGGACCGTGCACGCCGCGCGCATTCGTCGCGAGCCGTTGATGTGACTCGATGGCCCTGACCTCCTCGAACGGATCGATCACCGCATGGGAATCGGACCCGATCGACAGCCGCGCTCCCGCATCGGCAAGAGATCGCGACGGACCGATTCCATCCGCGAGGTCGCGCTCGGTCGTGCAGCAGAAACACGCCGTGGCACGAGCGGACCCGAGGATGGCGATGTCCTGCGGGCTCACGTGAGTCGCGTGGACGGCCGAGAACGCCTCACCGACCGCGCCCGCATCGGCGAGCAATTGCGATGGCGTGCGGCCGGTAAGTGCCAGGCAGGCGTCATTCTCGGCCCGCTGTTCGGAGACATGAGCATGCAGGGGACAACCGGCAGCGGCCGACCATGACGCAACTCCGCCCATGTCCACGAAAGAAAGCGCGCGTACGGAATGGATAGCCGCGCCCAGCCGCGTGGAACGGTTCACGACATCTGCCAAGGCGAGTCGGTCGTTGCGCGCCGCCCATTGATCAACGCTGCCGTCGGAGAAGCGTCGCTGTACGTGGTTGAGTTCGACGTCGAAACCCCCGCGGAGATAGCACGTGTCGAGCAGCGTGATGCGAATGCCGGCAACCCGAGCGGCCTCGATGAGCGCCGCACCCATCGCGTTGGAATCCGAGTAGGCGACACCACCCGGTGCGTGGTGCAGATAGTGGAACTCGCCGACGGCGGTGTACCCGCAGAGCACCATTTCCGCGAACGTCGCGGTAGCCAGTGCGAGATAGGAGTCGGGGTCGAGGCGGGCGGCGACGGAGTACATCTGCTCCCGCCAGGTCCAGAACGATCCTGTGCCGCCGTGAGTGCGCCCTCGCAGCGCCCGGTGGAACGCATGGGAGTGGGCGTTGGCGAAGCCGGGCAGCGCAGCGCCACGAACGACTTCGGCGTCGGAGGGGGGCGCGTCGACAGTCGAAACATCGGTGAACACCCCATTGTTGATCGAAAGGAGCACGCCTCTCGTGAGCGAGTCACCTCCCAACCATGCCCGCTCACACCACAGTTGCACAGCGCGCTTACGATCCCACTCGTTCGACGAACTTGGTGATCCGCTCGATGAACGCGTCGCGGTGGTACAGCTCGAACTGCTCCCATGTGGTGAAGGTGGTCGGGTCCGTGACGCGGTCGACGAACAGCTTCCCGTCGAGGTGGTCACATTCGTGCTGCAACGTGCCGGCGGTGAGCCCCCGCCTGATCTCGTCGTGGGCAACCCCATCACGGTCGAGGTAGCGGATGCGGATGTTCACGTGGCGCATCACATTCCCGCGCAGGTTCGGCACGCTGAGGCAGCCCTCGTTGATCTCGACGAGCTCGTCGTCGAGGAACTCGATCTCAGGATTCACGAGCACCGTGAGCGGGATCTTGGGTTTGTACGGATAGCGCGGGTTCTGATTGACCTCCACGACGGTGATCCGCATCGATTCGTGGATCTGGTTCGCCGCGATCCCCGCGCCGTTGGCAGCGCGCATCGTGTCGATCAGATCGTCGATGACGCCCTGGATCTCAGGACTGGCCAACTCCTCAGTCGTCACCGTTCGCGTGGGGACGCGCAGGATCGGATGACCGATGTGGGCAATGGGGCGGACGGCCATCGATGCTCAGCCCTCGCGCATCGGAATGCGAACACCGCGCTCGTCGGCGGCCTTGACGGCTTCGGGGTAGCCGGCGTCGACGTGGCGGATCACGCCCATGCCGGGATCATTGACCAGTACCCGCGAAAGCTTCTCCGCGGCCAGATCGGTACCGTCGGCGAGTGCGACCATGCCGGCATGGATGGAACGACCGATCCCGACGCCACCGCCGTGGTGGATGCTCACCCACGACGCTCCGCTCGAAGTGTTCACCAATGCGTTGAGCAGGGGCCAGTCCGCGATGGCGTCGGAACCGTCGGCCATCGCTTCGGTCTCGCGATACGGGGAGGCGACCGAGCCGGAGTCGAGGTGATCGCGCCCGATCACGATCGGTGCCTTGAGTTCACCTCGCCGGACCATCTCGTTGAAACGAAGGCCGAGCCGGTGGCGTTCGCCGTATCCGAGCCAGCAGATCCGCGCCGGGAGTCCCTGGAACGCCACACGCTCCCCCGCCATCCGTATCCACTTCGCCAAACCGTCGTCGTCCGGGAACTCCTCGAGCACGGCACGATCGGTGGCCGCAATGTCGGCGGGATCACCCGAAAGCGCAACCCACCGGAACGGGCCCTTGCCTTCGCAAAAGAGGGGGCGAATGTAGGCCGGGAGGAAGCCCGGATAGTCGAAGGCACGGGCGAATCCACCGAGCTTGGCTTCGGCGCGAAGGCTGTTGCCGTAGTCGAACACCTCAGCACCACCGTCCATGAAGCCGACCATTGCGGCGCAGTGGGCTGCCATGGATTCGCGGGACCGGCGAATGAGCTCAGCAGGATTATCTGCGCGCAGACGATCGGCCGCCTCCTGGGTGAGGTCGTGTGGAACGTAGGAGAGCGGGTCGTGCGCACTCGTCTGATCGGTCACGATGTCAGCCGGGAAGCCGGCCTCGAGAAGGCGGGGAAGCACGTCGGCGGCGTTGCCGACGACACCTACCGACAGAGGACGTCGCTCGCGTTTGGCTTTCTCGCAACGCGCGACGGCGTCGTCGAGCGAGTCGGCGATCTCATCGAGGTACCGGGTCTCGAGGCGGCGCTGCACCCGGGTCGGGTCCACGTCGACGCACAGTGCGACGCCGTCGTTCATGGTCACGGCCAATGGCTGGGCACCGCCCATGCCACCGAGACCGGCGGTGAGGGTGATCGTGCCGGCGAGCGAGCCAGCGAACTTCCGCCGGGCAATCTCGGCGAAGCACTCATAGGTGCCCTGCAGGATGCCCTGGGTGCCGATGTAGATCCAGGAGCCTGCCGTCATCTGGCCGTACATCGTGAGGCCGAGTTGTTCGAGACGCCGGAACTCATCCCAGTTCCCCCACTCGGGAACGAGGTTCGAGTTCGCCAGCAGCACCCGCGGCGCCCACTCGTGCGTGCGGAACACACCGACGGGCTTTCCCGACTGCACGAGCATCGTCTCGTCGTCGGCGAGGGACGTGAGTGTGCGGACCATGGCGTCGAACGCATCCCACGACCTCGCCGCCCGGCCGGTCCCCCCGTAGACGACGAGGTCGTCGGGACGCTCCGCGACCTCGGGGTCGAGGTTGTTCATGAGCATCCGCTGGGCCGCCTCCTGACCCCACCCCCGACAGGTCAGCGTTGATCCACGGTTGGCGCGTACGGGGCGGGGTCCGGAAGGCACCCCCTCAGCGTATGCGGTGGGTACCGGCTGCTCCCGTCGCGGTTGCGTGCCGGTGCCCAGCTCCGAGGGCGCTCCTGGACATCATGATGCAAAAAGATTTGATGCTATGCTGTCACCATGAGGACGACGGTCACCCTCGATCCCGACACCGAGGCGCTACTGCGCCAGCGCATGGCCGCAGAAGGGGTGCCGTTCAAACAGGCACTGAACGACGCCGTCCGCCGAGGCCTGCGTCAGAGCGACCAGGGCTCCCGCGTCGAGACGCCGACCGCCCGCCTCGGCACGCCCACGGTCAACCTCGACCGGGCCATCCAACTCGCATCGGAGCTCGAGGACGAAGAACTCCTTCGCAAGATGCGTTCGTCATCGTGAACCTCGTCGATGCCAACGTCCTGCTCTATGCCGTGAACGAGGACGCAGGACATCACGCGAGCGCAAGGCGCTGGCTCGATGGTGCGCTGAACGGGTCGAGCTCCGTGGGCCTGCCGTGGATCTCGCTGTTGGCGTTCCTGCGCCTGTCCACGAAGGTCGGGCTCTTCCCGGCGCCCCTCCCCGTCACCCAGGCGTTGTCCATCGTCGACACGTGGACCGGCGCGCCCTCGGCGATGATCGTGCACCCGACCGCAAAGCACCTCGACCACGTGCGCGAGTTGCTCTCGGTCGCGGGAACCGGTGGCAACCTCGTCTCCGACGCCCACCTGGCCGCGCTCGCCCTCGAACATCGGGCAACGGTGATCACCTACGACGCCGACTTCACCCGCTTCCCGGGAGTTCGGAGTGAACGACCCAGGTAACGGGGACCGGCCCTACTTGGCGAGAACGCTCGACGGGAGGCGGTACTTCGGTGACTTGATCAGGGCGTCGATCAACCGGAGCTGTCGATACGGGAAGCCCGGCTGCAGGTATGCATCGGCGGGGATCTGACTGGCGATCGTGGCGTGGATAGCCGGAACCTTCGACCAGTGCGCGCTCGGACGGAAGTGATGCGCGGTGTGGTAGCCGAGGTTTCCGGTCCAGAAGTTGTAGAGCGGTTGCACGACGTTGGTCGTCGCGCCGAACACCGGGTCGGTCGGGCGACTCGAGTGGTGATCGTAGGTAGCCCAGGCCGTCCCGAAGAGCATGAAAGCCGGCATCACCACGAAGATCATCGTCCCGGCGAACGGTCGCAGGTACACGACGACGGCGATCGCCGCGAACACGGGGATGAGCATGCGCAGGAATACGCTCCGATACTTCGGGTAGCTCTTCCCGGCTTTCCACGCCCGGTAGTACGCCGTGACCCCGGTGACGAACGAGTACTCGATCCGGCCCATCGGTATCCCGCTCCGTCGCCGCCACCGCGACTCGTCGGCGCTCTGGTCGAGATAGTTCTTGTGATGCCCGACCGTGTGATGCAGGGTCCAAGTGTGACTGGTCACGCCGGTCTGCAGGGCGTAGACGACCTCGAGCGCCCGATTCAGGATCCGGGAGTTGAACGTGGACAGGTGCTGATGGTGATGGTTGAAGGCGCAGGTCATTCCCTTCGGCAGGATCGACGCGGCGCAGTACAGGACGACCAGGAACGGGTTGCCCACGAAGAGACAGACCGCGAGGTCGACAAGGCCGATCGCGATGAACACCGCCACTCGTGGACGATCCGACGGGTAGCGAAAGGCCGATGCCATAAGCAATAGATCGTACGGCAGCCTGTGCCTTACGATGCGCAGGTCGACTTTTCAGTCAGCGCGCATATGAGTCACGTCCCACACGTGGTGAACGGGATCGTGGAGCATGTAGCGAGCGAAGCTCTCGATGGTGAACCGCTTGTTGTCGCTTCGGTTGCCCGTCCGATGCCACTGAGCGCCGTGCACTCCGGCGAAGGATGCGCTAAGCCGACGCTGGGCCTCGACGAGTTCGACGGACACCGTTGCGGGGTCCTGCTCCCGGTAGCGGTCCGTCACCGCGGTCTCGTCCTGATCCCAATTCGGGTAGTGCGGGTCGTCTTGACCCAGCATGAGGTGCAGGCGGTAGTCGTAGAGGCTGAACACGTCACGAACGTGACACGCGTACTCGAGCGGGGACCACACCCCGGCGGCCGGACGATCTCGAACACCAGGCCGCGCGAGTACCTCCACCCACGTAGCGGCGTTCGCCTCGAGTCGGCCCGGGACCGTCGCCAGGTCGAGTCCGGGGGCGTCGAACCCGCAGTCGTCGCACTTCGCCTCGAGCACCCAGGTCCAGTCCTTGGTTTCCGGCACGACGTCGTTCATCTCGCTCATGGCGCACGACGGTAGGCGAGCCTCAGCCGAGGGCCGGTGGATTTTGTCGGACAAGTAGCCTCCGTGGCGATGTCCGCACCCCGAACCTCCGCTTCCGCCTCCGCCTCCCCGGTGATCCTCTACGGCCCCGGCGTGACGATCGACGACGTCGTCGCCGTCGCCCGCCACGGTGCACCCGTGGCGATCAGCGGCGAGGCGATGGAACGCATGCGGAAGGCCCGGGCCATCGTGGAGCGCCTCGCCGAAGGCGATCCGGTCTACGGGATCTCCACCGGGTTCGGGGCTCTCGCCAACGTGTCGATTCCCCCGGCCCGCCGGGCCGATCTGCAGGTCGCCCTCGTCCGGTCACATGCCGCCGGCATGGGACCCCTCGTCGAGCGCGAGGTCGTCCGCGGGCTGGCGTTCCTCCGTGCCCGCACCCTTGCCCTCGGCGCCAGCGGAGCGCGACCGACAACGGCGCAGGGACTCGTCGATCTCCTCAACCACGACATCGCCCCCCATGTGCACGAGCACGGATCGCTCGGCGCGAGCGGTGACCTCGCGCCGCTGGCCCACGTGGCGCTCGCCCTCATCGGGGAAGGAACCGTGGATCACCACGGGACCGCCAAGCCAGCCGCGACCGCCCTCGCCGAAGCCGGACTCCGACCTCTCGTGCTCGCCGAGAAGGAAGGCCTTGCGCTCACGAACGGGACCGACGGCATCCTCGGCATGCTCTGCCTCGCCGTGGCCGATGCGAGGTCGCTGCTCATGCATGCCGATATCGCCTGCGCGCTTACTGTCGAGGCCCTGCTCGCCACCGACCGACCGTTCGCCGCAGACCTCCAGGCGCTCCGTCCCCATCCCGGACAGGCCGCAAGCGCAGCGAATCTCTGCGCGTTGCTTGCCGGCTCCGAGATCGTTGCGAGCCATCGGCACGGTGACAGCAGGGTGCAGGATGCGTACTCCGTGCGCTGCACGCCGCAGGTGCACGGAGCAGCGCGTGACACGCTCGAGTTCGTCATCGGGGTCGTCGAGCGAGAACTCGCGTCGGCCATCGACAACCCAATGGTCCTGCCGGACGGACGAGTGGAGTCGTGTGGCAACTTCCACGGCGCCCCTCTCGGTTACGCCGCCGACTTCCTCGCCATCGCCCTGACCGACGTGAGCGCGATCTCCGAACGACGTATGGACCGCATGCTCGACCGCACTCGCTCACACGGCCTGTCGCCGTTCCTCGCCGACGACCCCGGCGTCGATTCGGGGATGATGATCGCCCACTACACGAGTGCGGCGATGCTGAGCGAGAACAAACGCCTCGCCCACCCGGCGAGCATCGACTCCGCACCCACGTCGGGCATGCAGGAAGACCATGTGTCGATGGCCTGGGGAGCCGCCCGCAAGCTGCGCCTCATCATCGACAACCTCCGCCGCATTCTCGCCGTGGAGTGCCTCATCGCAGCGCGTGGCATCGACGCACGCTCACCGCTGACGCCGGCGCCAGGCACGGCTGCGGCACACGCCCAGATCCGTGCCGTCGTCGAAGGCATCGGCCCCGATCGCTACCTCTCCCCTGAACTAGCCCTGGGTGAGGAGCTCGTCCGTTCGAACGCCATCGTCGACGCGGTCACGGCGGCGGTGGGTCCGCTCGCCTGAGATTGGCCGGTTCGGCCCGTCGGCACGACGAACTCGACCCGGAGACCGAGGGCCACCAAGATGGACGGCCATGAACACAGCATGGCCCGCCAACGCTGACCCGAACGTGTTGCGCCTCGGCGCGCACGTCGGCCAGCAGAACATGTCGATGGACGAGATGCGAGCACTATGGCGCCGACTCGATGCCCACCTCGACTGGATCTCGTGCTGGGACCATCTCTACGAAGCTCCGCCGGCCGGCGGGACGCTCGATCACTTCGAGGCGCTCACCGTGCTCGGCGCGCTCGCGGCGTCGACCGAGCGGGTGCGTGTCGGATGCCTGGTGTTCTACGTCGGCTACCGCTCCCCCGGCGTGCTCGCCAAAGCTGCCACCACCCTCGACCACATCTCGGGCGGACGTTTCGATCTCGGCCTCGGTTCCGGTTGGCATGAGCAGGAGGCGCGGGCGTTCGGCTACCCGTTCCCGTCGGTGAAGATCCGCTTCGACATGCTCGACGAAGCCGCCACGATCATCCGCAGCCTCCTCACCAACGATCGCACCACCTTCACCGGTGAGCACTTCTCCGTCGACGACGCATCGTGCCTCCCCCGACCGATACAAGCGCGCCTACCGATCTGGATCGGTGGGGCCGGGGAGCAGCGGACGCTTCGGCTTGTGGCCAAACACGCCGACGGGTGGAACGTCCCCTACATCACCCCCGAGGAGTACAAACGGCTCAACGGCGTGCTCGACGATCGGTGTACCGAGATCGGCCGTGACCGGTCGACGGTTCGTCGCACGATCAACCTCATGTTCAACCTGCAGTCGACCTCAGCCGCGGCCGAGGCGGAGGTCGAGCGGCTTCGAGGCGCTTGGGGTCCCGCGTTCGATCGGGTCACGGGTGGTGCCCTTCTCGGCACCCCCGACCAGGCGATCGAGCGGATCCGCGCCTACCGCGAGGCCGGTGCGCAGGACATCAACATCGCTCTCCGGGCGCCGTGGGACGAGGGCGCGCTGCGCGTGTACCTCGACGAGGTTGTTCCGGCCGCGAAGGCCGAAACTGTCTGACCGCGAGTCCGGGTCGGATATCGCGAATCGGCTCGCTTCAGGGAGCCCGTCGGTCCCGACATGCAGAATCCGCGGGATCCAGGTGACCGGCAGCGCATAGCCTCGGTGGCCGTGCAAACGAGTCGTCGAACCATCCGCTCGTTGCAGCTCACCGGGGCCGCGCTGTCGTCGGGATATGGCGTGATGTTCGCTGTGCTCGGAAAGATGCGCGACACCTATGGGATCTCCGAGACGATGCTCGGCCTCATCGTCGCTGTCGGGTTCTTCGCCTCGTTCGTGGCCCAGATCCTCCTCGCCCCCCTTGCCGACCGCGGATTCGCCCGCGCCCTTCTGCTCGGTGGACTCAGCGCCAACGTGACCGGGCTATTGATCGTCGCCACCGCGTCGGCCACTCCCGCCTTCGCCTTCGGGCGTGCCCTGATGGGCCTCGGCATCGGTGCGGCCTACCCGGCCATGCGCCGTTCGGTGGCGTTCGCCGACCCCGACAACGTCGGCAAGAACCTCGGCGGCATGTTGTCGTTCGACGTCGTCGGCTTCCTCCTCGGCCCGGCCATCGCCGCCCTCCTCGTCGGCCACATCGGCATCCGGTGGCCCTTCGTCGTCGCCGCAACGCTTTCCGCGGTGTTCCTCCCGGTCACCTGGCGTGCTCCGTTCGGTGCCCCTGAAGCGACTGCTGCCGACCAGCCCCGCCTTGCTGTTGGCCTGTTGCGCGCCCGCTGGATGCAATCGGCCAGTGCCTACGGTGTCGCCTTCTTCATCATGATCGGCATCTTCGATGCGCTGTGGGCCGTCCGCATCGACGACCTCAACGGTTCGTACTTCTACGTGACGCTCGGGATCATCGTGTTCGCTGCCCCGATGGTGGTGCTCGCCGAGCGTGGCGGGGCGTGGGTCGAGCAGAAGGGCCCGTTCCGGATCGGTGGACTTGGTCTTTGTGTCGGTGCCCTCTGCCTGAGCATGTACGGCCTCATCCCGGTGCCGTGGATCCTCATCCTCGTCGGCCTGGTGCACGCGACGAACGACGGCATGAGCGCATCGAGCATTCCCGTCGCCGTCTCGCTGGCCGCCCCTCCCGAGCAACTCGCCGGGGCGCAGGGCCTCGTCGGTGCGCTGCAGACGCTCTCCGGCGGTGTCGCCGCGCTTTCGGCCGGTGCCGTGTACGACCGCTTCGGACCGATCACCACCTACGTGGGCGGTGCGGCCTGCATGCTCGCGCTCATCGCCTTCGGCTGGATTCGGGCCGGCGATCTGCGCGGTCTCCGCAAGCTCCCGAACACACCGTTCACCGCGGTCGAGCGGCCGATCACGACACCGGTCAACGCATAGGGGGCCGCGCCGCCTGACGGCGTGTCCGGCGAGGTCGCCGTTGGAGCGTGCTCGGGCGGGGTGCCATGTCGTCAGGGCCGCGATCGTCCTCGGGTGAAGGTGGGAACACGCGCCAGAACGAGAGACCCCGCGAATACGCGACTGAGCGGGTCTGCATCACCACGCCACCGCCATCACGACCGCTGCGCGGCCCGGCGTTGCCTTCGATCGTCACGACCCGACCATCGGGCAGCACGTCGACGACGATCCCGGTGTGCCCGGGGCCGCGGTCGCCGCGCCGGAAATGGAAGAACACATCTCCGGGTCGAGGACGGGAGAACAGCTCACCGCGTTTGTACGCCGCATCACGCCCGTACTGGCAGTAGGCGAAGCCCGACGCACCCTTCCTTGCGCCGCCACTGATCGGCAGTGGATGACCGGCGTGCGCGAACACCCACGAGACGAACTCCGCGCACCAGAGCACACCGTTCGCACCGAACCAGTCGCCATAGTCGTTGATGTTGCGGCCCTGTTCCCTCACGCCAAGCTGGCTGGCCGCAACCCGAAGAACGTCGTTGCGCGGATCACCGTCGGAGAGCGGACCGGTGAGCTGCGACCAGGAAGAGCCGGTGGCCGTCGACGGGGGAATGGCGATGGTGGGCAGACGCAGTGCCGTGCCGCCCGGAGCGTCGGCCGCACCGAGCCGCCGAGCGACGAGCGCCACGGAGGCCTCGACCGATCGAGCGGTCCGAATCAACGATGCAACAGCCGTCGCGTGGTACTCCGCACGACCGGTACCCAGGCGCCGCATGGCACCCTCGATGGTAAGCGCGCATCCTTCCAGCGCGTTGGCGAGCGACAACAGATCAACCGGAAGCGCAGCGACCCGCGGACTCATGGCGTCACGGTAGGAGGCCATCGCTCAAACGGTTGCCGGCGGCGCACCGGAGCGCCGCGGGAGAACCCTCAGGTGGCGACCGCTACGCCGATCGAGCGATCGCACCCATGAGTTCGAGGATGCGCGTCGGTGGCGGGTGCTGCTCCGTCACGGTGACACCGAGGTGGGCAAGGGCGTGTTCGACGGCATTGGTGATCGCCGCGGGGGCACCGATCATCCCGCCTTTCGCCGACGCCGCGGAAGTTGGCCGGCTTGTCGCTGGGCGTCTGCAGGTGGTGGATCTCCACCGCCGGGATCTCCATGGTCGTGGGAATCAGATAGTCGATGAAGGTCGACGAAGCACACGTGCGTTGCCTGCACCCAGCCGCCACGCCCCCCGTCGTAGGAGACCAATAACGTGAGCTCGGCGTTGCCTTCGCGCCGCACCGCACCTGCGACGTCGGAGAACGAGATCCCACGAGCCGGAACACCGGAAACATGAATCGAGCTGTCGGTGATCTCCACATCCTCGACGGCCGCTTCCGGCCGAGCCACGAGCTACGTGTTGCCGCGGCGAAGGACGCCTGATGCTTCGAGCGCGGCGATCTCGGCCGCGGCGTAGCCGAGGTGGGTGAGGACTTCGTAGTTGTGCTCGCCGAGTGAAGGCGTCACGAGATCGAGTTCGTCGGGTTGCTCGGAGAAACGCAGGGGATTGCCTGGAATGACCATCTCGCCGATGACCGGATCGTTGATCGTCTTCACCATCCCGCGTTCGACGAAGTAGGGATGGGTGATCGCGTCGGCGGCGTCGAGGACGGGGGCACACGGAATGCGATGCGCTTCCAACCTGGCGAGCAGCTCGGCGTCGGTGGTGAAGGTGGCCATCCAATCCTCGACGATCGGGTTGAGTTCGCTGCGGTTCTTGTGGCGGCCACGCAGGTCAGCGAATCGCACGTCACTCGCCAGGTCGGGGCGTTGCAGCGCTTCGCAGAAGTGGGGCCACTGCGCCTCCATGACCTGAATGGCGATCCATCCTTCGGGTCCCTTGTAAACACCCTGTGGCGAGTTGAGGGTCGAGAACCGGCCGCCACGCTTGGGCCGCCACTTGCCCTTCGTGATCGAGGCTCCCTGCACCGCGAGTTCGTGCGCGTGGAACAACGTGTCGATCATGGCGATGTCGATGTGTCCACCACGGCCCGTACGCTCACGATGGAACAGGGCCATTCCGATTCCGGCGAGGGCATGAACGCCCGATGTTACGTCTGCATATGAACTTCCGACCGGCATCGGTGCACCGTCTTCCGGACCCGTGAGATTCAGCATGCCGCTGTAGGACTGGGCGATGAGATCGAAGCAGGTCTTGTGCGAGTAGCTGCCCTTGCGACCGAACCCGGAGATCGACGCGTAGATGAGCTTGGGGTTTTGCTTGGCGATCGAGTCGTAATCGAGCCCCCGACGCTCCAGCACGTTCGGTCCGTAGTTCTCCACGAGCACGTCGGCTTCAGCGATCAACTTGTCGAGCACGGCCCGCCCCTCGGGTTTGTCGAAGTCGAGACACACGCTCTTCTTGCCCCGGTTCTGCTGCACGAAGTAACCGGAGCGGCCATTGCTCATGACCGCGAGACCTCGGATCGGGTCGCCGTAGGGCGCCTGCTCGATCTTCACGATGTCGGCACCCATCTCGGCCATAAGACGCGTCACGGTCGGGCCTGATAGGTACTGGGTCAAGTCAAGAACGCGGATGCCGGCAAGCATTGGTTCGGTCATCCGGGGTGAATCCGTCGTGTTCTCCGACATGGAGATCGGCTCGGCCCGCTCTGCCTCTGGCGGGGCTAGCGGGTCTCCGACATGTAGATCGGTTCCGCCCGCCACTTCTCGGCCATGTCCTCGTTCTGGATCCGTTCCTGCAGGAGCACGATTCCTTCGAGGAGTGCTTCGGGGCGCGGCGGGCAGCCGGGCACGTAGACGTCGACGGGGATGATCTGGTCAACGCCCTTGGTGACGGAGTAGCTGTCCCAGTAGGGACCGCCGCAGTTCGCGCACGACCCCATCGAGATCACGTACTTCGGCTCCGGCATCTGGTCATACAATCGCTTGATGGCCGGGGCCATCTTGTCGGTGACGGTACCGGAGATGCACACGAGGTCGGCCTGGCGTGGCGAGGCCGGGAAGGGAATCACGCCGAGGCGCATCACGTCGTAGCGAGGTGACCCGAACGCGGCACCCATCTCGATGGCGCAGCAGGCCAGGCCCCACTGGTAGCACCACAGCGAATACTTGCGGCTGTAGTTCAACAGCGACGTGAGCGGCTTGACCGGTCCCTTCGACTTGAAAAAGCCATTCTCGACTAGACCCACCGGAGCACTCCCGTACGCCATGCTCTGCAGTCTGTTACCGGACTCAGACCCACCGGAGCACTCCCTTACGCCACGCATAGATAAGACCGAGCAGCAGGATGAACACGAAGATGCCCATCTCGATGAGACCGAACACTGCGAAGAGCTCGAGTCGCAACGCCCATGGAAACAAGAACACGGCTTCCACGTCGAACATCACGAAGAGCAGCGCATAGAGGTAGTACCGGATCTGGCTCTGCGACCATCCGGTGCCGACCGGGTCGACACCGGACTCGTAGGCCACGAGCTTGGAGGCCGACGGGTTCTTCGGACGCACCAGCCGCGAGAGCGACAGCGTGCCGCCGACGAGCGCGAAGGCCGCGACGGCGAGGAAGACGACGGTGAGATAGGAGCGGAGGAAGTCCGACACGGGCGAGGAGCCTACCGGGAGAGGGAGGGGGAGGGTGAAGTCGACATGGCGGAGTGCATTACCGCAGCAGCGCGCGGTCGGCGAAGTCGATGATGGTCTGGGGGAGGACGCCCACGGCGATGGTGAAGGAGAACGCGATGGCGATGGCCAGTTGGGTGGCGATCGGCATGCGGATCCGCGCTATTGCGGCGTCATCGACACCGTGCGCGTCGGCATGGCCGTCGCCTCCGGCCCACATCCGCAGGATCAGCCGGAGGTAAAAGAACGCGCCGACCACCGAGATCATCATCGCGATGATGGCGATGGCGTAGGAGTTGGCATCGGCGGCCGCCCGGATCACGCCGAACTTGGCGATGAACCCGGACGTGGCCGGTATCCCCGCCTGGGCGAGGAGGAACACCGTGAGCGCCACTGCGAGGAACGGGGAGCGCTTGGCCAGCCCGTTGTAGTCGTTGAGGTCGTGGCGGGAGTCGCCCCGACCGCCGACGACCGTGACGACGCCGAAGGTGCCGAGCACGACGATCGCGTAGGTGAAGAGGTACACCAGCGAGCTGGAAAGGCCGACGGCGTTGCCCGCCTGGAGTCCGATAAGGATGAACCCGGCGTGACTGATCGACGAATACGCCAACATCCGCTTCACGTCGCTCTGGACGACGGCGAGCACCGCCCCGAGGAACATCGACGCGATCGCCAATACCCAGATGATCGGCTGCCAGTCGAGGCGGCGCGACGCGAGTCCGGTGAGCATGATGCGCAGCAGTGCGGAGAAGCCCGCCGCCTTGGCTGCGGCAGCCATGAACCCGGTGACTGGCGAGGGTGAGCCTTGATAGACGTCGGGCGTCCACACGTGGAACGGGACCGCGGCGATCTTGAAGCCGAGCCCAACGAGCATCAGCGCAAGGCCGCCCACGAGCAGGCCGTTGTGCAGGATGATGTTGCCGGCGAGGTAGTTCGCGATCTCCGTGAGGTTGGTCGAACCGGTCGCCCCGTAGGTCAACGCGATGCCGTAGAGGAACACGGCAGAGGAGAAGCCGCCCAGGACGAAGTACTTGAGCGCCGCTTCCTGTGACTCGGCGCGGCGGAGATGCGAACCGGCGAGGACGTAGAGCGCGATCGACAAGATCTCGAGCCCGAGAAACAGCACGATCAGATCGTTGGCCGAGGCCATGATGATGCCCCCGGAGGCGGACAGCAGCATGAGCACGAAGACTTCCGGTCCTTCGAGCTCCTCCCGGCGGAGGTAGCCGTCGAGCACCAGCGCGGCAAGCGCAACCGCGCACACCGTAAGCATGGCGAAGAACACGCTGAAACCGTCAACGTGCAGCGCGTTGGCCAGGGCTGACGCCGAGCGGCCGTGGTTCACCCGGTCCCACAACGGGAAGGTGAACCCGCCGGCGGTGATCGCCGTGCCGATAGTGAACCACGTGGCGAACCCGCGGGCCCACTTGGTGTGCTTGGCCAGAGAGGCGACGACGATGAGCAGCAGTGCCCCGGCGATCAGCACCGTGGCCGGTCCGACAGCAATCCAGTCGATCTTGGGCGTGTCGAGCGTGGCCGAGATGGCCCCCTGGACGGCCTGGGGCGTATCCGCAGCGGCCTGGGCGAGAACGTTCATGTTCACTTCCCCTCCCCCTCGGTCGTCGACTCGTCGGAGTGCGCTGCGGCGTCGCCGCCGTTCTTCCCGTCGGCCTCCGCCGAACCGGCCGCGATCGCGCCCCGATTCTTTGCCGCAGCCGGTTCACGCTCGCCGGTCTTCGTCTCGACGTGGGTGATGAGTGCTTTCACGGACGGATCGATCCGATCGAGGAAGGGCTTCGGGTACACGCCCATGAGCACGATGACGGCAAGGAAGGGAACGATGACGATGCGCTCGCGAAGCGTGAGGTCATGGATCTGCGAGGCGTTCGCCTCGTCGGGCTCGCCGTGGAACGTCCGCTGGTATGCCCAGAGGAGGTAGATGGCCGCCAGGATGACCCCGCTTGCCGCGACGACCGCCCACCACCGATGATCGACGAACGTGCCGACGAGGATCATGAACTCGCCGACGAACCCGTTGAGACCGGGAACGCCGATGGACGAGAGCATGACGATCGTGAAGGCACCGGCCAGGACCGGTGCGACCTTCTGAATGCCCTTGAGGTCGGAGATCAGACGGGTATGGCGACGCTCGTAGATCCATCCGACGAGAAGGAACAAGGCGCCGGTCGAGACACCGTGGTTGATCATCTGGAGCACGGACCCGGACAGTGACTGGTTCGTGAGCGCGTAGGTACCGAGCACGATGAAGCCGAGGTGGGCGACCGAGGAATACGCCACCAGACGCTTGAGGTCCTTCTGCACCACTGCCGTGAGCGCGCCGTAGAGGATGCCGATCACGCCGAGCGTGAGCATGACCGGGCCGAACCAGGTTGACGCTTCGGGGAACAGGTAGATCCCGAACCGGATCAGTCCGTAGGTGCCCATCTTCAGCATCACCCCGGCCAGGATTACCGAACCCGCGGTTGGGGCTTCGGTGTGGGCGTCGGGCAACCACGTGTGCAAGGGGAAGACGGGGACCTTGATGGCGAACGCTGCGGCGAAGGCGAGGAACAGCCAGCGCGACGTGTCCCGCGACAGACCCGCTTCGGCGAGCTTGGTCACGTCGAAGGTGAGCTCACCGATATTCTTGCGGGCGAGGAATGCCAGGGTCACCATGGCGACGAGCATGAGCCCGGATCCGACCATCGTGTATAGGAAGAACTTGGTGGCGGCATAGGACCGGTTGCCGAGACCCCACCCACCGATCAGGAAGTACATCGGCACCAGCACCACTTCGAACATCACGAAGAACAGGAAGAGGTCGAGCGACAGGAACACGCCCATCACACCGGCTTCGAGCAGCAGGATCCACGCGGTGTAGGCCTTGCGGTTGTGGCGCTCGTCGGGACCGAGCAGCGCCAACGGGAACAAGAACCCCGTGAGCACGACGAGCCACAGCGAGATGCCGTCGACGCCGAGATGCCACGACGATCCGAAGGACGAGATCCACTCGTGCTTGGACACGAACTGGAAGCCGGCCTCGCGCTTGTCGAACGCGAACATCATCCAGCCGGCCAGGGCCGCGGTGGCTCCGCTGAACAGCAGACCGAGTGGCAGCACGAGCTCGTTCACCCGCGTGTTCGGGATGAACATCACCACGAGGGCACCGATCAGCGGGAACACGACCAACATCGTGAGCAGCGGGAACCCCACAGCGGTGGAACCCTCACTCGCAGCAAGCACCGTCGACAACATCAGAACCCCGTCCGAACAATGGCCCACACGAGCAGCGCAACCAAGCCACCGGCGATGCTCAGCGCGTAGGTACGCACGTAACCGTTCTGCAATTTGCGCAACTGGGTTCCCCCACCGCGCACCAGCGTGGCCATGCCGTTCACCACGCCGTCGATTCCCCGTCGATCGACGACGAACGCCAGGAACTCACTGAGCTTGCGGCCGGGAACCTCGAACATCTTCGAATAGATTGCGTCGACACCGTATGCGCGCTTGAGAAGTGGGAGTTCGAGTGACGCTTGCGACTCGGGACTTGTTCGAGTGAGCCACTGCGAAGCGCCGAGAGCGATGCCGGCGAGTCCGCACAGTGTGGCGATCACGGCGAGGGTGAGTTTGGTCCCACTCCCCACCGAACCGTGCGAGCTCACGAAGGCATGAATTTCCGTGCCGGGGATGAACGATTCGTCGAGCCAGTGCTCGAGTCTCATCGCCAGGTTCTTCCCGCCGAACGGCTGATTGATGGCGCCGCCGACCACCGCGAGAACGGCGAGCACACCGAGCGGGAACAGCATCAGCACGGGCGACTCGTGCGGCGTGTGCCCGTGTGCGTGCGCGTCGCCATGCGAGTCCGTCTCGAATCGTTCCCTACCGAAGAACACCAGGATGATCTGGCGGGTCATGTAGTAGGCGGTGAGCAGCGCGGTGATCAGCCCGATGATCCAGAGCGCCTTGTTCTCCCTGTACGCATCGAGGAGGATCTCGTCCTTCGACCAGAAGCCGGAGAACGGCGGGAAGCCGGAGATGGCGAGCCAGCCCATCAGGAACGTGCCCGTGGTGATCGGCATCCACTTCTTGATGTTGCCCATCCACTTCATGTTCTGCTCGTCGACCACGACGCCGTGCATGCCGTGGATCACCGATCCGGCGGCGAGGAACATCAGCGCCTTGAAGAACGCGTGGGTGACCATGTGGAAGATGGCAGCCACGTTGCCCCCGACTCCTACGGCCAGGAACATGTAGCCGAGCTGGCTGATCGTCGAATAGGCAAGGACGCGTTTGATGTCGTCCTGCGCGGTGGCGATCGTGGCCGCGAACAGTGCGGTGAGCGCACCGACCCACGCGATGGTCGTCATCACCCCCGGTGCGAGTTCAAGGAGGGGGTGCACGCGAACCATCAGGTACACACCCGCCGTGACCATGGTGGCGGCGTGGATCAGGGCCGAGACCGGGGTCGGACCCTCCATCGCATCGGGAAGCCACACGTAGAGCGGAAGCTGCGCCGACTTACCGCACGCGCCGAGGAAGAGCAGCAGACAGATCGCCGTTGCCGTGGACGAGGCGATGCCGTTCGCCGCGATCGAGCGGAACACGGCGTGGTACTGGAGTGAACCGGTCTCGTTGAAGATCAGGAACATGGCGATCATCAGACCGAAGTCGCCCACGCGGTTGACGACGAAGGCCTTCTTGCCGGCGGTGGCCGCCGACGGACGCTCGAACCAGAAGCTGATGAGGAGGTACGAACACGTGCCCACGCCCTCCCAGCCGAGGAACATCAGCACGAAGTTGTCGCCCATGATCAGCATCAACATCGAGAAGACGAACAGGTTGAGGTAGGTGAAGAACCGTGAGAACCGCGGATCACCGTGCATGTAGCCGATGGCGAACACGTGGATCAGCGCAGCAATGCCGGTGACGAAGAGGACCATCGTCATCGAGAGCGGGTTGGCGAGCAGCGCAACGTCGACCCCGAGCGACGGCAGCCACGACCAGAGGACCTTGGTGTAGGCACGCTCCTCTGCGGTCTTCGACGCGAGGTCGGCGAACACGCCCAACGCGATCACAAAGGAGCCGGCCACCATGGCCGAGCCGAACCAACCGGCAAGGGGTTCGCCGATCCGCTTGCCGAACAGGAGAAGAACGGCGGCGCCGAACAGCGGAAGAGCGGGGATGAGCCAGACGAGAGAGAGCACTTGGTCGTCAGCCCTTCAGAAGCACGGCGCTGTCCGCCGTGGTGCCGATCTTTCGGCGGCGGAAGATGGACACGATGATGCCGAGGCCGACGACCACTTCGGCAGCCGCCACAACCAGGATGAAGAAGACGACGACCTGCCCGCCGATGTCGTTGAGCATCTTCGCAAAGGTCACGAACGTGAGGTTCACCGCGTTGAGCATGAGCTCCACGCACATGAACATCACGATGACGTTGCGACGCAGCAGCAGACCGACCATGCCGATGGTGAAGAGCACCGCGGCCACAGCCAGAAACCACTGTCCGCCCGGCCCGGAACTGGCTTTGTCGACGAGCACCGCTCCCTGCGCCTGCGTCATGCCGCCACCTCATCGGTGAGTGGTTTGGGCTTGCGGGCCAGGAGCACAGCTCCGACGACGGCGATCACCAGAAGAACAGAGGTGATCTCGAACGCGTAGACGTAGCGGGTGAACACCGAATCGGCGATCTTCTCGACGTTGGTGCCCGGGCCATCCGCGGCACCCGCAGTGGATGGGGCACCGGTCGTGAAGCTGACCCGCGATAGTGCGAGGAGAAGGCCCGCCGCAGCGACACCGATCACCGCAGCCGCCGGTCTCTGCGCCCGCAGCGGTTCGACGCCGATGTTCGCCTCGTCGCGATCCACGCCGAGCAGCATGATCACGAACAGGAACAGCACCACGACGGCGCCGGCGTAGACGATGACCTGCACGACGGCGAGGAAGTGGGCGGCCTGCGCCACGAACAGCACGGCGACCCCGAAGAGCGTGAGCACCAACGAGAGCGCGGCATGCACGGGGTTGCGCAGGGTGACGACACCGATCGCTCCACTCAGGGCGATGAGCGTTCCGGCAACAAAGACGATCCAATCAACCATGACTTAGTGATGCCCACCGTTCGCCGGTCCGTCCGCCTTCGCGGCCGCGGCCTGCTGGCTGAGTCGGGCGACGCGCTCGGCGACCTCGACATCCTGTCCGGGTTCGGCGGCCCGGGTTCCGGCACCGAGGTCACCGGACCACAGGGGTTTGCCGCGGTAGGAGGCGTCGCCGCCCGGTGACGTGGCACGCATCCAACCGGAAATCGGCGACTCCGCGCCTCGGGCATCCTCCCACGGCTGCACCTTCGGACGACCGTCGTTGCCGACGAGCAACTCGTCCTTGGTGTAGATCGCGTCACGTCGATTGGTGAACGCGAACTCGAAGATCTTCGATTCGGTGATCGCTTCGGTCGGGCACGCCTCGACGCACAGGTCGCAGTGGATGCAGCGCAGGTAGTTGATCTCGTAGACGAAGCCGTAGCGCTCGCCCGGCGACGTGGGGTCCATCGGATCGTTGTCGGCACCGCGCACGTAGATGCACTTGGCCGGGCAGACGCCGGCGCAGAGCTCACAGCCGATGCATTTCTCCATGCCGTCTTCGTAGCGGTTCAGGACGTGGCGTCCGTGAAAGCGCTCCGGCTTGGGGCGGATGGTGTCGGGATAGGCCTCGGTGAGCCGATCCCGGAACATCTCGGCGAACGTGACCTTGAAGCCATCGAGGTATCCCACGGTCAGAACCTCCCCGGGCGACGACCGTCGGAATGCGATGTGGCGGCGGCAAACTCTTCTTCGCTCGTCCGGCGGCCAACACGCATGGCCGCAAACAGTAGACCGGCCACGGCCGTGGCCACGATGAACGCAAGCAGGACATTGCGGAACTTCTCGGCCCGGGTGTCACCGGCCTCACGAGCGGCGAGGATCAGCAACCACAGCAGCGAGGCCGGGATCAGCTTCTTCCAGCCGAGGTCCATCAGCTGGTCGTAGCGGAACCGTGGCAGCGTGCCGCGGATCCAGATGTAGGTGAAGCACAGTCCCATCACCTTGATCAGCAGCCAGAGCGGGCTCGACTGGCCGATCAGCGCGCCGATGAAGGTGACGTCGTCGAGATGGAGGACCTTCGCGAGGTTGAACGGCATGGTCGGGCCACCGAGGAACAGCGTGGTGATCAGCGCCGACATCGTGATCGTGTTCATGAATTCGGCGAGGTAGAACATCGCGAAACGCGCCGAGGAGTACTCCGTGTGGAAGCCACCAACGAGTTCCGACTCCGCCTCGACGAGGTCGAAGGGCGGACGGTTGAGCTCCGCCGTGCCGGCGATGGCGAACACCACCGCAGGAACGAAGATGAGCTGCCAGAGATTCCAGTTCCAGCCGGCCTGGGCGGCAACGATCGACTGCGTGGAGAGCGATCCGGCGCCGAGAACCACGGCGGCAAGCGACAGGCCCATCGCCGCTTCGTAGCTGATCATCTGGGCACTCGCTCGAACCGAACCCATGAGCGGATACTTCGAACCCGAGGACCAGCCGGCGAGCATGATCCCGTAGACCGCGATGGACGAGATCGCAAGGGAGAACAGCACGCCCATCGGCGGATCGGCAAGCTGCAGGATCGTGTTGTGCCCGAAGATCTTGGCGGTGCCCCCGAGCGGGATGACGGCGAAGGTCAGGAAGGCCGGCACCGCGCTGAGGTAGGGGGCCAGCCGGAAGACCATCTTGTCCGCACGGTCCGGGAACAGCGCTTCCTTGAAGAACAGCTTCGTGCCGTCGGCAAGCGTCTGGAGAAGACCCCAGGGGCCGGCCCGGTTGGGACCGATGCGGTCCTGCATGTCGGAGATGACCTTGCGCTCGGCCCAGACCATGAAGACCACACTCAGCAGGCAGATCAGAAATGCGAGGATCGCCTTGAGGACGATGATCAGCAGGGGCACGCCGAGGAGGTACCTGCCCTCGGTGAGCAGCGGGTCGCCGATCTCTGCGGCGAGCACGCTACCGAGCGATGCGGACATGCTCATGCGTTCCTCCCGCTCTCGAGACGGACCTTCGTGGTTCCGTCGGCGGCCAGTTCGGCGTCGTTGATCAACATGTTCGCACCCGACGCTGCTGTGTTCCAGGCAATGAACGCAACTCCCCGGGGAAGCTGGTCATCGGCCTCCATCGGCAGGGTCAGCTCTCCGTGCTGGGACACCACCCGGACGAGGTCGCCAGGGTGCATTGCGTGGCGTTCGATCTCGCCGGAGTGCAACCGCACGGTGGCAGGGCGAGCGAGTTTGGCAAGCGAGGGGCTCGCCTGCACGATCGAACCGAGGTCATAGAGCACACGCGAAGTGATCAACCGCAGCGAATACGAATCCGGCACCGGGACGACACCCTCGGTCGAGCGAACACGAATCGGCCGGGGAAGGGCGACCTGGGGAACCACGGGTTCGTCGGATGCTTCGGCGCCGTCGGCCGGCGCATCCGGCATCGATTCGGGGACGACCGCGACGACCGGCACGACGATCCCGTCGGCATTGGCGGAGCGGCCGAGGGCATCGGGTGTGACCCCCGCGTGCGTCGGCACCACGGCGGCGATGTCGGCGGTGATGTCACCGACGAGCTCATAGCCGAAGTCGACACCGAGGATCAGGGCGAGCTCCGATGCGATCATCCAATCGGGGCGCGCGGTGCCGGCGGCGCTGACCTTCGAGCTCAGGGCGGTCACGCGGCCTTCGAGGTTGGTCGTGGTTCCCGACTTCTCGGCAAACCCGGCTGCGGGGAGGATGACATCGGCGTGGGCGTTGGACGCGTTCGGGAGGGTGTCGATGGCGACGAGGAAGTCGACCTTCGCCAGAGCTGCTTCGGCAAGCGCGTGGTCGGGGCAGTCGGCGAGCGGGTCGGCGCCAAGGAGGACGAGAACCTTGATGGCTCCCGCCGCGGCCGCGGCGAGCATGCCCATGGTGTCAAGGCCCACCGAAGTCGGTGTGGTGCCCCAGTGAGCGGCGTACCATGCAGCGCCCTCGGCCTGGGTCACCCGCCCGGGAAGCAGACCCGGCGCCATGCCCATGTCGAGCGCGCCGTGCAGGTTCGCCCGGCGCATCGCCGAGAGGACCACGGTGCCGGAGGACGCATCGCGCAGCGAAAGAGCGGCCTCCACGAAGGAAGCGCTCTGCTCGGCCATGGATCCACGCCCGAGGACGACGACGATCTTCCTGCCAGCCGCCATGGCTTTGGCGAGAACGGCACCCGCGGCGTTGATCACATCGCTCTCGGCACCGCCGATCTGGCGCTCGGCCGGATTGCCTCCGGCGGCGGCGACGACTGCCTTCGCCGCGACGGCGACCTCGCCGGGCCGGTAGCGGACCGACGCTGTGGCGTAGGGCGTGGAACCCGTCGGGCCGGTTGCGAACTCGACGACCGGGACGCGCTTCGCCGTAGCCGCATCGCGAAGGCGGAGGAAGAGGACCGGAAGCTCCTCTTTGAGGTCAGGACCGAGCAGCACGATCGCGCCAGCCGAACCGAGGTCGTCGATCGTTGCCCTGGGAAAACCGAGCCACGCGTCCGCAGCGAGTCCGTCGCCGAGCTGGGCATCGACATTGTCGGTGCGAAGTACCTGCTTCGCGAGACGAACATATGCGTACTGATCTTCGTTGGTCAGACGGGCCCCACCGATGAAGCCGATCTGCGACGGGTCGTACGAGCGAAGGGCGGATGCGATCCGGTTGTTCGCCACCGACCACGACACCTTCTCGTCCGCGGCACCACGGGCGGCCCGGACGACGGGCGCCGAAAGGCGCGAAGAAGAAGACACCGACTCAAAGTCGAACCGGCCCTTGTCACACAGCCACCCCCAGTTGACCGGGTCGGAGTCGACGCCCTGCAGACGGGTGATCTCGTCACCGCTCGACTGCACGACCACCCGGCATCCAACCGCGCAGGAGGTGCAGGTGGACTCGACCTGATCGAGGTCCCACGGCCTCGCGGCGAAACGGTACGGCGATGCGGTGAGCGCGCCGACCGGGCAGATCTGCACGACGTTGCCCGAGAAGTACGACGCAAACGGGTCGTCGGGAAAGGTGTTGACCTCGGTTTGGTTTCCCCGATTGATGAAGTGGATGAGCGGATCGCCCGCCACCTCCTTCGAGAACCGGGTGCAGCGATCGCAGAGGATGCACCGTTCACGATCGAGCAGCACGAGGTCGCTGATCGCAATGGGCTTCTCGTTGTGACGCTTCTCCTCGACAAAGCGTGACTCGCCGGGACCGAAGGTGAGGGTCTGGTCCTGGAGTGGGCACTCCCCTCCCTTGTCGCAGACCGGGCAGTCGAGGGGATGGTTGACGAGCAGGAACTCGAGCACGCCGTCCTGGGCCTTCTTCACCGTGGAGCTCTTGGTGTCGACGACCATGCCGTCGGCCACCGGCTGCATGCAGGCCGGCTGCAGTGACATGCCGCGTGGTCCGGACACCTCCACCAGACACATGCGGCACATGCCGACTTCTGACATGCGCGGATGCCAGCAGAAGCGCGGGATGTAGGTACCGGTCCGCTCCGCTGCGGCAATGAGCAGCTCACCGGGATTCGCCTCGATCGGCGTGCCGTCGATGGTGACGGTGAGCGTCGTCTTCTTGGGTGCTTCGGTCGCGGAGGCAGTGTCTGTCATGGGAGAACCTGGCGGGTCAGGAGGCGGAAGTGAGCGAGGGCCGGTAGACACCCGTGGACAGGCCGTCGACGGGTCGGCCGTGGACGATGTAGTGCTCGTATTCGGCCGGGAAACGGCGGATGGAGCTCACCAGCGCGCCGGCCGCGGCTGACGGACCGAGCGGACAGATCGTGGTCTGCCGGGGCGGCCAGGTGAGCCCTGGGCTGATGTTGTCGGCGACGTCGAGCAGCAGGTTGACGTCTTCGGGTCGGCCCTCACCGTCGAGGATCCGGCGGTAGATCTTCTCCATCCAGTTGGTCCCCTCACGGCACGGTGAGCACTTGCCACAGCTCTCCTTGGCGAAGAACTTCACGATGCGCCACGCCGCCTTGACCATGTCGGTCGTCTCGTCCATGACCACGATGGCCCCGGAGCCGAGCATCGACCCCTTGCCGCCGACGACACCGGCATCGAGCGGCGTGTCGAGATCCTCCTCGAAGAACCACGGCGCAGAGCCACCGCCCGGAATGAACGCCTTGACCCGACGGTCGTCGCGGATGCCGCCGCAGAAGTCGTAGAAGAGCTCGCGGAACGTTGTGGTGCCGAACTCGACTTCGAAGACTCCGGGGTTCTTGACGTGACCGGACACCGCGAAGAGGCGGGTGCCGGTGTTCTTCTCATTGCCGAAGCTGGTGAAGGCGGCGGCACCATTGGTGATGATCCACGGCAGGTTCGCCAGGGTCTCCACGTTGTTCACCACGGTGGGCTGCATGTAGAGGCCCTTCGACGCCGGGAAGAACGGCGGCTTCAACCGCGGCATGCCCCGGTTGCCTTCGAGCGACTCGATCAGCGCCGTCTCCTCACCGACGATGTACGCGCCGGCACCCCAGTGCAGCACGACGTCGATCGACCAGTCGGTGCCACAGATGTTCTTGCCGATGTAGCCGGCGGCGTAGGCCTCGTTCAGCGCCGCGGCCATGCGCTCGTGCGCATGAGGCATCTCCCCGCGGATGTAGATGAACGCCTGCTCGGCCTTGATTGCCCACGATGCGATCAGGACCCCTTCAATGAGCTGATGCGGATCGCGCTCGAGCAGGATGCGGTCCTTGTAGGTGCCCGGCTCGGATTCGTCACCGTTGACGACGAGGTAGCGGGGGAACACGTCCTTCGGAAGGAACCCCCATTTGGTGCCGCACGGGAATCCGGCGCCGCCGCGGCCGGCGAGATTGGCCGCCTTCACTTCGTCGACCACCGCTTCCGGAGCCATCGCGAGCGCTTTGCGGAGCGCCTCGTAGCCGCCCGTTCGGAGATAGCCGTCGAGCGTGTGGCCGTCGGCCTGATCCCATCGAGTGGAGATCATTTTGGTGGGTGCGGGCATGAGATCCTCGTGACGAAACGTGCGAAAGGAAGGGGCCGGGCCTAGATGGCCTTGACCCCGGCCCGACGATCAGCGGGAATGGACTGGCGCACGGCGCCGAGGGTGCCGTGGCGCGGGATGTCGTTGCGCTTCCCGGCCCGCAGGTCGGCGACCAGACGGTCGAAACCTTCGTCGGTGACCTTGTTCTCGTAGCGGTAGTTCACCTGAAGGCACGGTGCCTCGGTGCACGCAGCAAGGCACTCCATCTCCTCGAGGGTGAAGAGTCCATCGGCCGTCGTCGCTCCGGGACGGATCCCGAGCGAGTCGCTGGCGTGGTCGAGCAGTTCTTCCCCGCCGACGAGCAGACAGGCGATGTTCGTGCACACACCGACCACGTAGGTCCCGACGGGATGGAACTTGAACATCTCGTAGAACGTGGCCGTGCCGTAGACCTCGGCGTTGGAGCACCCGACCAGCTCGGCGATGTGACCCATCGCATCTTCGGTGAGGTAGCCGTCCTGCTCCTGCGCGAGATGGCACATCGGAATCGTCGCGCTCTTGGGGCGCGGGTAGTGGGAAAGGAGTTCCTTGGCGCGCTCCAGATTTGCGGGGGAGAAACGAGCCATCTCTAACAACCCTTCCAGGAACTACGTGCACATATGTTCGTCATCGGTCGACCTCGCCAAGCACCGGATCGATCGACGAGATGATCGCAATCGCGTCGGCAACCTGAGCGCCCTGCATCATCGTGGGCATCGACTGGAGGTTGACGAAAGACGGCCCGCGCCAGTGCATGCGATAGGGCTTGGTGCCGCCGTCACTGACCATGTAGCAGCCGACCTCGCCACGGGGAGACTCGACGGGCACATAGACCTCGCCTTCGGGGACTTTGAAGCCGTCGGTGAAGAGCTTGAAATGATGGATGAGCGCTTCCATCGATTCGTCGATGCGGCTACGCGGCGGCGGCGTGACCTTCTTGTTCTGGGTGCGATAGTCGCCTGCCGGCATCATGTCGACGATCTGGCGGACGATGCGGATCGATTCGCGGATCTCGTTGAGACGGATTGCATAGCGGTCGAACGCGTCGCCGCGCGTACCGACGATCACGTCGAAGTCGACCTGGTCGTAGGCGAGGTAGGGCATGTCGCGGCGTAGGTCCCATTCGACCCCCGTCGAGCGCAGGATCGGACCCGTGGCGGAGAGGGCGATCGCCTCATCGGCGGTGATCACGCCAACGCCCTGGGTGCGGTCGAGGAAGATCGGCTGACCGGTGAGCAGGATGTCGTATTGGTCGAGGCGGGGCTCGATGTCGGCGCAGAGGTCGAGCACGTCCTGCTGCCAACCCGGCGGAAGATCAGCGGCCACGCCGCCCGGCCGGATGTAGTTGTGGTTCATCCGGAGACCGGTGACCTTCTCGAAGAACGACAGTACGAGTTCGCGCTCACGCCATCCGTAGATCATCATGCCGACCGCACCGAGGTCCATGCCGTTCGTGGCCTGGAACAGCAGATGCGATGCCATGCGGTTGAGCTCGCACATCAGCATGCGGATCCACGTGGCCCGCTCGGGGATCTCCACGTCGAGCAGTTTCTCGGTGGCGAGCGAGAAGGCCAGTTCGTTGAAGAGCGGCGCGAGGTAGTCCATGCGCGTGACGTTGGTGCCGCCCTGCAGGAAAGTCAGACCCTCTGCGGTCTTCTCCATTCCGGTATGGAGGTAACCGACGACCGGCTTGGTCCGCAGAACGGTTTCGCCCTTGAGCTCGAGCATCACGCGCAGCACGCCGTGGGTGCTCGGGTGCTGCGGACCCATGTTGATGATCATCGTCTCGTCGTCGCCGAGCTCGATGTCGTAGTCGTTGATGTCGATCGCCGCGTCGTCGCTGACGCCGCGTAGCACTGCACCCTGCTCTCGGAGCAGCTCCGCGGCCGTCGTGGAGCCGCGGTCCTGCATCTCCTGTCCGAAGTTCATGTCGTCCTCGCTGGCGTCGAACGCGGCGTCACGTTGTGGGTGAACTGGACGGGGATCCGCCCCGTGGCTTCATCCTTGCGCAACGGGTGCCCCTGCCAGTCGTCGGGCAGCAGGATGCGCGTGAGATCCGGGTGTCCGTCGAACCGGACACCGAGGAGATCGAAAGCTTCACGCTCCATCGCCTCGGTCCCCGGATACACGCCGTAGAGCGAGGCGATCGTCGGGACATCGCCCGAAAGCTGAACCCGGACACGGATCCGTTCTCGGCGCGCATGCGACAGCAGATTGACGACCACTTCGAAGCGCTGCGGTTCGACACCCGCCGGAAGCACGCGGGTCGCGTTGGTGAGGTAGTCGACCGCAGTGAGGTCGACAGCCATCCGGAAGCCGTCGCCATACAACGCTTTGACGACGTTCACGTAGGTCGCGGCACTGGGGTGCACAACCTTCTCGCCGCGGCTGTAGGAAACAGGTGCGCCGTGCAGGAGTTCGGGCTCCGCTGCGACTGCGTCGGAACTGGTTGCCATGTTTGACATCGCGGCCTACTTCGGCGTGCCGATGGAGATGGTCGCCGGCGGAACGTCGAGACGGAGCGAGGCACCGCCACCGTTGTCGTGTCGGCGCTGGGCGATCTCGCCGGTCTGAATCTTCTCGTGCAGCGTCATGATCGCGTAGAGGAGCGTCTCCGGGCCCGGAGGGCATCCGGGTGCGTAGACATCCACCGGGACGATCTGATCGACGCCTTGCACGATCGCGTAGTTGTTGAACATGCCACCCGACGACGCACACACACCCATCGAGATGACCCACTTCGGTTCCATCATCTGGTCGTAGACCTGACGGAGGACCGGCGCCATCTTCTGGCTGACGCGGCCGGCAACGATCATGAGGTCGGCCTGCCGCGGCGAACCGCGGAAGACCTCCATGCCGAACCGCGAGATGTCGAAACGTGACGCACCGGTGGCCATCATTTCGATGGCGCAGCACGCGAGACCGAACGACGCCGGCCAGGTGGACGACTTGCGCGACCAGTTGACGAACTTCTCGAGCGAACCGGTGAGGAAGTTGTGGTTGAGATCTTCGAGGCCCATGGCCTACGCCGCCGTTTCTTCGGGGGGACCGGCCGGCGCACCGACGGGGCGGGACACCTTCCGGATCGTGGACGATGTGGTGCGGTCGCCAGACGTCCTGCCCGAGCTCGCTTCGAGGCGGCGAAGACGGTTCATCGGTGCCCAGTCGAGTGCGCCGTTGCTGATCAGATACGTGAAGGCAACAACGACGGCGATCGAGAAGATCACCATTTCGACGAGCCCGAACGTACCGAGCGCGTTGAAGCGCACAGCCCACGGATATAAGAAGATGATCTCGATGTCGAAGATGATGAAGATCATGGCGACGAGATAGAACCTGACCGGGAAGCGCTCAGCGGGCTCCTTGTCGGGCACGATCCCGCATTCGTAGGGCCCGGTCTTCGCGGTGTTCACGCGTCGTCGAGGTCCGAGGACGGTTGAAGCGACGATCGACCCGAAGACGAACACCAGGGCCAGCACGAACAGGAGGACGATCGGCAGATAGGCCGCCATGGCGATCCCCTTTACGCCGTCGCCGGGCGGCTCTTCATCGCCGCCATGACCTGGCGGTCACGCTTGTGCAGCGCCCTCGTGGAGATGATCAGCATGATCAGCGACGCGAGGAACACCTTGAACGCCGGCTGTCGAAGGTTGCCCTGGTTCCGTACCATCACCGTGTTCAGCACCGGCTTCGAGGTGTCGATGATCGGTTTGCGAGCGGCATCGATGGCGACGGCCCCGAATGCATCGAGCTTGTAGGGAGCGACGCGATCGACGTAGTAGCGCTTCTGATGGAGCAGGCCCATGAACCGGTAGTCCCCCGGGTTCCACCAGTCGCCGCCCTGCTCTTTTCGTGGGCGAAGCTTGATCCGCTGGGCTCCTCCGATCTCGTAGCCGGCGATGTGCGCGAACTTGGTCGTGCTGTCGAAGACCTTCTCCTCGAGCAAGTGGGCATCGGACGCTGACTGCGCCTCGCCTCGCGTCGGTGTTCCCTCGGCGACTTCGGTCCAGGCCTTCGGCAGCTTGGACCCCTTGTCGAGGTGCGGGGCCAGCGACACCACCTTGTCGGACTGGGCGTTGGCGACCTCGGTGATCACCTCACGGACCTTCCACGACGGCGGCGTGCCTTTGAGACCGATGCCGTAGACCATCCACGCGGTGGTCATGAGGACCATCCACGCCCAGAACCCGGCGTTGGCGAGCAGGAATCCGAGACGGTTTCCGACGTTGGTTGCGAGGATCACGTAGGTCGCCCCGCAGAGGATGATGAACATCGTCGCCGGGAAGATGATCCCCCGGGTCGTGATGTTCCACTCGAGGGCTCCGACGATCAGCGCGTTCATTCGAGACCCCGTTCGTAGGCGACGATCTGGTTGATCATGTCGTCGGTCAGCTTGTTGGCGAAGTACGCCATGCCGCCACCGCTCCAATGGTTCACGCCACCGGTCCCGTAGGCCACCTGATCGCCGACGCCGACCTTGATGAACTCGGCCTGCTTGGCCGGATCGGGGAACTGGTTGGTGAGGCTGCTCTTGCGAAGCGACGGACCGTAGAAGCCACCACCGGATTGCTTCGGCTCGTCGTAGCTCCAACCGTTGGTGTGACAGCGGGCGCAGTTCTGATTGAAGAGCAACTCGCCGTCGGTGGCAGCGAGTGTCTTCTTGGCGTTCACCAGGTTCTTCTCGAGGTCCGCCAGGGCGGTCTCGGCCGAGCTGATGCTGACGACGTTTCCCGACGCCTTGGCATCGACGAGCGCCTTCTTCGCTGCATCGAGCGACTTGGCCTCATTCTCGACGAGGGTTGCGGCGTTGGCCTTCTCCTCGGTAAGGGTTTTGGCCGACTCGGCCTGCGCCGCCTTGGCGGCGAATTCGAACGCAGCAGCGAAGGCCTTCTGGTTGTTGTGGCCGTTGGAGTTCCACGCGTCCTTGTAAGCCTTCATCGCTTCGGGACTTCCCTGGATCGCCCAGTAGGAGAGGAGCGACACGAGGTCGCCGATCTGCTGAGGCGTACCGGGTCCACCGCCGGCGATGCCCCACGCAGGCATCGGGTTGTTCTTCGCGCCACCGCGGCCGTAGACGAGCACGTTCGTGATCTGGCCGGGCTTGTATCGCAGAGCGACGTTGTTGATCCGGGGAGCCTTCCATTGGACGGACCGAACGACCGGCTTGCCCGTCTCGGGATTGATCTTCGGCTGTCCGTTCTCGTCGTAGTCGGTGACCGTCCAACTGGCGACACCGCCACCGCCCTCGGGGCCATGACAGGCGTTGCAGGCAAACGTCGCTTCGTAGTTCCTCAGACCGCGTTTGATCTCGCGCTTGTCGAAGCCGATCAGGGCGCCCTTCTCACGTCCCGGCTCGCCGAGCCAGTAGAGCGGCAGCGATACGGCGAGCACCGAGACACCGACCAACGCGGCGACGAGGAAGCGGTCGAGGCGGCGGCCTTCGAACACGTCATCATCGGGCGGCGCCTTGCGGTTGGGGGCGTCGAGGAAGCTGTCGACGATGTCCTTGGTGGACCGCCGATTCTCCAAAACGAGATAGACGGCCCACGCGATCAACGCCCCGAAGACGATGACAACGGCGACGGCGCGCTGAGTGGTGCTGGCCAAGATCACTGGTGCTCCTTGAAGACGGATGGTCGCCGGGCTCAGTGCCCGCCGGCCTTGCCGCCGACGCAATGGGGTCCCTCGGCCTCCTGGCCGGTGGTGTTGGTGCCCTGGGCGGGACCGATTCTGACCTGTGAAGTATCCACGGTCACGTTGCCCGAACCGTCGATGATCACGTCGAACCGATCAAGTCCTCGGGGCGCCGGGCCGGACTTGTACTCGCCCACCCGATTGTATTTCGATCCATGGCACGGGCACTCGAACCACTGGGAGTTCGTACACCACGGCACCTTGCAGCCGAGGTGGACGCACTTCTGGTAGAGCGCCGCGACGCCGGACTCCATGCCTCGGACGACACCTGGCGCGTAGACCTTCTTGGCCTTGGCGACGTCTTCCTTCGGATATGCGGTGATGTAGGTGCGCGCTTCCGCGAAGTACTTGGGTTCCTTCTTGGCGGCGATATCCGTGAGGATGTCGCTGACCTTGCCGAGGGTGACCTTCGAGCCGAAGCCGCCGGAGAGGCTTGGCCAGAGGAACGCAAGAACAGCGGCACCGAAACCACCGAGACCGGCGGTGAACATGGCGATCGTCGAGCGATTGAGGAACTGGCGGCGGGTGACGCCGAGTTGTTCGGCGTCCATCGGAGCCCGCAGGACCGCTGGGGCGCCGGGAGCGGGACGGAGCTCCACATCGCCGCCAGCGCGCGCCAGCACCATTGCTTTCTCCACGGCCCGACCGGACGGCGGAGGCGGTGTTGCGACGGCGTCGGCGGCCTTCGCCTGACGGCGGCGGGACCGGTCGCGCTTGACTGTCTCGCGGGCCAAGAGCCCGGTCGCCGCGCCGCGGTCGGTGCGTCGGGACATGGTGCCAACTGCCGCAGCGGCGAGCACCACGACGACGACGATGGCAATGATGAGAACGGTGGCGTTCATAGTGGGGCCTCCAGCGGTGGCTGCGAGCGGACGCTCACAGCTCGAAGAAGATTCCTTCCTTCCACGGCATGATGAAGTTGAATCCCGGTCCTCGGAAGAACGAGCCGATGATCACGAGCACAGCCCAGAACATCAAGAAGATGGTGAAGATCGAGATTGCGAACTTGCGATCCTCGGGCTTGTTCGACGGGTTCTTGTCGAGGTAGGGCGAGAGGATGAGCAGAAACAGTCCCATACCCGGGATGGTGACACCGGCGACCATCGGGTGGAACATGGTGAGCAGTTCCTGCAGACCGAGGAAGTACCACGGCGCCTTCGACGGGTTCGGGGTGGCGTTGTAGTTCGCCAGTTCGAGAAGCGGGGCGTTCACGAATGCCGAAAGCACCATCAGCAGGGTCAGACAGGCGAGAGAAGCGACGAACTCGCCCACCAGGAGATGGGGCCACGTGCTGACCTTGTCCGTCGGTGTCGCCTTCACATCTTGGATCGATCCGGCCTTGACGACCGTGAGCAGGCGCTGCGTGTGACCGGCCGGACCAGCCAGGCCACCACCGGCGGGCTGGACCAGCGCTGCCGCTGCGGCTACTGCACCTGCGGTCGGCTTGTCGAGGACGGCAACGCCGCCGCCCGAAACTGCGTCGCCTGACGCACCCGACTCCTTCGCGGCCTTGGCGGCGGCGCTGCGGGCGAGCAGGTGCGCAGGGATCTTCCCGGTCTTCTCGGCATCGGCGTAGCTCGTTGCGGCGTCGTCGGCCTCAGCCGATGCCGCCGGGGCGACCGGGGCTGCGGGTGCGCCGCCCTTGTCGGCCAGTTTGCGCGCTTTGGCTTCAGCGGACTTGCGCTTCAGTTCTTCCATGTCAGCCATGAGTAGTCCTCCGCTCGGAGAATGCAGTTGCGCCAATCACAGCGGCCCCGAGATCCCGCTGCGTTGTTGGTTGAGAGGGGCGACGCGGAATCACAGCGGCCCCGAGATCCCGCCCTGCTGTTTGTTGACGAAAGCGATGCGACATCACAGCGGCCCCGAGATCCCGCCATCTTTGCGGACCCGCCAGAAGTGGATGGCCATGAAGATGACGATGATGAACGGGAAGAGCAGCACGTGGAGCACGTACCACCGCAAGAGCGTATTGGTGCCGATCTCGACTCCCGAAAGGAGCACGAATTTGGACTGGGTACCGAAAACTGGGGTGTAGCCGATCATGTTCGTACCGACCGTCACCGCCCACAGTGCGAGCTGATCCCACGGGAGCAGGTAGCCGGTGAAGGACAGGAGCAGGGTCAAGGTGAGGAGGATGACGCCGATGACCCAGTTGAACTCACGGGGGGCTTTGTAGGCGCCGTGGTAGAAGACGCGGGCCATGTGCAAGAAGACGGAAAGCACCATCAAGTGCGCTCCCCATCGATGCATGTTGCGTACGAGCAGACCGAAGGTGACCGCGGTGTGAAGCGTCTTGATGTCCTGCCAGGCCAGCGCCTCGGTGGGGCGGTAGAAGAACATCAAGAAGATGCCCGTGACCGTCAAGACGATGAACAGGAAGAACGAGAGCCCGCCGAGGCACAGCGTGTAGCTGACTTTCACGGCGTGGCGCTTCACCTTCACGGGGTGTAGGTGGTAGAGCAGCGAGTTCATGATGACGTAGCTGCGGTTACGCGGCGAGTCGGAGTAGCCCTTCCGGAAGATCGACCCGGGGCGGAAGATGGAGTTCCACGCCTGGCTGCCCTGGACGTTCTCGACGGACTTGGCGAGTCCGGCGCTGAGGCGCTCCGGGAGTCCGGGCTTCATTGGTGTGGTCACGAAAGTTCTCCTGCTGATCGATCGCTCAAAACGGTAGTGCTCGGAACCTGCGGGGCGTTAGCTGACACGAAGGCGAGTCGGTGGTGCGGAGACATCTAGAACCGCATCCCGTAGGAGTAGCCGTGCTTGTTGTCGCGCATGTGCTGGTCGCCGTCGCGAGGGGCGACACCGGCTTTGCCCATGATGATCACGCCGGTCGGACAGCGGTCGACACAGAGGCCGCAACGCGTGCACACGTCTTCGTCGACGACGAAGATCACGTGGTCGTCGGGGTCGGTGCCCGGCGAGACGACGTTGACGGAATCCTCGACGGTGCCGGCCGAGAGCATATGGATGCACTTCCACGGGCAGATGTCGACACACCCCTCGCACATGATGCACTCGGACTGATCGATGTGAAGGAACTGCTTCGGCTTGACGCTCCTGTTGAGTTCGTCGACGCTGATCTCCGCCAGCGTGTAACCGCCGGGGAAGTAGGGCATGGGGGGATTGGCTTCAGTCTTTGCCATGGGTCACCTCGCCGCGGTCATGCCTTCTTGACCAGCGGCCGACCATAGGCCGACACCGGCTCGATGGCCGCCTTGGCGGCAGCCTTCTTGCCCCGGTTCTGCCACGCCACCCAGAGCTTCATGTTGGCGCCGAGGAAGACGATGTAGATCGTGGCCGCCACGATGTCGCGGATGGTCTGCTTGCTGACAATGATGCGGCCGCGACCGCCGAACGTGATGCCGTCGGGGAACATGACGTTGCGCTCAGCGCTGAAGAACTGGTTGGAGGTCTTGCCCGGCAGCAGCGAGCCGAACGGTCCCAGCGGAATGCCCCGGGAGTCTGAACGCCAGTTCAGGGTCTTCCCATCCGCCCAGGAAAGAAACGAATGGGGAACGATTCCGTAGGCAAGGAAGAAGATCCAGAAGACGACCGCAGCGCCGATGATCGCCTCGCCCCAGGTGACCGATGTCCCAACGGGGCGTCGGCTTCCATAGGCGAACACAGCAGCAACGAGAGCGATCAGCGCGAGGAACGAGCCGAGGAACGCAACCACGTGGGGCCTTTCGGGGAGAAGATCAACAGACGACGGAAAGATTGTGAATCAGATCACAAGCTGGGCCACGGACCCGTTGTGCTCATCAACGTTTCTACCACTGACGCCCGCCGCGCAGGGAATCACCCGAGGGTCCCTTCGATGACATTCGTCATCTCTTCTGGCGAACGATTCGCGCCGATGATCGGAACAAGCGCTGCGTCGCCGGGCCGGCGATTCTCTCCCGCTCTGTCGGCGCGCCTAGATTTCCTACAGAACGACGACCTCAGGCGGTCGTCGCACTGCACGCGCACCACAGTTCCCCGAAAGGCGACGCCATGGCCGATATCCCCAAGCACCTGCTCGAGCGAGCAGCAGCGCGCCGAGCCGCGTTGTCAGGTGCCGAGGCCCCCGCTCCGGCGGCGTCGGCCGACGCCGCCGCCGTTCCCGCCATCGCTGCGCCGGCGGCCGTTGCCGCCGCTGGCGGTGCCGGTGGAGGCGTTGCCGCAGCCGCCCCGGTGCCCACTCCCGCGGGGCCGCCGCCGGCTCCGAAAGGGATGGGCTTCGCCCGCATCGGCTCGGTCTTCATGCTCGTGGCGCTGCCCGTGTGGTTGTTCTTCATGTTCAACACCTTCAGCGTGCCGGGCGCCTCCGCCGACTCCCCCGAAGCGATCGGCGGACGGCTCTACGTGGCCAATTGCATTGCATGTCACGGAGCCAACGGCTCCGGTTCCGACGGGGGCCTCGCCGGCCGGCCGCTCTACAACGGCGAGGTCGACAAGACGTTCCCCGATCCGGTCGGCCAGTTCGCCTTCGTGCGCCACGGTTCGTGCGGGACCGGCGTCTCCTACGGAAACCCGAAGCGTGACGGCGGCCAGCACGTCGGAAAGGGCGGGATGCCCGCATTTGCCACCGGAACGCTCAGCGATGCCGAGTTGATCGCCGTGATCAACTATGAGCGTCATGTGCTCGCCGGCGAGGCATACCCGGTGAACCCCCTCGTCAAAGCCGGAGCACCCGCGGCCGACGCTGCCCTCGTGGTCCCCGACGCCGACCTGGCGAAGACACTCGGCGGGACCAAGTACGAGACGGGCGACGTCTGCGGCAAGTAGCACCTGCTTCGCCCTGACGGAGTGAGGATCGCGACAACGGCCACCGGAAATCCGGTGGCCGTTGCATTTTCGACGGTGACGCCGTCGTGTTCCCGACAGCGAAGGCGGACCTTACGCCCGGATGCCGTTGAGGTAGGCGCCGAGGAGATGGTCGAGGAGTTCATTCGCCTCGGGCCAGTCCAGATGCGGCTTGGCAATGATGAGGGATACGACACCGTGGCTGAGCGCCCAGATGCT
Organism: Acidimicrobiia bacterium; assembly: GCA_031368215.1. Classification (GTDB taxonomy): domain Bacteria; phylum Actinomycetota; class Acidimicrobiia; order Acidimicrobiales; family JANYDT01; genus JANLQX01. The sequence continues at coordinate 66,721 of JANLRD010000274.1, read as the reverse complement.
GTGCGCCATGATCGACGCATCGGTCGTGCTGACCTGGCCGGCGTCGATACACGCCTGGCAGCGCTCGATGAGTCGGGTGAGTCCCGCAACGCCGGTTCGCCGCATCTCGTCGAGCTGTTCGGTCGTGAGGATCGAGCGCCCCATGAAGAGAATGCGGTAGTGCTCGGGATGCTGGAGGCCGAACCGGACATAGGCCCGCGTGCCGGCGTCGAGCGCGGCCATCGGATCATCGACATCCTCTGTGGCACTGTCGATCCATTCCGCCAACTGACGGAAGCGTCGGGCACAGACGTCGAAGAGCAGTTCCTGCTTGTCGAAGAAGTGCAGATAGATGGCCGGAGGAGTGCAGCCGACACGATCGGCGACGGCGCGGATCGAGACGGATTCGGTCGTGCCGCCCTCGATCAGCAGCTGATCGGTGGCGTCCAGGATCTCGAGGCGCAGACGATCCCCGTCGCCGCGCTTGGCACGAATACGACGAGGTGTTGCCTCGACGAGGCGGGTATCGCTGGTCGGGCGATAAAGGGAAGTAAGTGTGGTCATCGGACAACCTCCTTCGGTGGTCGCATGTGATCCGATAGACAGAGTCAACGCCTCAGACGTGAGGGAGATGTGAGAGGGCGATCACTGCTTTGCGATCCGTTCCCCGACCGTTCGGTCTGAACTCATCGACTTCTCATGAGAAACGTTCCCACAGAAGGAGTAAACGTATGCACACATACAGTAGCCCGGCCTAGGCGGCAGCCCGTGTGCGACGCAGCAGAGGATCGGCGAGGGCTAGTGCGCGATCAGCGAACGAGAGGAGCTTTCCGGCAGCCCCCGGCGTGTCGTTGTCGACAAGATTTCCCATGACGGCGAGGGTGAGGTCGGCAGCCTTCTGGGTACCGACGGCAACTCGCAGGCCGGTGCGGAGAAGCAACGGATGACCGATCACGAAACTGAAGCGGCGACCTGTCCGGAGGAACGCATCGAAGCGCTCCCCCACCACACGATCGTATGCGCGCGGGGCATTTGCAGGATCGGACACGAACTCATCGGCGGCGATCATTCCCGACTCGAGTCCGTAGTCGATCCCCTCACCGTTCATCGGATTGACCAGACCCGCGGCGTCGCCGATCGCCAGCCAGCCGTCGCCATGTCGGCGCTGTGCGCTCATCGGAAGACGCCATGCCCGCGGTTTGTCGATGAACGGACCGAGCTCCCAGCTGTCGCGGACGATGGCGGCGTAGTTGTCGATGAGCTTGTTCAGGTTGAGCTTTTTGAAACCCTTCATCGTCGACAACGCCCCGACACCGATGTTGACGGTGCCATCACCCGCCGGGAACATCCAGCCGTAGCCCGGAATCGCCGTGCCGTGCTCGTCGGAAAGGCTTAGGCAGGCTTCGAGGTGACGATCGGCATGACGCGGCGACTCGGCGTAGGCGCGGATGGCGAGACCGAACGTCTCATCGGGAACGCGTTCGGCGCCGAGCAAGCGAGCCGCGGCGCCCGGCGCGCCGGCAGCAAGGATCGTGAGCGGGGCGCGCCATTGCCCGGTTGCAGTGTCGACGCCGATGACCCGCCCGCTCTCGAGAACGGGGAGCGCCTCGGTACCGAAGACGACTTCGGCCCCGGCCCCGGCAGCGGCATCGATGAGCTGGCGATCGAGGAGTCGACGTGGCAGCACCGCACCGTGTGGACCGAACCGGTTGTTCGACGGCCACAGCAATTCCCGCGTCTTCTTCCCGGCAATCATCCGAAGCCCATCGATCCGATGCGCGCCGTCGAGATCGATCTTCAGCTCCGACAGTGCCGAAACCGCACGGGGCGTGAGCCCGTCACCGCACACCTTGTCGCGACCGTGCGGGCCCTTCTCGAACACGACGACATGAGCACCCGCACGAGCGGCCCGCAACGCCGCAGCGGCGCCGGCGGGTCCGCCACCGATCACCAGGAGGTCGCACGTGTTCATCGTCAACCATCTTCTCAGCCGCGTGCCGCTACCTCCGCCGGCCGGGGCGTGACGGTCGTCGCTCCGCGTTCAGACGAGCGAGAGGATCACGTCGGCGTGGTCGTCGGAGACGGGCATCACGCTCAGTCGGTTGCCCTTGCGGAGAAGGAGCATCCCGTCGAGCTCGTCGGCGTGGGTGCGAAGTTCGTCCAGTGAGACCACCCGGCGGAACTTCTTCACGAACGCGACGTCGACCAACCACCACCGCGGATCGCCGGGCGACGAATCCGGGTCGAAGTACTTCGACGAGGAGTCGAACTGGCTCGGATCGGGGTACGACGCGGATGCCACCTTGGCCAGCCCGACGATACCGGGGACCTTGCAGTTCGAGTGGTAGAAGAACACGCGGTCACCGATCGCCATCTGCTTCCACATGTAGTTGCGGGCCTGGAAGTTCCGCACGCCATCCCATGGCTCACGTTTGCGCGCCTTGAGGTCGTCGATCGAGAACCCGTCCGGCTCCGACTTCATCAGCCACCAGGCCATCACACGACCGCCTTGCGTGCGATCACCGCAGCGAACGACTCACCGGCGCCCATCAGCCAGCCGCTCCCCGGGCCATGACGGCCACGGCCGACTCGCCCGCGGCATTCACTACGGCGTCGAGGTCAGCGTCGGTGTGGGCGAAGGACGGGAAGAGGGCTTCGTACGGACCCGGGGCCATCGCCACCCCACGCTCGAGCATCTCGTGGAAGAACGGGGCATACAGGCCGTTGGTGTTGGCCGCCTTGGCCTGGTCGTAGTTGGTGATCTCCGTCGCGCTCAGGTGAAGACCGGTGATCGTGCCGACCCGAGGGACCTGGATCGGCATTCCTGAGGCCGCAATCGCGTCGGTAAGCGCGCCGACGAATCGGGCAGTTCGTTCCTCGAGTGCGCTGTACGTATCGTCGGTGCACAGATTGAGCGTGGCGAGGCCGGCGGCCATCGCCAGCGGGTTCCCCGAGAGCGTGCCGCCCTGGTACACCGGTCCGAGAGGCGCGAGGTGGGACATGACGGTCTTCGAGCCGCCGAAGGCCCCGACCGGGAGTCCACCACCGATGATCTTGCCGAAACACCAGAGATCCGGGGTGACCCCGGACCACGTGGTGGCGCCACCGCTACCGAGGCGAAACCCGGTGATCACCTCGTCGAACAACAACAGCGCTCCCGAACGGTCGCATGCATCGCGCAGCGCTCGGAGAAACCCCGGTGCCGGCGCGACGAGTCCCATGTTGGCGGCGACCGGCTCGACGGCAACCACGGCGACGTCGGCACCGATTTCCGGGATGACGTTGTAGGGGGCCACGATGGTGTCGGCTACCGCGGAGGGCGGCACGCCGTCGCTCCCGGGGAGACCCTGGTTGGCCACACCGCTGCCTCCGGCGGCCAGGAGGGAATCGCTGGCACCGTGGTAGCAACCCGCAAACTTCAGCACCTTGTGGCGGCCGGTGATGCCTCGGGCGAGTCGGATGGCACTCATCGCGGCCTCGGTGCCGCTCGAGGTCATGCGCACCATCTCGAGGCCGGGAACACGGGCGCACATCGTCTCGGCCAGCACGATCTCGCGGTAGGTCGGAGCGCCGAAGGTGGTGCCCTGACCCGCACACACCCGGATCGCTTCGACCACCGCCGGATGGGCATGTCCGAGAATCGACGCGCCGTAGGACTGCACAAGGTCGATGTAACGGGTTCCCTCGACGTCCCAGACGTAGGCGCCGTTGCCCCGAGCGACCACGTAGGGAATGCCTCCGACGCTGCGGAACGCGCGTACCGGCGAGTTCACTCCACCGACGAGCACCTCCGACGCCCGGGCATAGGCCGAGGCGTTGGTGGTATGGCAGGCGCTGCCGTCGGCGGTAGCGCACTCCGCCGATCCGTCGAACGGGCAATCGCTACGTGTACAGATCATTTGGCACCAGGTGTTCGGATCAGCGGAGGACGGTCGACGCGAGGTCGTGAGCAAAGTACGTGAGGATCATGTCGGCCCCGGCTCGCTTGACGGCGGTGAGCTGCTCCAACGCAACGGCCGGGCCGTCGATCCAGCCGCGTTCGGCCGCCGCGTGGATCATCGCGTACTCCCCGCTCACGTGATACGCCGCAACCGGGACATTGGTAAGTGCACGGACCTTCGCGATCACGTCGAGATACGTGACGGCCGGTTTCACCATCACCATGTCGGCGCCTTCACCCAGATCAAGTGAAACCTCGTCGAGCGCCTCGCGTTGATTCCGGTAGTCCTGCTGGTAGCCCTTGCGGTCGCCTCCACCGATGATCTGCACATCGACGGCCTCACGGAACGGACCGTAGAGCCCGCTCGCATACTTGGCGGCGTAGGCAAGGATCGGGACGTTCGTGTGCCCCGAGTCGTCGAGACCCTTGCGGATCGCGGCAACCTGGCCGTCCATCATCCCGCTCGGCGCGATGACGTGCGCCCCGGCATCTGCTTGGGCGCGGGCAATCCGCGAGTAGATCGCGAGCGTGAGATCGTTGTCGACTCTGCCGCCGGCATCCAGCACGCCGCAATGACCGTGGCTCGTGTACTCGTCGACGCAGAGGTCGGCCATGATCACCATGGCGTCGCCGAGGTCGGCCCGAAGTTGGCGAAGCGCCACCTGCACGATCCCCTCCTCGGCCCAGGCCTGCGAACCCTCCGCGTCCTTCGACACGGGCACGCCGAACAGGATCACCCCGGGAACACCGAGTTCGGCGAGCGCATGCACCTCCTTGCGCAGCGAGTCAAGGGTGTGCTGCGACACCCCGGGCAGCGAGGCGATCGGGTTCGCCTCCGTGATCCCCTCCCGCACGAACAGTGGCGCGACGAGGTCGTCGACCCGCAGCGATGTCTGGGCGACGAGACGGCGCATCGCCGGCGTCTGACGCAGGCGACGCATCCGCCGCTCGGGAATCGGGACACTCACGCCGACGATCCTACGGGTGCCCCCAGCCGACCGTTGGTCGACCAGGGGCAACGACAGTTCAGGCGCGGGCGACGCCGATCGGACAACTCACGCCCGTCCCGCCGAGGCCGCAGTAGCCCATCGGGTTCTTCGAGAGGTACTGCTGGTGGTAATCCTCGGCGTAGTAGAAGTGCTCCAGGTCGACGATCTCCGTGGTGATCGGGCCATAGCCGGCAGCCGTGAGCTTCTCCTGGAACATTGCCTTCGATGCCTCAGCCATTGCCTTCTGGGCGGCCGACGTGACATAGATCCCGCTGCGGTACTGCGTGCCGACGTCGTTGCCCTGCTGCATCCCCTGGGTCGGATCGTGGTTCTCCCAGAAGACGCGGCACACGGCCTCGAAGTCGATCTGCGTCGGATCGAAGACGACGAGCACGACCTCGTTGTGGCCCGTCCGTCCGGAACAGGTCTCCTCGTAGGTCGGGTTGGGCGTGATCCCGCCGGCGTAGCCGACTGCGGTCACCCACACACCGGGCGCCTGCCAGAACTTGCGCTCTGCGCCCCAGAAGCAACCGAGGCCGAAGACCGCAGTCTCCATCCCATCGGGGAAGGGGGGCAGGAGAGACCGACCGGAAACGTGGTGGACGGTGCGGATCGGCATCGCCTCGGCGCGGCCGGCGAGGGCGGTGTCGGCGGTGGGCATTTCGATGGACTTGCGGAACCAGGACATGCGTCAACGGTACGCGCAGTGCCGTTGCTGTGCGTGGCCGGTTCTTCGACCGGTCTCAGCAAACGACGACGAACGCTCGGTCGACGGGTCAGTTCTTGTGCAATGCGGCGTTCAGCCCTTCCCAGGTCACACCGTTGGGGCGCACCTCCAGAGCTCCGGTCTGGCTGTGGCGGCGGAACAGCAGATTCGATTCGCCACTGAGTTCGCGCGCCTTGACGACCCCCCCGTCGGGGAGCGAAACGAGCGAACCACCGGTGATGTAGCACCCGGCCTCCACGATGCAGTTGTCACCGAGAGAGATCCCGATGCCGGCATTCGCCCCGAGCAGACACTTCTCGCCGATCCTCACGACTTCTTTCCCGCCACCCGACAGCGTTCCCATGATCGACGCACCTCCGCCGATGTCGCTGCCGTTGCCGACGACGACGCCGGCGCTGATGCGCCCCTCGACCATCGACGCGCCGAGCGTCCCCGCGTTGAAGTTGCAGAAACCCTCGTGCATCACCGTCGTGCCCTCGGCCAGGTGGGCACCGAGGCGGACCCGGTCGGCGTCGGCGATACGCACGCCCGAGGGCACGACGTAGTCCGTCATCCGGGGGAACTTGTCCACGCTGTGCACACGTACCTCAGTGCCTTCGGCCCGCAGTCGAAAGCGGATCGCGTCGAACCCGTCGGGATCGAACGGCCCCAGGTTGGTCCACACCACGTTGTTGAGATGGCCGAAGGCTCCCTCGAGCGACACGCCATGGGGCTGGACCTTGCGGTGGCTCAGCAGGTGCAGGCGCAGGTACACATCGCTGGGTCCGGTCGGCGGGTCGTCGAGGGAGCCGATGAACACGACGACCGGACGCCGCTCGCCGCCGTGCAGAGGGGCTGCACCGAACGCGGCGCGCGCCGCCTTCAGGGCATCGACGTTCGGGTGCGACCGCCCGTCACCCTCGAACGCCGCAAACGCCGCGATGGCGCGGTCGAGCTGATCCCGGCTGAGCTCATAGGACCCGGTTCCGCTGCGATGACCGACGACATCGGCGAGCACCGCCCCAGCACCGAAGTTCTCCGCCAGGTTGACGATCGGAAACGCGGTGTCGAGCACCTTGCCCGAAGGCGCGACAGTGGCGAATCCGACGGCGAACGCCGCCGATCGGACAAACCCCGGACGGGCTTCGATCTCGGCCACATGGGACTGGAAGGCGTTGACGGGAGCGGCGGCGTCGGACATGGCCGACCACCGTACCCACCCACGACGAGGCGGAGACCCGATTTCGCCGAGTTCGTGTTGCCTGCGGCATCGGTAGTGACGGATCACCCTGCCCCGTTACGGGGTCCTGCCCAACCCGGGAGTGGAGGGGTGGCGCCGATGGGGCCCCGCCCGAGGAACGGAGACCCGGTTCGACGGAGGAGAACAACGGGCGAGTACCGCAGCGGATGGGGAGGATCGGTGACAGGACCCCGCAACGGAAACAGGATGCCTGGCTGGTGGGCCACGCAACCGAAGCAAGTTTGTTGTCGCTTCGAACCACCCTCAGGCAGTCGGCTCTACCTCAGAGACGCGACGAGCGCGGCGAGGAGGCCGTCGAGGGTGTGGGGGTCCGCGGTCCTGAGCGGGCGCGCGCCGTGTTCGATCAACGTCGCCGTGGTCTCGGGGCCGATGGACACCACGATCGGGGGGAGTGCTCCCGTGCCGAGCGACGTCACGAATGCCCGGACCGTGCTCGAGGAAGTGAACGCGATCGCATCAGCGTCAGCCACCGCCGATCGCACCGCCGGATCAAGAGGGATCGACTCAGTGCGATACGCCACGACCTCGTCGACGGTCCATCCCCGTGCCCGAAGTCCATCCGGAACGACGCTCCGGGCGACTGCGGCTCGGGGCATCAGAACGCGCCCCGGCCCGTAGGGAAAGGATTCCACGAGACCTTCACCGACGGCGCGGTCGGCCACGAGCTCGACGTGACGCCTGGCGTCTCGGACAACGGACGCAGTGCCCGGTCCGACGCACGCGATCTTCACGTCGAGTTGCCCATTCGCCGACCCGTCCACCGCCCGCAGGAACCGTTCCGCGGCATTCGGAGACATCAGCACGACCCACTTATACGATGCGAGATCCCGGACCCGCGACAAGAGCGCGGCGCCCCCATCGTCCGGAGGGACGATCCGGATCACCGGCACCTCGACGACCACAGCACCGAGGTCGCGCAGCGACGTGACAAATGGACCCGCCTGCTCCGCGGCCCTGGTAACCACCACCGAGCGTCCGGCGAGCGGGCGGTCACGGGTCATGGCACAAACACGACGCTGGCGTGCTCAGCCGACGAGCTCGAGCAGGGCAGACCCGCCGTGCGAAAGCACCTCTTCGGCGAGCTCGCTCCCGAGACGCACCGCGTGGGCGATCGGCGCGCGGCGGGAGCGACGCACGATGGTCGAGCCGTCGTAGGCCGCCACGAGCGCGTCGAGGAGGATCTCGTCACCGTCGATGACGGCGAGCGCGCCCACAGGCAACTCACACCCGCCGCCGAGACGGCGCAGGTACGAACGCTCGCAGAGCACTGCGGTGTGGGCGGCGTCGTCGTCGATCCCGGTCAAAGCATCAAGAGTCGAGTCGTCGTCCACCCGGCACTCGACGCCGATGGCCCCCTGGCCCACCATCGGCAGCATCATGTCGGTCGAGAGGATCTCGCCGCGAACATCGTCGAACCCGAGACGACCCAGCGGTACGAACGCGAGGACGATCGCGTCGAACTGTGACGCTTTCGCCAGACGGGACCCGACGTTGCCGCGAAGCTCCGCGAACTGAAGATCAGCGCGCATATGAGCAAGCTGGGCACGTCGGCGAACCGAACCGGTTGCGACGACGGCTCCCGGTCGAAGGTCGGCGATCGTCGACCCGATGAGGATGTCGCGGACGTCCCCGCGGACCGGCACACACGCCAGGGTGAGGCCGTCGGGAGTGACCGCAGGGAGATCCTTCGCGGAATGCACCGCGATGTCCGCGTGCCCGTCCAGAACCGCCTGCTGGATCTCCTTGACGAAGACGCCTTGGCCACCGATCGAGTGAAGCGGAGTGTTCGCCGCCTGGGTCCGATCCCCCAAGGTATCGACGAGAACCTCAACCACTTCGATACCCCGACGCGCCAGACGCTCGGCGACGAACGCCGTCTGCCAGCGAGCCAACGGACTGGACCGGGTGGCTGCTCGGAGCACCCGGCTCATTCGTGCGGAGGAAGGACAGCCTCTTCCCCGCGTTCGGGCGACTCATCCTCGCGATCGAGGTCGAAGAGCACGCGGAGAGCATCGGCCATACGCGTCCCTCGAGTCGTTCCCGCCGCTTCCTTCAAACGCACCGTGGGGGTATGCACGAGCTTTGCGACGAGTCGCTTGGTCCACTGGTCCACGAGATCCCGGTCGGCCGCCGAGAGATGGCGCAGCCGCGAGTCGAGATGGTCGACCTCGGCGGCGCGTACGACCTCGAAGTGGTCGCGCATCGCGACCAGTACGGGGGCGACGAGGCGCGCTGAAGCGCCTGCTCGGTACCGGTCGACTTCCTCGACCACGATCTCGCGGACCTGGTCGATCTCGCGTCGACGGCCCTCCAGGCCGATCTCGACGAACGCCCGGATGGCGTCGAGGTCCAGCAGGGTGACCCCGGGTACCTCGCCGGCGTTCGGATCCACGTCTCGGGGCAGGCCCGTGTCGACGCCGAGCAGCGGGCGGCCGCTGCGGGCCGCCATCACCGCCTCGAGGTCGTCACGCCCGAGCACGTGGGTTTCGGACGAGGTGGCCGTGAGCAGCACGTCGACGTGCTCCAATGTGCCCGGGAGATCATGGAGGGCCACCTCGATCGCGCCGATGCGCTGCGCCAGTGCTGCCGCCTTCTGGCGCGTACGGTTCGCCACGAACACCTCTCCGACCCCGGCGAACTGCAGCGACGTGGCCATCGAGACACCGATCTCGCCCGCCCCGAGCACCAGGACCGAACGGCCGCTGAGCGAGCCGAGACGGTCGGCTGCGAGTTCCACGGCCGCATGGGAGACGGACGCAGTGCCGCGGGAGATCCCGGTTTCGGTCCGGACCCGTTTGCCGGCTTCGAGCGCATGGCGGAAGAGCGACGACAGGTGCGGCCCGGCAGTCTGCGCAGCAAGAGCGGAGTCGAACGCGCCGCGCACCTGACCCAGGATCTCCGTCTCGCCGACCACGGCAGAGTCCAGACCGGAGGTGACGGTGAACAGGTGCCGTGCCACTGCGTCGTCGTACGCAGTGTGCAGGTGCGGTGCGATCTGGTCGATCGAGAGCCCGGACCGATCGGTCAGGAACCGGTGCAGCTGGGCGAGCGCGCCGTGGAAGGTTTCGCAGACCGCGTAGATCTCAGTGCGATTGCAGGTCGAGACGATGACCGCTTCGGCGATGTCGTCACCGCTGCGCAGCGCGTGAAGGGCCTTGGCCAGGCCGGCGGGCGGGATGGTGACCTGCTCGAGCAACTCGATCGGCGCGCTCCGGTGATGGAGGCCAACGACGACGAGGGACATCAGCAGGTCCCCAGGTCGGTGGTGATTCGAGCGCTCACGATCTACCAGTCTTTCGCATCTCGGCGTGGCCGCCAAACACGTGTGACCGATGTCGGTCAGACGTGCGCGCGCACCCGTTCATGCCGAGGCGCCGAGATCGTCGCGATGGTGCTGGTGATAGCTCAGGACCTGGAGCTCGACCGCCAGATCCACCCCACGGACTGCGACTCCCTCGGGCACGTTGAGCACGGCTGGTGAGAAGTTCAGGATCGACCGCACACCAGCGGCCACGAGCTGATCGGCGACGTCTTGGGCCGCGACCCCGGGTGTAGCGATGATCCCGATCGCGACATGCTCGGCCTCGACGACCCCCGCGAGGTCTGAGGACGGCCGAACGGCCAGGGTCCCGACCATCTGGCCGGACTTGCTCGGATCGGCGTCGAGGAGGGCGGCAATACGAAACCCACGCATGGCGAAGCCGCTGTAGGTGGCGAGCGCCCGCCCGAGGTTCCCGATGCCGACGATGACCACCGGCCAACTCTCGGTGAGACCCAGCTCGCGGCCGATCTGCCGACGGAGGTTGTCGACGTCATACCCGACGCCGCGTGTGCCGTAGGTCCCGAGGTAACTGAGATCCTTGCGGACCTTGGCGGCATTGAATCCGGCGAGATCAGCCAGCTCGTCGGAGGAGACGGTGGCAGTCTTCGACGCCGCCAGCTCCAGCAGCGCTCGGTGATAGCGCGGAAGGCGAGCGATGGTGGCGTCCGGGATCCGACGCACGTCCTTGGACACAGCGACCACGCTAAACCGCTTGTGCATCAATTCACAAGCTCTGGTCCCGGTACGGTCCTTCCGACTCGTCGGGTCGGGTCGGGTCGACGAGTCGGCAACGACGGATCGGGCGAGGAAAGGCAGGAGTCCCCGGTCGGCGACAATGGGCACGTGCTCACGACCGCGCTCGCTCTCGCCGCTGCCCTCGTCGCACTCGCCTTCAGCGCCTCGACGTTCGAGCGGTGGCTGGTCCGCCGGCGCCCCCAGGACCTCTCCTGGTCGCTCTCGCTCCTCATGTTCTTCATTGGAGCCGCAGCGCTCGGGTACGGCGCGATGGCGGGATGGAACGGCGTCACGTTCCGGGTCTTCTACGCCTTCGGGGCCATCATCAATGTCCCATTCCTCGCCGCCGGACAACTCCAACTCCAGCTGCCCCGTCGATTTGCCAACGCCGTCACCTGGACCGTGTCGTTGTTCTCTGCTCTCGCCGTCGGTGTCGTCATGGCCTCGCCCTTCACTGCGACGGTCAACGGAACGGATCTGCCACGCGGCAAGGACGTGTTCCCGATCGGCCCACGGCTGTTCGCGGCGTTCGGGTCGGGAGTCTCGGCCGTCATCGTGTTCGTCGGCACGATCGTCGGCGTCGTAAGCGTCATGCGTTCACGAGACCGCATGCACCCTTCGCTGGCGCGGCGACGCGCGGGTGGTCTCGGCCTCCTTGCGCTCGGAACGGCAACCCTGTCCGCGAGCGGAACGCTCAACGCCAGATTCGGTGAAATGCGGGCGTTCTCGATCACCCTCGCCACGGGCGTGGTGCTGTTGTTCCTCGGTTTCCTGCTCACCGGATCACGACCACGGCCGACCACGCGGACGTCAACGATTGACGCGGCAGCGGTGGCCTTCAGTCCGTGAGCGCCCGACGCAGGACCTTGCCCTGCAGGCCCTTCGGGAGTTCGTTCACGACCGTGACCGAGGTCGGGCACTTGTAGCGGGCCAGTTGACGCATCGAGAAGGAGATGAGGGCGTCTGCCTCGATCATCGCCCCGGCACGGGCGACCACGAACGCTCGGACACTCTCCCCGGTGTGCGGGTGAGGCACGCCGACGACCGCCGCTTCGAGGACGTCCGGGTGCATTGCGAGCACCTCCTCGACCTCTGCCGGGTAGACGTTGAAGCCCGACACGATGATGAGGTCCTTCGCGCGATCGACGATCGTGAGCTCGCCGTTCGAATCGGCAACCGCGATGTCGCCGGTGCGGAGCCAGCCGTCGGCGGTGAGGACCTTGGCGGTGGCGATCGGGTCCTCCCAGTATCCGGGGAACACGTTGGGACCCTTCACCCAGATCTCGCCGGCGTCGCCGATGAGCGCGTCGTCGCCGGACTCGTCGATGAGACGCACGGAGAGACCGGGTAACGGCGCACCTATGGTCCCCGGTTTCGGCGAGGAAGCCGTGGCTGCGGTGACGACCGGTGAAGCCTCGGTCAGGCCGTAGCCCTCCCCCACCGGGACGTCGAAGCGTTCGGTGAAGGCGCGTCCGGTCGCCGGATCGAGCTTCGACGCGCCGGAGATCGCCCGGCGGAGCGAGGCGAACTGGGCCTTGGTCGCCGCCTCGGCCGGAAGGGACACCAGTGCGTCATAGACCGGCGGGGCTCCCGCGAGGACCGTGACCTTGGCCGACGCAATGGTGGCAACCGCCGTGCTGGGGTCAAAGCGATCGACCGGGATGACACAGCCACCTGCGGCGAGCGTGACGCCGAGCGTGGCGTTGAGCCCGTAGATGTGGAAGAGCGGCGGAATGGCAAGGACCACGTCGGTCGAGATCAGGTTCGCGCCGCCCAGCGACTGCATCTGCTCGAGGTTCGCCCGGAGGTTGCCGTGGGTGAGCATCGCTGCCTTTGGCGAGCCCGCCGTACCGCTGGTGAACATCAGGGCCGCGAGGTCGGCATCGGCCCGCTCGACGAGCGGACCCGGAGTCCCCGCCGCGACGGTTTCGAAGTCGACCGCATTCGGCATCGCTGCACTGGCAGGCGCGATCACCGTGAGATCGGGGTGGCCATCGAGCTGCCCGCTGAGCGTCGCTGCGCCCATCGGCCCCACGATGAGCATGGTCGGGCGCACCGCGGCTATCTCGCGAAGCACTTCCGCCGTGGGGCTCTGCGGGTTCAGGGGCACCGCGACCGCGCCGGCTCCGAGCACGGCGAAGTAGCTGACGATGAACTGCCGACCGGAGGTCATGACGAGCACGACCCGATCGCCCGGTTGGAGGCCGAGGGCGATGAGGCCGCCGCGGAGTGCACCGACCTCGGCCCGGAGCGCCCCGTAGGTGACGATCTCGTCGCCAAATCGAAGCGCCGGGGAATCCGCCGGATGGGTTCCGATGATGGTCGCGAGGTTCATCGAGCAACCACGAGCTTCCCCCCGGGCAACGCTCGGCGGACGCGATGCGGCGGTGCGATTCGGAATGCCGAACGCGACGAGATGACCATTTTCAGCCCGCCGTGGTCCCGGCAACCGTCGAGACGCTCACCGTCGTCGGGACGGTGCTGTTGGTCGAACCGCCCCCGGTGAGATCCCCGCTCAGGAACTGAAAAATGGCCGCGCCGAAGAGCGCGACGAGGAGAACGGCGAGAACGATCGTTGTGGCAGGTCGCATGAGGGTCCTGAGTCTCGCGCAGCAGCGCCGATCCGACCGGTCGCGCGCCGGCGAGGTTGCGGCGCGCTTGGCGACATGCGCTATCGGGCCTACAGACGTTTCAGGGAAACCGGGACGCCCGGGCCGAGGCCCAGCTCATTTGCGGCGGACCGCCGGTCGAGGCACAGCGACAACATTCCGTAGGAGTCCGTCACCAAACCGATTGCGCCGACGCCGATCGAGGCATAGGTGTGGGCGATGTGCGCGGTGCGGGTCGTCGTACCGAATTCGATGGACACCGCTGTCGCACCGGGACCGAGATCGGCGGGATCCACGTTCAGCTGCGCGTTCCCGAACCGGTCCACCCAGAGCACTTCCGCGTGGATCACCCCGTCGTCCGTGCGGGAGAGCGGGATCACGCCCGGTACGAGCCCGGCGGGATCGATACGGTCGCCGAGCTCTTCCAGCGCGACCCCATTGGCAAGCTGCGCCGCAACCGGAGCGAACAGATCGCGTCCGGCGAAAGTCACCCCTGGCGCACTGAGGTGGAATTCGGCGTTGTTCAGATGCACCGCCCGGGTCGCGCCGCCGAGAAAGGCCACGGCGGGCGCGAGCAGTCCGTTGTCCGGTCCGACGAACGTCATGGGGCCCGCTTCGACGGCGATAGCCCGTCGAGACGTGCCGACGCCCGGATCGATGATCGCCAGAACCACACCGTCGGCCAGGTACTGCACCGCCCGCACCAGGGTGAGCGATCCCGCTCGAACGTCGTGGGCGGGCACGTCGTGGCTGACGTCGATCACCATCGCGGCCGGGGCGAGCTGACGGATCACCGACCGGCAGACGCCGACGAACTCGTCGGCGAGGCCGTAATCGGTGAGGAAGGAGATGGTCGGGGTCGGGGTCGTTGACGAGTTCGGCGACATGGTTGTCATCGAGAATAGGTGGCCCCCATTCGGAACCACCCGACCAACCGACAAGGAACATCCGGTTCAGGGGACGACCGTGCCAAGGAGACGACGCGGGGCGTTCCTCACGCCAGTTCGTTCGATCTGGCGGTCGCCGCGGCGACTGCTTCGATGAAGGCGCTCCGAACACCTGCCGATTCGAGCGCCCGGAGACCGGCCGCGGTGGTGCCGCCGGGGGAGGTCACATTGGCGCGCAGCTGCGCAGCCTGGTCACCGGACTCCACCAACAGACGGCCGGCGCCGGCGATCGTCTGATGCGCAAGCGCGACCGCGACCGAACGGGGAAGCCCCTGGGACACACCACCGTCGACGAGCGCTTCCGCAATGAGAAAGAGATAGGCCGGCCCGGACCCTGAGAGACCCGTGACCGCGTCGAGGAGTTTCTCGTCGACACGCTCCACCACCCCGACCGCGCCGAGGATGCCGGCCGCCCAATCGAGATCATCATCCGAGGCGTGGCGGCCCGCCGCGATCGCAGACGCGCCGACCCCGACGAGCGCCGGTGTGTTCGGCATCGAGCGCACGACCGGAGTCTTGTCACCGAGTGCCGCCTCCATCGTTGCTGTGGTGACGCCCGCAGCGATCGACAGGACCCGCCCGACCCGGCCGCCGAGCTCGCGGCAGACGTCGGAGACCGTTCCCGGTTTCACCGCAATCAACGCGTCGAAGGTCGTCGGATCGAGCGAACAGTGCTCCAGACCCGATGCCGTCGTCACGCCATGGGTGGCGGCAAGAGCGGTTGCTCGGGGCCCGTCCGGTTCGACGACGAGGAACTCCGACGCGGACAACCGTCCCGAACCGATCAGCCCCGCGATCAGCGCCTCGCCCATTTTGCCGCCACCGACAACCAACAGCTTCGTCATGGTCGCCAACCCTACGCCGCACGTCCTCCGACCGAC
This sequence comes from Acidimicrobiia bacterium, assembly GCA_031368215.1. Taxonomy (GTDB): domain Bacteria; phylum Actinomycetota; class Acidimicrobiia; order Acidimicrobiales; family JANYDT01; genus JANLQX01. Next base: position 51,352 of record JANLRD010000274.1, on the reverse strand, counting down.
CGGAACAACTGCTCCGGGGCGAAAAGAGAAAGTCCGGAGGCTGCACCGCATGGTTCGCACTTCCCCGAACGAACCATCCAGCAGACGCCACCGGACTTCCTGTACGGAGAAACATATCGATCGTCACCCCACGACGCAAACAGATCCTCGGGTCAGGCACCGGATTGCCCGAACCGGAAGGATCCAACCCGCCGCCGACAGCCTCAGGAAGCGGGGCGCGCCGGGAACCCGAGGCGAGCGGCAGTGGGGAAGCATTCCTCGCTGGCCGCATAGACCGATCCGAGCAACCGGTCGAGCTCCGCCCCTCCTCCGGCGAGAAGGCCCTGGAGCGGGACGACACCGCTGAGGTAGGTCGCATCCTCCGGCCCGATCGAGAAGCGCATGTCGTAGAGCCGGGCGTTCGCCCGCAACAGGTACTCGTACACTGCGTCGGCGTTTTGTTCGGGCATCGGCAAGAAGTACGACTCGAAGTGCAGGGTTCGTTCCCGAACGGTGAACCAGACCGTGGTCACCGTCTTCGCCTCGCTACGCGTGCGCACGTACCACCGGTCGACGTCGGCATCACGCTCGACGCTGGTGACAACCGGGTGATCGCGGCCGAGACCGTCGGTCCACGAGGCGAGGAGGGCGAGGGAGTCGGCGCGGAAACGATCCGGCGAAAAGCCGATCTCGGACATGACCGGCCCTCTCAGACGCACTGCACGAGCGACCGCACCGACAGGTCACCGTAGAGCCGACGCAGGCGTGCCGCCGTGGTGCTCCATGCGTAGTGCCTCGATCGCAGGGCCGCAGCTGCACCGACCATCGCCCCGAGGTCCGGATCGTCGAGGACGGCATCGATCCGCGATGCCCAGGTCTGCGGATCGCGGCCGTCGACGAGATAGCCGGTCAGCCCGTCCTCCACGATCGTGACCAACCCGCCTACGTTTGCCGCGATGACCGGCACGCCGCACGCGCTCGCCTCGAGGGCCACGAGACCGAACGATTCCGAGCGGCTCGGAACAAGCACCGCATCGGCGGCCCGGTAGTACGTACTCAGCAGATGATGTGGCTTCGGTGTGACCCACCGGAGCCGGTCGGCCACGCCGACGCGCGAGGCGAGCAGGTGCAGGTCGTCGACGTAACGCTGGCCGTCGACACCGCTCGGTCCGCCGCACAACAGCAGCGTGGCATCGCGGTGGCGGGAAGCGGCGAGCGATTCGATGGCGAGGTCCGCGCCTTTGAGACCCTGCAGCCGACCGACGAACAGCAATAGGGGTGCGTCGCCCAACTTCAGTGCGGCGCGCGCCCCTGCTTGGCTGCCGGGGGAGAAGAAGGCGTGATCGACCCCGAGCGGCACTTCTTCGATACGGGTCGGATCGGCGCCGTAGAGGCGGACGAGTTGTTCGGCTTCGACCGTCGTGTTGGCGAGGATCATGTCGCTGCAGCCGATCGCTGCCGCTTCGGAGAGGGCACGATCCTCCGGCTCAGGGTCGTTGGTCTCCGACTTCACGCGGGCGAGCGTGTGGAACGTGATGGCCAGCGGGACATCGAGGGTGTGCTTGAGAATGTGCCCGGCCTCCGCCGACAGCCAATAGTTCGCATGGAACACGTCGGCTCGGATCCCGTCGGCGGCCATTCGCGCTTCGACCGCCGCGGCGAAGTCCGAGACAACGGGACGCAGGTCCTCCTTGGCAACCGGAGCCATCGGACCGGCGACGATGTTGTGCACCCGAAAGCCGGGCTCAACCGCGATGACCGCCGGGTCGAGCGGGGAGGTGGCCCGGGTCATGACGTCGCATTCCACTCCGGCCCGGGCGAGCGCGGTGGAGAGTTCACGGACGTAGACGTTCATGCCGCCACCGTCGCCGGTGCCGGGCTGTGTCAGAGGGGACGTATGCAGGGAGAGGACGACGACGCGCATGCCTTGGTCGAACCGGGGGGTAAGGAGCCGATCGGCGGACCCGACGACCTGCGCCGTGACCGCCCGACCAACCGAGATGAGAGTCTCGAACCGTAGTCCGACCACCGCGCAACAACGTCACGGAGGTCCGCGGTGTTCCCGTCCGGCGGAGTTGACCCTCAGCGCGACGGTTCGCCCGAACCGGCGTCGGTGGCCAGGTTCTCGGCCTGGAACGACCGCAGGATCTGGAGGAGCGCACGCTTCTGGGAGTCCGTCAGGGTGGTCTCGTCCTGGATTGCTGCGGCGAGATCCGGACCGCCGGGCTGCTTCTCGTCGAGGATGCCCGCCTGCACGTAGAGGGTCTCAGCCGAGATCCGCAGTGCTTTTGCGAGCTGTTGGAGGATTTCCGCCGAGGGCTTGCGAAGGCCCCGCTCGATCTGGCTGAGATACGGATTGGAGATGTCGGCCATGTCCGACAGCTTCCGCAGCGACAGCCGTGCGACCCGCCGCTGCTCGCGGATGAAACTGCCGAGGCTGATCGGGCCGAGGCGCGGTTCGTCGCGCTCCGCGCCATCGTCGTCGCCGTCCCCCGACCATTGGCCGCTTGCCTCTCGGGTTTTCATCAGCCCGTTCAGCGGCTACCGCAACAGGCGGTCGACGCTGCTCCGGCCGGTCTTGTACCGCTGCACCAGCTCGCCCTGGATCGCGTCGTAGACCTCGTGGAGCCGACGGCGTTCGCTGCTGACGTCGCGTTCGAGTTGGATGAGCGATTCGGTCAGCTGCGCCAGTGCATCGTCGTCGAGGTCACCGATCGACTCGATTGCATGTCCGCCCATGACGTTGCGCGCCCGGCCTTCTGCCCAGGCCTCCTGGTCGTCTCGCGGATCGTCACTCATGAGGCGTCCACCGGCCACGCGTGACGCGTCGCCGCCGGAGGACAGGACCTGCGTGAGTTGCTCGACCAAGGTGCGATCGGACGCCTTCCCTCGACGACGGCCACTCAGTTCGGCCCCGATGATGTCGAGATGCGTCTGGGTCAGCCGACGGAGGTACGACGCGGCTTCCTCAAGCTCGTGGCACTCGGTACGACGCGCCCTCACCTCGTCGTCGGACCACTCCTGCAGCCCGTCGAGGTAGTCGGGCGACAGGACCCGGGTGAGATGACGATTGGGCATCTCAACCACGCTAGTGCCGAGGACAGCCGAGGTGGCGCCCGGAGGGAGAACGACGGCGAACGCCGTAAGCGGATCAGCCGCCGGAAACCGGAGGCAGGACCGCAACCTCCTGGTGGTCTCCGATCGCGGTGGTTCGCTCGGCCGGCTCGCCGTCAACCCAAACCCGGCAGTGTGGCAGGACGCGGGCGAAATGCGGACCGAACTCGGCGACCGCAGCGTCGAGCAGGTCGCCGACCGTTGCCGCCGGGGCGTGCCATTCCTTCGTTCCCGCTGCCTCACGGGCCTGGGCAAAGAGACGGAGTCTGGCCATGGCCTCAGGGTAGTGGCCGGCGATCGTCGCCAGCCCCTGGCCATAGGCCGCCCAATCGTCACTCGGCGACGTCGCCGGAGGAGACGCGATCCTCGAGGTGCCGGTTTGCCGCAACGAAGGGTGAGACGGGTTCGTCGCTCGTGCGTGCTTCACTCGTTGGGTATGCCGAGCAGACCCAACCCGTCACCCCCGACGCCCTCGGCCCGTCGCCGCTCCGCCCGAGCGGGGTTTCGCACACCGGGGGTCCTCGTTCTCCGTCACGGTCTTTCGATCTGGAACGCCGAACAGCGGTGGCAGGGGTGGGCCGACATCGACCTGGCCGACGACGGGCATCGTCAGGCGACGGCAGCCGCGACGGAACTCGCCGGCTGGCCCCGTTCGCTTCCCGTTCGGGTCGTCGCCTCGGACCTTCTGCGGGCGCGACAGACGGCGGCACCGATCACCCGGGCGCTCGACGCCCCGCCGATGCGCATCGACGCCGGATTCCGGGAACGCGGCGTCGGAGCCTGGTCGGGGAAGACCACCGAAGAGATCGAGCGCGAGTGGCCGGGCATGCTGACGAGATGGCGTGACGGAACGATCTCCCAACTGCCCGACGGCGAGGACGAGGACTCGTTCCGAACGCGCATCGCAGCGGCGCTTCGCACGGCATGCGATGAAGCGGTCGCCACCGGTGCCGCAGTCGTCGTCATCAGTCACGGCGGGGTGATCCGCACGCTCGAACGGCTGCACCATGTCGAGCCCAAGCCGGTCGGGAACCTGGGCGGTCGCTGGTTCTTTCTCGTCGGCGGCGAGATTCGCGGCGGAGCACGGGTCAATCTCCGCGACCCGGCGACACGACGATCGGGTACAGCGTTATGAGCGGTCGACGCGCCGCTGAGCCGCCGGCCGACCCCTATCCGGTCCGGGTTCTCCGGTCCCGCAAGCGCAAGCGCAGCGTCAGTGCCCGCCTCGTCGAAGGTGTCCTGGAGCTCACGGTTCCCTCCTGGCTCTCCGATGGCGAGGCGAAGGATTTCGTCGACCGGATGCAGGCGCGCTTCGCCCGCAAACGGACACACGCGGCGAGCGACCTGACGAAGCGGGCGGCCGTCCTCGCCACGCGCTATGACCTTCCGGCACCCTCGTCCGTGCGGTGGGTGTCGAACCAGAACAGCCGTTGGGGATCCTGCAGCATCGACGATGGATCCGTACGGCTCTCGGACCGCATGATCGGGATGCCCGAGTGGGTCGTCGACGCAGTGCTCGTGCACGAGCTTGCGCACCTCGTACACGCCGACCATGGGGCCGCGTTCAAGGCGCTCGAAGCCCGCTACGAACGTCAGGTCGAAGCTTCGGCGTTCCTCGACGGCGTCGTCTGGGCCGGAGGACAACGTCCGACCAGCGAGACGCCGACGGACCCCGAAGGCGCCACGCAGACAGCGTGTGGAGCGGGGCACGACGAAAGCGTCGTGGCCCCCACGCAGCCGACCTCGCTGCGGGACCTACGGCGCGACGACCCGGTCGAGCTGCAGCGACTCGATGGCCGCCTCGACATCGTTCAGCTCAGCCTCGATCTCACCGAGGAGTTCCGGCGTGAACCGGAGTTCCGTTGAACCGGGGGCGAGATCGAGCGGTTGTTCGTCCACGCCATTCAGGCTAGTGGTGTGTCGGCGAATCCACGACGGCGGATCGGCGAGCCGGCCTCACGTCACCTGAACTTGGCACGCCGGGCACCAGTACGCGCGCCGAGCGAGCGGTCCCTGTCCGCGGGCGGAGATCGCGGTGCCGCAGAGACGACAACCCAGGCCGGCCCTGCGGTACACCCACGTCCGGCTGCCGCCCGCACCGAAGTCCCGACCGACAAAGTCGGTTGGCGCCGCGGCCGTTCTCAGGTTTGCGTGCATGAGTTGGCCCGCGCGTAGGACAAGGGCGACCAACGCTTCGTCGTCGAGGGCACCACGCGCCGTCCACGGGTGGTGCCCCTCGAGGAAGAGCGCTTCGCAGCGGTAGATGTTGCCGATGCCACACACCACGCGTTGGTCGAGCAACAACTCGCCGAGCGCATAGCCCGTCGAGGTCGACTCAACACATCCGAGGAGTCGTTCGACGTCGAGCGGCTCGACGAGCACATCGGGCCCGAGCCCGCTCAGAGACGGACGGCGCCTGGTCGAGCCCGGACCGGCCAGTTCGATGACCGGTGCGTTGAAGCACACGGCAATCCGTTCGCCGGCCTCGATGACGACGCGTGCCTGCCGTGTCGGCTTGCGCCACGCAGCGCCGGCCGGATACACGTGCCACGAACCGGTCATCCTCATGTGGGTGTGCAGCACGAGCACGTCGTCACCACGGTCGCCGACAAAGGAGATCAGCAGGTTCTTGCCGATGGTGCTGACCTCCCCGACAGTCCGTCCGACGAGCCGGCCAACGGGCAGGTTCGGGTGCACCGTGCGGACACCGGTGACGGTACGGCCGCCGAGCCACGTTCGAAGGGATGTCGCTGTACGGACGATCGTGTCCCCTTCGGGCATGGGACCCACGCTAGGTCCCTGCACAGACGGGGGCGTTCCGACGAGCCACGGGCCCCACGCATGTGACGCCGTGCGCGAGAGTCGTGGGATGAAGGTTCCCGACCTCGTGACGGTTGCTGCAGTGCAGATGTCGATGACCGAGGCGGTCGACGAGAACGTGGCGACGGCCGAGCGGCTCGTGCGCGTCGCCGCCGCCGATGGGGCCAACGTGATCCTGATCCCCGAACTCTTCGAGGGGCCGTACTTCTGCCTTGATCAGAAACCCGAGCATCTCCTTCGGGCCCAACCGATCGACGGTCATCGGACTGTTGCCCATTTCTCGGCGCTGGCCCGTGAGCTGGGCGTCGTCCTCCCCCTGTCGATCTACGAACTCGCCGGCGAGGCACGGTTCAACACCGTGGTGATGGTCGACGCCGACGGTTCGTCGCTGGGGATCTATCGCAAGAGCCATATCCCCGATGGGCCGGGCTACACCGAGAAGTACTACTTCTCGCCCGGCGACACCGGGTTCCGGGTGTGGGCTACCGCGTTCGGCCGGATCGGCGTCGGCATCTGCTGGGACCAGTGGTTCCCCGAGGCAGCACGGGCCATGGCGCTGCTCGGCGCGGAGATGCTTCTGTATCCGACGGCGATCGGCTCCGAGCCACCCGATCCCTCGTGGGACTCCTCGGGGCACTGGCGTCGCGTGATGTGCGGGCACGCCGGCGCCAACCTGATGCCGGTCATTGCCGCGAACCGCACTGGCCGTGAAGTGGGCGAAACCTGCGAGATCTCGTTCTACGGCACGTCGTTCATCACCGATGTGACAGGCGCGGTCGTCGCCGATGCGCAGCGGACACCGGAGACGGTCATCACCGCGACGGTCGATCGCCGCGAGAACGCCCGGCTGCGCGCATCGTGGGGACTATTCCGGGATCGGCGACCCGATCTCTACGGCCCGCTTCGCACACTCGACGGTTCGACCCAGCCGCGCTGACGCTCCCGCCGCACCGAACGCGGCTCGACGCGTCACGGGAGTTCGATGATCGTCACCGTTCCGGCCGAGCCGTCGACCTCGACGAGGGCCCCGTTCGGGATGATCCGGGTCGCACCCGTGACGGAGACGACCGAAGGAATGCCGAGCTCCCGCGAGACGATCACCGCATGGCTGAGCATCGCGCCGACGTCGACGATGACCGCTCCTGCCGGAACGAACAGCGGCGTCCATGCGGGATCGGTGAGCGGCGCGACGAGCACGTCACCGGCCTCCAGAGCCGTGGGCTCCGACGGATCGAGCACGACACGAGCCCGGCCCCGCGCCACGCCCGGGCAGCCGGCGATGCCGGTGAGCGTCTGACCGACCGTCACACCGACGGTGCTGGCTTCGTCGCGCCGTCGCCACGTCGAGAAGTCGGGAACGCCGATGTTCGCGTCGATGATGAACGGTGGCTCGCGACTCGACATGAGGTCACGCATCCGACGGCGTTCGGTGATTGCCGAGCGGTAGGACTCCGGGTTGAGGACGTAGTCGTCGACTTCGTCGATCGTCACGAACCACAGATCGTTCTTCGATCCGCCGCTGCGCTCGTTGACCCGCCGGTCCAGTTCCTTCATGACCAGGCGGACGCCGTGGAGGTACTCGACCACGGTCGTCTTCGTCCGCTCCCGTGACTGGTTGAACAGCGCGGCACTTGCCGCGGTCTTCGCCATGCGTCGACGTTTCGACCGAGGGACCGACTCGAGCGCGGCGGCTCGGTCAGCGGAAAGTCCTTGGCCGCGCAGCAGCGGAGCATGATCTTCGGCAGCACCTCGCATCCGATCGACGAGGGCAAGGGCCAGCGACGGATCAGTGCCCCACGTCTCACACGCGGTTTCCCATTCATTCGGCCCGCGACTGCCGAAGCGGGCGACGAACTCGTCGAAGGCGCGGAGGAGCGGTGCCGCGGTGGGGTCGGCGCGAAGCCGTTCGTGGAGTCCGTCGAGCCCGCCGTCGAACTGCGCCGTGAGTCCGCTGTCGGCCGCGACGACTCGACCGAGTTCCCACAAGGCTCCTGCCGGAGCCGCCGAGGCGACGTCGCCGATGCCACCCATCATCCGGGCGGCCAGTTCGGGACGGCCGAGCTTGTCGCACAGCTGCACGAGCAGTCCTGCGGGAACGGAGGCCTGCCCGGAGACGACCAGATGACGCTCGAACAACTCGGCTCCGAGCGGCATCGACGACCGGACGAAGTCCACCAGCTCGCTGTCGGTCGCGGACTCGAACGACGGCGTCGAGTGCAGCCACCGCTCGACGCTTCGACGGTCGACGTCGAGCTGGGGCAACGCCCGCGTTCGCAGCGTCCGCAGCGCAAATCGCACGGCAGCGATCGACGACCGGAGGCGCGGGTCCCGACGATCTCGTACGTAGGGCGGGGCACTTGACGCGCCCAGGTACTGCTGATCGACGCTGGCAACGTCAGTCCCGGGGAACCGCGCTGCGATGAGACGTTGCGACGACACGTTGAGGTAGGTGTATCCGCCGAAGACACCGGTGAGCGCGTGCGGTCGTTGTCGATGTCCGCTCGGGTGAGGATGCCGGTGGACGTTGCCGCACCCTCGAACGCCGCCGTGCTGGTCGACCAGTTGACGGTGAAGCTCAGCGGATACTGAACCTCGGGAAAGACTTCCCCTGCGTTGCCCCGGGTGTAGAGCGGGAACCGCCGGGACGGGGCGAGGCCGAGGTAGTGACCGTCGGCGATGGGCACCCAACAGTCCTCCGGGGCGGAGAGCCTGAATGCGGGCGCAGCCATGGCCCAAGGTACCGCGGGTGCCTGCATCGGGACGGATCGCGCTCGGGACCGACTGCCGGCGGACTCCCGAGGGATTCTCGGCGAGGTAGTGCCGCCAACTTGATAGACATGCACTCAAGTAATCGAGGCGTGGGAATAGCCGATCGCAGGAAGTGGTTCGGTTACCCCACGGAGATACATCCGAAGCAAACGCAGGAGTTTCCATGTCCAGAAGTCCAACAGCACCCGACCAAGACGATCGACTCGCCACCGCGGCTGCGTCGCCGGGCACGATCGGCACGCGGATCATGCCCGTGCTTCCACTCCCACACGGTGTCGTCCTCCCCGGTCAGGTCGTAACCATCTCGCTGGAAAGCCCCGAGGCCCAGATCGCGGTCGAGGGCGCCATGGCGTACGAGCGCCGGGTGCTGCTGGTGCCCCGTCCCGACGGTCGCTACGCATCGGTCGGCGTGGTCGGACGCATCGAGAACGCAGGCGAACTCCCGAACGGCACGAAGGCGATCGTGGTGCGCGCCACTCGCCGGGCCCGTCTGGGCAGCGCTGTGGCCTCACCTGTCGCCACCACCGGGGCCCCGGCGGAGGCCGAGGTCTTGTGGCTGGAGGCGATCGCGGTCCAGGAAAGTGCGCCGTCGGCCTCGCGACGCGAAACGATGCGCGAGTACCGAGCGCTCGTCGAAACCATGGTCGAACGGACCCAGAACACCCGGGTGTCGGTTGACCTCAGCGCCATCGATGATCCGAGCCAGCTCGTCGACACCATCGCCTACTGGCCCGAGCTTTCCTCCGAGCGCCGGGTGCAGGTCCTCGAGATGATCGACGTCGACGAGCGTTTCGAACTCGTCGGCGAGTGGCTTCGTGAGGCAATCGCCGAGCACGAGGTGAGGCAGAAGATCGCCCAGAGCGTCGGCGAGGGCATGGAGCGCCAGCAGCGGGAGTTCCTCCTCCGCCAGCAGTTGGCGGCGATCCGCAAGGAACTCGGCGAGAGCGACGACGGTGCGGACGCGATCACGGAGTACCGATCGCGCATCGAGGCGTCTGCCATGCCGGACGCCGTCCGCGCCGCTGCGACCAAGGAAGTGGATCGGCTCGAACGGATGAGCGAGCAGAGCCCAGAACAGAGCTGGGTGCGGACATGGCTCGACACCATCCTCGACGTCGCGTGGGGCATCGAGTCGAGCGATCTCCTCGACATCGCGTCAGCCCGCGCCGTGCTCGACGCCGACACGACCGGGCTCGATGATGCCAAGGAGCGAATCATCGAATGGCTTGCCGTCCGAAAGCTCCGAGCCGAACGCGACGCTCGTGAGGAGGTGGCGCGCTCGGTCACCGAGGCCGGCAATGGCGAGAGTAACCACACCGGATCGGACGCCGGCCGCAACGTGATCGAGCCGGAGGGTGAGGTTCTGGGCACCACCGCCGTCCCGATCGGGGCCCCGGTCGCGGCGCAGCGACGCGGCGGACGCGGCGCAATCATGTTGCTCGTCGGTCCGCCCGGCGTGGGAAAAACCTCCATCGGCGAGAGCGTCGCCCGCGCGCTCGGCCGTTCGTTCGTTCGGGTCGCGCTCGGTGGCGTCCGAGATGAAGCCGAGATCCGAGGACATCGACGCACCTACGTGGGCGCGCAAAGTGGCCGTCTGGTCAAGGCGATGCGGGAAGCAAAGACGATGAACCCGGTCATCCTCTTGGATGAAATCGACAAACTCGCGGCTGGCTGGTCGGGCGATCCGGCATCGGCGCTGCTCGAAGTTCTCGACCCGGCGCAGAATCACACCTTCCGCGATCATTACCTCGAAGTTGATCTCGATCTCTCCAACGTTGTGTTCATCGCTACGGCAAACACCCTCGATTCGATCGCCGCACCCCTTCTGGACCGAATGGAGATCATCACGGTCGACGGGTATACCGACGATGAGAAGGTCGCGATCGCCCGCGCTCACCTGTTGCCGCAACAGCTGCGCGAGCACGGCCTGACCAATGACGATGTGACGATCTCCGATGGCGCTCTCCGAAGCGTGATCGAGGGTTACACCCGGGAAGCCGGTGTGCGAACACTGCAACGGACGCTCGCAAAGCTGCTCCGAAAGACCGCAACAAGACGCACCACGACCGCAACGGATGAGCCCTTCTCCATCGACACGCCGAGCGACGTCGTTGGGCTGCTGGGTCGTCCGAAGCGGACACCGGAGGAGATCTCCGGGCGCATCGACCGCCCCGGAGTCGCGACCGGCCTGGCAGTCAGCGGCGCCGGCGGAGACGTCCTCTTCGTCGAGACAACGTCGATGCCTTCGTCAGGGGAGCTCACGATCACCGTCACCGGCCAGCTCGGCGAGGTGATGAAGGAATCGTCGGCGCTGGCCATGTCGTTCGTCCGCGCCAACGCGGAGGCCCTGGGTATCGCGCCGGAGAAGCTCACCAACCGACGGATCCACGTGCACTTCCCCGCCGGTGCCGTTCCCAAGGACGGGCCGTCGGCCGGCATCACCATGACCACTGCACTTGTCAGCCTCCTCACGGACCGGACCGTCAACCCGACGGTCGCCATGACCGGTGAGGTGACCCTCCAGGGCAAGGTTTTGCCGATCGGTGGTGTGAAACAGAAGCTCTTGGCGGCGCATCGAGCCGGGATCACCACCGTGATCATTCCGGCACGGAACGAGCCGGACCTCGACGATGTTCCGGCTCATGTGTTGGAGGCCCTTGACGTTCATGCGGTGAATTCCATGCATGAGGTTTTGCAACTTGCGCTCACCTGACAGGCCGATCTTCACAAAAAGGACTCGGCAGTTTCAAGTTTGGATGGGTTCTGCAATACTGTCCCGCCATGGCCACCGCGAAAAAGAAATCCATGTCGAAAGAGCACAAAGAAGCACTTGCCGTTGGGCGATCCCAAGGTCGCGCTATCCGCAACTATCTCGAAGCGCTCGAAGCCCACAAGCCGAAGCGGGGGCGCAAACGAACGCCGGATTCCATCGCCAAACGGCTCGGGGCGATCGAAGCCTCGCTGGAAGAGGCCGGACCCATGGACCGCCTCCTTCTCATTCAAGAGCGTGCCGATCTCCAGGCCGAACTGGAGTCGCTGGAAGCAGGAGTCGACCTCGCCGACCTCGAAGAGGCCTTCGTCGCCGAAGCCTTGGAGTTCAGTGAGCGCAAAGGGATCAGCTATTCCTCGTGGCGCGAACTCGGTGTCGACGCTGCGGTGCTGAAGGCTGCCGGGATTCGCCGAAGCATGTAGAGCGAGCAGTCGTCCGGGGACGGCCGGCTTTTCTCTCAGATCACGATGGCTTGCGCCGCGTCGACCGTCCGGTTGGCGTGGCGCAAGACGCGTCCGAGGTCAAAGATCTCGTCGAGTTGCGACGCGCTGAACAGGACTCGGGCGTCCTCTTCGAGGAGAGCACGAAACGATCGCTCCTCGTCCCAGGCCCGAAGAGCGAGTTCCTGCACGATGCGATAGGCGTCGTCGCGGCCGGTTCCGGCGCTCACCATCGCAAGAAGGACGGATTGGCTGAAGACGAGACCGAATGAGGCATCGATGTTCGTTCGCATCCGTCGGACGTCGACGAACAGACCATCGATCACCGACCGGGCCTTGGCCAGCATGTAATGCGTGAGCAGGCAGGTATCCGGAAGGATCACCCGCTCGACCGACGAATGGGAGATATCGCGTTCGTGCCACAGCGCGACGTTCTCCAGCCCGGCGACGAGATTGCCCCGCAGAATTCTGGCAAGACCGGCGAGCCGCTCGGCGGTGATCGGATTGCGCTTGTGGGGCATCGCCGACGAGCCCTTCTGGCCGGCTCGGAAGGGTTCGCGTACTTCGCGTACTTCGGTTCGCTGAAGATGACGGATCTCCGTCGCGATGGTCTCGATCGTGGCGCCGACGAGCGCGCAAGCGGCGAGGAATTCGGCATGGCGGTCGCGGGCGACCACCTGAGTGGCGGGGACCGGCGTCAGGCCCAATCGTAGGCACACATATGATTCAACGAACGGATCAACGTTCGAATACGTTCCGACGGCACCACTCAGTTTGCCGACGGCGACCGCCGCCCGAGCCCGCACAAGTCGTTCGCGATCTCGCGCAACTGCGAGTGCCCAAAGACCGAGTTTGGCCCCGAAGGTCGTTGGCTCGGCGTGAATGCCATGGGTACGGCCCATGCAGGGAGTTTGCGCGAACTCCAGGCTCCGCCGCTGCAGGGAGGCGATCAGTGCCGACGCGCCGGCGATCAGAAGGTCGGCGGATTCGGTGAGCGCGAGGCACAGTGCGGTGTCGACGACGTCGGTCGACGTGAGCCCAAAGTGGATCCACGCGCCGGCGGGCATCCCGATGGACGCCTGCATCACATCGACGAACGCCGCCACGTCGTGGTCGGTGACCTTCTCCCGTTCGTTCACCTCGGCCGCGCTTACGTGGGCTCGTTCCCGGCACAGCGCCGCGTCGGCCGATGGCACGATGCCCAATTCGGCGTGGGCATCTGTGGCGAGGAGTTCTACGGCCAGCCAGCGGGCGACCTTCGCCTCGTCGGTCCAGAGAGCCGCCATGTCCGGCAGCGAATAGCGATCGATCACACGCTGATTCTGCCAGTCGGCGGCGGGCCCCTACGGAGCGAGCATCTGATCGCGCTCCGGACCGACTCCGACGAGCGAGATTCGGACGCCACTTCGTGCTTCCAAGGCGGCGAGGAACGCTTGGGCATTGGCCGGGAGCTCCGCGAACGACCGGGCCGATGACGTGTCGGTCGCCCATCCCGGGAACTCCTCGTACACCGGGACGGCCCGGCTGAAGAGGCCCAGGTCGGATGGGAGGAATTCGTACCGAGAGCCATCGATGTCGTAGGCAATGCAGATCTTCACCGACTCGAAGCCATCGAGAATGTCGAGCTTCATGACGGCGAGCTCGGTGAGCGAGTTCAGCCGGACGGCCTGACGCATCATGACGGCATCGAACCAGCCGGCACGACGGCGACGGCCGGTCACCGTTCCGAACTCGTGGCCCTTCTCGATGATCGTGTCGCCGACCGCGTCGTGGAGTTCGGTCGGGAACGGACCTGCTCCGACGCGGGTCACGTAGGCCTTGGCGATGCCGACAATGCGGGTGAGATCGCGTGGGCCGACGCCGGCTCCCGCGCAGGCTGCGCCGGCGACCGGGTTCGAGGAGGTGACGAACGGGTAGGTGCCGTGGTCGATGTCGAGGAAGGTCGCTTGGGCGCCCTCGAAGAGGACCGCTCGATCAGCGGTGAGCGCGCGATGAATCAGGTCGACGGTGTCGCAAACGTAGGGCGTGAGGCGGGGAGCGATCTCATCGAGGTACTGGGCGAGGATGTCGGCCTCGTCGATGGGATCGGCGTCGTAGACCTTGGTGAGAACGACGTTCTTCTCGTCGAGGGCGTAGCGGAGACGTTCGCGAAACCGCGCCGGAACGAGCAGATCCTGAACCCGAATGCCCTCCCGTGCCACCTTGTCGACATAGGCCGGACCGATACCGTTCTTCGTCGTGCCGAGCGCCTTCTCACCACGGCGGGTCTCGGCGAGCGCGTCGAGCATCGGGTGCCACGGCATGATGAGGTGCGCGTTGGTGCTGACACGGAGTCGTGAGGTGTCGATGTCGGCGGCCGCGAGCATGTCGAGCTCGGCGAAGAGGGTCGGGGTGTGGAGCACCACGCCGTTGCCGATCACGGGCGTGACGTGGTCGTAGAGGATCCCAGACGGTGTGAGGCGGAACGCGAACTTCCTGTCGCCCACCACGACGGTGTGCCCGGCGTTGTGACCGCCCTGGTACCGGACGACGACGTCGGAGTCCTCGCTCAGGAGGTCGACGACTTTGGCCTTTCCCTCGTCGCCCCATTGCGTTCCGACAACGACGGTTCCAGACATTTCCCCGAGTCTAGAAGTCCGCCCGGGGAGCGGGTCCGTCTTTGGAACTCAACTCAGGCGTTCCCCGCCCCCGCGCGCGACCGGTGAGCCGATCACCGACTCAACTCAGGCGTTCGATCACTATGGCCATGCCCTGCCCGCCGCCCACGCACATCGTTTCGAGGCCGATCGTCGTGTCCGTAGCGACGAGGCTGTTGAGCAGCGTCGTCAGGATACGAGCGCCCGTCATCCCGAACGGGTGACCCATGGCGATCGCGCCGCCATGGATGTTGAGCTTCGCCCGGTCGATCCCGAGATGGCGCATCGACGGGATCACCTGGGCGGCGAACGCTTCGTTGATCTCTACGAGGTCGACGTCGTCGATCGTCATCGAGGCCCGGTCGAGCGTGCGTCGGACAGCTTCGATGGGCCCGAGGCCCATGATCTCCGGGCTGATCCCCGTCACCGAGGACGCCACGATCCGGGCGAGCGGGGTGAGACCCAACTCTCGGGCCCGCACATCGCTCATGACGACGACAGCAGCCGCACCATCGTTGAGAGGGCAGGAGTTTCCTGCCGTGACCGTTCCGTCGGGTCGAAAGACCGGGCGGAGTTGACCGAGGCCCTCTCGTGTGGTGTTGGGCCGCGGGCCGTCATCAGTGCTCACGACGGTGCCGTCAGGCAGGGTGACGGGTGTGATGTCGATCTCGGCGAAGCCGTTGGCGATGGCCCTCGCGGCGTTCTGCTGCGACTCGAACGCGAACAGGTCCTGCTCCTCGCGGGTGATGCCTTCGATCTGCGCCACGTTCTCCGCCGTCTGTCCCATGGCGATGTAGACGTCGGGCATCCCCTCAGGCTGCCACCGCGGAGCGGATGGGCCCGAGCGTTCGGCGGAACGCATCCGAGCGTCGTCGAACGCCGGGTTCGCCGTGTCGGGAAGGGAGTCGGAGTTGCCGTGGATGAATCGGCTGACGCACTCGACGCCAGCCGCTATGTAGGCAGTGCCTTCGCCCGAACGGATCGCATGGGTGGCCATGCGGATGGTCTGGAGCGACGACGCGCAGTAGCGGTTCACGGTCGTCCCCGGAGTGTCCGGGAGCCCGGCAAGCACGCTCACCACCCGGGCCATGTTGAAGCCCTGCTCACCTCCGGGGAGTCCGCAGCCGAGCAACAGGTCCTCGATCTCCGACAGTGGAAGCCCGGGCACCTTCGCCAGCGCGGCAACGACCATTTGGGCGGCAAGATCGTCGGCTCGGAGATCGACGAGTGAACCTTTGAAGGCCCGGCCGATCGGCGAACGAACCGTGGAAACGATGACAGCTTCGGGCATGGCCGGTTCCCCCGGAAGAAACATCGAGCGGGGTTACGGCGCCCCCGCCTTGTGAACTTGTGAATCTAGAGAGCCGTTCGGGTGATCGGGACGAAACCGGCGGTGACCCTGGTCACTCCCTCAGGCCGGGTCGTCGATCGCCGCGGAGAGGGCGGCGACGTCGCCACCGTCGAACACGCTGCGGGCGCCCACGCGCGAGACGAAGCCGAGCTGGAGACCACTCGATTCGTCGCGAACGGTGAAGAACCGCTCCAGGCCGTTGTCCTTGGCCATCACCCCGGTCTGGACAGCGGTGTTCCGCACCGCAAAGTCGTCATGCAGATACGCAGCGTTGAGAACCTCGACGGCGAGATGATGAACACCGGTCGGCAGCGGGCCCCCGGGCCGATCGTGCGAGGACTCGACCAGCACCAACGTGACACCACCGGCATCGACAACGGCGCAGTGCAGACCGGGGTGATCCTCATGTTCGGTCCGGGCTTCGACGACGGCGAAACCGAGTCCGTCGACGAACCAGCGCGTCGCTTCATCGAGGCTTCGCACCACGACACTGACGTGGTCGATCCGGCATGCAGAGGTCTGCAGTGCGGTCTCCGGCACGACGGGAACGGACGTTTCGTCAGCGTCGGCGCGCATCGAGACCGCTTCGACGCGATGCGCCTCGCCGAGCAACATGCGAAACAGCAGGTCGGCGAACCGCGGATCGATGCCGAGCTCGACGCTCCACGCCACCCGGGTCCGCAGAACCTCGCGCACTCGATCCGGAACGAGCACCTGGGTAGCCGACGCGCCCTTGAGGGCGGCGACCTCGTGAACCGCAGCGAAACGCCGGGCCA
The DNA here is from genome assembly GCA_031368215.1 of Acidimicrobiia bacterium. GTDB lineage: Bacteria > Actinomycetota > Acidimicrobiia > Acidimicrobiales > JANYDT01 > JANLQX01. Next base: position 34,697 of record JANLRD010000274.1, on the reverse strand, counting down.
GGGTCTCGAGCAGCGCTCGGTCGCACGCGTCGATCTCGGCGCGGAGCTCGGCAAGGGTTCGGGTCACGGCGGCGTCTGCTCTCCGGCGAGGACTCGAGTCACGGGATCGACGGTAGCGGGAAGTGCGTGCCGTCACCGATCACCGAACGACGCGCGGCAATGGGAGACTCCTGACGTGCTCGAGTACCGCGCCCCACTTGCCGACCTGCGCTTCAGCCTCGATCTGGTCGCCCCTGAGCTCCACCTGCTTCCGGGCATGGAGCATGCCGATCCAGCCACGGTCGATGAACTCTTGACCGAGTTCGGACGACTGTGCACCGCGGTCATCGCGCCGACGAACCCCATCGGCGATCGTGAGGGTCTGACGGTCGACACGGCCACGTCGACGATTCGCACAGCGACGGGGTTCAAGGAGGCCTACCGGGCCTACGTCGACGGTGGATGGGGCGCGGTTGCCGCTTCGCCCGCCTATGGAGGCGGCGGGTTCCCGCACACTGTCGGACTCGCGATCTCCGAGATGCTCGAATCGTCGAACATCGCGTTTGCCTTGTGTCCCATGCTCACGCAGGGCTCGATCGATGCGTTGACCCATTGGGGCTCGGAATCTCAGCGTGAGCGGTTCCTCGCCAAACTGGTGACGGGCGAGTGGTCGGGCACGATGAACCTCACCGAGCCCGATGCGGGTTCCGACGTCGGAGCCTTGCGCACCCGCGCTGCGCAGGCGAGCGATGGAACGTGGCGGATTACAGGCCAGAAGATCTACATCACATGGGGCGAGCATGACCTGACCGAGAACATCGTCCACCTCGTCCTCGCCCGCGTCGACGGCGCTCCCGCCGGCACGAAGGGGATCTCCTGCTTCATCGTCCCGAAGTTCCTCGTCGATGCCGACGGTGCACTCGGAGGACGCAACGATGTCCGCGTCGTGTCGACCGAACACAAGATGGGCCTACATGCGTCGCCGACCTGCGTGCTCGCCTTCGGTGACGCAGGCGAGGGTGCGGTTGGCGAGCTGATCGGCGAGGTCAACGATGGCATGCGGGTGATGTTCACGATGATGAACAACGCACGCCTCGCCGTGGGCCAGCACGGCCCGGCTCTGGCCGAGCGTGCGTACCAGCTCGCTTCCTCACATGCGCTCAGCCGCGTGCAGGGACGCGTTGTCGGCTCGAACGATCCGGGCGCCACGATCGCCGGCCACCCCGATGTTCGCCGAATGCTCTTCACCATGCGCGCGTATACCGAGGCGATGCGGCACCTGATCTTCCTCAACGCACTGGCGATCGACGAGTCGCGTGCTTTGGCCGACGAGACCGCTCGGGCTCGTGCGCAGGAACGCGCCGACCTCTACACCCCGCTCTCCAAGGCGTGGTGCACCGACCTCGGAAACGAGGTCACCTCGCTCGGTGTGCAGGTGTTCGGCGGCATGGGTTTCTGCGAAGACACCGGCGCGGCGCAGCTGTACCGCGACGTCCGCATCGCCGCGATCTATGAAGGCACGAACGGCATCCAGGCTCTCGACCTCATCGGTCGCAAGATCGGCATGCGCGATGGCGACGTCGTCCGAGAGTTGCTCGGTGACATCCGTAGGTGTGCAGATCAACTACCTTCGCATCTCTCGTCTCCGCTGATCGCCGCGGTCGATGCGAGCGATCGCACATCGGCGTGGCTGCTGGAGAACGGGCGGACCCGACCACGCGACGCGATGGCCGGTGCCACGCCGTTCCTTCGTCTTCTCGCCACCACGGTCGGCGGATGGCTGATGGCCCGTCAGTACCTCGCAGCGATGGCAACCGATGATGTGGCGCGTCATGCGACAGCCGAGTTCTTCCTGACACAACTCGTCCCCCAGGCGACCGCCCTGGAACCACAGGTCACCGCCGGGGCCGGTGTGCTCGACTCGGTCAGCGACGCGCTTCTAACCGGTCGCTGAGCGTCATCGGAAGAAGGCCGACGATCGCTTCGGTCATCGAACTCACAAATGTTGGCGAACGACAGGCATTCGGGGTTCGATGGGGACACCATGGCGTAACGGATGTTCTGTGCTACAAATAGCACATGCCTTCAGTGGGAATTCGAGAGCTACGTCAGCGCGCAAGCGAATTGCTCCGTCTTGTGGAGGCTGGCGAGTCCTTCGAGATCACCGATCGAGGCCGACCGGTTGCAGTGCTGAGCCCGGTGCAGCCGGGGGGTCCGCTGGCACGGCTGCGCGCAGCCGGTGAGACAGACCCAGCGACTGGCGACCTCAACGACTTGCCACCGCCTCTGAAGCTCAGCACGGAGCCCCCCTCGGTGCGCCTCGGTGCGCTTCGACGCAACGAGCGTTAATGACTGCGACGTATTTGGACTCCTCGGCGATTGTGAAGCTTGTCGTGGAAGAACCCGAGTCGACTGCGTTGCGCCATTTCCTTCGCCGTCGCCGCGAGCTCGTGTCCAGCGCACTTGCTCGCACTGAGGTTCTGCGTGCGTTGCTGCCCGGAGGCGAAGATGCGCTCGCTCGTGGACGAGACGTCCTACAACGAATCGAGCTGATTCGTATGAACGACCGGATTCTCGAAGCCGCGGGTGTGCTCGTTCCATCCGACGTTCGTTCGCTCGACGCGATACACCTCGCAACCGCGTCACAGCTCGGGTCCGACCTCGCGAGACTTGTCACCTATGACGACCGGATGCTTGAGGCTGCCAGACTCCTCCGCATCAAATCCGTCATGCCCGGCAGGTGACACAGGTTCCTCCGCTGACGGCCTCACGGTTCAGCGAGGACGCCATCACGGTTCCGTGGTGAATGCGTCGTTGAAACACTGATCCGTCACCTCGGGAGACGGGGTTTCGCCGGCGTCGCTCTTCACCTTGAACTCGCGACATGCGGGGGTATCGGCCAGCAGCGTGGCGTTGCCCATGCTGTCGGAGGAGATCACTGCATCACCGCCCGAGGTGGATGAGTCCGACGAGAGGGGCTCGGATCCGCCTTGGATGGTCGTCGCCGGTCGAGAGGTCGCCGAGGGGTCATTGGTCGAGGAGCCGATGACCTTCTTCGTCTCCTTGACCAGGCAATCGAGGTCGGCCCGATCAAGCGTCTTCATCGTGGCGGTCATGGCATCGAACATCGTTCTCGTCGGGCTCACGTACCAGAGGCCGTCCCGCTTGATCACGGTGAAGCCGACGACTGCTCTTCGCTTCGCCGCACACGGGCCATTGATGCCACCGGTCGTCGCCGGCAGCGACGAGAGATCGATCGGCGTCCCCGTCAGATCGGTGAACAGCTTCGCAACACCCTTGCGCCCGCACCCGCGCTTCTTCTCGCCGCCGAGCACCACATCAAGGCAGTTCCCCTTGTACACCGCCCGGAGATCCTCACCATCGGAAGAAGTGAACAACGCCGTCCCGGACCGGTCGGCGTAGGAGACGTTGATCCGCTGCGCATTGATCGTCGACGTGAACTCGAATGGCAGGTCGGAGATCTGCACCAGGCTGCGATCATCGGCGAGCTTGGTCGAACGGAGCTTCGGCCGGAGCTTGAGCGAGTATTTCCGGCGGAAGTCGGCGACCTCGCGCTCGGCATCGGGGATGAACTGACCGGCGTAGTCGTGCAGGGCGGCGAACTCATCCGGAGGGAGGAGTTCGACGACCCGGCGGAGATCGAGTTCGGCGCCGGCCTGCAGCATTTCGGAGACGGCTCCCTCAGGGGTCTTCGCTCCCCGGGCCGGAACACCAGCTCCCTTCGCCGGCACCGCGAACGGTGTCTTCGAGTCGGTGCGTGCGGCTTCGGCGATCGAGTAGTTCGCAGAGAGGTACCAGCGGTTCCCGACCTTCTGGACCACGATCGGACTCGCGTCGGAGCCGAACGAAAGCGAACTCGAAGACGTGGACGCCTCGGCTTCGTCGATCTGCTTGCCGAACTGGTCGCGCAGGAAGTCACCGAACGGCAGGTCCTTGGGGTTGAACGTGGCGTTGAGGTTGCCGCCGGTCACGGTGACCGCGGCCAGATCGGGACGCAGCAGCGTTGCGGTGGCCTTGTAGTCCGAGAGTTTCGCGGTGTAGCCCGTGACCTTCTCGAGAGTGAAGTCCTTCTCGAGGATCTCGAGTCGGCTCAGCTCGTTGACGAGCGGCACGAGGGAGTCGAGCATCACGTCGCGTTCCCCGGGAGCGAGCGTCTTGGCCAGGCCGATGAAGTCACGCGTCTCCACAGCACGGAAGAAACTCTCCACCGCCTGCTCGGGTGTGTTCGATTTCTCGCCACCGGTGAGCTGGGTCACGGCGAATGCGGTGCCGGCCCCGATGCCGAGCATGCCGATCACCGCGAGCGCAATCCTCCCGGAGCGACGCTTCGGCGTGGCGGAAGGCGGGGTCGACGCGGGAGGTCCCCATCGGGGCGGGACGGAGGGATCGACCGAGGGACGCGACGATGCGTCGCCATCGCTCATGTCGGGCTGTTCAGCTGTTCCATCGCTCACGAGGCGCCTCCAATGGTGACCACGGGCTCTTCGGCATGCGTCGACAGGAACACGAGGCCCCAGGCCCCTACGAGGCATACGACCCCTGCGACCAGGCACACGTAGGGCCCGATCAGGTGGTTCGGGGAGAACTTCGTGCCGATCGTCCCGGCACCGAGCCCGGCCACGCCAAGCGGCAGCGCAACGGCCCCGGCCAAACGCGGGCGGCCTAGTCCGATGAGGAGCACAACCGCCGAAGCCACCACCGGGGTGAACAGCAGCACGGTGACTGCAGCTCGCCTGGTCGAGGTGTCGAGCACGCCGATCTCGCTGGCGATGCGCGCCATGGTGAAAACGCTCCGCTTCGCCCGTCCTGTTTCCAGCCACGGGAGCGCAGCACCGAGAACCACGCCGACCGATCCCAGGACCGCGAGCAGTCCGGCAGCCAGCTGGAGTCGTTTCGCGTTGCCATCCACCCGGAACAGGTTACGGCGACATGCCCCCGACTCGGCGTCGGCCGCCGTTCCGACGCCGCCGACCTGCGGTGTCTGAAACCGTGTGTCGCAGGTTCGATCCATGCCAGGGGTGCTGCAAAACACCTGCCAGACGGCCTGGCAACAGCCGAGGGCTCTGGAATCCGCTTCGCCTGACGCCGCGATCGAGAAGAAGTAACCTGAACGAGATGGACCGGATCACCATCGCCCCCGCAGTGATGGGTGGCGTGCCGTGTCTGCGCGGTCTGCGAATTCCGGTTGCGACCGTCGTCAACATGGTCGCCGGTGGAATGACGGCACAGCAGATCGTCGATGAACTCCCGCCGTTGGAGATCGAGGACGTCGCTGCTGCGTTGCGCTTCGCTGCCGACGCGGTTGCGGATCGTGAGATCCCGTTGCAGCCGACGGCGTGAAGTTCCTCATCGAGTGAAGTTCCTCATCGACCAGAACCGTTCGCCGCGGCTGGCGGGCCTGCTTCGTGATCGAGGGCACGATGCGGTGCACACTCTGGAGCTCGGCTTGGAGCGAGCGGAGGACGACGCGCTCTTGATGCTTGCGGCGCAGGAGGGTCGGGTGATCGTGTCCGGTGACACCGACTTCGGAGCACTCCTTGCGCTGCTGAGGCGCCGCTCGCCGTCAGTGATTCTGTTTCGATCGGGGCACGCGCTCACTGCCGAGGATCAGGCGACGATCATCCTCGACCATCTCGACGACCTCGAATCCGACCTCGAGTCCGGCGCGGTCGTGGTCGTTGGCGACGATCGGATTCGGGTGCGTCTTCTCCCGCTGCTGCACGACGATTGAGGCGCCGTCGGCGGGATCCGGTTGCGTCGCATTTGGGTTGCAAACGCGGCGAAACCACCCGGATCGGACGTCACCCGGCGCTCGGCGCTCACCTGGAGGAACCGTCCCGAACTCGTCGACCTCGGTTTCCGTCTTACCGGCAGTCGTGCATACAGTGAGCCCACAACCGCTGTGCCTCCCGCCTCCGACCAGGACGTGCCGATGGAACTCTTCGCCAACCTCACCTCGAACCTTCACGAACCGGGCGCGTTCGCTTCACTCGCCGAGCAACAGGGCTTCGACGGCGTGACCTGCTCGGACCACTACTGGTTGCGAGAGGTCTTCCCTCATCTCTGGGTGTCGCTTGCCGCCATGGCCTGCGCCACGGAGAGGGTCACCTTGGCACCCTCGTTCGCCAACAACCTGTTCCGTTCACCGTTCGAGTTCGCCCAGGCCAGCATCGCCATGCAGCGCCTTTCGAACGGACGGTACGAAGCAGGGCTCGGCGCCGGTTGGACCGAACGGGAACTGCTGGCGACGGGACAGAAATTCCCGGACGGACCGGTTCGGGCGCGGATGTACCGCGAGGCACTCCTCATCGTGCGGGAGATCTTCACGACCGGCGCGTGCACCTTCCGCGGTGAGCACTACAGGATGGATGTTCCCAAGCTCTCGGCCGTGCCGACGGATCCCATTCCTCTCGTGGCATCTGTCGGCGGCCCGTGGACGGTCCGCAACATCACACCGCTGGTCGATCGCGTCGAGTTGAAGTTCGGTCGCACGACGCGGGGCGGCGCGCTCGATGTCGCCGCGCTGGCGTCGGTGACCCGCGACGAACTGCGGGGCATGGTCGACGACGTCCGCTCCGTACGCTCCGACATCCCGATCGGGCTGTTCCTTCTGATCGCCGTCGGCGATGACGACGTCGTCGCTCCGGTGCGGGACATGCTCGGGTCCAATCTGTGCGGGCAGTTCGTCGGCTCCCCTGCGAAGGTGCTCGAGAACATTCGGGCTCTGGCGGACCTGGGCATCACTCGCGTGCAGGTCACGGAGTTTCTTCCGGCATCGATCGCCCGCCTGGCGGAGGCAATGTGACAAGCGCGGACGACAAGCTCGCCGTGGCCGAGACGGTCTACCGCTACGCCGTGGGCATCGACACCCGCGACTTCACCCTCTACCGCTCGATCTTCGCCGACGAAGTGGCCGTCGACTTCACGTCCTACAGCGGCGGAAGAGCGTCGACGATGACGCGAGACCAGTGGCTGGGTGGTGTGGTTCGGCTGTTCAGCGGGCTCGCCGCAACCCAGCACTCCATGACGAACCCGATGGTGTCCGTCGATGACGACCGCGCGACATGTCGGATGTACATGCAGGCGCATCACGTGTACGACCCCGCCGATCCGGCGTCGTGGTTCACGATCGGTGGCTACTACGACGACGCGCTCATCCGATCGCCGCAGGGTCCCGCGGGCTGGCTCATCACCGGCGTGACCCTCACGGTGCTGTGGCGCGCCGGTGACCCGGACATCATGGTGGCGGCCCGGAAACGCCCCGCCTGAGCCCACGCGTGTCGACTCAGTTGACGAACTTGTCGCGGCCCTCCCAGTAGGGCTGGCGGAGCTTGAACTTCTGCAACTTGCCTGTGGCGGTGCGGGCGAGGGCGTCTCGAAACTCGACCGATGTCGGGCACTTGAAGTGCGCCATCTTCGACCGGCAGAAGTCGATCACGTCATGTTCGGTCGGGACGGGTGCGCCCGCACGGAGTACCACGAGGGCCTTGATTGTCTCGCCCCACTTCGCGTCCGGCACACCGATCACGGCACACTCGGCGATCGCCGGATGCTGGAACAGGCAGTCTTCGACCTCGATCGACGACACGTTCTCTCCACCGGAGATGATGACGTCCTTCTTGCGGTCGGCGATGACTACATACGCGCTGTCGAGGTAGCCGCCGTCACCGGTGTGGAAGAAGCCGTTCTTGATGGCCTTTGCGGTTTCCTCGGGCTGCTCCCAGTAGCCGGCGAAGACCACGTTGCTTCGTGCGCATACCTCTCCGTCCTCGGAGATCTTGATAGTGACGCCAATGACGGGAGCACCGGCACGAGAGAGGAGGCGTGATCGATCGCCCACCGACAGCGAATCATACTCTGCACGCTTACGATTCATGGTGAGAAGCGGGGATGTTTCGGTGAGTCCGTAGATCTGGATGAACTCCCAGCCGAGCTCGAGTTCCACCCGCTCGATCGTCTTCGAAGGCGGCGGGGCTCCGGCCACCACCATGCGCATCAGGTCGCGCCCGGGCACTGCCTGGCCGTTGGCAGTGCGCTTCTCGGCGGCATCGAGGGTCATGGCGACGACCGCGGGCGCGCCACACGCGAAGTTCACGCCGTGCTGCTCGACGCGATCCAAGATGTCGGTGCCGTCGACCTTGCGCAGCACGATGTGCTTGCCACCCATGCCGGTCACGGCGTAGGTCTGGCCCCAACCGTTGCAGTGGAACATCGGAAGGGTATGGATGTAGACGTCGCGGTCGCTGACCGACGAATGCCACCCGAACGTCACCGCGTTCGTCCAGGCGTTGCGATGGGTGATCTGCACGCCTTTCGGTCGAGCCGTGGTGCCCGATGTGTAGTTGATCGTGGCGGTGGCGTCCTCGTCGGGCTCCCACGCGGTCGGCTCGGCCTCATCGGCACCGAGCGGGGCGAAGAGGGCTGCGTCGGCGGTGCCGTCGAGGGTGATGAGGTGTTCGACCTCGATGTCCTTCACCACGTCGTACTGCTCCGGATCGACCAGGAGCACCCGCGCCCCGGAATGCTTGACGACGTAGGCGATCTCCTCGGTATTGAGACGGAAGTTGATCGGCACAAGAACGCGTCCGTAGGTCGACGTCCCCCAGAACGACAGGAGGAACTTGGCCGAGTTCGGACTGACGATCGCCACCCGATCCCCCACACCGATACCCATGTCCTCCAGGCGCCGAGCCATGCCTCGCACCCGCGAGCCCATCTCGGCGTAGGTCAGCGCTCCCAGCGAGCCGACCACTCCCGGTTCGTCCACGACCCCGACCCGATCGCCGTAGACGGCGACGGCACGGTTGAGAAAGTCAGCGACAGTGAACGGAACCTTCACGGGGTCTCCCTTGGGTGGCCGGTGTCCCGGCGCGTTTTCGACGTCTCCTGCAGTTTGGCCGACACTTCGACCGTGCCGCCACCAACGAACGACCGGTGTGGTTCCGAGGGGCTCCTGTTCGGCGCGAACCGCTTGGGTTTCTGAAGGGGCTGCCGCCTAGCCTTTTGCGGCTTGGGAACGCCCACCCGAACGACAACAGGAGCAAACGATGCCCATGACCGACGAAGAGATCCACACGCGTGCGAAGGCCGTGATCGATGCGGTCGGGATCACCGCGGACGAAACGTCGTTCCGGAGCGCGCTGTGGGATGCCGGTCTGGCCATGGTGCAGTTCCCCGAGGGCAAGGGTGGTCTCGGCCAGTCCCCGAAGCTCCAGCAGGTCGTTGAACAAACGATCCGCGATGCCGGACGCAACTTCGCCGCGCTGGCGATCAACACCATCGGCATCGGCATGGGCCTGCCGACCGTTCTCACCTACGGCAGCGAAGAACACCACCAGAAGCACCTGAAGCGCATCTTCACCGGCGAGGACGTGTGGTGCCAGATGTTCAGTGAGCCGAGCCACGGCTCCGACGTCGCCGGATTGTCGAGCAGGGCGGTTCGTGACGGCGACGAGTGGGTGGTGAACGGCCAGAAAGTGTGGACCAGCGTCGCCCACCTGTCCCGCTACGGCATGCTCCTCGTCCGGACCAATCCCGACGTGCCCAAGCACAAGGGCCTGAGCTACTTCATCCTCGACATGCAGTCACCGGGGGTCGAGATCCGTCCGCTCTTCCAGATCACGGGCGACGCAGAGTTCAACGAGGTGTTCTTCACCGACGTGCGCGTACCCCACACCAACCTGCTCGGCGAGGTCGGCGACGGCTGGCGGGTCGCCACCACCACCCTGATGAACGAACGCGTGGCCCTCGGTGGCAGCACCGCTGAACGGGGCACCGGCAACATCGCCACGCTGCTGAAGGTGTGGCACGAGAAGGGCCCGCAGCTCGGCGCCGCAGAGCACTCGGTGTTCCGTGATCGTGTCACCCAGTTGTGGGCCGAGGCCGAAGTCGGACGCCTCACGACGTTGCGGGCGCGGGCCAAGGCCACCACGGGGAACCCGGGGCCCGAGGGCTCGGTTGGCAAGATGGCATCGGCCGAGCTCAACGTGAGGATCTGGGAGCTGGCTATGGAGTTGCTCGGCCCCGAAGGCATGCTCCACGAGCCCGGCTACCCGCTCAAGCGGGTCGAGGGACGGGGAGGCCGCGAGAGCTACACCATCTCGAAGGCCTTTCTCCGGTCACGGGCCAACACCATCGAGGGCGGCACCTCGGAGATCATGCGCAACATCCTCGGTGAGCGTGTACTCGGTCTGCCCGGCGATGTGCGGGTCGACAAAGACGTCGTGTGGAAGGCAATCCCGGGCTGACCGTCGGAGCGCCGACCCCGCGCCCTGGAGCACGACTGACTCGGCCCCTTGTGGGCATGGTGCTGACCCGACAACGCGAAACTCGGGTCGCTTCGAATGGTCACACCGATAGCGTGCGACCATGACCACCACAGCCATGCGCATCCGCTTTCGGGCACTGCACGAGGAGGGAGCGTTCGTCCTTCCAAACCCGTTCGATGTCGGGTCGGCGCGCCTCCTGCAGCACCTCGGCTTCGAGGCGCTCGCCACCACCAGCTCGGGACTGGCCGCGTCGATGGGCCGCCTCGACGGGACCGTGACCCTCGACGAGTTGGTCACTCATGTCGGCGCGATCGCCGCGGCCGTCACGATTCCGATCAACGTCGACGCCGAGCGTTGCTACGCGGAAACGCCCGTCGGCATTGCCGAAACGATCGACCGTCTCGCCGCCGCCGGTGCGTCCGGGATCTCCATCGAGGACTGGAATCCGTCGACGAACGAGATCGACGAACTCACGATCGCGACCGAACGCGTCGCGGCCGCGTCGGAGTCGTGTCGTCGCCATGGCATCGTGCTCACCGGTCGGGCCGAGAACCATCTGCACGGGGTGCGCGACCTCGACGACACGATCACTCGTCTGCGCGCGTATCGCGATGCCGGCGCCGACGCTGTCTACGCTCCAGCAGCACACGCACCTGCGGAGGTCGAGCGAATCGTGCGTGAGTGTACGGTTCCGGTCAACGTTCTCGCCCTCCCCGGTTCGCCCTCGGTGTCAGAGCTCGCCGACCTTGGTGTGCGCCGGGTTTCGACCGGCGGGGCGTTGGCATGGGCGGCCTACGGCGGTCTGGTCGCGGCAGCGACGGAACTGCGCGACCGCGGGACGAACACCTTCCTCGCAATGGCTCTGCCGGGCAGCACCCGCAACGCAGCCTTCGGGTGACCGCGCCGACCCGAAGCACGCGGCGATGCAAGACTGCACGCCGATGACTACAGCGAACAATTACGGGTTCAACCGGATCGGCGTCGTCGGCGGCGGCCTCATGGGCTCGGGGATCGCCGAGGTGTGCGCGCGGGCCGGCCTTGACACGATCGTGGTCGAGGCGAACGACGAGGCCGCGCTCCGAGCCGAGAAGCGACTGCAGACGTCACTCGAACGCGGTCTCGCCGCGGGCAAGTTGGACGAGACGTCGTTCGCGAAGGCCATGGGCAGCCTCACCTTCGTCGCCGACTTCGATTCGCTCGCCGACCGCGACCTCGTGATCGAAGCGGTTGTCGAGAACGAGGCGGCGAAGCTCGACGTGTTCCGCAAGCTCGATGCCGTGGTGTCGAGCGAGGAGGCGGTCCTGGCCTCGAACACGTCGTCGATCCCGATCATGAAGCTGGCGATGGCCACGCAGCGTCCGGCGAACGTGATCGGTATCCACTTCTTCAACCCGGTACCGGTCCTGAAGCTGGTCGAACTCGTCACCTCGTTGCTTACGAGCGATGAGACGAAAGAACGGGCGAAGGGTTTCTCCACCGACGTGCTCCACAAGCGGGTGATCAACTCCCAAGACCGCGCCGGGTTCGTCGTCAATGCGCTCCTTATCCCGTATCTGCTCAGTTCGATCCGGATGATGGAGTCCGGCTTCGCCACGGCCGAGGACATCGATGCCGGGATGGTGGAGGGCTGCGCGCACCCGATGGGCCCGCTGCGTCTCACCGACCTGATCGGCCTGGACACGACCATGGCCGTGGCGGAGAGCCTCTATGCGGAGTTCAAAGAGCAGCTCTACGCCCCGCCGCCGCTCTTGTGCCGGATGGTGGAGGCCGGACTCCTCGGCCGCAAGTCGGGCCGGGGCTTCTACGTCTACGCGAAGTGAACGCGTGACACACCTCCCCACCACGAACCCCCACCGTCGTTCCTCACGTTGGACCGAGCGTCGACTCCGAGTGCTGCCGACCGTTGCCGTCACTGTCGCTCTGGCGCTGGCCATGGTGGCGTGCAGCAGCGCCGCCGACACCACGGCGGCACCCGAGACCCCCGCGGCGCCGGCCGAGACCACGATTGCTCCGGTCGACGCGACACCCGCCGAGACTGCGCCACCGCCGACGAGCACCACCACAGGCAATCCTGCGGGTGCTCCTGCCGTGACCACCGCCGCCGCCCAGGCGTCGACGTCACCTGTCGTGCTCACCGCAACGGCCGTCGGCGACATCGCCCTCGGCGCCGATGCGGAGTCGGCGCTCGCGGGTCTGACCGCATTGTTCGGTCCGCCGGTGTTCGACACCGGGTGGGGACCGCAGGAGTCGCCGTGCGACAACATGGGCTCGCGCAGCAGGTCGGCGTCGTGGAACACGTTCCAGGCCTTCTTCGCCACCGGTCCGACGGAGTACATGACCAAGCCCGGCGACCATCTGTCGGCGTATCAGCTGCTCGATGCCGGCCTGGACGCGGAGAACGGGCCCGCCCAGGATCGCTTCCGGCTGTCCGACGGCTCACCGGCGCTTCACCGCACGCTCGAGGAACTGCAGGCATGGAACCCGTCGCTGCAACGGTTCAACTCGGAGATCGAGGGCCCGATCTGGACCACGGGCCAGGGGGCCGATCAGCTCTCCGGGTCGCTGTCGGTCGACAAGGAAGGCGAACCGGAGCGATCGAGCACAATCCGCGCTGGGCTGTTCTGCATCGACTGACCCGCGCCCGACCATCTCGAGACGGACGGCGCCGTCACGCCCGCGTCGAACCTGGCAAGTTCTGCACCGCTCAACTTCCGCCAATGCGCTGCCGATGAAGAAAGGGCATGCGTCCGATCTCGGCCACGGTTGCCAGTCGCCATGGCGACTCAACGTCGGTGCGGCGCGCCCCGATGACCGTCGAGGAACGCGATCTTCGTCGGCTCCGACGTGCATCGATCTTCGCCACGTTCCTCGTCGCCGCGCTCGGCGCGGGCGCAGCCCTCTCGCGGATCGGCTCGAACACCGGCCCTCGCCGAACGACACCGCTGGCCGTTTCGGGCGAAGCCACCCCGGTCACCAACTCCGAGGAGTTCCTGGCGGCGGTCGCGACACGACGGGAGAAATCATCGCTGCCCCTGCTCGTGAACGACCCATCGCTGCAAACGAGCGCCCAACACTGGGCGGACAGTCTCGGTGGAAGAGGAGTGGGGCATGACCCGCAAATCCTCGACGGCGTCGACGACAGCTGGGCGCAGGTCGCCGAACTGGTGAGTTCGGGACCGAGCTTCGACGCCGCCACACGGGCCCTCCTCGCGAAACCGGTCGGCTCGAGCCCACTCGACGATCCGCAAGTCACGGCGTTCGGTCTCGGGAGCCTGGTTCACGGAGACTCGACCGTCCTGGTCGTGCGCCTTCTCCGCACAGCGCAGATCGGCGAGGTTGGCGTTCAGATGGGATTCTGAGCGCTTCTTTCGCTGGCGTGACTGAAGTCACTTCGCCGGCGGAATAGGCCGAGCGTCTTCTCCGTTGTGACAGACACCGAGTTGCGCAACGGTCTCCCCCCTTTCCGGTCCGCCGCATCTCGGCCATTCGCCCCCAGAAGTAACTGCAACGACCGGCGCTTCGCAGCTCCGGTCGTTTTGCTTTTCCGAGAGCGGCTGTCAGCAACGCACACCGAGGCGGATCGTTCGTCAGCCCGAGGTACGGCCGAGGGTGACCACGTCGAGTTCGTCGACGCCGTAGCGCGCCCGGAGCACCTTCTTGTCGAATTTGAAGGTCGAAGTCTTGGGAACCTCGGCGATCGCCGCCCACCGCTCGGGGATCCACCACTTCGCAACATGATCACCGAGGAACCCGGCCAGGTCCTCGAACGACGCCGAGGCGCCCTCACGCCACACGATGCAGGCCAACGGACGTTCGTCCCACTGGGAATCCGGCACGGCGACGACCGCCGCCTCCGCTACCGCTGGGTGACCCATGAGCGCGTTTTCGAGTTCCACCGACGAAATCCATTCGCCGCCCGACTTGATCACGTCCTTGGCGCGATCGGTGATCTGGATGTATCCCTCCGTATCGATGGATCCGACGTCACCAGTCCGCAGCCAACGCTCATCCGCGTCGTCGTGGAACTTCTCCGGTGCTTGGACGCCGTGATACGACGAGGTGACCCATGGTCCGAGCGCTTCGAGCTCCCCGACAGCGACGCCGTCGTGGGGAAGCGCCATGCCTTCGTCGTCGACGATGCGGATGCGCACCCCGGCGACCGGCCGCCCGGTCTTCGTGCGGTACCTGAGCTCGTCCTCCGGCTTCGTCCCCCGGGGCGGGTAGGACATGGCACCGATCGGACTGGTCTCGGTCATCCCCCATGCCTGGGTGACCTGCACACCGTGACGTGTCCGGAACCCCTCGATCAACGACGCGGGGACGGCACTCCCGCCGATGATCACGTTGCGAAGCGAGGAGAAGTCGATCGGATTCGTCTCGGCGTAACGCAGGAGGTCATTCCACACGGTCGGCACACCGGCCGACATCGTGGGCGGTTCCGCAGCCATGAACCTCGACAGGGGCTCGGCCTGCATGAAGCGCCCCGGCATGAGGAGATCGGATCCGGCGATGAATGCGGCGTAGGGCATGCCCCACGCGTTCACATGGAACATCGGGACGATCGTCAGCACACGGTCGTTCGAGGTGAGCGAGGCGAGCCCCACGAAGGACAGCGAGTGCAGGAAGGTCGAACGGTGCGAGTACACCACGCCCTTCGGATCCCCCGTGGTGCCGCTGGTGTAACACATCGCTGCCGCTGACCGCTCGGGGGTTTGGGGCCACGCGAACGTGGCGTCCTGGGCGACGAGAAGCTTCTCGTAGTCGATCACGTCGGCGGGCACTTCGACTCCCGCCGGGACCGCGCCCACGACCACGATGTGGCGCACCGTGGTGAGCTGCGGACGGACGGCCAACAACACGGGCAGCAAAAAGCCTTCGCAGATCACCACACGGTCCTGTGCATGGTTGATGATCCACGCGAGCTGATCGGCATGGAGGCGGAAGTTCAGCGTGTGCAGCACCGCGCCCATCGACGGGACACCGAAGTACGCCTCCTGGTGGGCCTGGGTGTTGAACTGCAGCGTGGCCACCACATCACCGGGGCCCACGCCCAGGTAATGGAGCGCATTGGCGAGCTGGGCCGCGCGTCGCCCGATCTCGGCGAAGCTCGCCTTGGTCGTACCCTCACCGGTGAAGGTGACAACGGATGCGTCGCCGAAGACTCCTGCACCGTGTTCGAGGATCATGCGGATCGTGAGATCCACGTCTCCCATGGTGGAAACGATGTTCGTCATGCCGCCACGGTAGAGGACCGTCGTCGGACGTAGGCAGTCATCGACCCCCGGTCATGCTTGCGTCCACCCGCCGATTCGGCCGACCGCCGACCACCCCGAGCGCAGCGGCCGCCGTGCGGAGCGCACTCGTGAGGCAATCGCGTTCGCTGCCTCCCTCGACCCTGGCGGCCAGCCAACCACCGGCGAACGCATCACCGGCACCGACGGCGTCGACGACCAACGGCACGGCGACGGCCGACGCTCGTGACGCAACGCTGCCACCACGGGCCACGATCGCACCCTCGGCGCCCAGTTTCACCACGACGGTGCCCCAGAGCTCCGTAAGCGCACAGGCAGCCGCGTCGATTTCACCGTCTGGTGGAAACCCGGCCAGCAGGAGCGCTTCTTCCGAGTTGGGGAATCCGATCGCGGCGCCCGCCAACAGATGACGGGCGGCATCGATCCCGAGATCGGCGAGATACCCCGCGGAGGCCGGATCGACAGACCACGGGACACCCGCCTCCCGGCAGATACCCACGATGTGGCGGAAGGTGGACTGCGGCGAGGGGGCAAACAGCAGATAGCCGCTGAGATGGACCCACGAAGCGGTCGCAATCAACGTCGCGTCGATGTCGGCGGGAGCGAGGCGGGTACCCGCACCGCGGTCGGTCAGCATGGTGCGCTCTCCGCTCACCCCGTCGATCAGGGCGACGATGCGTGTGGTTGCCACTGCATCGTCGACGATGAGTCGTGCGTCCACGCCGGCGTCGGTGAGCACGCGTCGATGCCACGACGCGTCGTCGCTTCCGACACGCCCCACGAACACGACACCGGCGGACTGCCCGAGCGTCACCGCAACGGACGCAGCCCACGCGGCGGTGTTCGCCGCCGACCCTCCCGCACGGACGCCGATCGCCGCATCCGTGTCGGACCCGACTCGCCACGGCCCGGTTGGCGCGCAGACGATGTCGGTTGCGACATCTCCGACAACGACGAGTGGGCCGCCCGGCGAGGGCGACCCACTGGTTTCGAACATTGCGGGTTTCACGCCGGACCGGCGTGAAGATCAGAGACGGGCGCCGGTCTCGATCTCGAAGAAGTGGACGAAGCGGGTGTCGACGAGAACATCAACCAACTCGCCTGGGCGAACCTTGGTGCGGGCGTTGAAGCTGGCGACGAACGTCGACCCTGCATCGGTACCGATGCGGCCGAGGCTCTCCTCGTCGTCGGCGCCCTTCTTCGCTCCGTCGGAGAACACCTGGGGAGCGTCGACGGCGAAGTGGACCATGACCTCGGACCCGAGTGCCTCGGTGATGTCGACCTTGGCCTTCATCGTGCGCTTCGAGTCGGTCGTCGCGGCGAGGGCGGCGTCTTCCATGTTCTCGGGACGGATACCGAGAACCACACGGCGACCGGCCTTGGCCGCGTCGCCAAGGCCGGGGCGGCTAGCCACCAGGGCCTCGTCGATGACGATGTTCTGGTCGCCGAGATGGGCGACGACGCCGTTGTCGGCCGTGAGGCCGACCTCGCAGAGGTTCATCGGGGGCGAACCGATGAAGCCGGCGACGAAGAGGTTGGCCGGGTTGTCGTAGATGAACTGCGGAGTGTCGACCTGCTGGAGGACTCCGCGCTTCATGACCGCAACGCGATGGCCCATAGTCATGGCCTCGATCTGATCGTGGGTGACGTAGAGCGTGGTCACGCCGAGGCGCTGCTGGATACGCGAGATCTCGCCGCGCATCTGCACTCGCAGCTTGGCGTCGAGGTTCGAGAGCGGTTCGTCCATCAGGAACACCTGGGGCTCACGAACGATGGCGCGGCCCATGGCCACACGCTGGCGCTGACCTCCGGAGAGCTGCTTCGGGCGGCGGTCGAGGTTCTCCTCGAGGGCGAGCATCCGAGCCGCCTCGGTTACTCGCCGATTGATCTCGTCCTTGGGCATCTTGCGGAGCTTGAGACCGAAGCCGATGTTCTCCGCCACGGTCATGTGGGGGTACAGCGCGTAGCTCTGGAACACCATCGCGATGTCGCGATCCTTCGGAGGGACCTCGTTCACGCGCCGATCACCGATGCGCAACTCGCCTGCGGTGATGTCTTCGAGACCGGCGACCATGCGAAGCGCGGTGGTCTTCCCACAGCCGGAAGGCCCCACCAGAACCAGGAACTCACCGTCGGCAACCTCGAGATTCAGATCGATAACGGCCTCAAAGCCGTTGTCGTATCTCTTGCCGATGTGCTGGAGAACGACATTCGCCATCGCAAACCCCCCTGGGTTCAAACGGTTCGAACGCCACCAAGCGTGACGCCCGGCACACACTAAACGCGTTTCACCCCCCTGTCACGAGGTCCGGCTCCAGCAACGGGCCCGACGCGGGAAGTCCGCCCGCCCGAGCCGTACCATGTGTCCATGGCAGTCATCGGGGAAGTCCTCGTCGAGCCGTTCGTCCCCGGTGCCCCCGGCCCACATGTGGTGGCGGCATGGGCTGCAGCCGAGGCGGCCGGTGCGACCCTCGAGGTGGGGCCGTTCGGAACAGCCGTCCGGGCGGCAACCGAAGCCGGGGTTCTCGACGCGCTCGACGCCGCAGTCCGCGCTGCACTTGCCAACGGAGCGACCCGGGTCTCCACCCAGATCGTGCGCGAGCCCGGCGCGAGCTGACCGGCCGAACCGGGCCAAAGCTGAGAACGCTTCGAGAGGGCGGTGTCCTGCGTCCCTACGATGACGCCATGCCGATCGATGCGCAAGCTCCTGCACGCTGTGGTGGCCGATGACCACGGCGTTCGTACTGTCCGGCGGAGGGAACCTCGGAGCCGTCCAAGCGGGCATGCTCCGAGCGCTGGTGCGGGAGGGCATCCGACCCGACTTCGTCGTCGGGACCTCCGTGGGCTCGGTGAACGGCGCATGGCTTGCGTCGCACGACCTCGACTTCGGTGTCGATGGCCTGATCGACATCTGGGTTCGCATGAGGCGCAGCGATGCATTCCCGGCTGAGCTCATCGGCGGGCTGCGCGGGTTTCTCGGCCGTCGCGACCACCTCGTGTCATCGGCTGGTCTGCGAAGGATTCTCCGCACCGAGGTGCCGGCGAGACGCTTCGAAGAACTCCGTCTTCCGCTGCACGTCGTGGCGACGGACATCCGCACCGGCCACGACGTGTTGTTGAGCGACGGCGACCTGGCTGACGCAGTGTGCGCCAGCTCGGCGATCCCCGGGGTGTTCCCGATGGTCGAGATCGGAGGCCGGCAGCTCGTCGACGGTGGTGTGGTCAACAACTGCCCGATCTCTCAGGCGCTGGCTCTTGGTGCAACAACGATTTACGTGCTGCCGTGCGGCTACGCATGCTCGTTGGCGGCGGCCCCGAAGGGAGCGCTCGGCACTGTGCTGCAGGCGGTGAGCCTCCTCGTGCAGAACCGTCTCCTCGTGGACTACGAGCGATACCGGACGCAGACCGATCTCCGCATGCTGCCAACGGTGTGTCCGCTCAACGTCGGCCCGACCGACTTCACGCAGGCCCGTCGGCTCGTCGATGACGCCGACGAGCTGGTGCAGTCCTGGCTTCAGGACCCGTCCATCGGCCAACGCCCGGGACTTCACCATCACAACATGGGGTGACGCGAGTTGCGCCGAACCTCCTACGGTGCGGAGTGCAACTCGGAGAACGCGGTCACCATGGCGTCGAGGTATCGATCGATCTGTTCGTCACCGTGGGCGAGTGACACGTAGATCTTGGTCAGCATCGGGTTGATGAAGATGCCGCGCCCGACCATGGCCAGGTCGAGTTGGCGACGAACCCCGGCGTCGGCGATCGCTTCCGTGGAAAGGTCGCGCACCGGCGTGCGCGAGAGGCGGTACTGCACGAGCGGGCCGATCCCGTAGGTGACCACGGGGAAGCCGGCGACCCCCGCCGCTGCCGCGATTCCGGCTCGAAGACGATCCCCGCTCGCATAGAGGGATGCATAGGCATCCTGCGCGCCGAGGATGTCGAGCACGGCGTGCGCGGCCGCGGCGCCGACCGGCGAGCCTCCGGTCGTGGAGGCCGCCCATACGTAGTGATCGGTGGTGTGGCGATCCTCGCGGACTTCGTCCATCAGATCGCTTCTCCCACCCACGGCGGCAATCGGGAAACCGCCGCCGAGTGCCTTGCCGTACGCGACGAGGTCGGGCATGACACCGAAGTGGGCCGCGGCGCCGCCGAGCCCGAGGCGAAAGCCGGACACGACCTCATCGAAGATCAGTGGGACACCGTGGCGGGTCGTGGCGGCACGAAGCGCGTCGACGAATTGCTGCTCGGCAAGGATCGACCGTTGCACCGGATCGATGATGACCGCGGCAAGTTCATCTGCGTACGTAGCAATCAGGTCGGTGGCCGTAGCGGAGTCGTTGTAGGGGCAGACGAGGATGTCGTCGACGGCGGCGGCCCCGCCCGTTCCCGTCGGTTCGGCGTGGGGGTAGCTCGCGCGATTTCCCCAGATGAAGTTCGCCACTCCTTCGACATGCGAGCCGTGGAACGCTCCTTCGAACTTCACGATCTTGCGCCGACCCGTCGCGCCCCGGGCGATGCGGATGGCCGTCGACGTGGCCTCGCTGCCGGACGTCACGAACCGAACCCGCTGCATCCACGGTGCGATGTGCGGACTGGTCAACCGTTCGGCGAGCGTGACCAGTCCTTCGGACATGGCGGCGAAGTTGACCCCGTTCGACGCGGAGCGGGCGATGCTCTCCACGAGGTGTGGATGGGCGTGGCCGACGAGCGCCGAGCCCCACGCCATCGTGTAGTCGACCCATTCACGTCCGTCCACGTCCCACAGCGCCGCTCCCAGACCGCGGGCGAACACCGGTGACCAGCCACCGGGGAAGTCGTACTCACCGTTCGACCCCTGCGGAAAATGCTGATGGGCGCGAACGGACCACGGATCGCGAGCTAGGTCTGGAGTCACGTGCGCATCGTCCCACACGCCGGCGGCATCAGGTCAGTCGAGCAGACCCCCATGGCGGAGCGTTGAGGGACCGTCACTTCGTTCCGGCAGGCTTGGTCGCAACGAACACGTCGCGACCGGGCCGATCCTCCTCGGTCTCCTCGGTGATCCGCTGCACCTCAAAGCCGACTTCGGCGAAGACCCCGAACCAGGTTGCGCGGGGAAACAGCCCCGTTCGATGGGTCTCGTGGACGACCTGCACTGCTCCGTCGGCATGACGGAGGAGAAACGCGTACTCGGTGACGACTTCGGTGTCGTTCGGGTCGGGATCGGTCGTCCAGTCGAGGAACCTGACCGATCGTCCGTCGTCACCGTCCGAGCCACCGGCGCCGTGATCCGGCTCGAACGTCTCGCGAGTGGCATCGGGTACCACCACTGCTGTCCCACCGGGCGCGAGATGGACGAACGCGGTTGTCAGCGCACGGCGAAGGTCCTCTTCGGTCGTCATGTAGTCGATGGCGTCGTGGACGAACACCGCATCAAACGTTCGATCGAGACGCACGATCCGCATGTCGGCGCAGATTTGTTCAGCGCCCGGGACGAGCTGGCGAGACACCTCGACCATGTGCTCGGACAGATCGACGAGCGTCAGGTCGAAGTACGGCGCAAAGTAGGAGGCGTTGCTTCCGCCCCCGCTGCCGAGTTCCAACAGCGTCCGACCGGGTCGTTGCGGCCCGCCGAGCAGACCCAGGAAGAACAGCGCTTCCTCCCGGTAATCCTCAACGGGCGAGATCAGCGGCCACCACGCGGCGAGGGATCCGTAGAACTCGTTCGTCTCGGGCACGGGCGATCAGAACGTGTGGTGCACGGCCTCGACGTTGTTGCCGTCGGGATCACGCACGAACACCGCGAAGTACCCGGGGTGATACTCGGGCCAGACCCGTGGCTCGTGCAGCACCGTCGCACCCAAGGCGACAGCAGCGTCTCGAAACGCTTGGACAGCCTCTCGGCTCGGCGCGGCGAACGCGATGTGGCTTTCGCGAAACCCCGTCCCGGTTTCGTGCGGCCCCAGCCAGAAGCAGGGGAACGCCGTTCCGTACCCCACAACCGTTCCGAAGTCCATGATTCGTTTCCCGCCGATCGTGGCGAGAACCGTGTCGTAGAACGCACACGATGCAGCGGCATCGCTGCACTGGATCGAGAGGTGGTCGAGCACGATGATCTCCGTTCTTCGGGCAACCCAACGGGGTCGGACTGCAGGTGATCGAAGGGTAGGCACGAACCGCGTTCATGTCACGCCGAATCGGAACCATTTGGCGAACGGCGGTGTAGTACCGGTATGAGCAACCGACTTCAACGTTTGGTCCCGCCATTGGTCCTACTCGTGACGCTGGTCGAGCCGACCGCAGCATCGCCGCGATCTGGCACGCGCAACTCGCCTCCTACCGTTGCCACCGAAACGATCGGCGGTGCGCTACCGGGAACGTGGCGTGTCATACGGACGGGAAGGGCAACCGATGTCCGGTGGGAATCCGGCGCGACGTCATGGTCGCGACGGATTCCTGGTCCATTCGGTCTGCCGGTAGTGACCTCCCGGGGATTGCGCGCCGGGCCGACGCTCGACGGCGCGGCGATCGCATTGGCCTCGGCACCGCTGCGGGTCGGGACCAAGTGGTCATCGTCGTTCGCCGTCGTGACGAAGACCCGCGCCCACACCATTTCGCTCCCTGGACAATGGGCGTTCGACGCGATATCGCCGAACGGAAACAACCTGTTCCTCACTGAGTCGGTCGGCCTCGGGCGTTACTGGGTTCGGACTGTTGATACCACGACCGGCAAGGCCGGCGCGCCTCTCGTCACGAAAGACATCAGCTTCGATCCGTCGACCACAGCCGTCGAGGACGGGGCGATGGAAGGCATGCCGCTCGACCGGGTTGCCTCACCTGATGGACTCATGTTGTACACGCTGTACGAGAGTCCGTCGCATCCGTTCATCCACGCGCTGAACATCGGAGATGGGTGGGCACTCTGTTATGACCTCCCTGACGTTCTCCGGTCCCGTGTGTCGGGGTTCGTCCTTCGATCCGGCGTGGCCGATGGGATCGTCGATGTCGTTGACGCTGGTGTCATCGTTGCCCAGATCACGTTGCCGGGGAGCAAGTTGGGTACGTCGGTCCGACTCCCTGGAACGAGTCGTCCACCCGTGGTGAACTGATGCGCATGCGTCGTGCGGTCACTGTCCTCACCGCATTCGTGCTCACCGCGACGGGCGCGCTCCCGGCAACCGCAGGAGCACCCAACTACGAATGCCGCGCCGGTTCATACCGCATCGGTATCGACCAGCATCGGCGAGCCGGTCTCGCACGAGTCACCGGTGGCCCCGTGCAGTCGGCCTCGTTCGTCACGACCGACCAGAACGGTTCGGTCCTCGATCTGACGGCCGACGTCGTAGGTCAACGTTTTGCCATCGCCATTCGGGGAACGGGTTCCACCATGACTCTCCGCGTCTCGGGGCGAACGTTGTCGGGGGCATGCGCATTCGTTCCCGGCGACCTCGCACTGGGATATGTCAGCGCGCCAAACCTGCTCCTGCGCTCGGCGCCGGTCGGGGACGCAGCACCGGTGGCACGGCTCCGACGGAGAAGTCTTGTCTGGTCGTCGGGCCGTTTCGACGCTCAGACCGGTGAGATGCTCGGTACACCGGAATGGACGCGGTTCCGTGCGGTGATAGCCGTTCGCGGCGGAAGTGCCTCAGGAGGACCTCAGCGCCTCGGGATGGGGACCGGTGCCGGCCTGGACGGGGCATCAACAATCATCGAAGGCTGGGGGCGCCTCGCCGACGTCTCGATGCTCGGGCCACCCGGACCGTAGCCAGTGGACCAGGCCCTGACGGCTTCGGATGACAACCTCGTCATCGCCGCGGTACAGGGCGATGTCCGCGCGTTCGAGCAACTCGTCCGGCGTCATCAGGGCGCGGCGCGGAACCTGGCAGCGCTGCTCGCCGGACCGGCCGACGCTGACGACATCGCACAAGAGGCATTCATGCGCGCCTATCGGTCGCTCGCCGGTTTCACAACCGGGTCGCCGTTTCGTCCGTGGCTGCTTCGGATCGTGGCCAACCAGGCGAGCAACCACCGACGGAGCCGTCGACGTCGAGGGTTGCGCAACGCCTTGTTCATCGATCAGAACCGCGAGACGGCGGTTGGTCCGGCTGAGACCGCGGAGTCGTCCGACAACCGACGGCGGCTCGCAACAGCGTTAGCGCGACTCCCGGAAACCGACCGCCAGGTACTGGCCGTGCGCTATCTCCTCGACTGCTCCGAACGCGAGACGGCGCAGGTACTCGGATGGCGAATCGGTACGGTGAAGTCACGAGTATCCAGAGCACTCGAGAAACTACGCACACAGATGATGGACGAAGGCGAGGTGGGACGGCCGTGACAACAACTGAGAACCTTGTCGAATCTCTCCACGCAATGCGAGTCGAGCTTGCACGTACCGCTGATCGCGATCCGGTTGCATTCACAGCTGCTGTCGTAGGACTGGTTGAAACCCTGCCCCCGCCTCGTGTCATTCATCGGCGCCTCTGGCTTCGGCGGGTCGCTGCGCTCGCCCTCACCACCGGCCTGATCGTTGCACCACAACCCCGGGGCGCGGTCGCCCGATGGCTCGGCATCGGCTCCGTACGTATCGAACGCGATACAACCCGACGGGTCACTGCGCTCCCATCCGCCATCGCCGACCTTGACCTCGGGATCATCTCGTCGGTCGCTGACGCTTCAGAGGCGCTCGGCCGTCCGATGGCGGTGCGGGGGGATCGTTCACCCGATCGGGTGTGGGTGGAGACGTCGGGGTCACCAACAGTCGCCGTCAACAGTGTGTATGTCGACAAAGCCTCGACGATCCTGGTGAGCGAGCTACCCGGTCCTGGCAACGTCGCGATGAACAAGAAGCTGCTCGGTCAGGGCGCCCAACTCGACTTCTTCGCCGTGAAGGGTCGGTCAGCGGTGTGGATCTCAGGCTCGCCTCACGAGGTGCTCGTACAACTCGCCAGCGGAAGCGTTTCGGTGATGCCCGTTCGTATCGCCGGCAACGTCCTGCTCTGGGCCGACGATGTGCGAACGCTTCGCATCGAAGGGGTAACGGAGCGCGCCGCTGCAGTCTCTGTTTTGGAGGCGCTGATCTGAGAGGCCGACCCGATCAGCGCGCGGAGCCGTTCAGGGCATCGATGTGGCGCACACCTCGCGCAGGATCCCCAGCGCACTGGCACGCCACCCCATCCGATGCGCGGCGCTGAGCTCCCAACGCTTGCCAGCGTCTTCGCGCACGGTGAGGAGCGACTTCCAGAGTGCCCACCCACGAGCCCGCGCCCACGTTCCATCATCAAGAGCGAGGCGCTCCGCAAAACGATCGCGGCTCGAGTCGTCGAGGAAGGTCCATGCGATGGCGAGGTCGCATGCCGGATCACCGACAGCCGAGCAGCCGAAGTCGATGACGGCGGTGAGGCGCCCGTCGACCACGAGGAGATTGGACGCAGCAACATCGCCGTGGACCCACACCGGGGGACGAATCCACGTCGTCGCTACGGCCGCGCTCCAGACCTGCGTCGCCGCTTCGGGGTCGATGATCGATCCGAGTTCGTCGATGACCTTGCGGGTTTGGCGATCGAACATGCGTAGGGCCGACCCACGAAAGTGGCTGTGTTCGCCAGCCGCGGGGCCGCCGGTTGCGTCGACGCCCTGCAGTGTGGCGAGAAACCCCCCGAGGTCGGCCGCGAACGAATCGAGATCGTCCACATC
Source organism: Acidimicrobiia bacterium (assembly GCA_031368215.1). Lineage (GTDB taxonomy): Bacteria > Actinomycetota > Acidimicrobiia > Acidimicrobiales > JANYDT01 > JANLQX01. Next base: position 9,505 of record JANLRD010000274.1, on the reverse strand, counting down.
ATCGAGCGTTGCGGGCACGCCGGGCAGCCAGGCGCGAACGGACCACGGACGGGAAAATTCATCGGTGGCAACACCCGCGGCGAGTGGCTCGGGAATCGGCAGCGGGAGATGCGGCGCAAGGTGCGGCAGCCATTGCCTCTCCTTCTCGACCTGGGCCACGTAGCCAGCACCGCTCGGAAGGCGGACCGACATGTCGTCACCGAGCCGGTAGGTCGTGTTGTCCCACCCGTCGACCTCCACCGGCGCAACGTGAAGGTGCGCCCAGTGGGGGAACTGCGTGGCAATGAGGCGACTGACCAGTTCGGCGGTGATGTCGGACTTTTCCACGTGCCCCAGCCTCTTCCGACTACCCGCGGAACGCTCGCCATGCGCTGCTCAGTCCGAGCGCAATGAAGACGACACCGGCGACGGTGCGCATCGTCACGAATGTTCCCGGCCGAGCGAGTCGGTTGCGCAGCGTTCCTGCGGCCAGCGCATACGACCCGTAGATGACGACAGTGAGTGCGGCGAAGATCAGGCCGAGACCGAAGGCCGCGACGTTTCGCCCGCTACCACTCGGCAGAAACTGCGGGAGGAACGCGAGGAAGAACAGCGCTCCCTTCGGGTTCAGGAGGCTCGTGAGAAACCCTCTTCGGAACGGTTCGACCAACGACTCCGCCGTCGGCGGTGGATCGCGTCGACGACGGAGTTGGAGGATGCCGGCCGAGATGAGGTACATCGCGCCCAGGGCCTCGATCACGCGAACGGCGTCGGCCGACCTCGAGAGGATCACGGCGAGGCCGAGCGCGGCCAACGTGGCATGCACCAGATAGCCGGAGGACATGCCCGCCACCGCAGCGAGAGCTGATCGCTTCCCGCTGGCGAGAGCAGTGGCGATGGCGAGCAGCACATCGGCGCCCGGAGTGGCGATGATGACGGCCGCCGCCACGAGGTACCCGGTATTCACGGCCCTGAACGGTACCGGTCAGCTTCGGCGCGTTCGACCTGGGTTGGCTCAGGTGCACTGGGTCGGCAAGACGAGCGTTCTCGTACAGATCCCGACCCAGTGCACAGATCCCGACCCGGTGCTCCGGTCCCGACCCAGGCGTACCGGTCAGCGGGTTCGTCGGCGGAGCGGGCCTTCGATGGCGAGGACGACGAGGAACAACGCGCCGAGGGTGAGCACGATGGTGCCACCGGGGGCGAGCCGGGCCACACGTCCAATCACCAGACCCGTGATGGCGGCGATCACCCCGATTGCGGAGGACAGGACCAGGGTCGAACGGAACGACCGCGAAACCCGCTGGGCGATGCCGACGGGAAGCACGAGAAGGGCGCTCACCAGCAGGATGCCCACAACCCGCATCGCCGTCACGATCGACAAAGCGGTCAGGACCATCAGCAGGTCGTTCATGCGCGCCACCGGTATCCCCGAAGCGAGTGCGGCTTCCTCATCGACGATCACCGAGAACAACGCCCGACCGACGAAGGCCAGAACGACAACAACGAGCGCGCACGCAACAGCCAAGGCAACGGCGTCAGAACGGGTGATGGTCAGGATCGAGCCGAACAGATAGCCCTGCACGTTGGACGCCACGTTGCCTCGTCGACTGAGCAGCACCGACGCCAACGCCAGGCCGAGATAGAACGCCAGAGCGAGTGCGAGGTCGCCGTTCTCCCGCGTCCGTGCCCGCAATCGCTCAATCGCAAGCGCGCCTACGACCGCGGTGAGCAACGCCGTCCAGATCGGCCACACGTCGGTGACGAGACCGATCGCCACGCCCGCGAAGGCAAGATGGCCGATACCGTCGCCCAACAACGAGAGACGTCGTTGCACCAAGAACGTTCCCGTGATCGGTGCAGTCGCCCCGACGAGAACTGCTCCGGCCAATGCGAGTTGGAGGTACTCCCGCTCGAAGGGCCACGGAAGCGCGAGCGCAGTGAGGACGCTCACGCGATCTCCTCGAGCCAACGAGGCAGATCATGACCGTGCGTGCCGAGGTTCACGCCCGAGCGTGACAGCTCCTCCGGTGAACCGTCGAAGCGAATGCTCCGACGCAGCACGATCACCCGATCGAGCCGATCCTCCACCGCGGCCAGGTCGTGCGAGACGAGCAGGATGGCAACGCCACGTTCGTCTCGGAGTCGGCCGAGCGTCGCCGAGAACCGCCGCTGCTGTTCGACATCGACACCGGCAACGGGTTCGTCGAGAACCAGGAGATCGGGACGACGTACGAGCGCCTTCGCGATGAACACGCGTTGCTGCTGCCCGCCGGACAGTTCACCGATGCGAGCGCTCGCAAGATGATCCATCTCAACGACGGAAAGAGCATCGTCGACACGGTCTCGGGGTGTGGCACGCCACCACTGACGACCCAAACCGCCGGACGCCACGACCTCGCGAACCGTGGCGGGAAAGTCCCGACCGAGGAACGGCCGCTGCGGGACGTAGCCGATGCGTGAACGCGCCAGCGGGTCGGTCGATGGCATTCCGAACAGCGAGACAACCCCGGAGGAGGGCTGGAACAGGCCGAGGGCGATCTTGACCAGCGTCGACTTGCCCGATCCGTTCGGTCCGACAAGGGCAACAAACGTGCCCGCAGCAATCGACATGTTCACGTCTTCAAGCACGAGTTCGTGTCCATACGCGTAGGAAACGTTTTCGAGGCTGAGAACCGTTTCCACGAAGACGAGCATACGGGGTGACTGCGAATCCCCAGCCGTGCGTGGGCGCGAAGGATTTGCGAGGCCCGGGATCCGCCGCGTTCAGCCGACCCGACCGACGCCGACCATATCCCGCCGGAAGATCGATCGAGTGCGCACGGGGGTGCCCCGACGCGAGGCCTCGACCATCTGCCCGTTGCCGATGTACATCCCCACGTGGTGGATCGGAGAACCGTAGAACACGAGATCGCCGGCGCGAATCTGGCTGACGGACACGCGTGTGGTGGCGGCGTATTGCGCCCGTGACGAGTGGGGGAGGGACCGACCGGCCGACCGCCAGGCGTAGAGCATCAAACCGGAGCAGTCAAAACCTCCGGGCCCGGAGGCACCCCAGACGTACGGCTTGCCCAACTGCGTCAACGCCGCGCCCACCGCGCTCGCACCACCCGGTGCTGGTGGAAGACTGCTGTCGGAACCGGCTGCGATCTCCAGTCGGGCAAGCTCCTTGGCTGCCGAGCCCGGCGTGGGAGCGCGGGCCTCGCTGGCCGCGTCGGCTACCGCTTGGCGCGCTGCGGCGATCTCCTGGCGTGTCGCGCCCGAACCGTTGCGCCGGAGCTCCGCCAGCCGCTTGTCAGCCTCGGCCTTCTTTTTGATCGCCGCGGCACGTGCCGCATTCGACGAACGAGACAGTGACGCCTGGCGCGCCGCAAGTTCTCGACGGGCCTGTTCTTGTTGCTTCACGATCGCCAGACGCGTCCGCCTCGCCTCTTCCGCTATCCGGGCCTGTTCCGCCTCGGCGACAAGCACTTTGAGTTCACCGTTTGCCTGGCGTTCAAGCAGTTCATAGCGGCTGAGGAGTCGGTCGGCGTCACGTCGCTTCTTCGCCAGAAGCGCAGTCAGGTTCTCGGCTTCACTACGCGCGGCCCGAACGACTCGGCGTTTGCGGTCGATGTCATCACGAGAGGCACGCAACGCGTCGATGGCGTTTCGATCGAAGTCCCGCGCCCGTTCGGTCAGCACCGCGCTGCGTTCAAACTCATCGATCGCCGCGGCGCCGCCGATGGCGATTCCCGCGCTAGCAAACGGGTCGGTCACGGCGACGAGCGCAGCGCGCCGGGCGCGCAATCCGAGAGCGACGGTCCTGGCGTCGGCGGCCGCCAGATCACGCTCGCTGCTTCGTACGCGCGCTTTGAGTATTGCCAGGCGAAGGTGCGCAGCGTTCTCGTCTTCGGCGAGAACAGAGAGCCGTTCACCGAGCGAGTCAATCGATGCAGCGAGCCTGGCCGCTTCGCGCCGCTTGCTCGACACCGCATCCGCCTGCACCTCGCTCGGGAACGAGAGGACAACAAGAAGACACGAGACGACACCAAGGGAGACCGACCGGCCATGAGTGCGACGCCCGCCGAACGCGCCGGTGCGTCGTTTCGCTCCCACCCGGTAAAGGGTAGTGCGATGGCGTCTACTTGCAGTCGAGGGCCTTCCTCAGCGTCTTGAGGTTGGTCCGCATAATCGTGAGGTACGAAGCTCCACCGACAAGCTCGGCGGGCGTGGGGGCTTCGAGCGGGCTCAGCATCGCTGTCTTCACACCAGCTTCGCGGGCAAGGGTCGCGGCGAACTTCTGCGGCGCAAGTTCTTCGAAGAAGACCGTGGTGAGTCCTTGGTTCTTCACGAGGTCAGCGAGGTCAGCAATTCGCTGAGGGTCCGGCTCGGCATCGGGCGACAGGCCAGCGACGCCTTCCTGGGTCAACCCGTAGCGAGAGGCCAGGCGTCCAAACGCTGCATGGGCGGTGACGATCGTGCGACGCGTGCAGGTCTTCAAGCCAGCCTCCATCGACGCGTCGAGGTCGGCGAGCGTAACCGCGAGTTCATCGGACCTGCTGAGATACGCCGGGGCACCGGTCGGATCGACGCTGCTCAGTGCGCGTACTATCGCAGTGCGCGCCGTGCTGAACATCCTCGGATCAAGCCACACATGCGGATCGAGTCCGCCGGCATGGTCACGGCCGGTCGCGCCCTCATCACGTTTGTCAACGAGTTCCTCGCCGGCGCTGATGGCATCGAGCAACACGATGGTCGGTTTCGACCGCTTCCCCGCGATCTTCTCGGGACCCGGCTGGAAGGAGCGGCCCATCACCACGGCGAGGTCGGCGTCGGTTAGCGCATCGACCTGATCGGGAGCCAGTTCGAGGTCATGGGGCTCCACGCCCGGGGGTGTGAGGTTCGTCACCGACACACGGTCGCCCCCGATTTGCTCGACCAGCCACGCGAGCGGGTAGAACGTGGCAACAACGCTGATCTTCTTCTCCGAGATGGTCGCCGGAGAGCTCGTATTCGCAACGACGGACTCGGGCGTGCGTTCGTTGCCAGGTGAACCGCACGACGACAATGCCAACGCCACACTGAGACCGAGCGCACCGAGACGTAGGTTTTGACCGGTCATGCCTCCACTATACGAGAATGTTTCTCACTCCCATTACTGGTGGCCGCGTGACCAATTCGACATCAGCGGGGCTCGAGCACCCTTCGCCCGCCGAGGTATGGCTGAAGCGCCTCGGGTACTCGCACGGAACCGTCGGCCTGCTGGTGGTTCTCCAGAATCACGACGATGGTCCGGGCGATAGCGCACAGGGTCCCGTTGAGGGTCGCGGCGACGTCCGTGCCCTTGTCCCGCTTGATCCTGGTGCCGAGTCGTCGCGCCTGAAAATCGGTGGTGTTCGACGTCGACGTGACCTCTCGGTAGGTGTTCTGCGTAGGCAGCCACGCTTCGCAATCGAACTTGCGCGCCGCACTCGAACCGAGGTCTCCGGCCGCCGTGTCGATCACCCGGTACGGGACCTCGAGCTTGTCGAGGAACTGCTTCTCCCACCCGAGCAGCCGCTGATGCTCGGCAACCGCGTCGGCCGGATCGCAGTAGACGAACATCTCGACCTTGTCGAACTGATGGACCCGGATGATGCCCTTGGTGTCCTTGCCGTACGAACCGGCTTCACGTCGGAAGCACGAGGAGAACCCGGCGTAGCGAAGCGGGAGCGTTGCCGGATCGAGGGTTTCGTTGCCGTGGTACGCGGCGAGAGGAACCTCGCTGGTGCCGACGAGATAGAGATCGTCCGCCGGGAGGTAGTAGATCTCGTTGCTGTGCTCGCCGAGGTAGCCGGTGCCCTCCATCGCCGATGGCTTCACGAGAGCCGGCGTGATCACGGGGGTGAAGCCGGCCTCCACCGCCTGCGCAACCGCCATGTTCACCAGCGCCAGTTCGAGTAACGCACCGACGCCGGTCAGGTAGTAGAAGCGCGCACCGCTCACTTTCGCGCCACGTTCGGTGTCGATCGCACCGAGGATCTCCCCGAGCTCGATGTGGTCTCGGGGCGTGAAGTCGAACGTGCGCGGCGTGCCCACGTGTTCGACCACGACAAAATCGGCCTCACCGCCGGTCGGGGCGGCGTCCTCCACGAGGTTGGACAGCTGCATCTGCAGACGCCTCACCGTCGCCTCGTGCTCGCCCTGGGCAGCCTCCGCCAACTTGACTGCCGTTGCGAGCTCCTGGCCTTGCGCGAGCAGTGCGGCCCTGGCGTCGCCCTGGGCCTTCGCAACTTCACGTCCCAGGGTCTTCTGGGAGTTGCGGAGCTCGTCGAACACGACGATGGCGGCGCGTCGAAGGTCGTCGGCGACGATCAGCCGATCAACGATCGACGGGTCCTCACCGCGCTTGGACTGCGATGCTCGCACGACATCGGGAAAGTCTCGGAGCACTCGCAGGTCGATCACGATGTCCACGCTACCGAGCGATGCTCCCACCGAGGGACCGTTTTCTGAACAACGCAAAACCCTCTGCCGTCACGCATAGCCCCGGAACGCGAAGAAACTGGAACGATGCGATCTCGTAGCCGCCGGCCCCACGACTCGTTTCGCCGAGTCCGGCAACGACGGGCGTTGGCCGCCGGAGCTCTGGCCGCGACTGTGGCCATCACGGCGTTCGCCGGATCGACCGGAACAGCGGCCACGACGGGCCTGCGACTACGCACCATGGTCGAGGCCAACCGGCCGATCGGTTTTGCCCTCCATCCCGACCGCTCGTTCTACGTCGTCGAGCAGACCGGCAAGATCCGCGAGCTCGTCGGATCGACTCTCGGGACCACCATCCTTGACGTCTCGAAGGAGATCTCCAACGGAAACGAGCAGGGACTTCTCGGGGCAGCATTCGCGGCCGACGGGAAGTGGCTCTACGTGAACGTGACCAACGGCGACGGTGACACCGAAATCCGGGCGTATCCGTTCGCCTCGGGTCGCGCCGATCAGGCGCAAATGGTGAAGGTGCTGGAGGTCGACCAGCCGTTTGCGAACCACAATGGCGGCGGCCTCGTCATGGACGGCGACGGCGTGCTCTGGATCGGGCTCGGCGACGGCGGATCAGCGGGAGATCCCGGAAACCGGGCGCAGAACCTCGACGAGCTCCTCGGGAAGATCCTCCGCATCATTCCAACCCCCGAAGGTTCGCCACGGTACCGAATTCCGGCCGGCAACCTCGATCCGTCGCGCGGGCGACCCGAGGTCTGGGCCTACGGGCTGCGCAATCCCTGGCGCTTCAGCATCGACGCAACGACCAAGACCGTGTGGATCGGCGATGTCGGTCAGAACACGATCGAGGAGATCGACGCCGTGCCGACCAAGGCGGTGATACCGAACTTCGGATGGAGGCTCCGCGAGGGGCGAAGCTCCTACGGTGGCGGGGCGAAGCCCGCGGACTACGTGGACCCGGTCTACGACTACCCACATTCATCGGGGGGATGCTCGGTCACCGGCGGCGTCGTCGCCCGAACACCCTTGTTGCCCTCGCTGCGCGGCGCCTATCTCTTCGGTGACTATTGCGACGGGAAGATCCGGGTGCTCCGCCGAAACGCGGTTACGGGGCGTGTCACGGTCGGTCCGACCGGACTCACACTCAAGAGTCTCTCGAGCTTCGGAACCAACGCCGACGGCGACGTGTTCGTTTCCTCGACCGACGGCAGTGTGAAGCAGATCGCGAAGCGTTGAGCCGCGAGAAGCTCGCGAACCCCTACTTCAGGAACAACGCATACGCCGGGTCGTCGGTGACCTCGCGGTAGGAGTACCCGACCTCGGCTAGAAACGGACGCACCCTCCGACGCTCCGAGCCCGGCACCTGCAGTCCCACCAGCACACGCGAGTAGTCGGCACCCTGATTCCGATAATGGAACATCGAAATGTTCCAGGTGGGCGCCATGCTGGTGAGGAACTTCATCAGCGCGCCGGGACGCTCCGGGAACTCCACGTCGAATACCATCTCCCCTTCGGCAAGGGCGCTGTGGCCGCCGACCATGTGGCGAAGGTGCTGCGCGGCGAGTTCGTTGCTCGTGAGGTCGAGCACCTCAAATCCGCCCTTGCGGAACTGCGCGGCGAGCCGGCCAGCGCCATCTTCACCCTGCACGCCGATGCCGACAAAGATCTGCGCACGCTCGTCGTCGCTGATCCGGTAGTTGAATTCGGTGAGGCTGCGGTTGCCGATGAGCCGACAGAACTTCTTCAGACTTCCCGGCTTCTCCGGCATCGTTACGGCAAACAGCGCCTCCTTGGCCTCGCCAACTTCGGTTCGCTCGGCCACGAACCGCAGACGATCGAAGTTCATGTTGGCGCCGCACGACAAGGCGATGAGTGTGGCATGGCGGAGGCGATGGGCCTTCGCGTAAGACTTCATGCCCGCGATCGAGAGAGCACCGGCAGGTTCGGTCACGCTACGCGTGTCGAGGAAGATGTCCTTGATCGCCGCGCAAACCTCGTCAGTGGTCACGAGCACGTAGTCGTCGACAAGCTCACGGCACAGCCGGAAGGTCTCGACGCCGACCTGCTTCACGGCGGTGCCGTCGGAGAACAGTCCGACTTCGGCGAGCGTGATCCGTCTGTTCGCCTGCACGCTGCGGGCCATCGCGTCCGAGTCGACCATCTGTACACCTATGACCTTGATCTCAGGTCGGACCGCCTTCACGTAGGACGCGATGCCCGCGGCGAGGCCGCCACCACCGATGGGGACGAAGATCGCATCGAGGTGTCCCTGATGCTGACGGAGGATCTCCATACCGATCGTGCCCTGCCCGGCGATGACGTCGGGATCGTCGAAGGGGTGGACGAGCGTGAGCCCATCACGAGTCTGGAGTTCGAGGGCATGGGCACCGGCATCGGAGTAGGACTCGCCGTGGAGCACCACGTGCACATGCGAGCCACCGAATGCCTTCACCGCGTCGACTTTCACCTGAGGTGTCGTCGTCGGCATGACGATGACAGCACGACACCCGAGTTTCGCCGCACTCAACGCGACACCTTGGGCATGGTTCCCCGCGCTCGCCGCAATCACGCCGCGGGCAAGCTGCTCCGGCGAGCAGCCGATCATCTTGTTGTAAGCGCCGCGGACCTTGAACGAGAACACGGGCTGCAGGTCTTCTCGCTTGAGCAGCACCCGGTTCCCAATTCGCTTCGAAAGGTTGGGTGCGGGGTCGAGCGGAGACTCGATCGCCACGTCGTACACGCGAGCGGTCAGGATTCGACGGAGATAGTCAGTGCGCATAGTGGACATACGGGTGGAGGGCAGGGATCCTGCGGAGAGAGTCGATACGCATAGACAGAAAACACAGCCTCGCACGATCCGGCGAGCTCAACCCGACGTTTTCTCGTCGGCTACCGAAGGCTTCAGTCCCGGGGCGGCGGTTTCCCGTGGCCGAAACGCACGTCGGCCCGATAGCTGGGGCCGAGGAACGGCTCACCGGTCTTGCGGGCGAAGCGCCACTGCAACGAGATCCGCGGCTCGACGACTCGCCCCCTGAGGTACGGGACGGAGTGCTCCCAGTCGGCCTGG
>JANLRD010000263.1:0-2344 GCA_031368215.1 Acidimicrobiia bacterium | reverse complement strand
GGCGGCGACGATGGTCTTGCGCCGAAGCCGAGCGGGTACCGACGTAAGGAGCAGGCCGGTGTCGATGTGGCTGTGATGGTTCGCCGCGAAGATGACCGGGCCTTCGAGGCCTTCGAGGCGATCGAGTCCACGGACCTTGGGGTCGGCGAGCGTGGCGATTGTGGCGCGGACGACCGTCTCCTGGATGACGCGCCGTGTTACGGAGGCCAACGGCTCACGGGCCCAGTCGGTGTCGTAGTCCACGCCGAGCGTCGAGGCCGCAGGAGGCACGTCGACCCCGCGAGGCCGAGTGGGTGCGGTGAACGGGAATCCCCGAAGCGAGCGGGGCACCAAATCCTTCGGCGACGACGCGACGGACGGCGCCTTGTCCTTCACGGCGCGAACGAGTGCGCCGAGGCGGTTCGGGCGGTCATCGGCCCGGGACTCGCCGATGGGGAACGGGCTCACAGCGACCCTCGGCGCAGCGCCCGCACGGCCATCACCGCAACCGACACTCCGATGGTGCCGAGGCAGACGAACTTGGCCTTCGTGACGTCGAGCAGGGACGAGGACGACAGCCGGGGGAGCTTGGCCATCTCACACCACTTCGCTGAGGAAGATCGGCGGGTTGTGGATGTGGGTGATGGTGGGGTTGCGCCCGACCACGTCGCTTGCCATCTCGAGCGCATCGCGCATCGTCGACGCCGGCTGGAAACCGAGACGGCGAACCGACTTCACGTCACCGCCGACGATGATCACGCGACCGAGGTGCTCGAGCGCGTGCGAACCCCAATACCACATGTAGAAGGGGTGCACCCCGTGGTAGGCGTAGCTGGTGCGGTAGAGGTGGCGGTACCACTCGTCCTCGGCGAACTGCTTCTCGAAGTCGCGTTCGATCACCTTCGGGTCGGTGGAGACGGACAGCACCTGCTCGAAGAAGTCGATGTAGCTCGGGTGGTGGACGGGATGGAACTCCCACGGGGTGGGGTGGCTCATGATGAGCACACCGCCCTCGCGCACGAGCGGCTTGTTGCGGTAGAGGTTGAAGAAGTACCCGAGCCCGAGGCACATGACGAGGATCGGGTTCATGATCGAGTTCACGTTGTACGGGCCGATGTAAGGCAGGCCCATGGTGAGGATGTCGGTCTGGCCTTCGACGCGCACGAGCTGCTGACGGTGCACCTGGGCGATCGTCACCTCGTGGACGGCTTCGACTTCGCCCGCCTGCACACTGGTCATCTTGTGCGGGGCCTTGGTCGCGTGGAAGATCGACCGCTTGCTTCGCGCCGGAAGACGGTCGAGTGATTTCGAAACGGCGACGAATGTGGCGCGGTCGCGCGCCGTCCACTCCCATTCGCGCTTCTGCAGGAAGGCCAGCGATCCGGGGAACGCGTCGTTGTTCATCGTCGACTCGATCTGGAAGATTTTCACGCCGGCCTCGCGGATGACCGTTCCCATCCGCCAGTTGATGTCATGGAACTTCGATTTGTCCTTGTCCATGATGGATTTGGAAGCGCGCAGAGTATCCACGTTGTGGTGGTGGCGGATGCCGGCGTAGCCCGCGAGCCCGGTGGCGGTGGACTTCCAGCCGCCGTTCATGGCGACGAGGTTGATGTTGACGTAGACGAGGAGATCGCTCTCGGCGGCGCGCTTGGAGAACTGCACCTGCTCGCCGTGGCGCGTCTCGCCGAGCATCACCATCGCGTCGGGGTCCTCGGCGTCGTGGTTGTAGAGCGCACCGGATGGAGCAAACGCGTCGTAGACGCGGTCGCCGACCGCGTGACGGAGTTCGTCTTCGGTCATGCGGCGGTGCAGGGCGAGGGCGGCGATCAGATGGACGTCGTCGACACCCTTGCGGGCGGCGAGCTCGAGCACCTCCTCGATGATCATCTGACGGATGTCGGGCCGCTCCATCGGGGGCAGCGGCAGCGAGATGTCGTCGAAGGCGATCGTCAGCTTCATCCCCGCGAAGAGGAGTGCATCGAGCGGATCCGAATCGCCGATCGGATTGGCCAACGCGTGGCGGATCGCGCTGCGGGGGTCGGCAATCGCGTCGAGCGGTTCGGGTGCGTAGATCACCCGGCTGCCGACGGGAAGCTTCTCGAGTCGGAAGCCTTCGCCGTGCCAGAACAGCGTGGGCGGGGTCGACCGGTCCACCTCGAGGACGAACCCGGGACGGGGGCCGCGTTTGCGATCGCTCATCGTTGCTTTTCCTTGCGCAGGTCGAAACAGATCTTGGTTGCCCCGCGTCGGCCGGCGTTGAGCGCATGGTCGAAGGCGAGTGCGTGGTCATGGAGCGGATAAGTCGCCGAGACGAGCCGGCCGAGACCGGGAGCGAGTTCGATGGCGAGATCGAAGGTGCGTC
>JANLRD010000164.1:0-2035 GCA_031368215.1 Acidimicrobiia bacterium | reverse complement strand
ATGCCGCACCTGCTCGATATCCAGACGCGCGCGTTCGAAGCGCTGTTGCAACTGGATGCCGCGGCCCATGACCGCGAAGACATTGGTCTCGAACGGGTCTTCAAGGACCTGTTCCCGATCACAGACGCGCACGAGAACTTCAGTCTGGAGTTCAAGTCGTATACCCTCGGCGAACCGAAGTACTCGGTCGAAGAGTGTATCGAGCGCGACATGACCTATTCTGCGCCGCTCAAGGCGCGTCTCGCCCTCCGCATCTTCGAGGAAGTCGGCGGCGAGAAGCAGCTCAAGAACGAAATCGAGAAGGAGGTCTATCTCGGCGAACTGCCGCTGATCACCAATCTCGGAACGTTCGTGATCAATGGCGCCGAGCGCGTCATCGTCAGTCAGTTGCACCGCTCGCCGGGCGTCGTGTTCGAAGAGAACACCCATCCGAACGGGCAGCGCCTCATTTCGTCCCGCATCATCCCGTTCCGCGGATCATGGGTCGAGTTCACCGTGGACATCCACGACGTGATCTTCGTCCACATCGACAAGAAGAAGAAGTTCCCGGCCACCGCGCTCCTGCGCGCGCTCGGCTACGGCGGCAATGAAGACATCTACCGCCTCTTCTTCGGTATCCGTGAACTGGACATCGAGCGCATTCGCGAGAACCGTCAGGATCTGCGTGAAGTCGCCGGTGCAATCGTCGCCGAGGAGCTCATGCTCGTCGGCCGCGAGAAGATCGCCGAGGAACTGAAGCCGAAGAAGGAAACGAAGAAGGCGCGCGTCGAACGCGAAGCGGCGGAAGCCGATCGCACCGTCAAGGTCGGTGACGAGCTGGATGATCAGCTGGTCAATCGCCTCCGTGAAGCGGGACACAAGAAGGTCAAGGTGTTCGCCAGCTATCACAACGTCGAACTGCGCGACGAGCAGGATGCGTTCGACAATGGCGAGCGCGAAGAACCACGCGCGCTGGCAATGGACATCGTGTCGAAGGACGGCGAAGTCCTGGCCGAGATGCATCAGCTGCTCAAGCCGGTGCTGATCAAGAAGCTGCGCGCGGCCGGTGTCGTGCGCGCGAAGGTGTTCGCTGCCACGGGCCGTATGGAATCGTCGCTGATCAAGAACACGATCGCGAAGGATCCGACCGATCCGATCCGTCTCGAACCGAAGGACATCGCGAAGGCCGGCTCGCCGGCTGCCGCCGGTGAAATGACTGCGCTCAACCAGATCTATGCGCTGCTCCGTCCGGGCGATGCCCCGAACGCGACCACGGCGAAGGACGCGCTGATGCGCCTGTTCTTCAACCCGAAGCGTTACGATCTCGGTCGTGTGGGTCGCTACAAGATCAATCAGCGCCTCGGTCTGGAAACAGATCCGGCGACGACCGTGCTGACGACAGAAGACTTCGTCGAAATCGTCCGCACGTTGATCGAACTGCATGAAGGCCGCGGCGACACGGATGACATCGATCACCTGGGCAACCGTCGTATCCGCAGTGTCGGTGAACTGATCGCCAACCAGTTCTCGGTTGGTCTCAGCCGCATGGCGCGCCTGGTCAAGGAGCGCATGAGCATCAACACCGATCCCGAGCGCATCTCGCTCGACGATCTGGTGAACGCCCGTACGGTCAGCGCGGTGATCCAGGCCTTCTTCGGATCGTCGCAGCTGTCGCAGTTCATGGACCAGACCAATCCGCTCGCAGAGTTGACGCACAAGCGTCGTCTGTCGGCGCTTGGCCCGGGCGGTCTGACGCGGGAACGTGCCGGCTTCGAAGTGCGCGACGTGCACTTCTCGCAGTACGGCCGCATGTGCCCGATTGAAACGCCGGAAGGTCCGAACATCGGCCTCATCACGTCGCTGGCGTGCTTCGCGCGCGTCAACGATCTCGGCTTCGTCGAGACGCCGTATCTCGTCGTGCGCGAAGGTCGCGTCACCGATCAGATCGAGTGGCTCGATGCAACGCGTGAGGCGAACAAGACGATCGCGCAGGCGAACGCGAAGCTGAATCCCGACGGCACGTTCGTCGAAGAGTTCGTGCTCGCCCGTCGCGAAG
>JANLRD010000181.1:0-6723 GCA_031368215.1 Acidimicrobiia bacterium | reverse complement strand
GTTGGGAGAGAGATTCCATGCCACTGGCGTGGCGCCACGACGTCATGAGAATGTTTCGGCGGGCTGGTTGTGCTCGGTACACCTTGGTGCGTGTGTGCCCGTGAGAGAGATTGAGTTGGGACCTTCCTGGCACCACGACATGTTGCTTCGAGCTCGACTTACAGGTTCACGTTCCGAAGGTTCCACCAGCCCGGTTCCTTATCCGTTTGTCTTCTCAGGAGGCATGTTGTGGAGGTCATCAACGAGCGGTGTGCAGGACTAGATATCGGCAAGGACGAAGTCGTTGCCTGTGTCCGGATGCCCGACGGTCATGGCGGCCGGGGTGCGCAGACCCGGACGTTTCTCACGTTCGTGTCGGGGCTTGAAGCGATGCGTGAGTGGCTGTGCGAGTGTGGCGTGACCACGGTCGTGATGGAAGCCACGGGTCAGTACTGGAAACCGGTGTGGCATGTTTTGGAGGACGACCCGGCGGTTTTGTTGCTGCTGGTCAACAGCAAACACGTGAAGATGCTCCCGGGCCGCAAGACCGACGTGTCCGATGCTGGATGGCTGGCCCAGCTTCACGAGCACGGCCTGTTGCGGTCATCGTTCGTGCCCCCGGTGGCGATCCGTGAGCTTCGTGATCTCACCCGGTACCGGAAACGGTTGATCCAAACCCACACGTCGGAAACCCAGCGCGTCCAGAAAGTCCTTGAAGATGCTGGGATCAAACTCGACTCGGTCGCATCGGAGGTGTTGGGTGTGTCAGGCCGGGCGATGATCAGTGCGTTGATCGCTGGTGAACGTGACCCCGACGTGTTGGCCGACCTGGCCAAAGGCCGGCTCCGGATCAAGGTCCCGATGCTGCGTGAAGCCTTACGTGGCCGGTTCCGTCAACATCACGCCGTGATGCTCGGCCACATCATGGACACGGTCATGCATCTCGAAACCAAGATCGATCAACTCGATACCGACATCGACCGGGTGATGGCCCCTTTCGTGACAGCCCGTGATCGACTCGACACGATCACGGGTGTCGGGAAACGCTCCGCCGAGTGCATCATCGCCGAGATCGGGATCGACATGTCCCAGTTCCCCACCGCCGGACACCTGGCCTCATGGGCCGGGCTGTGCCCCGGAAACAACATCACCGGCGGTAAACGCCGATCCGCATCACCCAACCAAGGGAACCGGTGGCTCTGTGAAACCCTCAACCAGTGCGCCTGGGGAGCGGCGAACTCACGCAACAAGACCTACCTCGGGGTCCAGTTCTGGCGTCTCGCCGGACGCATCGGGAAACGCAAAGCCGCCGTCGCGGTGAGCCACTCCATCATCGTGATCTGCTGGCACCTCCTCACCAACGACTGCGACTACCAAGACCTCGGACCCGACTGGTTCACCAACCGCACCGACCACGACAAACGCCGAAACCACCTCATCACCCAACTCCACAACCTCGGCTACCAAGTCACTCTCACCCAAGCCGCCTAACCACACCAACCTTCATTCTCCTTACAGGTTGCCCCCATATATGGGGGCAAAACACCTCCCAACGGCGTTGGGAGGCGTTCTGCCGCAGCGGGGTTGGTGCTGCGGGTTTGCGGGGTGCCCCGTGAGTGCGTATCGTCATTGGACTGACTACCGGAAAAGGGAAGAGTCATGACGATCACCGAACCCGACACCACAGCCCAACCCGCAGCCGGCGAGGGCCCCACCTCCGGCGACGCGACCTGGAAGGCGACCGCCTGCATCCTCTGCGAGTCGAATTGCGGCATCGAGGTCCGGCTCGGCGAACCCACCCGGGGTGGGGCGAGTCGCCGGTTCGAACGGATCCGCGGTGACAAGGCCCACCCGGGTTCGGGCGGGTACACCTGCGAGAAGGCGCTGCGCCTCGACCATTACCAGAACGGAGGCGAGCGACTCACGAGCCCCCTGCGACGCCGCGCTGACGGAACGTTCGAGGAGATCGACTGGGACACGGCGATCGCGGAGGTGGCCGCGGGGTTCCGTCGGATCAGGGACACCTATGGCGGCGAGACGATCTTCGCTTACGGCGGTGGCGGCCAGGGCAACCATCTCGGCGGCGGCTACAGCGGCGCGACCTTCCGGGCGCTCGGGCTGAAGTACCGCACGAACGCGCTCGCCCAGGAGAAGACCGGGGAGTTCTGGGTCAGCGGCAAGATGCTCGGCGGGATCACGCGCGCCGATTTCCTGCACGCCGAAGTGGCGCTCTTCGTCGGCAAGAACCCGTGGCAGTCACACGGCTTTCCGCACGCCCGCACCACCCTGAAGGAGATGGCGGCCGACCCGGATCGGTCGATCGTCGTCATCGACCCGCGCCGCACCGAGACGGCCGACCTCGCCGACTTCCATCTCCAGGTGAAACCGGGGACCGACGCGTGGTGCGTAGCCGCGCTCGGCGCCGTGCTCGTTCAGGAGAACCTCATTGCTCGGTCGTGGGTCGACGACCATGTCTCGGGCGCGCGAGAGGTGATGTCCTCGCTGCGCGCCGTCGACGTGTCTGCGTTTGCGGCGTTGTGCGGAGTCGACGAGGACCTCATCCGGCGGACGGCGCGCCGCTTGGCGAAGGCGTCGAGCGTGAGCGTATTCGAGGATCTCGGTGTGCAGATGAGCCTGCACTCCACGCTGGTGAGCTGGCTGGAGAAGATCCTGTGGGTTCTGACGGGCAACTTCGCGAAGCCGGGCGCCCAGTTCATTCCCTCGGCACTCGTCGCGCTCGCTCGCACGTCGAAGGGCGGAGCGACGTCGGAAGAGATCAAGCGGAGTCCTGTAGTAGGTGCGCGTATCATCTCCGGTCTGGTCCCGTGCAATGTGGTGCCGGACGAGATCTTGACCGATCACCCGAAGCGTTACCGGGCCATGTTTGTCGAATCGGGCAACCCGGCACACTCGATCGCCGACAGCAAGAGGATGCGAGAAGCACTTCAGGCCCTCGAGTTGCTCGTCGTGATCGATGTCGCCATGACGGAGACGGCGCGCCTGGCGCATTACGTGCTGCCAGCGGCGTCGCAGTTCGAGAAGGCCGAGGCGACGTTTTTCAACTTCGAGTTCCCCGGCAACGTGTTCCACTTGCGCCATCCGATTCTCGAGCCGCTTCCCGGCACGCTGGTCGAGCCGGAGATTCATGCGCGTCTGGCCGAAGCGATGGGCTATCTGGCGCCGGAGAAGCTGGCCCCGTTGCACGAGGCCGCGTCGAAAGATCGGGCAGCGTATGCCGAAGCGTTCTTTGCGGCGACGACAGCTGATCCCGAGCTTGGTGAAATGGCCCCGCTCGTCCTTTTCCGCACACTCGGGCCGACGCTCCCGAAAGGTCTCGCATCGGCGGCGCTGCTCTGGGGTGCTGCGCATCGATGTGCACTGTCGAACCCTGCCGGTGTCGCCCGTGCCGGATTCACCGGTGAAGGGCTCCAAGCGGGCGAGAAGTTGTTCGACGCGATCCTCGAGGGGGAACACGGCGTCACGTTCTGCCTCGACGAGTACGACGAGTCGTGGCGACGGCTCAAGACCGACGACGGGAAGATCGCGCTCGACCTCCCCGAGCTGCGCTCGATGCTCGACGAACTCTCGGCCGGGGCACTGCGTCCACCAAATGATCCGGATTTCCCGGTCGTGCTGTCGGCGGGGGAGCGAAGGAGCTTCACCGCGAACACCATCTTCCGCGACAACGCGTGGCGGAAGAAGGATGCCGACGGAGCGTTGCGGGTCTCACCCTCCGACGCCGACACCTACGGCCTCGTCGACGGAGGTCGTGCTCGCGTCACGACGCGGCGGGGCTCGGCCGAGGTGCTCGTGGAAGTCAACGATCGTATGCGCGCTGGGCATATGTCGTTGCCCAACGGCATGGGTGTCGGTACGTCAGACGACGTGCGCGGCATCGCGCCGAACGAGCTGACGGACTCGTCGTGGCGCGACCCGATCGCGGGGACCCCGTTCCACAAGCACGTGCCCGCCCGCGTCGAAGCGGTCTGTGTGTAGGTGTTGCCAGTGTCCGCAGCAGTGCGGCCGACCTGACGGATCGGGACGCACTGCCACTGTTGGCCACGAGTTAGTACAGTCATAGGACTATGCGTCGGACACGATTCGATCAGGACGTCTGTCCCATTGCCCGAACGACCGACCTTCTCGGCGACTGGTGGACGCCGATGGTGCTGCGTACTGTTCTCTTCGGTGTCTGCCGCTTCGAAGATCTGCAGACCAACCTCGGTGTCAGCCGGACCACGCTCACGCAGCGCCTCAACCGTCTTGTCGACGAAGGCATGCTCGAACGGGTGCAGTATCAGCCCAATCCACCTCGCTTCGAATACCGCCCGACGCAGAAAGGCCGGGAGTTCTTCGACGTGCTCGCCATCATGTGGACCTGGGGCGACCGGTGGATGTTCGACGGAAGCCCGACCGGAATAGGCACCCCCCTGCGCATCGCCGACCGGGATTCGGGCGAGACGATCGTGCCGGTCGTGGTCGACGCACGCACTCGTGAGCCGATTGACGTGAGCCGGATCCGCGTTCGGCGCAAGCACCGGCCGGCACCGGCGAGCGACTGAACGAGGCCGGCCGGGCCGATCGTCACCGGCCCCGTTGCATACTTGGTCCGTGGGGATCTTGGAAGAGGACATCGTGCGGGTGAGGGCGGCGACCGACGTCATCGCCGTCATCTCCGAGCATGTCGCCCTCAAGCGGGTCGGACGGAACTACAGCGGGCTGTGCCCCTTCCACGGAGAGAAGTCGCCGTCATTCTCTGTCAGCCCCGAGAAAGGCACGTATTACTGCTTCGGGTGCCAGGCCAAGGGAGACGTGATCACGTTCCTGCGCGAGATCGAGCACCTCGATTTCAGTGCAGCGATCGAGAAGTTGGCGACCAAGGCGAACATCGCATTGCGCTACGACTCCGAGGCTGCGTCGAAGGACCGGGTCAAGCGGGCCCAGTTGCTCGAAGCCACGGCGAAGGCGGCCGTGTGGTACCACGAACGCCTCCTGACCAGTCCAGATGCAGCTGCTGCCCGCAAGTACCTGCGTGGCCGCGGCTACGACGGTGAGGCGATCCGCCGGTTCAAGATCGGTTGGGCACCGGAGGGGTGGGACACGCTCTGTCGGGCGCTGCACCTGCCAACCGACGTCGCCCGCGACACGGGGCTTGGCTACGTGTCCAAGATCGGCAAGCTCAACGACTTCTTCCAGAGCCGCATCCTCTTCCCGATCTTCGACGCGCAGGGGCAGCCGATCGCGTTCGGCGGCCGGAAGATGCCCGATGCCGAGGGCCCCAAGTACAAGAACTCGTCGGAGACCAAGCTGTATTCGAAGAGTCGAGTGCTCTACGGGCTGAACTGGGCGAAGAGCCAGATCGTCGAACAGGGCGAGGTGATCGTCTGTGAGGGCTACACGGACGTGATCGCGTTCCACCGCAGCGGCCTTCCCCGGGCGGTCGCGACCTGCGGCACGGCACTCGCCGACGAGCACTTCCAGATCCTGAAGAACTTCGCCCGGCGCATCGTGTTGGCCTATGACGCCGACGCGGCGGGCCAGAATGCCGCCGAGAAGTTCTACGCCTGGGAGCGCAAGTACGAGATCGATCTGTTTGTCGTGGCCCTGCCGGCGGGTGAGGACCCAGCTGAGCTGGCCCAACGCGATCCGGAGCGGCTCGCGGCGGCGGTCCGTGACGCCCAGCCGTTTCTCCGGTTCCGGATCGAGCGTCTTCTGGCGAAAGCCAACCTGGCAACGCTCGAAGGGAGGGCGCGTGCGTTCGAGAGTGCGGTGGCAATCGTGTTCGAGCACCCGAGCGCGGTGGTGCGCGAGCAGTACCTGAACGACGTCGCAATGCGTTGCCAGGTGTCGTCGGAAACGGTTTCGTCCGTACTCGCCGACCCCCAGAAGTACCTGCCCGGAGCGTCGTCGAGTCCGGGACGCCCGGCACCCGCCCGAACGACTTCGCGTCGGCCGCCCGGTCCCGTCCGCTCGACGAGAGACGGGCGCCAGGCGACCTTCTCCGAGCGTCCCGCATCTTCGGCCCCTGTTCCCCCCGACGCCGACGAGCATCGATCGGCTGCGGCGCGATCCAATCCCAACGCCCGTCCGCCGGTCGGCAACGACCGTCCGCACGACCCGACCGAGGGAAGGGCAATCGCCAACGAGCCGCCAGAGGACTTTGCCCCCCCGATGGACGACAGGTTCGCACCGTCGGCCGACGGGTCCTGGACCACCAACGTCGGCGGGGCCTTTGAACACGGTTCCAGACGGGAGCGGCCGCAACCGGGTCGCGCCGGTCAGTCCCGCTCGCCGTCGACGCCTGCACGGAGGAACGCCGGCTCGCCGAGCCGTCATCAGGGTCGAGCATCCTCGGCGTCGCTCGTTGCCCGCGCCGCGTCGGATCATTCCGGCTCGGCGGAGCTCGAGGTGCTGCGCTGGGTCATTTCCGAGCCGGGCCAGGTGCTCCCGTGGTTGGCATCGGTCCTGTTCATCGATCCCCTCCTGCGCACCGCCTTCGACCTGATCGTCGAAGAGCCGGACCTACCAGCGACGACCGAGCTCGTCGAGAGCAGGGGGAACGACCCCACCGAGGTCGCGGCGCTCAACCTCTTGTACCGACTGGCGGTGGAGATGCCGACCCCGGATGCCGAGCCGGACGATGCCGTGTCTCGAGTCGTCGCCAACGCCACGTCCAGGGCCATTGCCGACCTTGCCGCGGCCGCCGCCGCCGGAGTTGACGATGCCCGAGTCGACGTGAGTGCC
>JANLRD010000180.1:0-13251 GCA_031368215.1 Acidimicrobiia bacterium | reverse complement strand
CAGCCGCCGATGACCAGGCCGAGCACCACGATCGCAACGAGCACATACTTGAGGCAACCCCGCTTCTTGTTGTCGGCGTCGGCGAATTGGATCTTTCCGTCCGGTCCGAGCGGGATGTCGTTGGTCGCCGTCATGGGATGTCTTCCTTCGGCCGTGAGGAGCAGCACGACGGGTGGCGTCAGCGCAGTTGGGCCACGACTTTGACGCAGACGACCAACACCGTGCAACCGCCGACCCGCGGCTCGCCGGTTCGGTGATCGCCACCCATGGGCCGGGTACGTCAGAGGAGCGCCAGTTGCGGGTCCGGGTGAGCGACGTGGCGTTCGTGGTCGAGCAGAAATCGCTTCGTATCGATCCCCGCGGCGAACCCTGTCAGCGCACCGGTCGAGCCGATCACGCGGTGACAGGGCACGATGATGCTGATGGGGTTGCGGCCGTTTGCCGCTCCCACCGCCCGCGCCAGCCCGACGTCGCCGAGCCGTCGGGCCTGCGTGCCGTACGAGACCGTCTCTCCGTAGGGGATCTCGCTCAGCGCCTTCCACGCCCGTTGCTGGAACTCCGTCCCGACCGGATCGAGGGGCACATCGAAGGTTCTCCGTGAACCGCCGAAGTACTCGGCGAGCTGACGCTGCGTCGCCTCGATCAGTTCGTCGGAGGCAGGCACCGCGTCGCCTACTCGAACCCGCCCGGCTCTCTCGACTTCCCACAAAAGGGCCCGTATGCCGCGGGCCGAGACGATGATCGTGAGCTCACCAACCGGTGAGGCGACCGTTGCGGATTTGAGGGTTTCGTTCATGGCAGAAGACTCCAGAGATGGAAGAGGGCCGAGGAGCGCCACGGCGCCCATCGCTCGGCACGGGCGGCAAGGGGTCGGGGCTCCGTCGGGAGGCCGAGCTTCAGGGCGGCATGTTTGACTCCCAGATCCGACGGGAGAAATCCGTCGGGTTCGCGCAGCGCACGGATCAGCACGTAGTCGGCCGTCCAGGGCCCGATACCCCGATGGTCAATCATCTGTGCGCGTACCTTTGCTCGATCTGCGCCGATCGAGAGATCGAGATCTCCGGATGCGAGCGACCCGCAAAGTGACGTCAGCGCCTCGGCACGCGATCTCGGGACGGGAATCTGGTCCGGTCCGGCATCATAGAGAGCGGCGGCGGACGGAAACAGGTTCGTCAGCCCCGGCACGCCGAAGTCGACACGCTCACCGAACTCCTCGGTGAGCCGTCCCGCCGTCCTGCGGGCTCCTGCGACGGAGACCTGCTGGCCGAGCACCGCCCGAACGGCGATCTCGTGGGCGTCGACGGTCCCGGGCACACGACGTCCCGAGCAGGCCTCGACCAGGGAACGGAGCGCCGGATCCGAGCTCAGGTGCGCGTCGATGGCAAAAGAATCGGTGTCCAGGTCGAAGAGTCGGCGCACACGCGAGGTCGCCGTGCCGAGGTCGCTGAGGTCGGTGAGCCGAAACGTCGCCAGGACCGCCTCGTCGCCCAGAACGCACTCCACCGTCCCCGAACCGTTGGGCAGACGTAGTGTGCGTGCATAGGAGTTCGTCGTCGGGTCGACGACTTCGACCCCGCGGACGGCCCTCGCCGCAAGGAAGCGCAGGAGTCCCTGACCATCGAACGGGGTTCGCGCACGAAGGCGGATGGTGATCGGCGGCGTCAGGTTCGCATGTTCGCCCCCGTGTCTCGTCCCCCGCGAGCGCTTCGCCCGCAACTCGGTCGGCGACGCGTCGAAGACGGCGCGCACGGTGTCGTGAAATTGCCGGATGCTGGAGAAGCCCGCGGCGAAGGCGACGTCGGACGACGACAGGTCGGTCGTCTCGATCAGCAGACGGGCCGTCTGCGCTCGTTGACTTCGAGCAAGTTCCAGGGGACCCGCACCGACTTCCTCGACGAGGATGCGGTGAAGGTGGCGTTCGCTCACGGCGAGTGCGCGCGCCACTCCCCCAACCCCTTCTCGGTCGACGAGACCGTCGACGATGTGGCGCATCGCCCGACCAACGAGATCGCCACGCACGTTCCACTCCGGCGATCCTGGCGAGGCGTCCGGTCGGCACCGCTTGCAGGCCCGGTAACCGGCGCGCTGGGCCGACGCGGCGGTGCGATGGAAGCTCACGTTGACCCGTTTCGGATGGATCGGAGTCGGACAGCTCGGTCGGCAGTAGATCCCCGTCGTCTTGACCGCCACGAAGATCGTCCCGTCGAATCGCGGATCCCTTGCGCGCATCGCGTCGTAGAAGCGATCGTCCTGGGTCATAGGTTCGAGTCTGCCCGAAGCCACTTCACGTTGTGAGCGGTAATCGGACATCCGCGTCCCGGCTCATTCGTCGGCGTCAGCGCAGGAAGTCAGCCCAAGTCCTGTGCTCACGCACCAGCGGTCTGAGGTGTCGTAGAGGCTCCCGTATCCTTATCGGCCATGACTCCGCCCCCCGTCGACGTCCTCAAGCACATCGGTGATCGCCTGATTGCAAACGACATCGTCTGGTTCAAGAACCGTTTCGACGCCGGCGAGTTCGCATGGATCCGGGATCGCCTCCCCGAGGACGGGTACACAAAGCTCGGCGAGCGCATCGAGGCAGGCGACCTCGCCTACGTCCGGCGTCTCCTCGCCGGACTCGATCTGCCCGGATTCGGTGGGCTGTCCGGTGGTACCCGCGCAGCGGTCGCCGGGGCCACGAGCGGCGGAGCAAACGTCGCGGCGGCCGTCACCACGGGTGCCGACTCGACCACGGACGATCGCCGCAGGACGGCGGGCGTCTGGCTGCTCCCGATAGCGCTCCTCGTCGCCATCGGACTCGGGTTCTGGTTGAGCCACCTGGGCAAGGACAAGGCGTCGGACTCCGCAACGGCCGACACGACGGTCGAGGGGTCCGTGGCCCCGCCGACCGAGCCTGCAGCGACCGACGCACCGGCAGTGCCGGCAGTGCCGACCGCCAACATCCTCGAAACCGCAAAGGCGGCCGGCAGCTTCACGACTCTGAGCGCGGCGATCGAGGCCGCAGGACTCACCGACACGCTCAACGGCGCAGGTCCGTTCACCGTCTTCGCGCCGACCGACGACGCGTTCGCCGACCTCCCGGCCGGCGCCTTGGATGCGCTTCTCAAGCCGGAGAACAAGGCCACGCTCGCAAAGATCCTCACGTACCACGTGGTTGCCGGAAAAGTCCTGGCCGCTGACATCAAGGCTGGCGACATTGCCACCGTCGAAGGCGGGACCGTGAAGCTTGCGACCGGAGGCGGCGTCACCGTCAACGACGCCAAAGTCCTCACCGCCGACGTCGCTGCCAGCAACGGTGTTATCCACGTCATCGACAAGGTGCTCCTGCCGCCTGGCGTCGATGTCGCGGCGCTGATCAAGCCTGCGGCTGACGCACCGGTCGACCTCACCACGACCAACAAGGCCGGCGACTCGACGCCCGAGGACCTCACCGTGTACTTCGACAGCGCTACGGCCCAGATCAACGCCGCCGGCCAGGCGAAGATCGACGGGGCCGTCAAGATCCTCTCGTCGTTGCCATCGGGCACGAAGGTCGCCCTGGTCGGCCGCGCCGACAAGACGGGAGACGCGAAAGCCAACCTCGCACTGTCAAAGCGGCGCGCCGCTGCGGTGGAAGCGGCACTCGTGAAGGGCCTGTCCGACAAAGCGTCGCAGGTGACGTTCACCGCCGACGCCAAGGGCGACGCCGAGCAGATCAACGATCTCACCTTTGCCCGACGGGTCACGATCGAGATCGCGAAGTAGTCCGCCTGACCGCCGGGCTCTCCGCCGTCAGCCCCAGAGCGCCTCGACGGACGAGTCGAGCGCACGGGCGATGCGGAGGGCGAGATACACCGAGGGGGCGTAGTCGCCGGTTTCCATGGAGATCACCGTCTGGCGGCTGACCCCAACGGCATCCGCAAGATCCTGCTGGGTGAGCGACCGCGCCCTCCGACGCTCACGGACGGACGACCCCGCGGCACCGTCGCGCTCGTCTGCGCGCACAGGCCCTCCGACGCCGCGCTCGTGCGACGCCATCAATCAAGATCCGCGTCCCTCGTACCAGCGCAGCCGGGCCCGCTCGTCGCCGTAGATGTCGCGATCGTGATCGAGCACCCGGTCGGCACACGATCGAACCGATTCGTCATCCGGACGGAAGAATGTGAAGTAGTCATGACATTCAGTCAGACATCAACCAGACTTGACGTCAAGAACTATTTACAATCCGCGTTGACGCACGCAAGTCAAAACGCAACGACCGGCCACGTCGACGAGTCATTTCGCACCCGCGAGGCCAGATGAACACGGTTCGATTCGTATTTCGCAAAACGGTCAAGCGGGTACCGCGAAGTTCCGTATGTTTCTCCGGCTCCGCATGGTGCGGATTTCTTCCTAGGAGGTCCTTCATTGGCCGCTTCCGCCGCCCCGGCAC
Source organism: Acidimicrobiia bacterium (assembly GCA_031368215.1). GTDB lineage: Bacteria > Actinomycetota > Acidimicrobiia > Acidimicrobiales > JANYDT01 > JANLQX01. The sequence continues at coordinate 8,840 of JANLRD010000180.1, read as the reverse complement.
GTTCCGGGATCCCAACCGAGAAGATCGAGCGGTTCCTCGCGTGCAACGCCATCGACCCGTCGGGCATACCGACGCCGTACCTGGTCGTCGACACCGACGTCGTGGCTGAGCGCTACGACGCCTTGCGAGACGCCCTCCCGGTCGCCGACGTGTTCTATGCCGTCAAGGCGAACCCGGCGCCGGAACTTCTTCGACTCGTGTTGGAACGCGGCGGAAACTTCGATGTCGCCTCACCCAACGAGATCGCTGCCTGTCTGGCGATCGGCGCCAGCGCCGAGCAGATCTCCTTCGGCAACACGATCAAGAAGCGAGCTGACATTCAGCGCGCCTACGACCAAGGTGTTCGACTGTTCGCATTCGACTCCGAGTCGGAGCTCGACAAGCTCACCGCCGTCGCTCCCGGGTCGACCATCTTCTGTCGTGTGCTCTGCGACGGGTCCGGCGCCGACTGGCCGCTCTCGCGCAAGTTCGGCTGCGAACCCTCCGAAGCCGCCCGGCTACTGCTCCTTGCGGCCGGCCGTGGGTTCTCCGTCGGAGCGTCGTTCCACGTCGGATCCCAGCAGCGCGACGTCAACGCATGGGACGGCGCCCTCGAGATCGTGGGCAGCCTCGCCCGCACCCTCGCCGATGCCGGGTATCGCCTCGACCTCGTGAACATCGGCGGAGGATTCCCGGGCCGCTACCAGGACGAGATGCCGTCGATCGGCGCATACGGAGCGGCCATCGATCACGCCGTCCGCACCCACCTCGCCGACACCCACGGCGACGACCTGCCCCGCGTGCTCGCCGAGCCCGGCCGCTACCTGGTCGCCGACGCCGGCGTGCTCGAGACCGAGGTCGTGCTCGTCGCCCGCAAGTACGAGTTCGACGCCAAGCGCTGGGTCTACCTCGATTGCGGGAAGTTCGGCGGCCTCGCCGAGACCATGGACGAAGCCATCCGCTACCGCCTCCTCACAACGCGTTGCGGCGACGGCAGCGCCACCGGACCCGTCGTCATCGCCGGCCCCACCTGTGACTCCGCCGATGTGCTCTACGAGAAGTCCGACTACGAGCTCCCGCTCTCGCTCGGCGAAGGTGACCGGGTGGTCTTCCTCTCCACGGGGGCATACACCACGACGTACGCAGCGGTCGGATTCAACGGCTTCGAGCCGCTGCGCAGCATCTGCATCTGACCGGGGAAGAACCGTCGTCGTCCGACGACTGCAGCGAAACGGCCCGGGGTTTCCCGGGCCGTTTCGCGCTCGACGGAACGCGGCAGAACACCTCCGAGCGACGTTGGGAGGTGTTCTGCCCCCATATAATGGGGCAACCTCTCTCCCAACGGGCCTAGCCCTGGTGGCGGTTCACTGCACTGAGGACGGCGCGGTAGCTGGCGTTGAGGATGCTGGGGTCTTCGCCGACACCCCAGAGAACGCCCTCCGGGCCGCTCGTCTCCACGTAGCAGACAGCGGTGGAATCCGATCCGGCTGATTTGGCGTGCTCGTGGTAATCGGTCACGTCGATGACCACCCCGAGATCGTGGCGGACCGCCTTGACGAACGCGTCGATCGGGCCGTTGCCTTCGCCGGTAATCGTGCGATGCTCACCATCGGCGACGATCTGGGCGACGACGGTTGCCCGGTCACCGTGTTCCGTCGGCTTGGTGATCGTCTCGTGCGAGATCAGCTCGTACGTCGGCTTCTCCGGGAAATACTCCGTCTGGAACTTCGACCACATGTCAGTCGGTGAGATCTCCGTGCCGGAATCCTCGGTGATCGCCTGAATCGTCTTGGAGAACTCGACCTGCAGGCGACGGGGCAGTACGTAGCCGTGCTCGGCCTCCATGATGTAGGCAACGCCACCCTTGCCCGACTGCGAGTTGACCCGGATGACCGCCTCGTAGGTTCGGCCGACGTGGGCCGGGTCGATCGGCAGATACGGCACGGCCCATTCGGCGTAGTCCCTCGGGTGGGAGAGCGCCGCGAAACCCTTCTTGATGGCGTCCTGGTGGGACCCGGAGAAGCTCGTGTAGACGAGGTCGCCAGCGTAGGCATGGCGCTCATGTACCGGCAGGCGGTTGCAATACTCCGCCACGCGGCGCAGCTTGTCGATATCGGACAGGTCGAGCTCCGGATCGACGCCCTGGGCCATCAGGTTCAGGGCGACGTTCACGAGATCGAGGTTGCCGGTGCGCTCCCCATTGCCGAACAGCGTTCCCTCGATGCGATCGGCACCCGCCATGATGCCGAGCTCGGCTGCGGCGACGCCGGTGCCGCGGTCGTTGTGCGGATGCAGCGAGATGACCACCGAATCGCGACGATCGACGTTGCGGTCGAAGGTCTCGATGAGGTCGGCGTAGATGTTCGGTGTGGACATCTCCACGGTGGCGGGGAGGTTCAGGATCAGTGGCCAGTCGGGCGACGGATCGATGGACGCGATCACCTCGTTGCAGATCTCCAGCGCATAGTCGATCTCGGTTCCGGTGAAGCTCTCGGGCGAGTACTCGTAGCGGATGTTCGACGAGCCTCCGACCGAGTGACGGAAGCGCTCGCACACCCGAGCGGCCTGCGTGGCGATGCCGGTGATACCCGGACGGTCGAGACCGAACACGACTCGACGCTGCAGCATCGACGTGGAGTTGTAGAAGTGCACGATCGCATTCGGCACACCGATGAGTGACTCGAAGGTTCGCTCGATCAACTCCTCACGGCACTGCACCAGAACCTGCACGGTGACATCGTCGGGGATCAGGTCCTTTTCGATGAGCAAACGGGTGAAGTCGAAGTCGGGCTGACTCGCCGACGGGAAGCCGATCTCGATCTCCTTGAAGCCCATCTGCACCAGCGTCTCGAACATCTTCAGCTTGCGACTCGGATCCATCGGATCGATCAGCGCCTGATTGCCGTCGCGGAGATCGACGGAGCACCACAGCGGCGCTTTGGAGATGCGCTTGCCCGGCCACGTTCGATCAGGTAGCGGAACCTCCGGGTAGGGCCGGTACTTCTCGAAGGGCATCGATTTCGGGGTGACGGGCTGGGGAGGCATGACGTGAAGTCCTTGGTCTACGAGGGTCGGTGTGGGTAGGTCGAAAAGTTTGCGGACAAAAGAAAAACCCCCGGCCATCAGGCACAGGGGTTCGGGCGAGCACCGTATGTCGGGCTCGCCTAGGTGAGAAGAAGAAGTCCGTGAGAGAACGTCATGTTGCTCCGTGGTGGGATTCGGTTGAACGTGAGGCTTCTGTTGCGAGCAGTCGGAGCGCAGCGGAGAAGCGCAGCACCGAAGAGCATCGGGACACAGCGTGCCAGACCAATCTGCTGACGTCAACCGTCAGGCGGCGAGGAGCTTCTGCCAGCCGTCGATGCGCTGGAGTTGACGGACCTCGGCCGGCGAAAGCCGAAGGGTGGATTCGGGAACAAGGTCGGCGATGTGTCGCTGGACTTCGTAGTGATGGCCGGCGGCTTCGAACAACGACGCACGCATACGAACGAGATCGGCCGGCGCCGGGTCATCTCCGAGGAAGCCGAAGACGGAGAACGCAACATCGAGGTCGTGGATCACCGGCGCCCGGCCGAAGATCGATGACCGCTTCATGGCGACCGCGAGACAGCCCACCATGACATCGTGCTCGTGCTCGCCATCGGCCAGTCGGAGCCGACCGTGGAACAGGTTCGCAAGCTTGATGGCATAGCCCTGATCCGGTCCGGGACTTCCGAGCTTGCGGCCCGACGGCTGTCCGTTGCGGACCTCGCCGGGCCGGTCGGTCGTCCACTCGAGGGCGGGCGGCAGATGCTCGCCGTCGCGGAAGCCACCGACGGGAACAACGGGAACAAAGCGAGGCGCAGCCATGATGGGGTCAGTCTTCCACGACGCGCTGAACGAGTCGCGACGTCTGCGGGTCTTGTGGCTCAGCCCGAAGGGACGGGTACGCGGACGGTGACCATTCGACACGTGCGCGTCTGCTTCCCCGACTTGGTCGTGGTGGTCCGACAGCGCCTCTCCCGGCGGATGACGTAGCGGGGCACCTGCTTCTTCGACGTCGTTGGCGTGACGGGAAGAACCACTGCAGCTGCGACTGGGGGCTTCGTCGTGCTCGACACGCCGGTGGTTGACGGGCCCGTCGATGTCGGGGCGGCCGTCGCGGTCGGGGCAACGGTCGTTGACGAGGTGGTTGTCACCGCCGCTGCAGCCGCTGGCGCCGGGGGGACAATCGTGGGGGCACCGTCGTTGGGAGTTGGCAGGACCGTTGTCGTCGTGGCAACCGCGATCGTTGTCGTCGACTGAGCGCCAACCCCGAGAGCCCGGTTGTTCAAGATGTCCAGTTCGGTCACCGGCGGGACGTTGCTGTAGGGGTGGTCCGCGTTGTCAGAAAGCACCGTGACGATTCCGGCGTATCCGGCCATTTCGTCGAGCAGACCGCCCATTTCGGGAACCGGAACGCCGTAGATGATTGCCCAGACCTGCGAGTTCGGCAGCGCTCGGATCCAATCGAAGTCCGAGAGCGCAAAATACGGCTCGAAGGCCGACCGGTAGAAACCGAGTCGATTCTCGAAGATCATGAAGATGTCGGCCGTACCGGCGAACGACGAGCAGAGAGCTGTGCCGGGATTGAGGATCAGTGACTTCGACGGGTATGCGGATTTGAACCACCCGTAGAAGCCGGCGTAGAAGGCGGCCGGCGTGGCACACCCGGCCGCATCGTTGTTCAGGACTTCGTCCAGGAACAACCCGTCGATCGTCGGATAGGCCGTGAGGATCGAGTTCGCCGTTGACTGCAACTGCAAGAGCGACTTGGGTGAGATGCCGTTGGCACCGCTCGGTGCGTAGCCGGCCGCGAAGTACCCGAACACCCGCTTGCCAGCGCCCTTGTAGTCCGCCACCGCAGCTGCAGCGCCGGTCGACTGCAGGGTGTTCATGACGACCACGCCGATCCCGGATCTCGCCGTGATCGCGCCGCGGTTGGGGGTCGAGTCCGGGAAGTAGGCGGCGACGCCACCGGTGACCGAATCAGATGGGCCGGCGACGGCCAGATCGGGCGCGGAAAACATGACGCTCACGGCCACGGCGACGGTGGCAACCGCGAAAACGGTCACCGCCCGCTTCTGCATGGTCAGCTTCATCGGTCCCTTCACACCTACCCGTCGGGTCACCGAGAGTAGGGGCGGGCCGGACGCAGATCAACGACCGCCGTTGAAGACTCCCGCGGGCCGATCAGGCGGAGGGCTCGGGATCAGGTCCGTCGCCCCAGCCGACAACGGCGATCACGGCCGAGATGACGGCGATGAGGGCCGGCGTCGACGGCGCCGCGACAAGCCACACCAGGGTGGCGAGAATCGCCAACGCAAGCAGGGCCCGGACGAGGCGCGTGCGGTCGGAGTCGGCTTCCGCCGAAGCACTCGAGGGTGCGCCCGATTGGGCAGCCCGCAGATCGAGGTTCATTCGAGTGTTGGGGCCGGTCACTTCCACAGCGACCACTATAAACCCGACAATTCCTATCGGCAAGGGGTATTTAGAGTCGGATCATCCGTCACTGGCGAGACGGGCGACCGTCGGCGGCAGTCGGTCGTCGGCCAGGTGGGCGAGCGTCACGCCGGAGAGGACGCGCAGAACCGATGCCTGCACGCCCATCCAAAGATGGCGAACGGCTTCGTTGCCGTCCGGGTAGGTCACCTCCGTCGGTGCCAGGCCCCGAACCTGTCCGGGCGTCCCCTCGACCGCAGCGAACACATCGGCAACGGTGATCTGGTCGGCCGGTCGCGCCAGACGACACCCGCCTTGGGCGCCCCGCTGGGTCACGACGATCCCACCGTGGCGGAGATCGGTGAGGATTGCCTCCAGAAACTTCGCCGGCACGTCGGCTTGCATGGCGACCCGTTCGGCCGAGATCGCCCGGTGCGCGGGGAGCCGGGCCAACTCGACCGCGGCTCGGACGGCATATTCAGCTCGGGCGCTCACCTGCACGGCAACAGTCTCCCAGTCGGAACGGCGTCTGCGGGTGAGGCCTCCGAGCAATGGGGATGTTCCTTCCTTGATCGGGCCCAACGGAGGGTCACGACCTATTCCCGATAGGGATAGTCGGGTTTTCCGGTAAGATCGACGCCGTGTCCGGGTCATCGTCCTCCACGTTCCCGTCTGCCGAGCGAACGACGCTCACCACCTCGGGTCCCGGGGTCGGCACGCCGGTCGAAGCGGCCAAAGCCGTCAGCGACCATCTCCGCGGAGCCCTCATCGCCGAGTTGCACGACGCCGCCGCTCCGTTCACCACCGACAGCACCCATCTGATCAAGTTCCACGGTCTGTACCAGCAGGACGATCGTGATCGCCGCAAGGCTCTCGCCGCCAAGCGCGAACAGCTCGCCTACTCGTGCATGATCCGCGTGGCCATCCCCGGCGGCGTCGTCACCCCCCGGCAGTGGGCGGCACTCGACCGGGTCAGCGATGAGGTGGCCGACGGCGCGCTGCGTCTCACGACCCGCCAGGGCATCCAGTACCACACCGTTCCGAAGGCCGGCCTGCGCCACCTGATCCAGACCGTCCACGCCGAACTCCTCACGACCCTCGCCGCCTGCGGCGATGTCGTCCGGAACGTGTGCGCCTGTCCGGCGCCGCTTGCGGGAAGCGACCCGGGGGTGCTCACCGGGGTCGCGGCGGCCCTGGCCGACCACTTCCGCCCGCTGACCACGGCCTACGTCGAGATCTGGCTCGACGGCGAGCAGGCGATGTCCTTCGGCGACAACGGCGCAACCGGCGTCGAACCGATCTACGGCGACACCTATCTTCCCCGAAAGTTCAAGATCGCCGTCGCCCCGCCCGGCGACAACTGCGTTGATGTCCTGTCGAACGACGTCGGACTCGTGCCCATCGCGGTCGACGGCGTCGACGGCTATGCCATCTTCGTCGGCGGCGGCCAGGGCCAGTCCCATGCCCGACCGGACGACACCTTCCCGCGGCTGGCCACCCCGCTCGGCTGGGTCGCCACCGCCGACCTGATGCGCACCGTCGAAGCGGTCGTCACCGTGTTCCGTGACCACGGCGACCGCGGCGACCGCGGGCGCGCCCGCCTGAAGTACCTCCTCGCCGACCGCGGCGAGGTGTGGTTCCGGACGGAGGTCGAAAGTCGTCTCGGCGCGCCGCTTCTCGATGTTCCGGCGCTCCCGGCCTGGGATCTGATCCACGATCACCTCGGTTGGCATGCCGACAACGAGGGAACGTGGTTTCTCGGCGTGCGGGTGCCGTCGGGACGCGTTCGTGACACCGATGCGGTGAGGCTGCGCACGGCGCTGCGCGAAGTGATCGCCGCCCACGTCGGCGAAGTGCGGATCACCCCGAATCAGGATGTACTCCTCTGCGGCGTGGCCTACGACGACCGCTCCAAGGTCGACGATATTCTGCGCACCTATGGAGTACGGCTCTCCGTCGATCTGGGCCCGGTCGAACGCCTGGCGATCGCGTGCCCTGCGCTCCCCACGTGCGGACAGGCCCTCGGCGAGGCCGAACGCATCCTTCCCGGCATCGTCGACGAGGTCGAGTCACTGCTCAGTGCACATAGCATCACGCGAAACATCCGCCTGCACATGACGGGATGCCCGAACGGCTGCGCCCGTCCTTACACTGCGGAACTGGGCATCGTCGGCCGGACCAAGAAGACGAGCGACATCTACCTCGGCGGCTCCCCCGGCGGGGAGCGCCTCGGTGTGCGTTTGGCGACCGACGTCGAACTCCGCGACCTCAAGCGGACGCTCGAGCCGGTCGTTGCCGAATACGCTGCGGCGTCCTCCTCCGGAGCGCACGAGTCGTTCGGTGACTGGGCCCATCGCGTCGGTGTCGAGAAGCTGTCCGAACTGCTGCCGACACCGGCCCCTCGGCGACGCGGGGCCGTATCCGCTGACGGGAACGACGAATGACCGTCCACCTCGTCGGCGCCGGCCCCGGTGATCCCGACCTGCTGACCGTCCGGGCGCTCCGCCTCATCGAGTCCGCTGACGTCATCGTCTACGACCGTCTGGCCGACGCCGCCATCGTGGCGCTCGCGTCCCCGTCGGCCGAGCTGATCGATGTGGGCAAGTCACCCGGGAAGTCGACCCCGCAGGAACTCATCAGCGCGCTGTTGGTGCATCTCGGACGCGATGGCCGCGAGATTGTGCGCTTGAAGGGCGGCGATCCTTTCGTCTTCGGTCGTGGAGGCGAAGAAGCGCTCGCGCTGGCCGAGGCCGGAATCGCATTCACCGTGGTTCCGGGCGTGTCGTCGTCGTTCGCCGCGCCCGCCGCCGCGAACATCCCGGTGACGCAACGCGGCGTGGCCCGCAGTGTCACCGTCGTCACCGGCACGTGCGGCGACGGCCACGACGCACCGGAGTGGTCGGCCCTCGCACCACTCCTCGACGCCGGCGGGACCGTCGTGGTGCTCATGGGCGTGGCCAAACGGCGGAGCTACGTCGATCTCCTCCTGGCCGGCGGCGCATCCCCCGACCTTGCCGTCGCCGCCATCGAACGGGCCACCACCCCGGCCCAGCGCATCGTCCGCACGACTCTGGCCGAACTCCCCAACGCTCGCATCGCCAATCCGGCCACCATCGTCATCGGCGACGTCGTGAACGTCGGCGACCATCTCACCGCCCTGATCAGCACCTCACTCGCCACCGCCCACTGACACTGGGAGAGAGGTTGCCCCCATATATGGGGGCAAGACACCTCCGAACGCTGCTGGGAGGTGTTTGGCCTCAGACGAGCGAGGCGACGTGATCGCCGATCGCCGCCGTCGGGCCGGCGGGCATCGTCGAACCGGGCGCGAGGGTTGCGTCGATGGCCGAGCGGATCCGTGCGGCCGCCGCAGTCTCGCCGAGGAAGTCGAGCATGATCGCCGC
>JANLRD010000152.1:0-12039 GCA_031368215.1 Acidimicrobiia bacterium | reverse complement strand
AACCGCCGTGTTGGTATCTCCGGAAATCGCACCAATGGACCCGTAGGCAACTGATCCATTGACAACCGCCGTATTACCGTTCGGGCTCGAATCAGAAAAGTTTCCCGACGCTTCGGCTACACGCCAGAACGCCACCGGACTACGACCAAGAACGGTCTGGGCATAGGTTCCCGCAGCGACCGCTGCGGGTTGACTTCCCAGAAAAGGGGACACCGGAAGCGCGAGGGCCAAGACCACACCAGCCAGCGTGAATCGAACAACTTGAGCAACCACGCGACGAGTCGAAAAGGACTCGGTAAAGCGTCCGCCAGCACTCATATATGTCCGATCTCCGACCCTGAAAATTTCGCAAATTCTACACAACTGGCACACAACGAGGCGGGGCAACGACGCGACGCGGTGATCTTCACGGGACAAGCACGGAGCCCCGCCCTGCCAACGGAGCCGTGGTGACCTAAATCCGAATCATCGTGCTTGGTCGCGTCGATCGGCCACCATTCTGCCGAACTGAGGAATGACCGGAAAGACAGCTACCGCGCGCTGTTCACGAAGTCACGCCGTCGAAGACCGCCGATCGCCGCCCGACCCCGTCGGACACTGCCCGCAATGACTCCGGCAACGTGTGGGCATAGACGCGCATCAACATTTCCGGGCTGTGGCCGAGGATGTCGGCAATCGCCCGGAGTTCGCCGAGATCGTTGGCGTGACGGACCATGTGCGTGGCCGCTGTGTGCCGCAGCCCGTGACTCGTTAACCGGGGCACCTCGGCGTCTCGTACCAACCGCTCGAGGACGCGATCAAAGTTCCGGGCCTGCACGATGGCGCCGGTCTGCGTCGTGAACAACAAGTCACTCTGCTCCCATACGAGCGCCTTGGCCCGCTGTTCGAGCTGTGCCACGCGATGGGCCCGTAGGCGCCTTCGCAAGACAGCGTCGATCGGGATGGTCCGGCGCGAACGCGCCGACTTTCCCTCCGTCCATACCGGCTTGCCCTTCACTTCGATCAGGCCTTCGTCGACTCGCACCGTTCCTGCGTCGAGATCGATGTCGTCCCACCGCAACGCCAACAACTCCGATCGCCGCAGCCCATAGAGCACCGACAGCCGAAATCCGGCTGCCCACCGATGACCGTCGGCGACCGCCAGGAAGCGGCCGATCTCGGCTTCGGACCACGCCGGCTGTTCTCGCTCCAGTCCCGGCTTCACGACCTCTTTCGGAAGCGCCACCCGGTTGGCCGGGCTTCGTCGCAAAACCCCTTCGTCGACGGCGTCAGCCAACGCAGCTCGCAATACCGTGCGGAGAATCTGAATGCTCCGCCGAGCCAGGATTCCGCCAGCGGCAAGTCCGTCGAGCCACGCCGCCACGTCAGTTCGTTCGAGATGCTCCAGCGGCACGCCCCCGATTCCGGCTCGGATGTGCTTGGCGGCCCACTCATATTGCGATCGTGATTTGGCACTCACGTCGGACTTCCCGGCGAGCCACCGGTCGACAGCCCACGACACGTTGCCCCGGTCTGCCTGTTCCACGCCGTCGGCGGCGAATCGCGACGATGCGTTCCGTGCGGCACGCTGGCTCGTGAACGTCCCGAGTTGACGAGCCAGCTTGGCGCCGGTGGCCGTGTCGATCCCGTCGACGCGAACCACCCACTTTCCCCGCTGCTGACGGACGGTCGGCTTCCCGACGGCCTTCCACGACACGACCAAACACTACCCGGACTGATACATCCGTGATACATCGAGCACACTCGATCAATCTAGTCCTTGAGCTTGACCAAATACTCCCTGGTCAAAGGCCCTGAATCTGGAGCCGAGTGTCAGATTTGAACTGACGACCTGCTGTTTACAAGACAGCTGCTCTACCCCTGAGCTAACCCGGCGAGGCTCGGACCATCGTAGAACCGGTCTCCACCTCGATACGCGCAGCCGCGCCCCACCTCACAGGTCACGGCCCGAAGCGTGCCGTCGCTTCGGGCAGGTGGGTGCAATCACACTCGGTGGCGGCCCATTTCGAACATGGCCACGGCGCCTGCGACGCTGGCGTTCAGTGACGGAAGTGCTCCCCGTAGTTGGATCCGGGCAATCGAATCGCATCGGGCCCGCACCAGGCGGGAGAGCCCCGACCCTTCGGCCCCGATGACGACCACCAGCGGCTCGTCGCCGAGATGGGAGAGCGAATACAGATCGTCGGGCCCGTCGGCGTCGAGTCCGACGATCCACGCGCCGGCCTTCTTCGCGTCGAGCATCGCCGTGGGCAGGCCGCCGACGAGAGCCATAGGCACCCGCTCTACAGCCCCGGCGGCGGCCTTCGTCACCGTCGGGGTGACGTGCACGGCCCGGTGCCGGGGCAGCACGACACCGGTGATTCCGGCACCGTCCGCGCTGCGAAGCAGTGCACCGAGGTTCTGCGGGTCGGTGATCTGATCTACGAAGAGCAGGAACGGCAGCCGACCGCCTCGGGGACGGAGCATGTCGTCGAACTCGACCTCCGCGATCTCTTCGGCGAATGCCAGCACACCCTGCGGTGCCTCCGTCCGCGCCTCGGCGAAGAGCTGGTCGCGGGTGACCACGCGAACCGGCACCCGAGCCTCGCCGGCGAGCTGTTCGATCTCGGCCAGGATCGGCGAGTCATCAGACCCATCGGCCATCCAGACTTCGCGCACCCGGCGACGCCCGGCGAGGAGGAGTTCACGTACCGCCTGGCGTCCTTCGACCTGATCGCCACCCAGCCCGCGGGGTGCCCGGGGGCGCAGTGGAGCACCCATGGCCGCGGTGCTTCGTGATCCGCGCGGCGGCTTCCCGCCGAAGCTTCCCGGCCCGGGTCGTGCGGGACGACCCCCTGGAGCACGGCTTCCGGGAGCGCGCCCCGAACCACCCAGCGAGCCGGTGCCCGACGGCCGGGCCGCGCCGGCGTCGCGGGATGCACCCGCGCCGGACCCGCCGCGACTCGTTCCTCGCGGTGCCGCACCCGATCCTCGCGACCCTCCTGTCGCGCCTCCACGCGGACCAGCCGGAGCGTCTCTCGGCCCGCCACGCGAGGTTCCACCCGACGCACCACCGCGGCCCGGCGCCCCTCGTGTGGTTTCGGTCTTGGGTGCGCGGTCGGGCCGCTGTCCTCCGCGATTCATGGCCGAGACGCTACTGGGGTCCGGTCCGGTCCGGCCCCCGAGGGCCGCTTGCACGCTTCACGCCGGCCTTGTCACCGCTGCCCGACGCTGCCGTTCGGCCTGCGCCGATGGATTGGTCCGGTCGTCGTAGTGCCAGAAGTCGCGGAACCCTCGCCCGACGGCGAGTGAACCAAAACTGCACGCCACCCCTCCGCTGACGATGCCCCCGACAACACCGAAGAGCCTCGCCGCAACGCCGGATTCGACCCCGCCGAGTGTCGGTCCGATCGAATAGCTGACCATTTCGATGCCTGCCATCCGGCCTCGCACGTCATCGGGAATGGTCTGGTTCCAGATCGTCTGCCGGAACACCCCCGATACTGCGTCGGCAGCGCCAGCGAAGGCGAAGCAGCCGAAGGCGACCAGCAGGGTCGGGGACAACCCCATGCCGACGACCCCGGCTCCCCAGGCCACCGCGGCCACAGAGATCACACGCCCATGGCGGTGGACCCGCGTGACCCAGCCTGTGGTGAGCGACGCGATCCCCGCACCGATCACCGGGGCGGCACTGAGCAGTCCGTACGCGCTGGCATCTCCGAACCGCTTCGAAAATGCCGGCAGGAGCGCCAGCGGCATCCCGAAGAACGTCGCGACGACGTCGACCACATAGGTCCCCAACAGCTCCTGACGGCTCCGTGCATAGCGCAGCCCCGTTTTGATCGAATCGAGCCCGATCGGCTCGGTGTTCTCCCGGCGGGGAGTGGCCACCACTCCGAGGAAGAGCGCAAGAGCGGGGAGCACCGTGGCCGCGTCGACCAGATACACCGCAGTGACCCCGAAGGCGTCGATGAGCACACCGCCCACGAGCATCCCGAGGAGGAACGCCATCGACCACCGGAGCTGATTAAGTCGGGCGAGGGCGCCCACTTCATCATGGGCGACGATGCGTGCGAACGAGGCCTCCAGCGCGGGTCGTTGGATTCCGTCGATGACCGACATCACGACCACCACGGCAAAGATCGCCGGCACCGGGATCGCGTGGCTTGCGCCGATCGCCGCCAGGGCGAGCGCACACGCCATCAGCGAGAGTTCGCCACCGATGATGAGGCGACGCCGGTCCAGTGCATCGGCGAGAGCGCCACCCAGAAGTGCGCTGAACACGAGCGGAACTGCCTCGGCCAGGCCGAGCAACCCCACGATCAGCGAGCTCCCGGTTCGCTGATACACGTGGTACGGCACGGCGATGAAGGTGGCCGCCGATCCGATGCGCGAGATGAACAATCCCAGCCAAAGACGGCGGATGTCGCCATGGCGAAGAGGCCGGAGATCCACCTCAGGCTTCTAGCGCTGACGAATGATCAGCGCGCTGGCAAAACAGGCAATGCCCTCGCGACGACCCAGCGAGCCCAGGCCCTCGGCCCGTTTCGCCTTCACGCTCACCGGCGCTCCGCACACCGCACTCAGACGCTCGGCCATCGCCACCCGGACGGGCGCCAGTTTCGGTGCCTCGAGAACCACGGTGCTGTCAACGTTGACGATCGACCAGCCGTCACCTGCGAGCAACTCGACGGTGGCCGCCAGCAGGCGCATCGAGTCGGCCCCCTTCCACGTGGAATCGGTGTCGGGAAAGTGCTCCCCGATGTCGCCCAGGCCGGCCGCTCCGAGCAGCGCATCGGTCACCGCATGGGCAACGGCGTCGGCGTCACTGTGCCCGACGAGACCCGGCGACCCCTCGATCACCACTCCGCCGAGGATCAGGGGACGCGACGGGTCATCAGAGAACGGGTGGATGTCGAATCCCTGCCCGACGCGCAACTCCGGGAAGCCGTTCGTGCTGGCGGACATCATGCGGGCGCCATTGTTCTACCGGTCCCGTTCGTTGATCGTGTCGAGTTGCGCCCGCAACCAAGTGAGATCCTCATCAGTCGTCACCTTACGGGCGAGGGGGTGACCGGGCACGACGACGACGCGTCCACCCGATGCCTCGACGAGTGCCGCGTCGTCGGTTGCGTCGCCCCCGGCGGCGTGGACGCGCCGGAGCACGTCGGCCCGGAAGGCCTGCGGGGTCTGTACCGCCATCAGCGAGGCACGATCGGGTGTTTCCAGCACCAGACCGGTGGCATCGACCCGTTTGACGGTGTCGGTCAACGCCAGACCGGGAACCGCGGCGTCGGCCCCCGCGTCCATCGCCGTCAGAAGCCGCAAGAGCACCGCGCCGGGCACGAGAGGCCGCGCTGCGTCGTGGACCAGGATGATCGCGGCCTCCGGCCCGACAGCTACGAGCCCGGCGCGAACCGACTCGGACCGCGTGGCGCCTCCGGCGACAACGTAGGGTGCGTCGGTTCCGTGATCGCCCACGCGGTCGGGCGCGACGACCAACACCACGCGGTCGCCGCAAACGGACCGCATGAGCGACAGTGACCGGTCGACAACACGGGCGTCGCCGAGGGGGAGGTACTGCTTGGCGATCCCACCCCCGAAACGGGCACCGGCACCCCCGGCGACGACAATCGCCCACACGCGAGCGCGGTCGGCGGCGAGACCAGCGGAACGCCAGCGATGGTCGGTCACCGGCAGAGGCGACGGTTCGGGCCGGCCTCAGGCCAGGGCGTCGGAGAGCTTCTTCTCGGCCGTTTCCTCATCGACGTTCAACGCGAACGTGAGCTCGGAGACGAGGATCTGCCGGGCCTTGACCAGCATGCGCTTCTCGCCGGCCGAGAGGCCCTTGTCCTTGTCGCGGATCGACAGGTTCCGGACCACTTCGGCGACCTGGTAGATGTCGCCGGACTTCAGCTTCTCCACGTGGTTCTTGAAGCGCCGGGACCAGTTGGTCGGCATGCGGGCTTCTTTCTTCGAAAGCACGGCGAAGACTTCCTCGACCTCTTCGTCGTTGATCACGTCACGAAGGCCGACCTTCTCGACGTTCTCGGCGGGCACCGAAAGCGTCAAATCTCCGTAGGCCACCTTCAAGACGAGATACTCGCGCTCCTCACCATTGATGGTGCGCTTCTCCCGTCGTTCGATGATGGCTGCACCGTGGTGCGGGTAGACGACCTTGTCGCCGACGTCAAACGTCGTCATGGAGCGGCTCCTGATTGGGGACCACTTGTGCCGCGAACAGCGAGAACACAAGAACTAGCGGCTTGCCAGTCTACCGGAACGGCGCGAGTTGCCGAGACGTTGTCGCGCAAGGGGTAACCGGGCGATCGGGACGGGTCCGTTTTGTGGCTGTCGTCACATCATCGGACGGGGCTCCGAACTAGCCTGTCACGCGTGGTCCATCCCGACGCTCTCCGATCGAACGAATTCTTCGCCGGTTTTGACGAAGAAGCGCTGTCCACGCTGGGTTCCGCGGCACGAAAGACCACCCACCACCGGGGGGACTACGTGTTCAAGGAGACCGATCCGGCCGCCGAGCTCTTCCTCGTGCTCTCGGGCCGGATCGCGATCGCCAACACCTCCTCGGACGGACGCGAATCGGTGCTTGCGCTGATGGGGCCGGGCGACCTGTTCGGTGAGATGGCCCTGTTCGACGGCACCGGTCGGTCGGCGGGCGCCCGCGCCCTCGAAACCTCCGACGTCGTGTCGGTCCCCTTCAGCGTGCTGCGCGCCTACCTCGAAGGCGACACCAAGGCGCTCTGGAGCGTGCTCGGGCTCCTCGTCCGACGCCTCCGCGCCGCCGACGAAGCTCTCGCCGATTCGGTGTTCCTCGACGTGACGGGCCGCACCGCCAAACGTCTGCTCGAGATCGCCGGGGACAACGATGAGTTCACGCTCCCGATCACCCAGGAAGAACTAGCCGGGATGATCGGCGCGTCACGCGAGCGCGTGAACAAGGCCATCGCCGCATTCGTGCGCCTCGGTTGGCTCGACCAGCGCGAGCGCACCTACCGGATCGTCGATCGCCGCAAGCTGACGATGCGCTCCACCTGAGCGCGGCCCGGCACGATCGGGATCAGCCGAGGCTGGACGCGTCGAGGATCCGGGCGAGGCCCTCACGGATCTTGCGGGCGCGAACCTCACCGACACCGTCGACCTGGGTCAGACCGGCGACGCTCGCCTGCACGAGCTTCGGGAGACCGCCAAAGTGCTCAGCCACGTCGGCGATCACCGTGTCGTTGAGGCGCGGGATGCGGGCGAGCACCCGGTAGCCCTTCGGCACCAGCACGCCTCGCGAACCGGGCGCCGTGCGTTCGCCGTGCCAGATCACGTCGATCACTTCGTCGAGATCGAGCAGGTTCTCCGTCGAAAGTCCGGCGAGCCGGTCGATGCCGGGAAGGCGGTAGTCCTTGGCCAAGAACTCGCGTTCGCGGTCCACTCCGGCAAGGAGTTCGCCGAGCTGAAGCTCCACGAGCCGGCCGTCGTCACCGAGCTCGATCGTGAAGCCGCGGGTCTCTTCGCCGAGACGACGGACCATCTCGACTCGCTGGAGGGCGACCGCCAGCTCGCGTTTCGTGACATGTCCGTCGAGTTCGTGATTTGTAAGCGTACTTAACACAGCGTCGAGGCGATTCCGATATCTCTCGAGCGTGGCGAGCGCCTGTGACGCCCGGTCGAGCACATCGCTGATCGGTTCGATCTGGTGACGTTGATCGGCTCGATAGACCGTGATGACGGACATCTCCTCGGACGCGGCGACAACCGCGACGTTGACCGAGCGGGCGACACGTTCCGCCGTGCGGTGCCGGGTACCGGTCTCCACCGTTGGCGTGCGCGGGTCTGGCAGCAGGTGCACGTTGGCTCGAGCAATCCGCGAAGCGTCGGACGACAAGATGATGGCGCCGTCCATCTTCGCGAGTTCGGAGAGTCGTTGCGGCGAGTACTCCGCGTCGAGCAGAAAGCCACCGGAACAGATCGCCAGAACGTCGGGTCCGTCGCCGACGACGACAAGGGCCCCGGTCTTGGCCCTGAGGATGCGATCAAGACCCTCTCGGAGCGGTCGGCCCGGCGCCACGAGGCGGACGGCTCCCTGCAACAGCGGAGATGAGAGAAGAGGCATCAGGCCGACGAGGCTACCGGTCGGTCGCCGATTTTCTGACTACGCCTCGCCGGGCGTGCGGTGCAGTCCGTCAGAACGATTCCTGTTCGGCAGCGTCGGCGAATTCGTCGTAGCCGTCGCTCCTCGAGCCGCGGGCACCACTCCTGCCCCACGGGGCCGAGTACCACGATTCGTCGGCTCCGCCGCCTGCCCCGGCGCCGCCGCGCCCGCCGTTCGACGATCGGCTCTTCCGTGCGACAACGGGAATGTTAAGCGCGCGTAGTGCTGACGCAACGTCGGCGACCCGATGCAGCCGAAGCCCACCCGGGGCATCGTGCATCGAGGTCGGCACCACCGCGGCGGTGAAGCCGAGTCGGGCTGCTTCTTGGAGGCGCCGTTGGATGTGGGCCACCGACCGGATCTCGCCGCCGAGTCCGATCTCGCCGACAGCGATTGTTGTGCCATCGATCGGCGCGCCAGCGCTGGCGGAGGCGACGGCAAGAGCAACGGCCAAGTCGGCCGCCGGTTCAGTCAGGCGGACACCACCCGCAGCGGACGCAAAGACGTCACAGGAGCCGAGTCGGATACCGGCATGCTGATCGAGCACGGCGAGAAGCAGGGCGAGCCGCCCCCCATCGACCCCCTGGGCGCTTCGACGCGGCATCGCCAAGGGCGAATCGGTGACGAGCGCCTGGGTCTCGACCAACAACGGGCGCGCGCCTTCCATGGCGCAGGTGACTACCGAGCCGGCGACCCCGGCGCGGCGGTCACCCAGAAACCTCGTGCTCGGATCGGCGACGCCGACAAGGCCCTCCTCGACCATCTCGAACAGACCGAGCTCGCCTGTCGCCCCGAATCGGTGCTTCACCGCTCGGAGCAGCCGGAGGGCATGATGGCGGTCACCCTCGAACGACAGGACGGTGTCGACGATGTGCTCGAGCACCCGGGGGCCGGCGAGCGACCCTTCCTTGGTGACGTGTCCGACCAGGATGACGGCGACCCCGCGCTCCTTCGCCACGCGCACGAGCTGATGGGCGCACTCGCGGACCTGGGCGACGCTCCCCGGCGCCGAGCTGAGCTGCGGATCGACCATGGTCTGGATCGAGTCGACAACGAGCACGGCCGGGCGGACGTCGGCCAGATGACCGAGCACCTCCGGCAGCATCGTGGTCGAAGCGAGCCAGAGTTCGCGGGGCAGTGAGCCGAGACGCTCGGCGCGAAGGCGCACCTGCTGGAGCGACTCCTCGCCGCTGACCAACAGCGTGCGCGTGCCTCCGGTCGCCATCGACGCCAGGAGCTGCAGGAGAAGCGTGGATTTCCCGATGCCCGGCTCGCCACCCAGCACGGTCACCGACCCGGGGACGAGTCCGCCGCCGAGAACCCGATCGACCTCTGTGTTGCCGGTGGGCCGGGCGGTCCATTCGTGGAGGCTCACGTCGCCGATCGGTTTGGCCGCCTCGGCCGGGCTGACGGCCCCACTTCCTGCGGTCATCGAAGGTGGAGTGTCGAGTTCTTCCACCAACGTGTTCCAGGCGCCGCACGACGTGCAGCGACCGGCCCACTTCGGAGCCTCCCCCCCGCATTCCGTGCACCGGAACACCGTTCGCCCGCGAAATACCTTGCCCCCGGCCTTGGTCATGTGCCCCCCCGTACTCGCATGGGGTCAGGCTACGGGAGGGGTAGGACAACGCTGCATGCGACGGTCGCGCGCCGCCCGGATCATCCGTCGCCGGCTCGGGCGTCGTTCGGGGGCCGAACCCCCGTGCGCCGTTTCGTCGCGCGTTGGTAGCTCGGGTCCCCCTCCGGCGGCCAATACGACTCCAACGTGACCGCCGCACCATCGACCTCGAATGTTCCAGGCCCGGCCGAGACCACGCCCACCTGCCCGGCGCACGGCACGCCGTCGACCTTGATCAAACTCGGCGGCACGGCGTCACGTGGAAGTCGAGGTTGACGGACGCTCAGTCGCTGCCAGTCCCGCGAGGCGATGATCTGGGCGCGGTGGATGACGTCGCTGCACGGTTCCCGGTAGGTGATCTGCACCCGGGTCGGTGCACCGGCGGATCGCACGAGCACACTGGCTGTCGCCAGCACCGGCTGGGACGACGGATCGACCGGTGTGTCCTGGCGGATGCCGGCGCCTGCCCTGGCGGCGACAACGCGGAGGAACTGGCGGCCGTCAACCGCACCCGATCGGGCTGTCGTCACGGTGGCCCCGGCATCAATCGTCCACGACTCGCTGCCGTTGCCGAGTTCGAACGAGGGGTTGACCAGGCCGGCATCGACGTAGCTCGCGTCGTCCAGATCGACCGTCCCCGCCGCTGACCCGATGACGACGCGCATCGTGCACCGCTCACCGTCAACCGGCTGCACCGTCGCCGAGACCTGGACCCAGGAGGCGGCGGCGACAAAGGGGGTCGATGCGACTTCTTCATCGCTCGCACACGCCGTCTGAGCGATGACGGATCCGCTCGCCCGTGTACCGGGCAGCGCAGAGCGAATCCACACCGAGAACCGGTATGCGCGCCCACGAACCGGCGTCAGCAGCACCTCCTGTCCGATCGAGCCCTGGGTGAGTCGTCCGACCCGACGGAGATCACGCGCACTGGCGGCGTCAACCACCCGGAAGACCGTTTCGGGCGATACCCCGTCGACGGGTCGGACGTTCCAGGTGCCGAGCGTGGTCGGTTGTTCGAACGACGGGTCCTGGAGCAACTGCTGCGGCGCGTCCGCGACCCTGGGGACGGCTTCCGGATTGAGCAGGAAGCCGATCCCCATGGCGCCGACGACGACGCCGACCCCGAGCACCGTGAGCAACCGTCGGCGAGCGGCCATCACAACCGCCCCACCGCATCGACGTTGCCCGGAGCCGGCATCGTCGTGACACTCGCCTCCGGATCGTCTTCGGCATCAAGATTTCCACCGCCGGAGCGGTTCGAGCGCAGCTGGAGTGCCACGAACACCACCAGCGCAAGGGCCGCCGCGGCGGTCCCCGCGATCGTCGCCCAGGACGTTCTGCTCGCCGAGAACGAGACCGGTGTTGCCACGCCGGACGGGAGCAACCATGTGCGCTCAGCGGCCAGCAGGCGGGCGTCGACGCGAAGGGAGAACACCGAGTCGAGCGACTTCCCCCCGGCTTGGCGGACCACCTCGGCCTCGCTCACCCCGAACGCACCGCTGCCGGTCACCGACGCGAGTTGCTCATCGCCGAAGGACGAGAGCCCGCTCCGGAAGTCACCGGGTCCGGTCAGCGAGATCGTCGTGGCCCAGGGCGAACGGTTTCGGATGATGTGGAGATCGGCCAATGGTCCGTTCGGTCCGGAGAGCTGCCCGAGGAGGGTGTTCGCCTGGGTGACCGAGGTGAAGCGGTGAACGAGCGAGAAGCGCGCCGAACCATCGGCGTTGCGCACGATGCCCGGCCCCTCCCACCCCGCCTTTCGGAAGTCGTCGACCCGTACTCTGCTCGTCGATCCCTCCGTGGAGGTCGCCGAGTTCGGTTCTCCCGTGGACGTTTGGGGGAAGACGGCTGCGGCGGCGTTGCGGTCGAGGTCCGCCGTCACCGCAATCCGCCCTGCCCCGAACTCATCGGATTCGACCCGGACCACCATGTCGACACGACACGAGCTCAAGCACACCGCCACTGTGCCGAGTCCGAGCAGCCGGACCAAGAGCGGAAAACGCCGTGGTTGCCGCCGTTCCGCGCCGTGGAGCGAAGGTCGACCGCGCCAAAGCACTGCTCCACAACGGCGACGCACGACGGCCACGGTAGCTGGCCCGGGATGACGCGGAGGCCCGAGGACCAGACAGCGGAGGCGCAGTAGCCCGTTCCTGCGCACCTGGGGGGAGTGGAGGGGTGACATGACCCCGAAACGGGCATGCAGGATCGGTCGCGCGCTGCGGCAGAACGTGGGGAGGGGCCCCCCCCACCGGCCCCTAGCCCCGAACCACCCGCCGCCCCC
>JANLRD010000163.1:0-1862 GCA_031368215.1 Acidimicrobiia bacterium | reverse complement strand
ATCACTCCAACACGACGTGCACGATGCCGAACCCGTCCGCGATGATGTCGTCGTGGTGGAAACTGCCACGAAGGAAGTCGCCGAGTCCGACGCGACCGTCCTGCGAACACTGCCAAAAGGATTTGATCAGCTCACGCTCATCGACGAAGCCCTCGGAGAACCGCCGCCCTCAAATCTGACGCTCGCCGAGAAGATCGACCACATCATGCGGCGACGAACCGTCGAACTTGTCCTCCTCGATGGACCACCGCGCCTCGAAGGCGTGACGTGGAACGGCAAAGATGCCGCCAGAGCCGACGAGATCGTCGCCTTCCTCGCCCTCAACGGACCGTCCACGCTCAGCCAAGTAGCGACCGCGATCTGGCCCGAGAAGGTCCGCCCCGGCGACCCGGCGAAGCAAATGATCTCCAGAGCCCGCAAAATGCTCGGATCAAGCGCCGAAGGCCAGCTGCGCATCAGTGCCGGAACACGCGCAGCCCCCTACCGTCTCACCGATGTCGGCTGCGACTGGCACCGATTCGAGCAACTCTGCTGCCTCGCCGACACCCAAGACGCTGACGACCGATCCCGGCTACTCCGAACAGCGCTCTCGCTCGTGCGAACCCCTCCATTCGACGTCAGCCGACCCGGCGCCTTCCACTGGGCCGCCGACCAATGCTTCGACAGCCGCATGCGACTCAAGATCAGCGAAGCCACCCACAGATTCGAAACCGAAGCGGACGGGGCCGACGGCGAATGGGCCCGCGAGATCCGTCTGGCCGTAACTCGTGCTGCTTGACCGAACATATGGGCCTGATACCGGGTGGCTCGTCGCTCCGGGCCAAACGAGACCGTCGTTCTCACATATGCAACGATTCGGGAATGGACCGTGTCGAAGAGTCGCTGGCTGGAGAGTGGGCGCTGCTTGATCCGTCAGTCCGCTCGACACGTTTAGCCATCGACCAGTTACTGCATCCCGACTTTGCTGAGCGCGGCCAGTCGGGCCGATGGTGGACTCGGGGGGAAACACTGCTTGCACTGCCCGACGAGGCAGGGTCCTACGAACCGCCCGAGGTACACGACATCCGTGGTGACGAGGTTTCGAATGGAGTCGTCCTCGTCGAGTACGTGTCTGTTCGCGGAAGTGTTTCGGTGGGCCGGTCGTCGCTGTGGATCGAACACAACGGCCGTATGCGCATCCGGTGGCACCAAGGGACGCCGCTACGCGATGAATAACCGGCGCGATGCTGCGCCGATCGCAAGCACGCATAGGGGCCTTCGAAGTGCAGTGGTCGGCGTCGGGTCGTCCGGTGACGCACTCTGGCTGGAGTGTGCGGGTCGCTGGGGCGATCTAGTCGAGCGAAGTGTGTGCCCCTAACCGGCCGACTGGGGCAGTACGGCTCGCCGAGCCCCAAGTTGCGATTGGTGGCCGAATTGGTGAACGAACAGTGGCCTCGCGGACCAAGTATCACCGGCGTTTGGCTGGTGATGCCGGGGCTTTCACCGGCGTGGACGAAGCGGTCTCGGTCGTTGGTCAGCCGCCCAAATCACTTTCCCCGCAGTGACCCAGAAGTGACAGCGGTGACCGGCGTCGAACGCGTCGACCGACGGGCGAAGCGAAGGCCGGCGGCGCCACCGGGTACTGGAGAGCTGCCAAGCTCCGATCTCGTCGATTCGGACCATGACGTCGTGACCGCTGAAGCACGGGCAGGCGAAGATGGCCCATTGCGGCGGCTCGCCAAGCACGAACAGCTGGCGCGGCGGCAGCGGATCGGGAAGGTCGGCCCGCCGGGCCACGCTCCGGGGACGACCCAGATCATGACGTCGCACGCCGTCTCGTAAACGGTTGATGGGACTCACCCGAGGCCGAGGCGGGGCATGGT
>JANLRD010000156.1:0-36256 GCA_031368215.1 Acidimicrobiia bacterium | reverse complement strand
CGTCCTGCGCCGCACATCGGTCGTCCTGCGCCGCACATCGGTCGAAATCGACCCGACACTCACAAAACACCGGTGATGTGCGGCAGGCGAAGGGGGATCTGCGGCAGGCGCGGCCTGATCTGCGGCGGAAGTCGCGCCGCGCCGGGAGGAGCGCCGGGCTACCAGGTGTCGACGAAGGGGCGCTTCTTGCCGGTTCGCGGGGCCGGGGCCGGGGCGCTTCGCAGCGCGGTGACAATGAGGCGGCGGGACTCGGCGGGGTCGATCACGTCGTCGATCTCGAAGTGCATCGCCGCCGACAGCCCCTTGCCCTGCTGGTACATCCGTTCGACCATCTCCTCGAACACCCGGCCACGCTCGGCATCGTCCTCGATGGCCGCGAGTTCGTTGCGGTACCCGAGTCGGACGGCGCCCTCGAGGCCCATCCCACCGAACTCCCCGGTGGGCCACGACACCGTGAACATCGTCTCGTGGAATCCGCCGCCGGCCATCGTCATCGCCCCCAGTCCGTAGCCCTTGCGCAGCACGATCGTGAAGAACGGCACGGTGAGGCTGCCGGCGGTAACGAACAGCCGGGCAGCATGGCGCACCAGAGCCGTGGCCTCGGCGTCGGGGCCGACCATGATCCCCGGCGTGTCGCAGAGGAAGAGCACGGGGATGTCATGGGCATCGCAGAGCTGCAGGAAGCGGGCGGCCTTGTCGGCGTTGTCGGAGTCGATCGCCCCGGCGAGATGCGATGGATCGTTGGCGACGATCCCGATCGGCCGGCCCTCGATACGCGCAAGCGACGTGACCATCCCCCGACCGAAGCCCCGCCGCAACTCCAGCACGTAGCCCTCGTCGGCGAGCAGTTCGACCACACGACGAATGTCGTAGGCGCGCAGACGATTCTCCGGGATGACTCCGCGGAGCAACTCCTGGTCAGCGCACGACCAGTCGGAAACCGGGCCCTGGAAGTAGGCGAGGTAACGCTTGGCCACCGCGACTGCTGCCGCTTCGTCGTCGACGAGAACATCGACGACACCGTTGGCCACCTGCACGTCCATCGGCCCGATCTCCTCGGGCGCGAACACCCCGAGCCCGCCGCCCTCGATCATCGCCGGTCCTGCCATGCCCAGATTCGCATCACGCGTTGCGATGATCACGTCGCTGCACCCGGCAAGCGCAGCATTGCCCGCGAAACAACGTCCACTTACGATCGCGATCAATGGCACCAACCCACTGAGCCGGCCGTAGAGAGCGAAGGCGGGACCGTCGAGACCGGCGAACTGGACGCCATCGGTGTCACCCGGCCGGCCACCGCCGCCTTCCGCGAACAGCACGAGCGGCAGCCGCTGCTGCGCCGCGAGCGTGAACAACCGATCCTTCTTGCGATGGTTGTTGAGCCCCTGCGTGCCGGCGAGCACCGTGAAGTCGTACGACACCACCACGCACCGCGAAGCCTCCGGACCGAACAGCTCGGCGTTGATCGACGCGAGGCCCCCCACCAACCCGTCCGCAGGGGTCTTCTCGATGAGGTCCTCGACGCTCCGACGACGGCGCTGGGCGGCGATCACGAGCGACCCGTATTCGACGAACGAGCCGGGATCGATGAGATCGGCGATGTTCTCGCGCGCCGTTCGCTGCGACGTGCGCCGACGCCGGGCAACGGAGTCCGGGCGGGCGTGGTCCAGCGTTCGGGCCTGACGATCGAGGACGGCCGAAAGGTCGGACCGAACCGCAGTTGGGTCCACTGTCGCGTCGGCGACCGCCGTCGACACGGCAAGGACCTGCGGCGAGACCATGACGAGGAGCTGACCTTCCTCGACTGTCTCGCCGACGGAAACCAGGACCTCGGTGATTACCCCGTCGAATGGGGCATCGATCGGGTGCTCCATCTTCATGGCGTCGAGCACGACCACCGTGGCGCCGGACCGGACGACCGCCCCCACTCCCAGTTCGATCGCCACCACCGTTCCCAGCATCGGTGCTCGCAACCCCGTTGACCCCAGTGCATCACCCGACATGGCCGCACACGGTATTCCGAGATGGTCGACCCCGGCACATTCGCAGCTATCGGTAGGGTGGAGGTGTGGCACGACGATTCCCGATCTACGTCCCGAAGCTCCGAGCTGAGGACGACCCCTGGTTCCGGGTCGGTTCGATCGATGTGACCACCACCGTGTTCGTGATCGCGTTGAACGTCTTCGTCATGTTCATCTACGCGGTCAGCAACGCGTTCTTCTTCCGGCTGATCCTGTTCCGGCCGTTGGTCACTGACGGGGAGGTGTGGCGCCTCTTCACCTGGCCGTTCGCCACCAGGCCCGATATCGGGGCCGCCTTCACCCTGGCGTTCTTCTGGTTCACGGGGCGGGAGGTGGAGCGACTTTTCGGAAGGGTCCGCTACACCAAGTTCCTGGTGACGATCGGCATCGTCACCACCGTGCTCGCCCTTGCCGTCAATGTTCCCGTGGGCGGACTGCGGTTCGTCGTCCTTGCCGTCTTCTGCGCCTTTGCCGCCGAGAACCCGCGGATGCCCTTCTTCTTCGGGATACCGGTGTGGGTCATCGCGCTGGTCTACGTCGGCCTCGACGTCCTCCAATACCTCGGTGACCGCGAATCCGAGCTCCTTCTCGTCATGATCGGCGCCATCGCCACGGCGCTCTTCCTGCTCCGAGGCTACGGCTGGGGCTCGGAGGTCCCGTGGGTTCCGCGCCTGGCGATCCCGCCGATCCTCGGCGGGCCGAGCAACCGAACGAAGCGGCCGACGTCCGGCGGCAACCGGACCCGGGCTCCGAAGGCGAGCCGCGGCCGAAAAGGCCGCGATGGTGGCGGATCCGTCGTCGCCGGACCCTGGGGAGAGAAGGGCACCGGCACCGCGACAAACGCCGCCGACTCGGGCCCCCGACTCCCGCGCAGCGGCCCGCTCTCCCAGGCAGACGTCGACCGGGTGCTGGACAAGGTTGCTGCGACCGGTCTCAACAGCCTCACCGAGGACGAGCGGGCCGTCCTCGAGCAGGCGAGCCGGACGCTGCGCGACCGCAGTTCCGAGTGATTCGCTGCCTTCCCTGGCAAACCGGACCGGCCGATACCTCCCCACAACCGGTAGATCTCACGTGACCGACGAATTCGGAGAGGCAAACGGCGCGCGTCGATCGATGCCGGTCGTTGCCGTCGTCCTGGCCTCCGTTTCCGCCGCCGCGCTCGGTATCGTTCGCACACTTATCGATAACGGGACGGGCTATCTCACCGTGGGTGGCCGGGTCCTCGATGCTCAGGAGTCGGTGGGCCTTCTCGGGCTGCCCGGCACCGTCATCCCCGTTCTCGCTGCTGTCATCCTGCTCTTCACCGATGTCACTCCTCCTCGACGTGTACTGTCCGCGATCGCTGCAGTGGCGCTGACCATTGGACAGTTCCTCCCTTCCGCCACCGGGGCACGCTCGACCGGAGCAGCACGCTGGACTGACTTCCCCAACCGACGACTCCCCCTCGACCTGAGCCTGGCGTCGACGCTCTTCGGCCTCCTCCTGGTGATCGTGCTCGCGGCGGCGTCCGTCCGACGTGAGCGAGACCTCGTCGTCGCCATCGTCGCCACGCTGCTCAGCGCGCTGACGATCACCGTCGGCCTTCGCAGCGCCGGCACCGCGTTCCGGTGGCGCGACGGGCCGGACGCGAGCGTCACGGTCGGACTTTGGCTCTCGCTCGGCGTCGCTCTCGCCGTGGCGGGCATCGCTGCGCTGACGGTGCCGCAACGGCGCACCATCCCCCTACCCCTTCTTGCCGTCCTCGCCACGCTGGTGGGCGCCGGAGCGCTCCTCCTCGCCGGATAGTGCCTCTCCGGCCCGTAGGGCATCTTCGGCCCGTAGGGCATCTTCGCGGAAGTTCCAGTGACATCGAATGGCGCTGATTGGTTGTACTTCGGCGAATTGTCCGAAGGATCGATGTAACAGGAACTTCCGACTCAGTGCACGAGGCGCCAGTCGACGGGCTCCTGGCCGGCTTCGCGCAACGCGGCGTTGATCCGACTGAACGGTCGGCTGCCCAGGAACCCGTTGTGGGCCGAGAGCGGCGACGGGTGGGCCGACTCGATGACCGCGTGGCCCAGGTCCCCGCCCCCACCGGCACCGGCAATCAGCGCCTTCTTCTTCCGGGCCGACGCGCCCCAGAGCACGAACACGACCCGTTCGGGCTTCGCCGCGACGGCGCCGATCACCGCATCGGTGAAGGTCTCCCACCCCCGACCCTGATGCGAGTTCGCCTGGTGGGCACGAACAGTGAGCGTGGTGTTCAGCAGCAACACACCCTGACGCGCCCAGGCCGTCAGGTCGCCGTGCAACGGCCGGGGCACTCCCACATCGGCGTCGAGCTCCTTGAACACGTTGACCAATGACGGGGGCGGCGGCGTGGGCGGGCGCACCGAGAAGCACAGCCCATGGGCCTGGCCGGCTCCGTGGTACGGATCCTGGCCGAGGATCACGACCTTCACCTCGGAAAACGGCGTCAGGTGCAGTGCCGCGAACACCTCATCCTTCGGGGGGAAGACCGGTGCGGCAGCGCGCTCTGCTGCCACGAACGTCTGCAGGTCCGCCCAGTAGGGCTTGGCCAGCTCAGCGGAAAGCACCGGGTTCCAGTCGGTCCTCGCCATGTGGTCACTCCGCGGCGACGCAACCCACGGGTTCAGCGCGTGGTCGAGTCGTCGTTGCCTTCGACGCGCTTCTTGATCAGCTCGATCCGGGCGACGGCGTGGTTCGCGTCGTCACCCTGCTCACCGAGCAGCAGGCGTCGGTCGGCTTCGGCCTCGGCCGCGGCACCCGAGTCGGCACGGGCGAGCGCGGCATCGACTCCGTCGGTGGCGACGAGCTGGGCCCACTCGACAAGCGCGCTCACCATCTGCGACTCGGGCACGACCTTGACGACCTTGCCCTTCACGAAGAGGTGTCCACGCTTGCGTCCGGCGGCGATTCCGACGTCGGCGGAGGCCGCCTCACCCGGACCGTTCACCACGCACCCCATGACCGCAACCTGGATCGGCACGTTGAGCGCCCGGAGCGCGTCCTGGGCTTCATTGGCCACGCCGATCACATCGATCTCGGCACGTCCGCACGACGGGCATGCGATCAAGTCGAGGGACTGACGCTCCCGCAGGCCGAGCGACTCGAGCAGCTGACGGCCCGCACGCGCCTCTTCGACCGGGTCGGCGGTCAGCGAGTAGCGGATCGTGTCACCGATTCCTTCTGCCAGCAGGGTCGCGATACCGGCCGTGGCCTTGACGAGTCCACCGGGGAGCGGACCCGCCTCGGTGACCCCGAGGTGCAACGGGAAGTTCACGGTGTCGGCAAGCAGACGGTACGACTCGATCATCAGCGCCGGGTTCGACGCCTTGACACTGATCTTCACGTCGTCGAAGCCGACCTCTTCGAAGTACCCGAGCTCGCGCTTGGCCGACTCGACGAGCGCCTTCGGCGTCTGCCCGTACTTCGCCTCGATGTCGGGATCGAGCGATCCGCCGTTGACCCCGATGCGGATCGGAACACCACGGTCGCGCGCCTCGGACGCCACGATCTTCACGTGATCGGCCTTGCGGATGTTGCCCGGATTGAGCCGCAGGCAGTGCACACCGGCATCGAGAGCGGCGAGGGCGAGCTTGTACTGGAAGTGGATGTCGGCGACGATCGGGATCGGCGACCTCGGAACGATCTGGGCGAGCCCTTCGGCCGCCTCGGTCTCGTTGCACGTGCAACGAACGATGTCACACCCGTTGGCGGCAAGGGCGTAGATCTGCGCCAACGTCGCCTCAACGTCGGCCGTTTTCGTGGTGGTCATCGATTGCACGCTGATCGGCGCGTCGCCGCCTACGGCGACCTTGCCGACCATGATCTGACGGGTTTGGCGACGGGGGTACGTTGACAGCACAACCTCCATCATGTCGGTCCTCCGGCGCTCCGCGCGCCGTCAACGGCCCGAGCTGGTCAGAACAGGCTCAACGGTTTCGTGATGTCGAGGTAGAGCGACGTGATGCCGATCACGCTCATCACGAGAAGGACGACGTAAGTCACGGGGAGGAGCTTGCGGAAGTCGACGTGGTACATACGCCCACGACGCGACCGCAGGCGCTCATAGGTGGCGACGAGCACGTGGCCGCCGTCGAGGGGCATCAGCGGCAGCATGTTGAACATCCCAACGAAGATGTTGACGATCGCGAACAGCTCGATCGCCGTGCGCACATCGTTACGGCCCGCATCGCGCATCATCCTGGAGATGCCCACGGCCGAGGACATGCGGCCCTGCGATTCGGCCTGCGTCAGCGGTTGGTTCGTCGCTGCCTTGCCGAGTGTGGAGCCGTAGGACTTCAGGCTCGAGGGAGCGAAGAAGTGAAAGAGCCCGCCCCATGTCTCCGGGATGAGGCGAACCATCGACGAAAGCGAGTCCCCGGCTCCTTTGACGAGACCAACCCGATTCGTGGTCGTGCCGAAGCCGTTCTCATCCCACTGAACGCCGATCCGCATGACGCCGTCAACGTCTCGAACGGGCAGCAGGGGAAAGGTCTTGCGGGTTCCCTCCCGGTCGACGGTCACCGCGAGGGGAAGGCCGGTCGCACGGTCGATCGCCGTGCGGACGTCGGATCCGACCCCGATCGGGGTGCCGCTGATGTCGACGATGCGGTCTCCCGCACGGATCCCGGCAACCGCTGCGGGCGACGACCCGACCTCCAGAGCATCCACCGATCCGACGATCGGGCGGGTGAATCCGGTGACGCGACCAAAGCCGCTGTTCAACGAGAGGAGCAGGACGAAGGCCAACAGGAAGTGGGCCATCGTGCCGGCGGAGGCGAGCAAGACCTTCCGCGGGTACGAGGCAGCGCGGTAGGTCCTCGGTTCATCGGCCGGGTCGGCGAGTTCTTCCAGGTTGGTCATCCCGATGACCTTCACGTAGCCACCAAGGGGAAGCGCCTTCACGCCGAACTCGGTTCCGCCTCGACGGAACGACCACAGCCGCGGTCCGAAACCGAGGAAGAACTCCGTCGCCTTCATTCCGGTGAGGCGGGCGGCCACGAAATGGCCGGCTTCGTGAAAGAGGATCATGAAGGCAAGCGCGGCGACGACCCCCAACATCAGGAGTTGGCCGATCGAGGCGCACCAGACGATCAGCGCGACGAGCGCCAGGGGACCGATCGCCCAATGCACCGTCGTCGATTTGTCAGCCGTCGTCGGCTCGGACCGCGCCGGAAGTACTCCGATCAGCTGAGCCGGATGTGCGGTGAGATCAACCACCGCCGCATCGCCAGCGCCTGCCCCGGCTGCCGGGTCGTCACTCTCTGCGACAGCCAGCACCGAAGTGCCCATCGTGTCGACGGGTGACGGTGTCGGTTGTGGGGGGGCGGCGTCGGGTTGCACAGTTGGCTCGATTGATGGTGATTGGTGTCGGGTGCTTCTGGTGACTGGCGGGACGATCGGGGCGGGAAATCCGGCTTCCTCACCGAGTGGCGAGCCGTTCGACGATGGTGCTGGCCACCGCACGTGCTGCTCGATCGGCATCGATGACATCACCCACCGTGACAGGTATAGCAGATCCAGCCACGTTGAGTGAGCCTTCGATCACTTCTGCGATGTGCCCCCAACGCAGCATGCCCGCCAGAAACGCGGCAACGGCAACCTCGTTCGCGGCGTTCAGCCACGCCGGAGCGACCCCGCCGATCCGACCGGCGGTGTAGGCCAGATCGAGGCAGGGAAAAGCCGCCCGGTCCGGAGCGAGGAAGTCCAGGGACCCGACCGTCGCCCAGTCAATCGAGCCATACGGTGTTCCGATCCGGTCCGGATAGGCCAATGCGTACCCGACCGGGAGTCGCATGTCGGGCATCGAGAGTTGGGCGATCGTCGAACCATCGGAGAACTCAGCCATGGAATGGACCACCGACTGCGGGTGCACCACGACATCGATGTCGTCATAGCCGACGTCGAACAACTCGTGGGCCTCGATGACCTCCAAGCCCTTGTTCATCAGCGTGGACGAGTCAACGGTGATCTTCGGTCCCATCTTCCACGTCGGATGGTCCAGCGCTTCGTCAACACGTACCGACGCCAGCGCCTGCCGCGCGGCGACGCCGCCACCGGCCGCCGCCGCCCGCGTCCGGAACGGGCCGCCGCTCGCCGTGAGCACGAGGCGGCGCAGCCGATCAGGGCGACCCGCCTCCTGCGATTGGCGACGGAACGCCAGGCATTGGTGGATCGCTCCGTGTTCGGAGTCGACGGGCACCAGTTCAGCTCCCGGAGTCTGCCGCACTTGGCGGACCACCGGACCGGCAGTGATCAGCGACTCTTTGTTCGCCAGCGCCAGCCGGCGACCGCCACGAAGGGCGGCGATGGTCACCGGAAGCCCGGCGAACCCGACGACCCCATTGACACAGACAGCGGCCTCCGTCGCAATGTCGGCAAACGACTGCGGACCGATCGTCAGTTCGACGCCGGGAGGAAGCCGATCCCGAATCGTCAGTGCCGCCTCGTGGTCGCCGACGGCAACCACGCTCGGACGGAACTCCTCGACCTGCGCGAGCAGTGCCTCGACCGAACGCATCGCCCCCAGCGCCAGCACCCGGAAACGCTCGGGCTCCGCACGGATCACGTCGAGGGTCTGCGTGCCGACCGACCCGGTCGAACCGACCACCGAGACCGTCACCGGCCCTGCGCTAGACCTGACCGACGCGTTCACCGTTCCAGCATCGCACCCACCGCGTCGAATGCGCGACGCTCAGCGCAGCGTGGGCCTCCTCCGAGGTCGGATCAGAGCCAGTTCTTGAGACGGGCCACGAAGTAGACCCCCGGAAGGACGAACAGCATGGCGTCGACCCGATCGAGGAAACCGCCATGGCCGGGAAGCAGGTTGCCCATGTCCTTGATGCCGAGGTCGCGCTTGATCATCGATTCGCAGAGATCCCCGAGTGGAGCGAGTACACCCACCACGATCCCGAGAATGGCGCCGATCGCCCAGCCGTTCCACGGCGCCACGCCCACGACACCAAAAGCGATCGTGCCGATCAGAACCGAGCCGAAGAACCCGCCGACAACGCCCTCGATCGTCTTGTTCGGGCTGACTTCGGGAGCCAACGGAACCTTCCCGAGGTTGGCGCCGACGAAATACGCGACCACGTCGGAGGCAACGGAACAAGCGATTCCACCCAGGACCAGGCCCACCCCATTCGGGTGGGCCAGCAACAACCCGGCCGTGCCGCCGAGCACGCCGATGTAGCCAACGCCGAGAAACGTCACCGACATGTTCCCGACCGGTCGGTCGCGCACCACTCGGAACAGCGACCACAGCATCGTCACGAACACCGAAAGGATCAGCACGAGCATCATGCCCGTCGGACCGGTGCCGAAGGCCACCAACGGCATCGCGAAACAGGCGACCGCGCCCGGGACGATCGCCGGCGAGAAGCCACGATGGCGGAGCGAGTTGAAGAACTCGAGCGCGCACATCAACAAGACCGCCGCGACCAGGGCGGTCAGGCCTTTGCGCCCGGCGACCAGGATTACGGCGAAGAACGCGGCGATCAACCCCGCTCCCGTGATCACGCGAACTCCGAGTCCGGCGGGAACCACGGGTTCCGCCGGTGCTGCCGTGGGACGCGGGCGGGCCGCCGACGAGAAACGCGATCCGGCACGGCCAGAGACCCCATCGCCCGCCGCCGGCTTGCGCGGAGCGGTCACGACCGGCTCCGGCTCGGAAACGGCGTCGTCGTCGAGTTCCCGAAACCGGTACAACTCGCTCTCATCGCCCCGATCCGGATCGAGGGTACCGACCTTCGCCTCGCCATCGTCGAGATCGCCGAGCGACTCGTCCGACCAGTCGTCGGCCCCGGTCCGCCACCGTGGACCACGGCCGTCATCGTCGGCGGGGATATTGGCTGCCGGTGCACGTCCCCCGGCCATCGCGCCGGTTTCGTCGTCGCCCCACACGCCGCTGTCGTCGTCAGCCGCCCAGTCGCTGTCATCGTCGTGACGATCGTCGCTGGCGACTGCAGCGACGCTGTGAACGGCTTCGCCGTCCCAGTCATCCCCCCACTCCTCATCGTCCTCGTCGTCCCACGACGGGGTCGCCGACGCCCGCGGAGCAGTCCGCGGCGTCGCCGCATCCCCCGCCGGGCCGACCGATTGGGCGCCGAGAATCCGAACACCTTCGGCTTCTTCACGCATGTTGGGATTGTTGGGATCGTCCACGAGGGCTTCTTCCTGCGCTGGCGTTGTCCGGCTCAGACTTCGAGCAGTTCGTGTTCTTTGACCGAGAGATGCTTGTCGATGGCGGCGATGTGGCTCTCGGTCAGCTTGTCGAGGTCCTTCTCGGCACGCTTGAGCTCATCGCTGGAAATCGTGCCGTCTTTCTCGGCCCGCTCCAACTTCTGACGGGTGTCGCGGCGGATATTGCGAACCGCGACCCGCCCGTCCTCTGCTTTGCTCTTGACGACCTTCACCAGATCCTTGCGACGATCCTGGGTGAGGGCCGGGAAGGTGAGACGGATCAACGCGCCGTCGTTGGACGGCGCCACACCGAGGTCGGAGTTGGTGATGGCCTTCTCGATCGCCTTGATCGTCGATTTGTCGAACGGGGAGATCACCAGAACGCGCGCCTCGGGAACACTGAACCCGGCCAGCTGTTGGAGCGGGGTGTCGGTTCCGAAGTAGTCGACGCGCAGCTTCTCGACCAGCGCCGGGGTGGCCCGACCGGTCCGTACGGCACCGAATTCCTCGGCGACCCGATGCGACGCCTTGTCCATCTTCTCGGCCGCTTCGAGGAGGGACTCGTCGATCATGAGACCAGCGTACCGACCCGTGGTGTCCCGAGGAGGACTTTGCGGATGTTGCCCGTTTCCATGAGGTTGAACACGACGATGGGAAGCGCGTTGTCCATACAGAACGAGATCGCGGTGGAGTCCATGACCCGAAGGCCTCGACGGAGGACTTCGGCGTAGGAAACCTCGTCGAACTTCGTCGCCGACGCATCGATCTTCGGATCTGCGGTGTACACGCCGTCGACCTCGCCGTGGGTCGCCTTGAGCACGGCCTGGGCGTTCATCTCCGCCGCTCGCATCGCCGCCGGGGTGTCGGTGGTGAGGAACGGCTGGCCGATGCCGGCCGCGAAGATCACCGAACGCCCCTTCTCGAGGTGACGAAGGGCGCGCCGCCTAATGTAGGGCTCGGCGATCTCGGACATATGGATCGCCGAGAGCACCCTCGACGGGTCGCCGGCCTTCTCCAACGCGTCCTGCAGCGCAAGTGCGTTCATCACCGTGGCCAACATCCCCATGTAGTCGGCGGTCGCACGATCGATGCCGGAGTTTGCACCGGTCGCCCCTCGCCAGATATTGCCGCCGCCGACGACGATGGCGATCTCGACCCCCAGCTCCTGCTTTGCCTCGGCGATCTCCCCGGCGATGCGGGCGACGACCACGCCGTCGATCGCCTCACCGTTCTCCCGATCGGCGAAGGCCTCACCGGAGAGCTTGAGCAGCACTCGGGACCACTTCGCGCCCGCCGGCTTCATCGGCTCACTCGTTGTCATCGTCGGTCAACTCCTTCGCATGGGGCGCGGAACGTGAACCACGGCCGCCGAAGGGTAGTGCCTGCACGACCAGGCCACCGACGCGACACGACCCCGGCGCAGAGCATCGGGGTCGTGTCGGCAAATTTCGGATTGGAGCGGCGAGCCAACGACGCAGAGAGGCTCAGCCGATCTCGACCTGCGCGAAGCGGGTGATCGTGGCCCCGTTCAGGACGCCGGAGATCGTCTGCTTGTTGTCCTTTGCGAACTCCTGCTCGAGGAGGCAGATCTGCTTGAAGAACCCACCGAGCCGTCCTTCAACGATCTTCCGAAGGGCTGCCTCCGGCTTGCCTTCGTTGCGGGTGATCTGCTCGAGCGTGTCACGCTCGGCGGCAACGACGTCTGCCGGAACCTCGTCACGGGTGAGGTACTTCGGACGGGCGAAGGCGATGTGCAGCGCCAAGTCGTGGGCCAATTCGGCGTTGCCACCGACGAGCTCGACCATCGTCGCGTTGACGCCACGTCCGGCCTGGACGTGGAGGTAGGTGTCGACGATGGCCCCGGGAGCGGCCTCGAAGCGGACCATGCGACCGAGGTCGATGTTCTCCTTGAGGGAGATCTTGGTCTGGTCGAGCGCGGCTTGGTGATCAGCGACACCGGCCTCGCCCTTCGCCGCCACGGAGTCGGCGATGCCCTGCACGAGGGCGACGAAGCTCTCGGACTTGGCAACGAAGTCGGTCTCGCACTTGATCTGGGCGATCGCCGTAGCGTCTCCACTTCGGCCGATGGCGATAGCACCCTGGCTGTTCTCGCGGTCGGCGCGCTCGGACGACTTGGCCAGACCCTGTTCGCGCAAGTTCTTGAGCGCGGCCTGCACGTCGCCCTTGGCGGCCTCGAGGGCGCGCTTGGCCTCCATCATGCCGACACCGGCGAGCTGACGGAGTGACTGGATGTCTTTCGGACTGATTTGTGACATGGCTGTTCCCTGAGATGTTCGGACAGTGATCGGGTACCCGGCCGACTAGGCCGAGGCTTCGCCGTCGGCCGCGGGCTCCACCGCGAGAGCGGCCGGCGCTTCGTCGGCCTTGGCCTTCGCGGCGAGCAGTTTGGCCTCGCGGGCCTGCTGAGCGATGGCCGCCTGTCGGCGAGCCTCGTTCTGCGCCTCGGACCGGCGGGCTTCGGCCTCCGGGTCGAACACTTCGAGCACGGGCACCGTCGAACGGCCGCCGTTGCGGCGAGCGTTGATGAAACGCCCTTCCTCGACGGCGTCGGCGATGATGCGGCACATCAGGTTCGACGCACGGATCGCGTCGTCGTTGCCCGGGATCACGAAGTCGATCACGTCGGGGTCACAGTTGGTGTCGACGACGGCGACAACGGGCATCTTCAGCTTGTTGGCTTCGGTGACGGCAATGTGCTCCTTCTTCGTGTCGAGCACGAAGATCGCGTCGGGCAGTTTGGCCATGCCGCGGATACCGCCGAGGTTGCGCTGGAGCTTCTCGAGCTCGCGGCTCTTGATGAGTGCTTCCTTCTTCGGCATGTTCGCAAAGTCACCGGCGGCCTGCTGGCGCTCGTAGTCCTGCATCTTCTTCACGCGGGTACTGATCGTGCTGAAGTTCGTGAGCATGCCGCCGAGCCAACGCTCGTTGATGTAGGGCATCCCGCATCGAGCGGCGTAGGTCGCGATCGGATCCTGTGCCTGCTTCTTGGTACCGACGAAGAGGACGGAGCCGCCACCGGCGACGAGGTCGCGAATGTAGGTGTAGGCCGACTCGACCCGCGTAAGGGTCTGGTTCAGGTCGATGATGTAGATGTCGTTGCGGGCCGAGTGGATGAATCGCTTCATCTTCGGGTTCCAACGACGGGTTTGGTGACCAAAGTGGACGCCTGCTTCGAGAAGCTGGCGCATGGTCACGACCGGGGTCGCGTTGCTCATGATGTTCTCCTCCTCCGGTTCTGTTGGGTTCGTTCTCGCCGGCACAGCGCCTTGCGGCGACCGGAGGACCAGCGAGAAGGCGCTCGACACCCGTCAAGCGCAGGGGTCAAGCATAGTGCGGTCAGCCGCGTGACCCGTTCGGGTTCTCCCCCGACCGTTCGCCGACCGCAATCAGCCGGACATGAGGCGGACCCCCGCTGAACAGCGGGGTCGGGTCGAGGTAGTCGTCGCCGATGCGCGCACCGACATGGACCGAGGTCCCGGCCCGACCGATCGGCTGCCCCCGTCGGACCCTCTCGCCGGTCCGCACCGTGACCGCCGCCAGGAACCCAACGGTGATCCGGATCCCGTCCGGGCTCTTCACCACGACGAACCGAGCGTCGCCGACCGCTCCGGCAAACGTGACGAGGCCGTCAGTAGGAGAGACAACCGCAGCCCCAGGGACGGTGCCGATGTCGATTCCACGGTTTCCGGGCCCATAGGGGGTGGACGGCGGCCGCCATGGGTCGACGATCGGTCCCCGTACCGGCGTGGTGCGCTTGACCGTGATCGGCGGGTACGCCGGCGGCGGAACCGTCGTCGGCACCAGCGTCGTCGGCGGGTCCGGGGTAGCCACGGGGGTCAGGGGCACGGTGCTGGCAGTCGGCAGGGTCACAGTCGGGGCGGTCGTCGCCGGCGCGGTCACGGTCGGGGCGATCGTGGTCGGGGCGATCGTGGGCACCGGGCGCCGACGAGGTGCCGATTCGGCACGACCGGCCGGACCGAGCAGTGCGAGCAATCCACCGAGGAGGAGAACGGCCAGGACCAACCGGCCCGATTTCCTACTCAGATGCTGTTGACGCCCATCTTCGAGCGGAGCTGCAGCACGGCCCGGGTATGGATCTGGCACACCCGGCTCTCGGTGACCCCGAGGACCTCGCCGATCTCGGCGAGGGTCATGTTCTCGTAGTAGTACAGCGTAAGAACGACCTTTTCGCGCTCGGGCATGCGGTTGATCGCCGACGCCAGGGACTGGCGAAGTTCCTCCACTTCGTAGAGGCCGCTCGGCCCTTCGCCCTTGTCGGCGATGGTCTCGGCGAGCGTGGTGGTCTCGCCCCGCTCGCCACCACGGTTGTAGACGTCGTCGAGCGCGACCAGGCCGACGAACGACACCTGGGTGAAGATCTGCTGGAGCTCGTGCTCCGACATCTCGAGCGCCTTGGCCATCTCGGCATCGGACGGGGCACGACCAAGATCGGCTTCGAGGGATCCGAACGCGTTCTCGATCGCTCGGGCCTTGGACCGGATCGAACGAGGAACCCAGTCGATGGAGCGGAGTTCGTCGATGATCGCGCCGCGGATCCGCCGGATCGCGTACGTCTCGAACTTGATCCCCCGGTCGATCTCGAACTTCTCGATCGCGTCGATCAGTCCGAAGAATCCGTAGGAGACCAGGTCGGCCTGCTCCACATTGGACGGCAAACCAACGGCGACGCGGTTCGCCACGTATTTCACCAAGGCGGCGTAGTGGACGATCAGCCCGTCGCGCAGTGTCTGGGTGCCGAGCGACTTGAAGTCGCGCCAAAGAGCTTCGACGGAGCGTTGCTCCTCGCTCTTTTCTTGCTCGTCGCTCACTTCGCTCCCCAGAACACCTTGACCGCAGGAGGCTAGCGGCCGTTACCTGTGCGAATCGGGATCCGCTAGCTGCAGTTTCGCAGATCCTGGCGACACCGCTGCCCCGGCGCGGGGGTGCGTCGACTGATGGACCGATCGGAGCCGGTCCTTGCTCACGTGGGTGTAGCGCTGGGTCGTGGCCAGATCGGTGTGTCCGAGAAGCTCCTGCACCACCCGAAGGTCTGCTCCGCCGTCGAGGAGATGCGTCGCGAAGGTATGGCGCAACGCATGAGGGTGGGTCGGCCGGCTGGCACGACGGTCGACGATCCTGCGGACGTCGCGCGGTCCGAGGGCATGCAGGCGCCGGTTCAGAAACGTGGTCTGGGCCGCCGCGACAAGTTGAGGGCGGGCAATATCGATCCAGGAAGCGAGCGCGACGGCGGCCGGCTCGCCGACCGGCACAACCCGCTCCTTGTTGCCCTTTCCGAGGATCGTCACGACCTGTCGGCGACGATCCCAGGCGCCATCGGTGAGCCCACAGAGCTCGGCAACCCGCAGCCCAGAGCTGTAGAGCAGTTCGAGCACCGCCTGGTCCTGACGATCCCAGGCATCGTGGACATCGGACCGATCGAGTAAGTCCGTGACCTCGCCCTGGGTCAACACCCGCGGGAGCCGTGACGCTTTCGCCGGCGCCTTCACCAGCTCGGTTGGATCGTGATCGATCTCGCCAACGGATCGGAGATACCCGAAATAGCGCCGAACTCCGGCCAAACGACGTGCGGTGGTGGAAGGAGTCAAGCCGCTCCGGGCCAGCTCGGCCATCCAACGTCGCACGATCGGGCGCTGGACAGCCTGGGGCGACGCTGTTCCTTGCTCGTTGCACCAGTGACGGAACCGGATCGTGTCGTCGCGATAGGCGAGCGCGGTTGCGTCGGACAGGTTCACCAACGACCGAACGAAACGCTCGACACCCCAGTCGTCCCCATCGACGGTCGGGAGCCGACGAGCCGCATGAGCCGCTAGATCGGAATCGTTGGGATGGCCCATGGTGGGGAAACGTTACCGAGCAGCGGCCCACAACCATTGCCACCAGCGGCAAGGT
Organism: Acidimicrobiia bacterium; assembly: GCA_031368215.1. GTDB lineage: Bacteria > Actinomycetota > Acidimicrobiia > Acidimicrobiales > JANYDT01 > JANLQX01. Next base: position 20,117 of record JANLRD010000156.1, on the reverse strand, counting down.
GACCGATTCGACGATGACCGTCGGGCTCATCGCGGCCGCCGCTGCCAACGACCTGAACGATGCGTGATCCAGCCGTTGTCCTCGAGCGTGGCCAACACCTCTGCCACTTCTCCCAAAGGCAGGGCCGACGCCGATGCCAGCCACGACGTGGTCCGCTGATCCCAGCCGAGGGCCTCGAGGACCGACCGCGACCGCCGGTCCGGTTCGACGCGGGGGTCGTCGTCCGGTCCGCGAAGGATCGCCCCGACGTCGAGCACCGCCAGGATGTCGGCCGGGCCGTGGCACGGGAGCGCGACGGGTGGAGCGCCGTTCGCACCCCGCAGCAACGCGTTCGACCCCACCGCGGACCGGACGAGAGGGTTGTTCGGCACCGCCAGAATCGGCCGACCCCGCATGATCGCCTCTTGCACGGTGAGGAGCGATCCACCGGTCTCGCCGGACTCCACGACGACAACGACCTGGGCTACCTGCGCGACGATTCGGTTCCGCAATGGGAAGGCCTCCGGCCGGGGCCCTCGCGTGGGCTCGTATTCGCTGAGCAGAAGCCCGTTGTCGGCGACGCCGCTTTGCAGGTCGCGGTGCTCACGCGGGTACACGACGCCCAGACCTGTTCCCAGGACGCCGATTGCTTTACCCACCCCACCCGCGGCGATCGTCCCTCGATGGGCGGCGCCGTCGATACCGCGGGCCAGACCCGAGACAACGGCGACGCCGGCGGCGGACAACGAGGCGCCGAGTTCTCGGGCCAACGCGAGACCGGCAGACGATGCCGAACGGGTGCCCACGATCGCCACCCTTGGCTGGTCCAGGACGTCGAGCGAGCCGCAATAGGCGAGCGCAGCGGGAGGCTCGTCGTCGGAGCTGAACACCTCCGACCAACCGGGGTCGCCGGCGAGCCACCAGCGACATGTCGGGGCGGGGACTCCGCGCGTGCATTCCTCGTGGAATCGTTTGGCCAGTTGGTCCCAACCCTCGCCCCGACGCCGCCCGGCCGAAAAGGGCGACCAGTCACCGGTGGAAAGACGTTCAAGCGTTTCGCCGAGGTCAAGCTCCGAGTGCCGCTGGACCGATCGGAGACGCGACGAACCGAGTCCGGGGCTGGAGATGAACGCTTCGACGAGGGCCTCGAGTCGTTGCCGATCGTCGGTCGTTGCGGGGACGAGACCGAGAGCTGCACTCATGCCGCGGCGCCGTTCGCGGAGTCCGGCAGAACCGGTCGGCGGAGCTCCAGGGCAAGCGCGACCGTGTCGCTGTCGAGGGTCGATTCCACGTCGTCACCGCGAAGATCAGCGAGCGTGCGGGCGACCCGGCGAACCCGGTCGAGGCCGCGTGCGGTGAGCGAACCGGCGCGCAGCCGGGTTTCGACGAGCCTTCGCGCCGAAGTGGTCAGCGCCGCCCAGCGTCGGAGCTCGTCGCCCCGGAGCCCCGAGTTCGCCGGGACCCCGCGGTGCTGAGCGACCCTGCGGGCGGACGCAACCCGTGCCGCAACCGTCGCTGAGGACTCCCCCTGACCGCTCGAAAGCAGGTCGTCGGGATCGGGTGGTGTGACCAGGACCCGGACATCGAACCGATCGAGGAGGGGACCAGCGAGCCGTCGGACGTAGCGGGCCCGTGACGCGTCGGAGCAACGACACGAGGGGGATCCTGCGACTTCGCCGGTTGGCACGCCCCACCACCCGCACGGGCAAGGGTTCGTTGCCGCCACGACGAGAGGCAGGGCGGGGAGGGTGACCGAAAGGGCAGCGCGGGACACGCAGATCGAACCGTCTTCGAGCGGCTGACGGAGCGCGTCGAGCACGAACGGCGAGAACTCACCCAACTCGTCGAGGAACAGCACGCCGCGATGCGCACACGAGATCTCGCCGGGTCTGATCGCCGTAGAGCCCCCGCCGAGCAACGCCACTGCGGAGGCCGTGTGGTGCGGCGAGCGGAACGGTGGGCGAGAGGGAAGTCGGTCGCCGTTGACGGCAAGGCCCGCCGCCGAATGGACGCGTAACACCTCGACCGCTTCCTCGCGCGAGAGATCGGGCAGAACGGAGACCAGCCGCGACGCCAGCATGCTCTTTCCCGATCCCGGCGGACCGGCCAACAGCAGGTGGTGCCCTCCTGCTGCAGCGACCTCGATGCCGAGGCGACCGAGCGGCTGGCCGCGAACATCGGCCAGGTCGGCCGTCAGCGTCGTCGTGAGGCCAACCTCGGTTTCGTTGGGCGGCTCGGGCCAGGGGTCGAGGCCCTGGAGGCAGCTGATCACACCGCCGAGGCTGGCGGCGGAGCGGAGAACACCGCGACCGAGGAGTAGCGCTTCGCGGACGGTGGAGGCGGGCACGACGATCTCCACGCGGGGATCGTCACGCAACAGATCGTCGACCAACGAAACGATCCCCGGGATGCGACGGACCGTGCCGTCGAGCCCGAGCTCGCCGAGGAATGCCCGTCCATCGATCCGATCGGGCGGGAGTTGCCCGTCGGCCACCAGCACGGCGACGGCGATCGCGAGATCGAGCCCGGCACCGACCTTTCGCATCGTGGCAGGCGCAAGGTTCACGGTCAGTCGCCGCTGGGGCCAAGCGAACCCGCTCGTGAGAAGGGCCGCCCGAACGCGGTCACGGGCTTCGCGGCACGCGCCGTCGGGCTGCCCGACGATCGTGAACGAGGGGACGCCATCACTGGCGTGGACCTCGACCAGCACGGCAAGCCCGCTGATGCCGATGAGCTGCGCCGAGAGCACGCTGGCGAGCCGCCCACCCGACGCGACGACCGGAACCGGAGTCGGAGTCGGAACGCCACGTTCAGTTCGGCCATCGTCGCCGTCTTCGCCGTTGTCGGCTCCGTCGAACTCGATTGGTTCGTCGCTCATCGTTCACCCCTCCCCGCACTCGCAGCGGGACACCATGTGGGAGAAGAGCACTGCGACGCCGGCTCTGAAGCTGAGAGCAACCTACCGAGGCGGGTGTGACGGCGAGTCGGAAACCGCGTCGGACCGCCACAGAACCCTCACGACGCGACGAGACTGGAATGTATGGGCTTCAATCCACACCGCCGGTTTCGACCGCGGCCGCTCGATGTCGTCCTCGTCATCGTCACGCTGCTGGCCACCTCCGGGCTTCTCGTGTGGGCCCTGCTCGGCTGATCATCGTGGGGAAACGACGTGCCAAGGAGCCGCTGGGATGGTCGCCGCCATCGTGGATGGAGCTCCCCGAGGACGATCCCGAACGGGAGATCGCGTACCTGATCCCCGGAATCGGGTCGTGGGCCGACGCCGATCTCGACGTCCGGGTTCTCCAGCCGTTCCAGGCGAACAAGGCCTACCAATGCCCGTCATGCAATCAGGCGATCACCAAGGGCACGGCGAACATCGTGGTTGTGCCGCGCCCAAGTCCCGACGTCCGCCGCCATTTCCATGCTCCCTGCTGGGAACAGGTGCAGCGTCGGCGGGCGAACCGAACCTGATCCTGTCGACTGACTCGCGGATCATGGTCGGACGTCGTGCACGACGTTCCACGTGCCGTCGACCCAGGACGCCACGTCCACACGCAGCGTCGCGTGCTGGAGCCCGTGGGCGTGCAGAAACGATCGTCCGAGACGGAAGAGCCGCCCCAGCTTGACCGGCGTGATCGCGTCGAGCCCGGTTCCGAAACGGGCGGACGAGCGGGCTTTGACCTCTACGATCACGACCACGTTGTCGGACCGGACGACAACGTCGAGCTCACCGTCCTTCGTCCGCCAATTGCGGGCGAGGAGCTCGTAGCCCTGCGCTTCGTACCAGGTGGCGATGGCCGACTCCGCCTGGGCGCCGAGGTTGGCCGCTCGCGGAGTCTTCGCCATCAGTCTTCGGAAGGCGAGAGGGTTTCGATGTTCACGTCCCGAAAGGTAAGCACACGTACCTTGGCGACAAAGCGGGCCGGCCCCGGGCGGTAGATGTCCCACACCCACGCGTCCGTGAGCTCCAGCTCGAACCAGCTCCGACCGGAACCGTCGGTTCGCGGTTCGACCTTCACCCCGTTGGCCAGGTAGAACCGGCGCTCGGTCTCCACAATGTTCGTGTACGTCTTGACGACGTCCTTGTACTCCCGGAACAGCTGCAGTTCGAGCTCCGACTCGTACCGCTCAAGATCTTCAGCGCTCATACAAACCCATGTCGTTACGGATGGCCGAAACGACTCGGCGGCCATACGCGCAGCACCGCGGGCCCGACGATCGCCGACCGTTTGATGAAGTGGGTGGTGTCGAAGTAGCGACTGTCCTTCGAATCGCCGCGGTTGTCGCCCATGACCCAGTACGAGTTCTTCGGCACCGTGATCTTCTCGCCCTCCGGCCACTCGGTCGTGACGCCCTTGGGAAGCCACGGCTCGGCCAAACGCTTGTCGTTGATCCAGACGGAACCGTCCTTGATCTCAACGGTCTCACCCGGCAGGCCGATGACGCGCTTGATGAAGTGGCGATCCTTGCGCTGGCGGGCGCCGACCAGTTCGAACACCGATTGGAACGGACGGGCGAACGCGCTCGTCTTCGGCCCGTTGTAGTCCGGGTTGTCGAACACGATGATGTCGCTACGGCGGGGATCACGCACCCGGTAGGTGACTCGCGAGACGAGTACCCGGTCGTTGATCTTCAGCGTAGGCACCATCGAGGGCGACGGGATGTAGAAGGCGAGACCGACGAACGCTCGGATCAGCGACGCCAGGACGATGGCGACGACAGCGAGAATCGCATACTCACGGACGTCGCGGGCCGTCGGCACGAATCGCCGTACGGACGAAACGGCGGGTGCGAGATGGGGAGCTTCCGCCGGAGCGGGCGGAACCGACTCAAACGGTGGTTCGCCGTGGGCCGGCGGCTGCGACTCGTCCAGCGAACTCAGCGGCTGACCCGCTTCTCCTTGATCTTCGCGGCCTTGCCCTGCAGGTCACGGAGGTAGTACAGCTTGGCCCGGCGGACATCGCCCTTGGTGACCACCTCGATCATCGCGATCGTGGGCGCGTGAACGGGAAAGGTGCGCTCGACGCCGACGCCGTAGCTGACCTTGCGGACTTTGAAGGTCTCACGGATCCCGTCGCCCGAACGGCCGATGACGTGCCCCTGGAAGATCTGGACGCGCTCCTTGTTGCCTTCGACAACGCGCACATGCACCTTCACGAGGTCTCCGGCTTGGAAGTCCGGTACGTCGGCCTTGAGGCCGGCCTTGTCGATGAAGTCGGTCAGTTGCATGTCGATACTCCGGGGATTGCCGGGCTTCGCTGGCGGACGGCGTCCGCGCTGGTCCCGGTGTCGATTACTTGAAGGCCGAGCAAGGTTACTCGGTCGGCGGGGCGTCCGGATCCGTGGCGCCGAACTCCCGGAACCACTTCTGCTCGACGGCCGTCAGGCGGCCCCGGGCAGCGTAGAGGTCCGGACGGTCAACGGCGGTCCGCACGATCGCCTGCACGCGGCGCCAGCGATCGACCTTGGCGTGGTCGCCCGATCGGAGCACCTCGGGCACTTCCCAACCGCGGAATGTCGCTGGCCGCGTGTACTGGGGGTGCTCCAGCAGACCATCGGAGAAGCTCTCGACGACGCTTGAGTCGGCGTTGCCCATGACGCCGGGCACCAGGCGTCCGACGGCCTCCACGACGGCCATGGCGGCCACCTCGCCGCCACCGAGGACGACATCGCCGACGGACAGCTCGCCGTCGGCGAGGTGGTCGTGGATCCGCTGGTCGAATCCCTCGTACCGACCGCATAGCAGCGAGAACCCGCCTCGCTCAACCACCAGTTCGGTGAGCTCGCGGGCGACGGCCTGGGTGAGCTTGCGCCCGCCGGGGCCGAGTAGGAGGACCGGTCGGGAGGCAGTGCCTTCGGAGATCGCCGTTTCGACGGCGTCGAAGACGGGGCCCGGGGCGAGAACCATCCCGGCGCCTCCTCCGAACGGCGCGTCGTCGACGGCCTGGTGCACCCCGACGCCGAATCGACGGAGATCGTGGGCCCGCACCTCGAGCACCCCGGCCGCGCGCGCCCGGCCGAGCAGGCTCGTCGTGGCGTGCGCCTCGATCAGGTCGGGGAAAAGGGTGAAGACGCTGATGCGCGGCGTTACCGACGCATGGTCGGCCACCGGGACCGTCACCGGCCCGGGTGCACGACGATCTTGCCGACCGTCCCCCGATCACCGAGCCGGGCGAGCGCGTCGGCGGCTTCAGCGAGGCCGACGCGTTCGCTCACCAGCGGGTTGATCTTCCCGGCGGCGTGCAACGCCATGAGGTCGTCGTGGATGACGTCGTTGATCTGCGGTTCGTGGCGGGAGTAGGCACCCCAGTGGACCCCGACGACGGAGTAGTTCTTGATGAGGATGTGGTTGGTCTTGGCCTCGGCCATCCGACCGCTGGTGAAACCGATGATGAGGATCCGGCCCTCCCACGCGATCACTTTGGTGCTGCGGTCGTACGTGTCACCACCGACCGGGTCGTAGATCACGTCGGCGCCGTGACCGCCGGTGAACTCCTTGACGGCATCGACGAAATCATTGGCCCGGTAGTCGATCGCCAGGTCCGCGCCGAGTTGGCGGCACACCTCGACCTTGTCCGGTCCGCCCGCGGTGGCGATGACCTTGCAGCCGTGGGCCTTGGCGAGTTGGATCGCCGCGCTCCCCACTCCGCCCGCGCCGGCGTGCACAAGGACGGTCTCGCCTCGCTGCAGGTTGGCCCGGCGATGGAGGGCGACGTGGCCGGTGTGATAGGTGATGCGCAGCGCGGCAGCGGCGTCGAAGTCCATCGTGTCGACGAGCTTTGCGAGTCCGCGCTCGTGCGCCAGGGTCTGCTCGGTCAGTCCACCGTTGACGAAGTTCGGGCTTCCGAGCACCCGGTCACCCACGGAGAATCGGGTCACGCCCTCGCCGATCGCCGACACCACACCGGACATCTCGACACCCGGGGTGAAGGGCAGCGGCGGCTTCTCCTGGTAGAGACCGCGGCACAAGAGCACATCGGGAAAGTTCAGCGCGGCGGCAGCGACGTCGACCCGCACCTCGCCTGGTCCGGGAACCGGGGTCGACAGTTCCTCGATCCGCAGGACGTCGACGGGTTCACCGAGTTCATGGAGACGAAGTGCACGCATGCCCGAGACGCTACCGGGACCGGGGACCGCTACCCCAAGCCGACTCGTTGTCTCCGAGGGCGTCGATCACGGCGAGGAGTCGATCGAGTTCTTCGTCGGTGTTGAAGACGTGAGGCGCGACGCGGGCGACGTCGGTGACGCCGCGCGCGTCGAGGTCGAGGCGGGCCCACGGGGCCGACGAGGCGTTCATATTGATGCCGGCCTTCGCAGCAGCGGTCACAACCTCGGCCGGAGCGACCCCGTCGAGGAGGAATGTGACGATGCCGGAGCACGGGCCCGACGTCTCCTGAACGGAGACCCGCGTACGTCGAGCGAGTTCCGTTCGGAGCCGGTTGGCGAGGTACTGCACGCGTTCACCGATGGCGTCGAGACCCAGCGCGAGGACCTCGTCGATGGCGACGCCGAGCCCGATCTGGCCAGCGCTCGACGTCTCGAACTCCTCGAAGCGAGCTGCGGTCGTCGCCAAGGAGTACGACGACGCGCTCTCCCAGACCGCCGACGTCCCGTCGATCCCGGGCGGGTCGCAACGGTCCTGGAAAGACCTCCGCACGTACAGCAAACCAGTGCCGCGCGGGCCACGCAGCCACTTTCGCCCTGTGCCCGTCAACGCGTCGCAGCCGATCGCCTCGACATCAACCAGGAGCTGACCGAGCGCCTGGCAGCCGTCGACGAAATAGGGCACACCCGCCGCCTTCGTTTGCGCACCTACTTCTGCGACCGGGTTGACGATCCCCGAGTGCGTCGGCGCCATGGTCATCGATACGAGGCCGACTCGGTCGTCGAGCATTGCCGCGAAACCGTCGACGTCGACCCGGCCAGATGGGTCGGTGGGGGCGACAGCGATATCGATGCCGAACTGCTTCTTCGCCTGGAGGAGCGAGAGGTAGTGCGAGTTGTAGAAGATGCGGTCGATGACCACCCTCCGTCGCTCGGCGAAGCCACCGCCGAAGGCAAAGCCCCAGAACACCTTGACCCATCCCGCAGTGTCGCTCGTCGGGATGGCGATCTCGTCGGCGCTTGCATTCACGAGGCGGGCTGCGCTCGTCCTGACCCCGGCGAGTGCCTGTACTGCCGCTGCCTTTGCCTCGTATCCACCGATCGACGCTTCGAGACGGAGGTGGCCGATCTGCGCGTCGAGCGTCTGCACCGAGGGGAACGCGGCACCGGCATTGTTGAGGTGGACAACGCCCGACACCCCGGGTGTGTCGCGTCGAAGGCGGGCAACAGTGTCGGCATCGATGCGCATCGGCCTTCGGGTCTAGCAGCACGGCCCCAACTCGGGACCGGAATTGTTCAGACCGGCGAGCCACCGCCACTGAGACGGCGAATGTCTTCGAGCAGCCGCATCATCCGTACCGAGTCATCGAGTGTCCACGTCGGCGACTCGGTCAATCCGGAGGCGACGCAGCGCCCGCACTCCTCGGCCTCGTAGTGGTAGCCATGGCCCGGCGACAGATCGACGAGCGGATCCGTCGGCGACGTCTGTTCGGCGATGCGATTGCGCACACGCCGAGACGGCCCGCTCTCCCATACCCGCAGCAGTTTCGCTGGAAGTCGATCGGTCGGGCCAAATATCGGCGAACCGGGCTGGTCGAGTTCGGCGAGTGATCGGCTCCATGACGTCGCCTGCGCGGCCCCACCGTGATGGGAAACCGTGACCCGCCTGGGCGCATACAGAGGAGCCGCGATCGTCAGACGACCGTCGGTTCCTTCCACCACAACACGGTTCGGCGTGCGACGGCGCTGCGAGACGTGGAGCAGCGAGACAGCCCCGCCCTCATGCAGGAGCCGCATGCCGGTCGCCTCATCCACGCCATTGCGCGCGAACGCGGCGTCGGCGTCGAGCGCTTGTGGCCAGCCGAGTAGGCCGACGGCCCAGGTCATCGGGTAGACGCCAAGGTCGAGCAACGCACCTCCGGCCAGGTCAGGGTTCCAGAGACGATGGGTGGGGTCGTACGGAACAACGTTCCCGAAGTCGGCACGAAGCTCGATCACCGATCCGATACGTCCGCTGACAATCAGCTCGCGTGCCATCTCGAACAGTGGAAAGAAGCGCGTCCACATGGCCTCCATCACGAAGCACCCGCTCACCCGGGCGGCCTCGGATACCCGTTGGGCTTCGTCGCCGCTGATGGTGAACGGCTTCTCGACGAGCACGTGCTTACCCGCGGCGAGGCACAGGAGCGCGTCTTCGGCGTGACGGTTGTGCGGCGTGGCGACGTACACGATGTCCACCACGGGATCGGCAACGAGGGCTTCATATGATCCGTGCGCATACGGAATGCCGCGTCGCGCAGCAAACGCAACGGCGCGGTCGCGGTCGCGCGAGCCCACTGCGACCAGTTGCGCGCCGGGGACATGCGCCAGATCAGCGGCAAACGACTCGGCGATTCCACCCGGCCCGAGAATGCCCCATCGAAGCGTCGGCGCAGGAGGCGGGGTCACCGGGCCCATAGCGGAAGGGTGCGAAGGTAGTGGTCCGCGGCGCTGCCGCAGCCGATGATGACGAGACGCATGATGCGTCCATCATCGGACACGACAAAGCATTCCCTGACACAGTCGGCGTCGGAGCGACCCGAGAACCGCCGGCATACCTGACCGAGAACGGTCACGCCGACGCGTTCGCTATACCGACTCTGCGTCGTCGAGGAGCCCCGGCGGTGGATCGACCACGACACAGAACCCTTCACGGGCCGAGCCGTGCTTTTCGATCACGAACGCGAGCGGGATCATCCGTCCGTCCTCGAGGACGAGAAGGTCACTCGCCCCTGCACTTTCCACCGAAGCGATCCGACCGACCGGCGACCGATCCTCCAGTTCGACGGAGGCCCCGATCAGTTCGTGGATCCACAGGGCGTCAGGGTCGTCGATCGGCTCGGCGAACAGTTCCGCGCCGTGGAGGGCTTCCGCGGCAGTTCGATCGGGCACCTCGGCGAACCGGACCCTCCACCGGTCGTTGTGCGGAGCGCTGGTGGTGACCGTCAACGACCGCCCGGAGGTGAGTTGGAGGACCGACCCCACCCCAACCCGCTCGACGCGGTTGGTCGATAACGCCACGATGAGCTCGCCTTTGAGGCCGTGAGGTTTGGCGATACGCCCGACGGAAAGAAGCCCGGCTGGGGCCATGGTGACGACGACGGGGGTCAGTCGACGATGTCGACGCGCACGTCGACGCCGTCTCGTGCGCCCGCAGCCCGGGTGACCGTGCGGATCGCCTGCGCAGTGCGGCCGCGACGGCCGATCACTTTGCCCATGTCGTTCGGGGCCACGCTCAACTCCAGGGTGAGACCGCCCCGGCCACGAGACGAAGAGATCTCGACACCGCTCGGGTCATCGGTGAACGACTCGGCGAGGTACTGCAGCACTCGTTGGGCCGCGGCCCCGGATTCACCACTCATCGGCGAACGCCTACTTCGACGCCTTCGAAGCGGCGAACTGCTCCGCCGCTCCCGACACTTTGATCAGCTTGGCGACGGTTTCCGTCGGCTGGGCGCCGTTGCGGAGCCATTGCACGATCTTGTCGTTGTCGAACAGGATGCGCGACGGGTCTTGGCGAGGCTCGTAGGTACCGAGGATCTCGATGAACCGGCCATCTCGGGCGTTGCGCGAATCAGCAGCCACCAGACGGTACGTCGGCTGCTTCTTCTTTCCCATGCGCATTAGGCGGAGCTTGACGGCCACGATGTTTCTCCTCGAAGTGAATCAGTGCTCGCCACAGCGAGCCGGACAACACTAGCCGCGCCGGAACTCGACGCGATTCACGCGCCAACCGTTCGGTCAGCGCTTCTTTTTCTTCTTCTTGTTCGACGGACCGCTCTGGGTGCCGGGAGCCGTGGCCCGACCTCCCCCGCCCCCGGAACGACCCGGCCCGCTCAGACCTGGCAGCGATGGCGTCTTCGGACGTGCACCCGGGGCCAGTCCGGGGAGCCCGCCCCGCTGAAGCGCCTGGAGCTGCTCCGGATCGATTTCGCCGGCCTTGACCGCTTTGTGCATCGCCCGCGCTTGCTTGAACTTTCCGCCACCGCCCTTCATGACCTGGGTCATCCCCGGACCGAGCGACTTCATCATCTTTTGCATCTCGCCGAACTGCTTGAGCAGTGCGTTTATCTCGGCAATCGGGCGACCCGAGCCAGCGGCAACACGCTGACGGCGCGAGGCGTTCAAGATGTCGGGGTTGGCGCGCTCGTTCTTCGTCATCGACATGACGATCGCTTCGACGCGGTCGAGCTCCCGTTCGTCGATATCGACGTCCTTCAGCTCCTTGCTCATCCCCGGCATCATCCCGAGAAGGTTCTTCACCGGTCCCATCTTGCGGACCGCGCGCAGTTGCTCGACGAAGTCCATCAGCGTGAACGTGCCCGCCATGAGCTGCTCGGCGGCCTTCTCGGCCTGATCCTGGTCAAAGACGGCCTCGGCCTGCTCGATCAGGGTCATCATGTCGCCCATCCCGAGAATGCGCGAGGCAAGGCGGTCGGGGTGGAACTGGTCGAAATCGGCGAGCTTCTCGCCGGTCGAAGCGAAGGCGATCGGCTTGCCGACCACGTGCTTCACGGAGAGCGCTGCGCCGCCCCGGGCGTCACCATCGAGCTTGGTGACGATCACGCCGTTGAGCTCGAGCGTCTCGTTGAAGGCTTTCGCGGTGGCAACCGCGTCCTGGCCGGTCATCGCGTCGATCACCAGGAAGGTGTAGTGCGGCTGGACGGCATCGCTGATCCGACGGACCTCGTCCATCAGCGCCACGTCGATGCTGAGGCGGCCGGCAGTATCGACGATGACGACATCGCGCCCGGTTCGTTCGGCTTCGAGCAGCGCGTTACGGGCGACCGTCACCGGATCGGACGGTTCGGAGTACATCGGGACCCCGACCTGTCCGGCGAGGATGCCGAGCTGCTGCACGGCCGCCGGGCGTTGGAGGTCGGCTCCCACCACCAGAGGGTTTCTTCCCTGGCTCTTCAGCCAGCGGGCGAGCTTGCCGACCGTCGTCGTCTTGCCGGCGCCCTGGAGGCCGGCCATGAGGATGACCGTCGGCGGTTTCGAGGCGAACTGCAGTTGAAAGGTTTCGCCGCCGAGGGTGGCGACGAGTTCGTCATGGACGATGCGGATGACCTGCTGTGCCGGGTTCAGCGCCTTGCTCAGCTCCGCCCCAACACAGGCTTCGCGAATCCGCTCGACGAAACCCCGAACGACGGTGAGGTTCACGTCGGCCTCGAGCAGGGCAACCCGGATCTCCCGGAGCACCTCGTCGACTTCGGCCTCCCCCAAACGGCCGCGGCCCTTGAGCTTGGTGAAGATCGTGTCGAATCGGTCGGAGAGGCTGTCAAACATCGCAGCAAGACTCTACGGGCCGGGCGCGGGCTGGTCCTCCGTCTGGAGCCACGGCCCTACGCTCGACCCCGATGCTTCGCCGACCGAGTCCGATCTTCCTCGTCCTTCTCGCCGCAACCGGAGCTGCGGGGGCGGTGACCTGGAAGGCGCAGTTCTCGAACGCCGGGACCCGCGTGTTCGTCTTCGTCCTTCTGGGCTGGGTGGTGTCGCTGTGCCTCCACGAGTTCGCCCACGCCGTCACCGCGTTCCGTTTCGGAGACGTGACCGTGGCCGAAAAGGGGTACCTCAGCCTCGATCCGCGCAAGTACCTCCATCCGGTCCTTTCGATCCTCATGCCGATCGCCTTTCTGGTCATGGGCGGGATCGGACTTCCGGGTGGTGCCGTATGGATCCAGATGGGGCTGATCCGTGATCGTGCCCATCGCAGTCTCGTGTCCGCGGCCGGTCCTCTCACCAACTTCGCGATCGGCATCGCGTTGTCACTACCGTTCCGACTGTTTCCTTCCATCCCCAGCCGGGCGCCGGCCTTTGCGGGCGCCCTCGCGTTCCTTGCTCTTCTGCAGTTCATTGCCGCGCTCCTGAACGCCCTTCCGCTCCCTGGCCTCGACGGCTTCGGCGTGCTGGAGCCCTACCTGCCGCGCCGCTTCCTCGAAGCGCTGGCGCCGTACCGGCAGTACTCGATCGTCGTCCTGTTCATCCTTGCCTGGCAGGCACCGTGGTTCGGCGATCTCGTCTTCGGGAACGCCCGCACACTGCTCGAGCTCGTCGGCAACGACTCCGCCCTGTCGAGCATCTCGAGGTTCGGTGCGGATCTGTTCCGTTTCTGGGAGCGGTAGGTCGCGAGCCTCAATGGCAGCCGGAATCGTGGCTGGGGGCGCGAACGTCGACAACAATGGATGTCCTTATGGCTCGGGTCGTTGTCACTGGTGGAGCAGGTTTTCTCGGTTCGCATCTCTGCGATGCCCTGGTTGGGCGAGGTGACGAGGTACTTGCCCTCGATAGTCTCCTGACGGGTTCGCTCGACAACATCGCCCACCTCCGCGAGAACGCGTCGTTCTCGTTCCGCAGACATGACGTGTGCGAGCCATACGCGGTCGACGGAGCGGTCGACGCGGTCATGCATCTCGCGTCACCCGCGTCGCCGCGGGACTACCTCGACTATCCGATCGAGACCCTCGATGTCGGCAGCCTGGGAACCCGCAACGGTCTCGAACTGGCGAAGACCAAGGGAGCGAAGTTCTTCCTCTCGTCCACGAGCGAGGTCTACGGAGACCCGTCGGTGCATCCGCAGCCGGAGTCGTACTGGGGCAATGTGAACCCGATCGGACCCCGCAGTGTGTACGACGAGGCAAAGCGTTTCGCGGAAGCGATGACGTTCGCATTTCACCGCACTCACGGCGTCGATGTGCGCGTCGTCCGCATCTTCAACACCTACGGGCCTCGTATGCGTCCGAACGACGGCCGCGTGGTGTCGAACTTCTTGGTGCAGGCGTTGCGGGGCGAGCCGATCACGATCTACGGGAGCGGCAACCAGACCCGGTCGTTCTGCTACATGTCCGATCTCATCCGCGGCTTCGTTGCGCTGCTCGACGGAGATCAGATCGGTCCGATCAACATCGGCAACCCCAACGAGTTCACGATCGCCGAGCTTGCCGAACTCGTGCTGGCAACCACTGGTTCGGACTCGCGGATCGTCTATGAGCCGCTGCCCCAGGACGACCCTACCCAACGCCGGCCCGACATCACTCTCGCGACCAAGCACCTCGGGTGGGCACCGACCGTCCAACTGCGTGAGGGCCTCATCGAAACCGCGGCTTACTTCGCCGCGTTGCTCGGCGTTCCCGCCACCAGATCGATGGATACCGTATGAAGGTCGTCATTGTCGGATCGGGCTACGTCGGTCTCGTAACGGGGGCGTGCCTGAGCGATACCGGGGCCAACGTGGTCTGCGTCGATGTCGATGCCACCAAGATCGAACGTCTCCGGCGCGGCGAGATGCCGATCTACGAACCGGGGCTCGAGGCGCTGGTCCGGCGGAACATGACCAAGGCGCGACTGCACTTCACCACGGATCTCGCTGATGCACTTGTTGAGGCCGACGTCGCATTCATCGCCGTCGGTACGCCGCCGGGAGACGACGGTTCGGCCGACTTGAGCCAGGTGCTCGGTGTCGCGTCGTCCATCGGCCGGGCGCTGGCCACCCGGCCCACCGAGTACCTCGTCGTCGTGACGAAATCGACGGTACCTGTTGGCACCGCATTCAAGGTCGCAGCCCATCTCCGGACGAGCGCTGCAGCGGCTGCGCAGACCGGGGTTGACGCGACCGAGTTCGATGTCGCTTCGAACCCGGAGTTCCTGAAGGAAGGTGCAGCAATCGAGGACTTCGCCCGCCCGGATCGCATCGTGATCGGCGTCGAGACCGAGCGGGCCCAGGCAGTCCTCGAACGGCTCTACCGTCCCTTCCTCCTCAACGCCCGGCCGGTCATGTTCATGGACATCGCGTCGGCGGAGATCACGAAGTACGCGGCGAACGCCATGCTGGCCACCCGCATCAGTTTCATGAACACGATCGCTGCGTTGTGCGACGCCGTCGGTGCCGATGTTTCACTGGTCAGACGTGGCATCGGCAGCGACCCGCGAATCGGCCAGTCGTTTCTCTACGCCGGACCCGGCTACGGCGGATCGTGCTTCCCGAAAGATGTGCGAGCGCTGCATGCGACGGCGGAGAGCCTCGGCGTGGATTTCGGGATACTCCGCGAGGTCGAAGCCGCCAACGAACGGCAGAAGAGCGTTCCGGTGGCCAAGCTCCGGGCGCTGATCGATCGTGTCGATGGCTCGCTCGCCGGGGTGACCGTCGCATTGTGGGGTCTTGCCTTCAAGCCCAACACCGACGACATTCGCGACGCTCCGGCGCTGACCGTGATCAGCGAGCTCCTCGACGCCGGCGCGGACGTTCGGCTCTATGACCCGGTCGCCGCTCTGCCTTCCGGGATGTTCGAGGCCGTGACGGTCTGCGGCGAGCCCTACGAGGCAACCGTTGGAGCCGATGCGCTCGTTCTGCTCACCGAATGGCCGGAGTTCCGTAACGTCGATCCCACGTTGCTCGCCATGCGCCGACCCCTGATCGTCGACGCACGCAACGTCCTGGACACCGAGACGCTCGCCGAACACGGCTTCACCGTCGCCTCGATCGGCCGTCCCCTCAATACTCCTGTCTGACTCAGACCCTTGGGTTTCATCGGTGTCGCCACCCCGACATAAAGTGCTGGCGCTCGACAGGCGCGCCGCAGAGAAGAGAGTGACTCATGCCCATCACCAAGGGATTCAAGCAACTCCTGAAAGAGGCGAACGCCCGCATCACGACGCGAACGGTGGACGAGACCCGGGCGTTGCTGGCCGACGAGAACGTCGTTCTCGTCGACATCCGCGACCCGCGCGAACTCGAACGAGACGGAAAGGTTCCCGGCGCATTCCACGCGCCGCGAGGCATGCTCGAATTCTGGGTGGATCCCGAGAGCCCATACTTCAAACCGATCTTCGGCGACGAGTCGAAGCACTTCGTCCTGTTCTGCGGCGGTGGGTGGCGATCGGCGCTCTCGACCGCGGCCCTGAATGACATGGGCATGACGAATGTCAGCCACGTCGAAGGTGGCTTCGCCGCGTGGAAGGACTCGGGCGGACCGATTGCATGAACTCGTTGATCCCGTCAGGCATGAACTCGTTGATTGCGTCAGCCGCTGGTCCATCCCGATGACTCGGGAGGGCACAGGCCGATGAGCGGACATGCTTCAGTTCCCCGGCGGTTGACCGAGCACCTCGTGAACTGGTTGGGTGACTGGCCCGATTCCTCGACGGCCGAGACACCCGAAGGGGTCGTGATCGTCGGCCACGAGGCGCGTCTGAGCCCCGGATGGGACGGGCACATTCACGATGTCATCGGCGTCGCAACGCCGACCTTCGCGGTGCTCTCGGTTCCGCCCCATGCCGTTCGCGAACTCACCAGCGCGGTCGGCACCGGATCACTCGCCGGTGACCTCGACGTTCTTCGGACCGCAGTGCCGAACGCACTGGGACGCCCCGGGTCCGTCGGACTCGGATTGTTCCGCTGGAGCGACTCGCCCACCGAGACTCCCGACGTCGGTGAGTGGGTGGCGACCGACGATCCCCGCGTCCCCGAGTGGCTTCGTCCGTTCAACGGAGATCTCCTCATCGCCTGGGACGAACACGGTGCCTATGGCGCCGGCGTCGGGCGCAAACAGCACGACGAGTACGGCCACGAACTCAGCGTCGGCACCGAACCCTCGCTACGGGGCCGGGGGATCGGCCGCCAGCTCGTCGCCACCGCGGCGCGGCGAGTGCTCGACGAGGGAGCAATCCCGACGTACCTCCACGCGCCCGACAACTACGCGAGCGCCAAGGTGGCCGATGCCGCGGGCTTCCCCGACCTCGGATGGCGGATCGTCGGGTTCTGGGGGCGTTAGGCCGGCGAGGCCGGCGGCAAGGCCAGGGTTCACCCTCTGATGAATGTCCTGCGATCCGCGACGACGAGCCATCCGGGTCCGTCGCCGGTCGCAGCGACGACCACGCTCGCTCCGCCGACACCAACCTGAAGCTGGGCGCGACGACCCATCGGCGCCGCCGGAAGGATGACCCGCTGCCAGCGGCCTCCAACCCGGCGACTCACCAGCATCAACCGATCGTCGATCTTCGCACCAACCACGGACACCGTGTCGTCGAGCGCAACGTCCGTCACGCCAGACAGCGCGTCGTCGGAGGAGGGCAACGGCAGCATCGAACGAGCCCATTTCGCACCCCGGCGCTCCCAGGCAATGAGCCGGGTCCGCGCCGCACTGTCGGTCCCGCCGATCACCGCGCGATCTCCGGAAACGGCCACGCGCTGGAATCTCTGTTCGCCGTCACCGCCCTCGCGCAACCGGCGATCGGCATTCTTCGCCCAGGTGCGGCCATCGCTTGAGGTCCAGACCACAGCGTCGGTTGAGGCCACACCCGATCGGACAGCGAACTGCTCACCCACCGCGATCAGACGCGAACCGTCGGCCGCGACGTCGAGGCCCTGCTGCTGTTCTCCGACAACAGCCGACAGGGCCGGATCGTCGTCGGAGATCGCAAAGTCTGAGCCATCGGCCGACCACCAGGAGGTCGCGCCGAGGAGACCGTTGCGATTGACCCTGCTCCCGAAGATCACCCACCCGCCGGACGGTGTCGGGGCGACGGAGCGGACCCCGATCTGGCGAGGACCGTTGTAGAGCTCGAAGTTCGCGTTGACTTCGCGCATCGCCGGCGGGGACCCGTTGTCGACGGACAGGACCCAACTGCCGGTTCGTGGGTTCCCGTGAGCGCCGCCGGTGTGCATCCCGAGTGCCACTGCCCCGCCACGGGCAGCGGCGATCGAATAGATCTCCGCGATCTCACCGTAGGGCGTGACCGGGAACATGGCGATCGGTGTGACGGTGACCAGGTCACGGGACGTCCACACGGCCGGCCGCTGGACGCCCGATGGATCACGGGTGGAGCCGGAGAACCACCACGTGGAACCGTCGAAGAACATCCCCACCACCCGGACTTCGGCGCCCGGCACGCTGACTGTCCGCCACGACGGCCGCGCGCCGGCATCAGCCGCAGACGAGACTCGCGACGACGAGACCGCGAGCACCATCGCCAGCAGCACCGCCCCTGCGGGAATCGCCCGAGGCGCACGGCGTAAGTGAGCCCGGAGCACCAGCGAAGGGTACGTCAGGAACAACGATCGCACTGCCCGGTGAGATGATCGACGACCCATGTCTCGCCCCCTCGTCTCCAGCCTCGGATCCCGTCCGTGGAACTCCGCCCCGGCGCGTGCGTTCGCCTCTGCCACGTTCGACCGACTCGGCGCGCTTGCGCCCGACGCCATCGATGCTCATCTCCACGCGCTCGTCGATTCCCAGGAACGCCATGTCAACGAGAACTGCCTCAATCTCTACGCGGGCACCAACATCGCTAACCCTCGCATGGCTCCACTTCTCGGGTCGTCGATCGGCGGACGGCCGAACCTCGGGTCACCCGGCGACACCTACAACCGGGGCATGGATGCCGGCAGCGAGATCAGCCTGCTCACCGATGCTCTGGTCGGGTCCTTGTTCGGAGCGGATTTCGTGGAGACCCGTGTCCCTTCCGGTTCGATCGCCAATCAGTACGCCTACCTGGCAACGTGCAAGCCGGGCGACGCCATCGTGGCCTTCTCCGACGCTGCCGCCGGCCACGTGACCCACCACGCCGCCGGGGCAGCCGGCTGGCTCGGCCTGGTCACCCACGACGCGCCGTGGAACGCAGAGTCGATGGACGTGGACCTCGACGAGTTCGCCCGGCAGGTCGATCGTGTGAAGCCCAAGCTCGTCATCACGGCCGGGAGCATGTGCCTGTTTCCGTACGCGGTGCGCGAAGTTCGCGCGATTGCCGACACCATCGGTGCGTTCGTGCTCTTCGACGCCGCACACATGGGCGGCATGATCGCCGGCGGGAGATTCCAGGACCCCCTGCGCGATGGCGCCCACCTGATGACCGGCTCGACCTACAAGAGCTTCGGCGGACCGCCGTCAGGCATGATCCTCACCAACGACGCGCCGCTCGCCGAACGGCTCGATGCCATCGCCTATCCCGGGTTCACCGCGAATTTCGATCTGGCCAAGTCCGCCGCTCTTGGTCTCGCCGCTCTTGATATGCACACCTACGGTGCCGCATACGCGGACCAGTGCATCGCCAACGCTCAAGCTCTGGCGAGACACCTCGCCGCCGAAGGCCTCGACGTGTTCGACGTGCCGGGACGAGCCGGGCATGCCGATCTTCGCGGCGGGCACCCGTTCACGGTGAGCCAGCATGTCGCGCTCGGTGCGGCTCGGTACGGTGGCGGCAACGGCGCCGCAAAGAGGCTCGAGCAAGCCAACATCCTGTGTTCATCGATCGGGCTCCCGCGGCCGCAGGTTCCCGATGAGGCCAACGGCATCCGACTCGGAACCCAGGAACTGACCCGTTGGGGCCTGCGCGAGCACGACATGGAGACGGTCGCCCGGCTGTTCGCCGACGCGCTTCTCGTCCGGCGATCAAGCGACTCCGTCGCCGCCGACGTCGCCGTCATGCGCCGGGATTTCGCCACCGTCCACTTCGTCACCCACTGACAACGAGACCTCATGAACCCTATCGACCTTGACGCGTTCCGAGCAGAAGCAGAAGCACTCGACACCACGGATCCGGCCCCCATGGCCGATCGGTTCGAGTTCCCTCCGGCGCGCGTGGCCGGCTCACCATTTGTCACGCGCGCATACTTTGCGGGCAACTCTCTGGGTCTGATGCCGAAAGCTACCCGGTTGATTCTTGATTCCGTCCTGGGCAGCTGGAGCATCAACGCAGTGGAAGGGCATTTCACCGGCGATCACCCGTGGACGACCCAGGCCGAGGCACTCGTCGAACCTCTGAGCCGAATCGTCGGCGCCCACGGACACGAGGTGGTCGCGGCAAACACGCTGACGGTCAACGTGCACCTGCTCCTTCTCGCCTTTTACCGCCCGAGCGGCACACGGACGGTCCTGCTCACCGAGGTGGGCCCCTTCCCGTCAGACGGTTATGCCGCGGCAAGCCACGCCCGGATGCACGGGCTCGACCCGGCGAGCGCCGTCGTGAAACTCACCCCGGACGCCGCAGGGATCTTCTCG
>JANLRD010000155.1:0-64191 GCA_031368215.1 Acidimicrobiia bacterium | reverse complement strand
TCAGTCGCTCCCGGAGCGACTGAGGCACCAATCTCACGTGGCATCTAGGAGATCTTGGGGGCGTCGGCGCCGAGGAACTGGGTGCGCAACTCGCGCTTGAGGACCTTGCCCGTGGCGTTGCGGGGCAGGGCCTCGACGATGGCGATGTCGTTGGGCACCTTGAACTTCGCAAGCCGCGGGACGCAGTGCTCGACGACCGTCGCCCGATCGATCGTCGTCCCGGGCTTGAGCGCGATGACGGCCAGGCCGACCTCGCCCCACTTGTCGCTCGGAACGCCGATGATCGCGGCCTCGGCAACCTGGGGGAGTTGGTAGAGCACGTTCTCGATCTCGGCCGGGTAGACGTTCTCGCCGCCGGAGATGTACATGTCCTTCCACCGGTCGACGATGTAGACGAAGCCTTCGTCGTCGGTTCGGGCGGCATCTCCGGTCTTGAGCCAACGATCCTCGAAGGCGGCGGCCGTTGCGTCGGGGCGGTTCCAGTACCCCGGCGTGATGTTGGGGCCGGCGACCCAGAGCTCCCCGATCTCGTTGGGTCCGCAGTCGCCGCCCTCGTCGTTGACGATCCGCATCTCGGTGTGCAGCAGCACCTTGCCGGTGGACCCGATCTTGCGCAACGCGTCGCCCGAATCGAGGAAGATCACCGCTGGACTGGTCTCCGTCATACCGAAGCCCTGCACCATGTTCACGCCACGCCCGGCCCAGTTCTCCATGATCGTAAGTGCGCATGGTGCCCCTCCCACGCCGGCGACCCGCAGACGGGACAGATCGGTGTCGGCGAAGTCGGGATGCTGCATCATGAACTGATACGGCGCCGGCACGGCGAAGAAGTGCGTGATGCCCTGCTTCGGATCACCGATCAACCGAAGGGCCTCGCCCGGATCAAACGCCTTCAGGATGACGACCGTGCCTCCGGCGTGAAGGACCGGGTTGCTGTAGCAGTTCAAGCCGCCCGTGTGGAAGAGGGGAAGGACGTTGAGATGCACGGTGTCGATGCCGATGCCGCCGGGAATTCCCAGGTTCACGCAGTTCCAGAAGTTCATGCCGTGGGTGATCATCGCCCCCTTGGGGTGACCCGTGGTCCCGGACGTGTACATGATCGTGATCACGTCGTCGTGGGTGAGTTCCTCGCAGATGACCTGCTGCCCCCTGAACTGATCGACCACCGCCTCGTAGGCGTTGGCCGCTCCAGAGGAGTCGATACTCAGGAGCGTCGTCACGTTGCACCGTCGCTGAAGTTCGCTGGCCGCTTCCGCGAACGTCGAGTCGTGGACCAGCAGCATCGGGGAGCTGTCGTTGAGGATGTACTCGAGCTCGGTCACCGTGAGGCGCCAGTTGAGCAGCACCGCGATCGAACCAGTACGCGCGCATGCGAACTGGACGTCGAAGAACTCGACGCCGTTGTGGGCGAGTACCGCGACCCGGTCGCCGCGGCCGATCCCGAGGGAGCGGAAGTACGCGGCCATGGCGTCGATTCGCGCGTCGAGCTGGGCGTAGGTGAAGCTGCGGCCGGTCCCGAGGTCGCGAACCGCTTCCTTTTTCGGCCGATTCGCCGCGTGGTGGGCGATCCAGTCGTACGCGCGTACCGTTCCATGGCCGACGGGCCGCGACGAACGCATGGCGGCGCGCTCGGCGGGATCGGGTACGAAGGCTTGCGCTGCGGTGGTGTCCATGATGGTCCTCTTCTTTCTTCACGGACATCTTGCCCGTCGAACGGTGGTGAAGGCGACGCCCTCCGAAGGCCAGCAGGCCATCAGGCCACGGGGAGCCAGAGGACGGAAAGCTGGCGCACGCTCACGTCGGTGCGTTCGAGGGCAATGGGGTACTCGGTGATCTGGTGGCCGATCTCATCCCACTTCGCGTCGATGGCGAAGAGGTCGTCATGGAGCTGGGTCTCGAGGTCGCGCAGCTGCTCGTTCTTCGAAGCAACGGTCGACTCCGCGGTCTCGAGTCGTTCGGCCTTCGACGAGGTGCGGCCCGCCCGGGCAACGGCACTTCCGACGGAGCGGCTGATCGAGCGGACGTTCCTGCGTCCGCCGAGCAGTGCTCCCAGCAGATCACCGGCGCCAGCGATCAGCTCGTGTGTGCGTGAGGACTTGGCGTCGGATCGCTTCTCCTCGACCCTCCGCTCAGCGAGGTCGATGGCCTCGTTGAGGTTGGCGATCTTCGCGGTGAGCGACGCCTGGATCTTCGCCCCTTCCTCGTCCGCCTTCACCTGAGCGGCTGCATCACAGCGGACGGCGAACGCCTCTTCGCTCTCGCCGACGCGAGCCCAGAGCTTGAGTGCCTCATTGCGTCGCAGCGGCAGGGCGTGGTTGGCGACGAGGTGGTCGGTGAGGAGCTTGGTGACAGTCCGGAACCAGACAGGGTCGTCGATCGGGACCTCGGGGAGAGCAAAGACGGCCTTCGCCGGTTGTTCCGTGAGGAGGTCACGATCGTCGTAGTCGACGATCACCGAGCTGGCGGGCTCGAAGAGTCGTGACAGCGGGTGGAACACCGCCTCCCACTCCTCCGTCTCCTGCAGGCCGATCTTGGCGTCGTCGAAGGTCAGAGAACAACGGGCGATCAGTGCCGCTTCGAGATGGGTGCCGCCGCGCACCGCGTGAACCTGTTCCGCCCACGGTGCATCCGGGGCCAGGAAGCATGCGGACGTACCTTTCGCGATGGTGGGGGCGATGGGCACGTATCCGTCCGACAGGGGCGGCGCGGGCGGGGCTGGGGCGACCGGGGCTGCTGGTGTTGCGGATGGTTGCGCCGACGCAGGCTGAGCCGAAGTCGGCAAGTCATGCTTCGTAAGTGTGCGGAGTTGTTCGCCCGTGAGGGGACCTCGGAGGTACGACAGCGTCCAACGGCTCGTGAACACCGTCGGTTTCGGCTGACCGGAGCGGTGCAGGACGAACTCGCGCTTGGCCAGCCCGCTGATGGTGGCGGCAAGCTGATCGATGTCGACACCTCCGGCGGCCGAACGCATGCCGTCGAGGAGCCGGTCCCGGTCGCGTTCGGTCTGGAGGCGGCCGACGATCCAGGTGGCGGCGTTCGAGAGCGCCTTGTAGTCGACATCGACAGGGTTCTGGGTGGCGAGGACGACGCCGACACCGTACGCACGGGCCTGCTTCAGAAGCGTGAGGATCGGCTTCTTCGTTGGCGGCGCCGCCGTGGGGGGTACGAAGCCGAACACCTCGTCGATGTACAGAAGCACGCGGAGGTTCGCAGTCCCCGACTGCTTGCGCATCCACGAGACGAGTCGGCTCAGAACTGTTGTCAACGCGAATTGGCGTTCTTCGTCGCTGAGGTGGGCGATCGAGATGATGGACGCCTTCGGTCGGCCGTCGGGCGAATGGAGCATCGAATCGATGTCGAGCGAGTCGCCTTTGGCCCACGCACCGAAGGACGGTGAGGCGAGGAGCCCGTTGAGCTTCAGCATCAGTTCCGTGCGGTCTTTGGCCGGGAAGAACGTCTCGAGTTCGAGCACGCCGAGTTTGCGGAAGGGAGGCGTCTGCACTTGGCCGACGAGGGTGGCGAGGTCGATCGTGTGCCCGCTCGACCATGCCCGGTCGAGGAGGTTGGTGAGGAGGATGTGTTCGCGGCCCGACAGGGGATCGCTGTCGATGCCGCACAGGGCGAGGAGACCGCTCACGACCGAGCCGACTTCGTCGATGCGGGTCTCTTCGTCGTCGACGGCACCTGGCGGTGGCGCGAGAGAACCGACGAGGTTGAGCGGGACCCCGTCGGATGAACCGGGTGTGTACACCGTGACATCTGCGGCCGCTCGGAGCGCGGCGATGCGGGAGCCGTCGAGACCCCACGACGCGAGACCGTCGGTCCATTGCTTGGCGACGGCACCGGGGTCGGTGCCTTCGACCCACGGAGCGAACGACGCGGCGTCGAGGGACGGAAAGGTGAGGCAGAGGTTCGAGAGGTCGCCCTTGGGGTCGACGAGGATCGTCGGGATGCCGGCCAGCAGGGCTTCTTCGATCATCACCAGCCCGAGGCCGGTCTTGCCGGATCCTGTTTGGCCGACGATCACCCCGTGTGTCGTGAGCGATGCCGGGTCGAGTTCGATCTTCGTGCCTGTACGCGTGTGCACGGCCGGATCGACCGACTCGCCGAGGAAGAGTGCAGCCATCCCTATTGGCTAGCAGTTCGGCAGCCCGGTTTGCCGCCGCCGATCCTGCGTTCTGGCCGGGGCATCCCGGACGGTGGTGTACGGCATCCCGGACCGGCCGATTCCGCCCAATCCTGACGGAAGAACGGGCACTCCGGGATGTCAGACGGGCCGATGTGGGTTGCGGTCGCATCGTGCCTGTGACGGTGAGGCGACCCGGCGGACATCTAACCTGGCGGTCCGTTATGTCGAACCTCTCGCTCGCCGGTGGCGCGGCCATCGCAGCGGCGGGCTTCGTCGCCGGCACGATGAACGCCATCGTCGGGTCGGGGACGCTGGTCTCGTTTCCCACACTGCTCGCCGTCGGCTTCGACAAGGTTCCCGCCAACATGGCGAACACCATCGGCCTCACCCCGGGCTCCGCGAGTGCTGCTGCCGCACAACGGCCCGAGCTGAAGGGGCAGCAGGTCCGGCTACGTCGGCTGCTCCCGTTCTCCATCACCGGCGCGGTGTGCGGGGCATTGCTCGTGCTCGTGCTGAACCCGAAGGTGTTCGCCAAGGTCGTGCCGTTCCTGATCCTGCTCGGGGTGTTGCTCGTCGTGATCCAGCCCCGGATGCAGGCGCGTCTGCGTGCCCGTCGAGCTGCGAGTGCGGCCCCCACGACGTCGGTGGACCGCGAGATCCACTCGCCCGTCCTCCAGGGCTCGATCTTCTTCGTCGGTATGTACGGCGGCTACTTCGGCGCCGGTCAGGGTGTGATCATGATGGGGGTGCTGGGCTCACTGCTCGACGACTCCCTTCCCCGCCTGAATGCGGCGAAGAACGTGCTCGCCGGGGCGCAGAACGGGTCGGCCGCAGTGATCTTCGCCGGGTATGCGCTCTTCCGCGGAGGAAACGTTCCTTGGCTGGCCGGGCTGATCATCGCGGTCGCGTCGATCATGGGCGGTCAGCTCGGTGCGCGGGTGAGCCGGCACATCAAGCCGATCGTGCTGCGGACGGTGATCGTGATCGTCGGACTCGTGGCGGCCGGGCGATTGCTGTTCTTCAGTTGAGCCCGGGCTGCTCGGCTCGCCCTGTGGGTGTCACGCTCGACGAGTGACGACGAAGACCCGGCGGAACGGGAACGCCGTGCCCCAATCGCGCCTGGGGAACTCGGCCCGCAGTGTCCGGCCCAATTCGGCGCAGAAGTCGTTCCGCTGCGCGTCGGTGTCGAGCAGCGCGAGAACAGGACGGAGTGCCGTGCCCTTGACCCACTCGAGAACGGGATCGTCGCCCTGCAGTATGTGCACATATGTTGTCTCCCACGCGTCCACATCGGCGACCGACGCAAGCGGACGGAGGAGATCGAGATAGCCGCGGGCGAGGAGCGCACCGTGGGTGCGTCGGCCGACGATCGCCGGCAGCCGGGCGACATCTCGCCAGAGCGGGGACGCGACCTGGGCGCGGATCGCCGCGTGATGCGGGTCGTCGAAGTTCCCCGGTACCTGGAACGCCAGAGATCCGCCCTTCGTGAGCGCGTCGAGCCAGAGCGGCAGACGCTGGGGATGGCTCGGCGCCCACTGCAGGGACGCGTTCGCCACGATCACGTCGACGCCGACCGGCGGGGTCCACTCGTCGATGCTGCCGTGCTCGAAGCGGAGTCGCTCGTGGGCAAGCGGACGCGCGGCGTCGAGCATCGCGGCGTCGTTGTCGATGCCGATCACGTTCGCGGTGGGCCAGCGATCGTTGAGGGTCGCGGTGAGCGGCCCCGGCCCGCATCCGAGGTCGACGACGAGACGTGCCTCGGGGGTGGTGATCCGGCCGACGAGGTCGAAGAACGGGCGACTGCGTTCGTCGCCGAACTGCTGGTACAGCTTCGGGTTCCACATGGAGAAAACAATACAAGTATAATACAAGTGGTGCAACTGGTTTCGGCGCCGGCCCGACGGTGCAAGATGGCTCGGGGACCCCACGGCACGGAGGAGCAGACCTTGGAACTCCTGACCGAAGACGACCTCACCGAGTTGCTCGGGGTCGACACCGCACGTCGACTGGTTATCGCGAGAACCCTGGCCCGTTATGGCGAGGCGCACCGGAGCTATCACGACACGACCCACGTTCTCACGGTGACGTCTCGGTGTCTGGTGCTTTGCTCCGCAATGCCGTCGGTTGACCGTGATGCGGTCCTGTGGTCAGCCCTGTTCCATGACGCGATCTACGACCCGCGGTCGTTGACCAACGAAGCCGACAGTGCCGCGCTGGCTGCCGAAGAGCTTCGGTCGGCGGATGCCGGTGCCACCCTCGTGGACGAGGTCGTTCGCCTCATCCTGCTGACAGCGGGCCACTCGGTCGCCGACGGTGATCACAACGGTGCCGTCCTGGTCGACTCCGATCTGGCCGTGCTCGGCGGCTCGGCGGAGGAATACGGCCATTACGTCGACGGGGTTCGCCGCGACTATGCCTTCGTGCCGGACGACGCATGGCGCATCGGGCGTGCGCGGGTGTTGAAGGATCTCCTCGCCGTGCCCCAGCTCTTCTCGACGGAACCGATGAAGCCCCGCGAGGTCATTGCCCGAGCCAATATGCGCGCAGAGCTTTTGTCGCTAACCGATGAGACGAGCTAGGTGTGCGACGAGGCCGGGAATCGACGCCTCGATCTCGTCGTACATCCGCTCGTAGGCCGAGACCGGGTTGTCAAACGGATCATCCAGCCCGGTCGTCGGCGTGCAGAGCGGATCGAAGCTGCGCAGATATCTGATTGCTGCGATCTCGACGGCGTTGTTCGTCCGTCGCAGGGCACGGTCGCTGAGCCATCGCTCGTGTGAGCCGTCCATGACGAGCAGGAGTTCGAATCGGTCGAAGTCGTCATCGACGAAGGGCCGCGACCGGTGGCCCACGTCGTATCCGCGATGGGCCCCCACCGAGCGCGAGAACTCGTGGGCCCGTTCGCCCTCGTGCCAGTCGGTGGTGCCGGCGCTGTCTACCAGGACTTCGCTGGCCAGGCCGGCGTCGACCAGCGCCCGTTGCAGCACCGCCTCGGCCGCGGGAGACCGGCAGATGTTGCCTGTACACACCATCAGAACCGAAGTCATCGGGGCCCTGTGTTGATGTTCGACAAGGCGATCTTCAGGATCGCGTCGACGCCGCGCGAGGTGGTGAGGCGACCGGTGAGGACGTCGGCTTCGACTGCGCGGACGCGTTCATCAGCGCGCAGATGATCGGTGAGGCGTTCGGTCAACTCGGTCCACAGCCAGGACCGGTCCTGCTCGGCTCGGCGTTGGGATTCCTCTGGAGCGCGGGCGGCGCGGAGTTCTTGGAGTGTGCTCCAGACCTCGGCGACGCCGAGTCCGGTGAGGGCCGATGCCGCGATGGCATGCGGGGTCCAGAGGGTGGAGGTGGGTCGCATCAGCCGGAGAGCACTCGCGTAGTCGGAAAGCGTCGATCGGGCCCGAGCTTCGAGGTCGCCGTCGCACTTGTTCACGACGATCATGTCGGCGAGCTCCATGATGCCGCGCTTCACGCCCTGGAGCTCGTCTCCGCCGGCCGGTGCCACGAGCAGCACGAAGGCGTCGGTGAGATTCGCGACGGCGGTCTCCGACTGCCCGACACCGACGGTCTCGACGATGACCACGTCATACCCCGCGCCCTCGACGACACGGATCACCTCCCGGGTGCGCCGGGCGACGCCGCCGAGCGTGCCGCCCGCAGCGGTGGGCCGGATGAACGCGTTCAAGTGGCGGGCCAACTCTGCCATCCGGGTCTTGTCGCCGAGGATCGACCCACCGGTGCGCGACGACGACGGATCCACGGCCAGCACCGCGACCCGCAGACCGAGGCCGACCAGGTGGAGGCCGAATGCCTCGATGAACGTCGACTTGCCGACCCCGGGGGTGCCGGTGATGCCGATGCGGAACGCCGAGCCGTGGTGGGGAAGTCGTTCCAACAGGGCGATGGCCTGGGCACGGTGGTCGTCCCTGGTCGACTCGACCAGCGTGATCGCCCGAGCGAGCGCGCGGCGATCCCCTCCGACGATCTGCTCGGTCACGTCCACCGGTTCGAGATTAAACGCCGCCGGTTGGTGGAAGCGGATGGCTACGGTCTTCGGCATGTACCTGCCCTCGTCGTTTGCCGAGCACGACCCGGACGAGATCGCTCGGATCGTCGACGCGCACCCCCTTGCCCAGCTCGTGGTCGGCGGATCGGACGGTCTTGTTGCGACCCCCGTGCCGATGCTGCGGGTCGTCGATCCGGCGACCGGCGTGACCACCTTTAGAGGGCATCTGGCGAAGGCCAACCCGGCACTCGTCGAGGGGCCGTCCCTGCTGCTGTTCCTGGGAGTCGATGCCTACGTGTCGCCGAGCGGGTATCCGTCGAAGGCGGAACACGGTCGGGTGGTGCCGACCTGGAACTACGAAACCGTGCAGGTTCGCGGCGACCTCGTGCTCCGCCCCGAACCGACGTGGGTCCTGGACATCGTCCGCGCGCTGACGAACGTGCACGAATCAACTCGGAACGCCCCGTGGTCGGTCGAGGACGCTCCGTCCGACTACATCGACGGCATGCTTCGAGCCATCGTCGGCATCGAGGTCGTGCCGACTTCCATCGTGGCCAAGCGCAAGCTCTCGCAGAACCAGCCCGTGGCCAACGCCGAAGGAGTACGTGCGATGCTCGCAGCGGGAACCCCGAAGGAGCAGGCGGCGGCGCGAGCCATGCCCGTCCGCTGAGTCGACCACCCGCGCCATCGGCCCGCGCCGCGCTGACTCGGGGCATCCGCATCGGCCTCCGCCACATCCCGCATGGCCGCGCCGCGCTCACCCCGGGCATCCCACATCGGGCGCCGACGCCTCCCAGATAGCCGGTTCTCGGGCTCGGAAGCCCGGGTTTTCGGGAGTGTGGGATGGGGAACTCGACCATGTGGGATTCGTCCGCGCGTAGACCCGCCGGTGGCGGTGGAGATCGCCGACTGTCGGCTCTGCCGCTGGTCGCGGACGAACGAGGCGGGGCACAGTGCATTCGACACTTTCCCGGATCACCGATGTCTTCTCAGGCGAGGTAACCCGTGCCCGAACCACTATTGACCGGACCGGCCGCAGCATCGCTGTTGGGCCTGGACGGCTTTCGCAACCATGTGTGGTCGCCGATGTGGCTGCAGCCGCATTCCGCGTCGGCCGCTCCCGGCATCATTCGTACGAGGGGGCCGCTTGTGCCGGTCGACGTCGCCGGCACGAGAGTCGCGCCGGTCGCGTTCGTTCTTGCCCACTTGGGCCACGTACCCGAGGCGCTGCAGGTCGAGCGGGGCGTCACCGCCCGAGACCGCGTCGAATACGCCCTCGAACACGCCCTACGGTCGGGGCTGGTCAGTCTCGCTGAGTTGCAGTCGCTTCGTTCGAAGATGCCCGGCGCTCAGCTCATCCGGGATCTGCTGGCCCTTCGCGGTGGCGAACCGCCGACGGAGAGCTACGCCGAAACCACTGGCGTGCAGGTTCTCCGAGAGTTAGGTCATCATCCGTGGCGGCAAGTCCCGATTCTCGGTCTTGCCGGGGAGCGTCACCGGATCGACTTCGTGCTCGCGTTCCGACGCAAGGCTCGACGTCCGTTGCTCCTGGGACCCGGCGATGGACTCGGCATCGAGATCGACAGCCGCGAATTCCATGAAGGCACCTTTGAGCGTGACCACGCCCGGCAGTCGGTCTACGACGCGCTCGGGCTGCACTGGATCACCTTGACCCCCAATCAGCTGAGGCGGCCGAAGCAGGTCGAACGCGCCATCGACGGCGCGCTCGCCAGGGCACTTCCGTCGAGAGGCACTCGGTGCGCCAGCTGATCCCACCTAGGCGGCGTCTACATCCCACATAGCTCGAAAACGCGCAGAACTGTCGCGACTTTGGGCTATCTGGGATGCCCACACTGCTGATGTGGGATGCGGAACGGGTCAGGCCACGGCGACCCTGCGGGCGCGGAGCAGGGCCAGGATCTCGGCTGCTGCGCTGGGGATGTTGGTCCCCGGGCCGTAGATGCCGCTCACGCCGGCGTTGCGGAGGAACTCGTAGTCCTTTGCCGGGATCACGCCACCGCACACGACGAGCACGTCGCCGGCACCCGCGGCGTGCAGCTCCTTGATCAGTTCCGGCACCAGAGTCTTATGGCCGGCCGCCTGCGAGCTCACCCCGACCACGTGCACGTCGTTCTCGACGGCATCGCGGGCCACTTCGGCGGGGGTCTGGAACAGCGGAGCGACATCGACATCGAAGCCGAGATCAGCGAACGCTGTGGCGATGACCTTGGCGCCGCGGTCGTGGCCGTCCTGGCCCATCTTGGCGACGAGCATGCGGGGGCGGCGGCCCTCCTCGGTGGCGAACTTGGCGATGTCGGCCACGATTGCCTGAAAGCCACCGTCATCGGCATAGGCCGCGCCGTAGACACCGGAGATCGAGCGGATCTCGGCCTTGTGCCGGCCGAACACCTTCTCCAGGGCATCGCTGATCTCGCCGACGGTGGCGCGCGCCCGCGTGGCCTTCACGGCGAGGTCGAGCAGGTTGGCGCCGCTCGTGGCGCCGTCGGTGAGGGCCTGCAGGGCTGCGGAAACGGCGTCGCCGTCGCGCGTCGCCTTGATGTGTTCGAGCCGGGCGATCTGCGACGTGCGGACCGCGGTGTTGTCGATGTCGAGGGTGTCGACCGGATCCTCGTTGGCGAGGCGATACTTGTTCACCCCGACGATCGTGTCTTCGCCGCGGTCGACGCGGGCCTGGCGTCGCGCCGCCGCCTCCTCGATGCGAAGCTTCGGCATGCCCGACTCGACCGCCTTCGTCATGCCGCCGAGTCCTTCGACTTCCTGGATCAGCTTCCATGCCTCGGTGGCGAGCGAGTGGGTGAGCGACTCGATGTAGTACGAACCGCCGAGGGGATCGACGACGTTGGTGATGCCGCTCTCCTCGGCGATGATCAACTGCGTGTTACGCGCTATGCGCGCAGAGAATTCGGTCGGCAGTGCGATTGCCTCGTCGAACGAGTTCGTGTGAAGGCTCTGGGTCCCACCGAGGACCGCGGCCATTGCCTCGATCGTGGTACGGACCACGTTGTTCATCGGGTCCTGCTCGGTGAGCGAAACGCCGCTCGTCTGGCAGTGGGTGCGCAGCATCATCGATGACGCCTTCTTGGGCTCGAACTGCTGCACGATGCGGGCCCACAGCAGACGCGCCGCGCGGAGCTTGGCGACCTCCATGAAGAAGTTCATGCCGATGCAGAAGAAGAAGGAGAGCCGTCCGGCGAACTCGTCGATGGCGAGGCCGGTGTCCTTCGCCGCTCGCACGTATTCCAGACCGTCGGCGAGCGTGAAGGCAAGCTCCTGCACGCAGGTGGCCCCCGCCTCCTGCATGTGATAGCCGGAGATCGAGATCGAGTTGAACTGCGGCATGTTCGCCGCCGTGTAGCCAATGATGTCGGCGATGATCCGCATCGACGGAGCCGGCGGGTAGATGTAGGTGTTGCGGACCATGAACTCTTTGAGGATGTCGTTCTGGATGGTGCCGGCGAGCTTGTCGGGAGTCACGCCCTGCTCCTCGGCTGCCACGATGTAGCCGGCGAGGATCGGCAGGACCGCACCGTTCATCGTCATCGACACGCTCATCTTGTCGAGCGGGATGCCGTCGAAGAGGATCTTCATGTCCTCCACGGAATCGATGGCAACGCCCGCCTTGCCGACATCGCCGGTGACCCGTGGATGGTCGGAGTCGTAGCCGCGGTGGGTTGCAAGGTCGAAGGCGACGCTGATGCCCTGCTGTCCGGCGGCGAGGTTCTTCCGGTAGAACGCGTTCGATGCCTCCGCGGTGGAGAACCCGGCGTATTGCCGGATGGTCCACGGCCGGCCGGTGTACATAGTGGCCCGCACGCCGCGGGTGAATGGCGCGAAGCCAGGGAGGGTGTCGACCAGTTCCAATGCCTCGAGGTCGGCCGCGGTGTACAGCGCCTTCACGTCGATGCCCTCGGGGGTGTGCCAGGTCAGCGCCTCGGGGGAGTCGACCTTGGCCTCCTTCGACGCCAGCGCGTTCCAGTCGTTGAGGGACGGGGTCGGGAAGTCGGTTGCCACGGTTCCAGGCTAGGGCGGGGACGTCTTGAAGTCACACCGGCGCTGGTGTTGCGAGCAGCGGAGCGCAGCGGAGAGGCGCAGCGCCGAGGGGTAGAGCTAGGGCGGGGACGTCTTGAAGTCACACCGGGACGGTGGAGGCATAGTGTGCACCCATGCGCACGTGGGCGTCAGAAGAGGCGTTCGACGCCTTCATCGGCTCGGGAGGAATCGTCGAGCCGGGCGACGCCATGCCGGAGCGTTACCGCACAGAGGTCTTCCGGTTCATCGAGATGCACGCAAACTCCGAACTGTTCGGGGGACTGTGCGAACGCTACTGGGTCTCCCGGGCACCGGGCTTGCACCGCAAGCTGGCGTTCCTGGCCAAGACCCAGGACGAGATCGGCCACGCCCACCTGCTCTACATGGTTGCCGCCGACCTCGGCATGAAGACCCGGCCGGAGATGCTCGACGACCTCGTCCACGGTCGCACGCGCTTCCACAACGTGTTCCACTACAAGGCCGAGACGTGGGCCGATCAGATCGTCATTGCGTTCCTCGTCGATGCTGCCGCGCTCACCACGCAGCAGGCCGTCCTGAAGGAGTGCTCCTACGGTCCGTACCGGCGCATCCTCCGGCGCATCGTCAGCGAGGAGGGCTTCCACATGCGCCACGGCGAAGAGATGCTTCTCACGCTGGCCGAGGGAACCGATCTTCAGCGTGCCCTCTTCCAGGACGCGCTCGACCGCTGGTGGGAGTCGGTCGTCCACTTCTTCGGTCCGCCGACGAAACCCGACGACCTGCTGATCCGGTGGAAGATCAAGTCGGCGACCAACGAGGAGCTGCGCGACAGGTTCGTGCAGAAGTTCGTCCCCATGCTCCATGACTACGGGTTCGTCGTGCCCGACCCCGGGCTACATCGCGACCGGGATGGCCGTTGGGCGCTCGGGCCGATCGACTGGAGCGCCCTCGGTGCTACGCAGCGCAACGTCGGCCCGGATTCCCAAGCGCGCATAGATCAGTCGCGTTCGGCGTGGGAGGACACCGAGTGGGTGCGCACGTCTCTCGCCGTTGACGCTCTTGCCCCCAGCGGCGCGCCATGAACGACACCACTTCGACGCTCGATCGAGATGTCGTCACGGGCGCGGTCTCCGCCGTCGTCGACCCCGAGCTCGGCGGCGTGACCATCGGCGATCTCGGCCTGGTTCACGACGTCCGCGTCGACCAGGACGGTGTGGTGATCGTCGAGCTTCTGCCCACGTTCCTCGGGTGTCCCGCACTGGCGCTGATGGCGGTCGACGTGGAGCGGGCCGCGCTCGCCATCGGCGCCCGCGAGTGCACAGTCGTTTGGCGAGTCGAACCCTCATGGGACGCCTCGCGCATCACCGCGCGTGGCGTAGAACAACTGGCATCGCTGGGGATCGCCGTCGCGACAACAGCGCGGTCGTCGCCCGCGTGTCCGTCCTGCGGGAAGCAGATGCTCCAGTCGATCAATCCTGTCGGAGCCACCGCATGTCGGGCGGTGGCGTGGTGCGGCGGTTGTCGATCAGCCATCGACGTCATGGGCGGGCGGAGGGCCTAGTCGCTATGCCCACGTACGAAGTGTTCCTGAGCGAGGACGGACGGGAATCGTTCCGTCATGCCGGCGCACTCGACGCGCCGGACGAGGAGATGGCGGTCCTGTACGCCAGGGAGACCTATATCCGTCGAGGCGAGGGAAGCCGGGCCTGGGTCGTCGCCCGCGCGCACATCGTCGAGGTCGACCCGTCCGATCTCGCCGTCACCGCCACCCGCATGCAAGGCCGCAACGACGGCAAGAAGATCGCCGAGCGCCGCCAGGATCGCCGTGCGGCTGCTGTCGTTGGGAGAGAGGTTGCCCCCATTCCTGGGGGCAATCCACCTCCCAACGACGCTAGGAGGCGTTCTGCCCCCATATATGGGGGCAACCTCTCTCGCAATGTGGATGCACAGCAATGACGTCGGGGGATGAGGTGGTGGCGATGGCGTTGGCGCTGGCCGACGATGAGCTTGTCATCGGGCACCGTCACAGCGAATGGCTCGGGCTCTCGCCATTCCTCGAGGAGGACCTGACGACGGCGTCGATCGCCCAGGACGAGATGGGCCATGCCCGCGCGATCTATGCCGCGGTGTGGCCGGACCGGCCCGACCGCGACGCGCTCGTCACGCTGCGGCCGCCCGCGGACTGGCGCTGCTGCGCGCTGGTGGAAGCCGACGCCCGGCCATGGGAACGCCATCTCGTCCGCCACCTGCTCTACGACGTCGTGGAGGGGCACCGGTGGAGCGCACTCGCCGCTCGTGACGCAGACGCGTTCGGGGCTCTCGCCGCCCGGGCCGGCCAGGAGGAAGGGTGGCACCGCCGCCACGCGATCGGACTCACCGGCCGCCTTGCCGTCGGCCATGCGTCGCGCCTGCAGGCGCAATTGGGTGACCTGTGGCCGATGGTCGGCGATCTGCTCTTCGGCATGACTGAGCCGGAGCGGAACCACGCCCTCGACGATCTGGTCGCCACCGTTGACGAAGTCGGGCTCGTCGCCCCCGCCACGACTCCCGTCTTCGGTGATCGGACGACGCGAAGTGCTGCCTTCGCCGACGTCCACGAGTCGTTCACCGAGGTCGCCGCGCTGGACCCGTCGGCCACCTGGTGAGCGTACGGATGATCTGACGGAACCCGCGCCGACCCGGATCGCAGACGTTCATGAACGACGGTCGACGACGCGTTTCGCCTTGCCGATCGACCGCTCGATGCCGCCGGTCGCCACAATCCGGACGTGGGCGGTGAGGCCGATCATCGTCTTCATCCGCCTCTGAAGGGAAGCAGCAGCCACGGAGACCTCTTCGGTGATCGCGTGCGCGGCTCCCTCCACGAGGACCGTGAGCTCGTCCATCGTGTGGGGGCGGTTCACCTCGAGCTGCCAGTGCGCCGACAGTGAAACCTCCGCCAGCAGGAGCTCTTCGATCTGCGACGGATACAGGTTCACACCGCGGATGATGAGCATGTCGTCGCTCCGGGCGCTGATCCGGGCCAAGCGCCGCATGGAACGCGCTGTCGGCGGGAGCAGCGCCGTGAGATCTCGGGTGCGGTACCGGATGACCGGGAACGCCTCCTTGGTGAGCGAGGTAAGGACGAGCTCGCCGCGTTCGCCGTCGGGCAGCACTGCACCCGTGACCGGGTCGATGATCTCCGGGTAGAAGTGGTCTTCCCACAGGACCGGTCCGTCCTTCGTCTCGACGCATTCGTTGGCCACGCCCGGGCCCATGACCTCGGACAGTCCGTAGATGTCGACGGCATCGATTCCCCAGGTCCGCTCCAACTGCACACGCATCGCATCGGACCACGGTTCGGCGCCGAAGATGCCGAGACGCAGACTGCTCGACGTCGGATCGAGTCCCTGTCGCACCATCTCTTCGGCGATCGCCAACGCATACGACGGCGTGACCATGATGACGTCGGGAGCGAAGTCGGTGATCAGTTGAATCTGCTTCTCGGTCTGCCCACCGCTCATCGGAACGACGGTGCACCCGAGACGCTCTGCGCCGTAGTGCGAGCCGAGACCACCGGTAAAGAGCCCATAACCGTAGGCAACGTGGACGATGTCGCCGGGTCTTGTGCCGGCCGCCCGCATCGATCTCGCGACGAGGTTCGCCCAGGTGTCGATATCGTTGCGGGTATAGCCGACAACGGTCGGCTTGCCCGTCGTGCCGCTTGACGCATGCACGCGCACAACCTGTTCGCGTGGAACCGCGAACATCCCGAACGGATAGTTTGCGCGCAGATCATGTTTGGTCAGCAACGGGAAACGCGAAAGATCATCGAGCGATCGGATGTCGTCGGGGTGCATGCCCACTGCATCGAACGCCGTTCGGTAGTGCCCCACGTTGTCGTAGGCGTGGCGCACCGACCAACGTAGGCGCTCCAACTGCAGGGTCGTGATCTCGTCACGGCTCGCTGTCTCGATCGGATCAAGTGGCATGGGACGCGTCATCGTGGACGGACTGTCGTCGTGTTCTCGCCGGTGGGTTCGCCCACCGGCGGTTCGGAGGTCGCGACCAGATCAGGAACGGCGGGCACCGTCAAACGGTACCGAAGTTGGCCCGCAGACGCTGAGCGCGAACGCTGCGCACTCGATCAGTGGGCCGCGGGAAGTGCCACGGTGAATCGTGCCCCGCCGCTCGGTGATGCACCGACTTCGATCGACCCGCCATGTCGGGCAACCACATCGGCGACGATCGCCAGGCCAAGGCCGGCGCCGCTCCTCCCGCCGCGGACGCGCGACTCTTCGAGCTGCGTGAACCGGTCGAAGATCCGCTCGCGCTGATCGGGGGGAACTCCCGGCCCGTCGTCATCGATCGTCAGGAGCACCGAGTCCTCGGTGGAAACCAGCGACACCGACACCGCCGTCGTGGCGAACCGGATCGCATTGGTCATCAGGTTCACGATCACCCGGCGGAGGTCGTCGGGCTGGCCGAGAACGCGGCCGCCGGATACGCGACTCGTGTCGAGCGAAATGCTGCTCGTGGAGCGGAGGTAGCCGACCTCCTCGCGGATGATTTCGTCGAGGTCGACGACCACCGGATCCACCACCCGCTGGGTGTCGGTGCGGGCGAGCATCAACAGATCGTCGACGAGACGCTCCATTCGTGTGGTCTGCCGCAGCGATGCCTCGGCAACGCTCGTCCAGTCGGCCTTGTCCGGAGCCCGCAGCGCGACCTCCAGGCGGGTTCGCACGGTGGCGAGCGGGCTGCGTAACTCGTGGGACGCGTCGCTGACGAAGCGCGTCTGACGGTCGTGGGAGATCTGCAGCCGATC
Organism: Acidimicrobiia bacterium; assembly: GCA_031368215.1. Lineage (GTDB taxonomy): Bacteria > Actinomycetota > Acidimicrobiia > Acidimicrobiales > JANYDT01 > JANLQX01. The sequence continues at coordinate 47,217 of JANLRD010000155.1, read as the reverse complement.
GAGGAGTCGGTTCATCGTGCGGGCGAGGCGTCCGACCTCATCGACAGCACGTGGTTCGCTCACCCGTGCCGTGAGGTCGTTCGTGCTGATGGCTTCGACCTGTCGGCGCAGGAGGTCGACAGGTCGGAGCGCCCGGCGGGCCACCACCCAGATGCCGACTGTGCCGAAGAGGACGAGGAGCGGCCCTCCCACGCGCAGTTGGCGCATGAGCGAAGCCTCGGCGTCCCTGAGGTTCTTCAGCGGCGCGGCGACGAGAATCCATGCGGGACCCGCCGTCGTGGTCACCCGCGCCTTGGTGAGGCGCACGTCTACATTGTCGACCTGCGCGGTGGCGCGGTCGACCTCACCGTTGCGCATCACCGCAGAGTCCGGGCCGACCATCAGATTCATGTCGCTCACGTTGGCCGAGGCACCGAGCACCTTTCCCGACTGCGTCACGATCTGGCAGAACAACGGTGAATCGCGCGCCGTCGTAAGACGAGCCGGAATGTTGCCTTCGGCGGCGATCTCGCAGGTTTGCCATCTGGGTGTCGATGCTCACATCGAGGCTCTCCAATTGCGTCCGCTGAAGCGCCGACCGGAATGCGGCGACGCCGAGAAGGACCCCGAGCGTGAGCACGATCGCCGAGATCGCGGCGACCCGGGCGGCAACCGGAAGCGCGCGCAGCCGGTTCATGCGCAGGTCAACGTTCGGGGTCGAAGCGATAGCCGACACCGCGGACCGTCTGCAATCCGGCCCGACCGAACGGCAGATCGATCTTCTTGCGGAGATACCCGACGTAGACCTCGACGACGTTCGGGTCTCCTTCGAAGTCGGTACCCCACACGTCCTCGAGCAGGTCGGTCTTGCTCACCGGATCGGGGCTCGCCCGAACGATCGCGGCGAGGAGTGAGATCTCACGGGCGGTCACGGCGATCTCGTCGCTGCCACGCCACACCCGATGCTGGCGGACGTCGACAACCATGTCGCCGCGCTGCACCCGTCCGCTGTCACCGCCGGCGAGCGACGTTGACCTCCGGAGCAACGCGCGGAGCCGGGCGAGCAGGACGACGAACGAGAAAGGTTTGCCGAGGTAATCGTCGGCGCCCGTGTCGAGCGCCTCGGCCTCGTCGAACTCACCCCGCTTGGCTGTGAGCATGAGAATCGGCGTGCTGTTGCCGAGTGCGCGCAGGTCGCCGCAGACCCGATAGCCGTTGCGCTTCGGCAGCATGATGTCGAGGACGATGACATCGAATGCGCCCTCGGTCGCCATGTCGAAGCCGGTGTCACCATCGTGGGCGAGCACCACCTCGAAGCCCTCGTTGCGCAGGCCATCGGCAATGCCCTCGGCGAGATCGACCTCGTCGTCGACAACAAGAACTCGGGGCATCCCGATGACGTTACCGAGTCCGGCCGCACCCACCCGCGGAAGCGCTCAGCGGACGCTCAGGCAGGATCTCGGTGGCCGGCCCGATCCTGATGGGTGACGATGAGGTCGACGAGTGTCGGCCAGAGCTCGCGGGGATAGTCATGGCCCATGTCGCTGAGCAGCGCGAACACGGACCCGCGCACGAGTTCGGCGGTGCGGAGGCCGCCGCTCGGCTGGATGAGGGTGTCGTCGCGGCCGTCGATGACGAGTGTCGGGAGGTCGAGGGCGGCCAGTCCCTCGGCCCGCGAACCGCAGGCAAGCAACGCACAGAGCTGACGAGAGACGCCTTCGGGGTAGATCCCTCGATCCCAATCACGGCCCATTCGGAACGCCTCGAACTCGGGATCGTAGAAACGCTGGGAGGAGTAGACGACGCGATTGCGCACTCCCTGGCTGATGTAGTCCTCGCGGGTTGTTGCCGGCGTACCCATGAGCGCCGTAGTGGCCTCGGCCGTCGACTGGCCGACGTCGGGCTCGCCCGTCGTACTCATGATGGAGGTGAGGCTGAGCAGGCGATCCGGATGTTCGATCGCCATGGTCTGCGCGATCATGCCGCCCATCGAACTGCCGACCACATGGGCACGTTCGACACCGAGTGCTGACAGGATCGCCATCCCGTCGGCCGCCATGTCGCTGAACGTGTACGCCACGTCGGGAAGCTCGGTGTCGTTCCTGCGAGCGTCGACGAGGGCGTCAAGGGGAATCGGCTTCCCGTCGAGATGGGTCGACAGGCCGACGTCACGGTTGTCGTAGCGCACGACGAACCGTCCGCGTCGGGCGAACATGTCGGCCATGCCCGGGTCGAATCCGTTGATCTGCGAACCGAATCCGTTGACCATCAACATCGGAGGATCGCTCGGGGACCCGAGGGTCTCGACGTAGAACTGCAGACCGTTGGCATCGACGTGGGGCACCGAACCACTGTGGCGCATTCGCGGGTCGGGCGGCGAGTTGGCGCCGAGTTGTCGCGACCGCGACGTCGCCCAGTCGACACTGTGGCGCCAACCCGCCACACAACGAATGCGGGGGCTGGCTACAACGGATCTGGGGGAGGTGACCGCCGGAACGCGTCCGTTGCGGTCACGAGCTCGTGGACGATTCCCGGCTCCCCGGCAGAGTGGCCGGCGTCGGGCACGATCCGCAACGACGACTCGGGCCAGGCGCGGTGCAGCTCCCACGCCGACTTCGCCGGGCAGACGACGTCGTATCGGCCCTGCACGATGACGGCCGGGATGTGCCGGATACGGTCAACGTTCGCCAAGAGCTCGCGGCGGTCGGCCAGCCAGCCGCCGTGCACGAAGTAGTGGCACTCAATCCGGGCGAATGCGAGCGCGAAGTCGTCGGCCGCGGAGTGCGAGATCAACTCCTCGTTCGGGAGCAGGCAGCTCGTGCTGCCCTCCCACACGCTCCAGACCTTCGCCGCGGCCATCTGCACGTCGCGGTCGGGGTCCGTCAACCGTGCATGGTAAGCGCGCAGAAGGTCATGGCGCTCCTCCGCGGGGATGTGGTTCAGATACGGCTCCCAGATATCCGGGAAGACGAAGCTCGCCCCCTCCTGATAGAACCAGCGGATCTCCTCCGGCCGGAGCATGAAGATGCCGCGCAGGACAAGTTCGGTCACCCGCTGCGGGTGGGTCTGGGCGTATGCGAGGGCGAGCGTCGATCCCCAGGACCCGCCGAAGACCAACCATTGCTCGATGCCGAGATGGGAGCGGAGGCGCTCGACGTCGGCGACGAGGTCCCACGTGGTGTTCTCCTCCAACGATGCGAACGGTGTGCTCCTCCCGCATCCGCGCTGATCGAACAGCACGATGCGATAGGCCAACGGATCGAAGTATCGGCGGTACTTCGGGTCGAGGCCGCCACCGGGACCGCCATGGAGGAACACGACCGGCTTGCCCTCCGGATTGCCGCACTCCTCGAAATACAGGTCGTGGATCTCCGACACCCGCAGACGGCCCGTCAGGTACGGCTCGACTTCGGGATACAGCGTCCGGCGTTGCTCGCTCATGACGCCCAAGCCTGGCACCGGCCAGCGACTCTCAGATCGTCGTGATCCGGTAGCAGTCCTTGCCCTGACGCTTCGCCTCTCGGAGCGAGGCGTCGGCGGTGGCGAGGAGGGTGGACACCGTGCTCGAGTCATGGGTGAATGCAACCCCGATACTGGCACTCACGCTCCACTTGTCGCCGTCGACAGCGATCGGTTCGCTGATTGCGGCCAGGAGTCGGGCGGCCAGCGAGGCCGCTTCATCGGCAGTGGGAAGGCCCCGGACCAGAAGCGTGAACTCGTCGCCGCCCAGCCTGGCAAGGCTGTCCGCGGTGCGAACGACCTGATGAATCCGCTCGCCCACGGTGACGAGGATGGCGTCTCCGACAAGATGCCCGGCTTCGTCGTTGACCGCCTTGAAGCCGTCGAGGTCCAAGTAGAGAACGGCCATCGTCGACGGCCGACTCGCGCGATGGGCCTGATCGATCCGGTCGAAGAAGGTCCGCCGGTTGTCGAGACCGGTGAGCGGGTCCGACGACGCCAGCGCTCGCAGCGCTCGCGAGGAGCGGTCCCGGGCCACCGTGAGCGCGACCTGGTCGTGGACGCGGCCGATGATGATCTCCGTCCACCGGCTCGTCTGCTCGGGGAGCGAACCGACCAACGTGGTGTAGCCGAGTCGTTCGCCGCCGGCCTCGATCGGCAGCAGCCAGACCCGCTCGTCACCGACGGCGCGGGAGCGTTCTCCGGTCGCCAGCATTTCGGCGAACACGTCGTCGGCGACGACGGCGTCGGTATGTCCCGCCTCGCACGTGATGGCCACCCGTGCTCCCCGGACCTGGTGCTCGAGCAGTTCGACGAGCGTGTCGATCACCTGCCTTGCCGGCTTCCCCACGGCCAGGTCGCGATAGGCCTGATCGAGGAAGAAACGCTCGGTGGCGATCCGCAGGAGCAGAAGGAAGCCGTTGATATCCTCACGCGCCAAAAGGTTCGTCGCCGCCATCTCGTAGAAGTGGAATGAGCCGTCGGCGTGACGAATGCGGACGACGTTGAGTGCGGTGCGGGCTGGATCCGCATTGGCACCGTAGGCAATCGGATGGGCGACCTCAAACGCGATGAGCTCCAGGAGCTGTCCCAGATCATCGGGATGGATCAGGTCGAGCGCATTTGTGCCGAGGAGCATCGACGGCCGATGGCCCATGACGTCTTCAATCGAGTCGCTGACCCATCGGACGGTGATGTCACGATCGACGAAGACCGCCGGGATCGCGGTGCCCAAGGCGACCGCTCGGAGGACGCGGTCATCGAATGCTGCCATCCCTTCACGATCGGTCACCGCGACAGTCTCCCACCCGAGCAGTCGCGCCGATAGGGCCTCTTGCTCACCGGGAACGTGGGTCAGTAGCGACGGTCCCCCAGCGAGGTCGGATCGGCGAGAGCGGCGAGTGCGAACCCTGCGGTCCGCCGGTACCCCTCGGTGACCGACGCGATCTCGTCGGGCGAGATGACGTCGGCGATGTCGGAAAATCCGTTCGGCGCCCGCTCTTCGACGAGTTGCATCGGGAGTTCCGGTCCGAGTCCACGGTTGGCAACGACGATCGCCGACGTGGTCGGCCGTCGAACGGCTTCGTAGCGCTCGAATGCTTCGACCGCGTCGGCGTGGTCCCGGACGCAGGCGCTCAGCACGCGGGCGTCGAGGATGGCCTGCGACGCGCCGTTCGATCCGATCGGGTACATCGGGTGGGCGGCGTCGCCGAGCAGCGTGACCCGGCCCTCGCTCCAGCGCGCGAGCGGGTCGCGATCCACCATGGGGAACACGAACGTCCCCGGCGCAGAGCGGATGAACGCGGCAACGTCGAGCCACGCGAACGTCCACCCCGCGAACGCCGGCAGATAGTCGTCGAGCACGCCCGGCCGATTCCAGTCCTCGCGTTCGGCCAGCGTCGTGCCGCTCGTTCGGAGCTCGGCGATGAAGTTGCAGCGTTGATTGCCGTCAGCGAGATCGAGGATCGGATAACCGATGAACTTCTGCTTGGGGTGACCGGCCCAGACCATGGTCCGACCGTCGAACAGCGGGGGGTGGTCAACGGTGCCGCGCCACAGCAGGGCGCCGTTCCATTTCGGAGGGCCTTCGTCGACCACGAGCGATCGCCGTACCACCGAGTGGATGCCGTCGGCGCCGATCAGCGCACGCCCGGTCACCCGGACGGTCCCGGCGGTGCGTCTGTCCTCGAACGTCGCCCCGACACCTTCGCCGTCCTGTTCGACCCGGACCAGGTGGTGTCCCGTGTGGACGCGATCCGCGCCGATCCGTTCGACCACGGCGTCGAGCAGTGCGGTCTGCAGCGCGCCGCGATGGATCGAGAGCTGCGGCCACGCGTAGCCGGCGGCCACGCCCCGGGGTTCGCTCCAGATCAGCGAGCCTTGCTTGGAGAAGTACGACAATGTGGTGGGCGCGACCGCCTGTGCCCCGAGGACCTCCAGCAGCCCGAGTGCGTCGAGCTCGCGCACCGCGTGCGGCAGGAGGTTGATTCCGACCCCGAGGGCCCGGATGTCGAGGGCGGATTCGAAGACCCGTACCGGTTCGCCGACGGCATGGAGGCTCAGCGCCGTCACCAGTCCGCCGATCCCGCCGCCGACCACGAGCATCTCGTTGCGCCGACCCATTCGTTCGTTCTACCGCAACCGGAACAGGTACAACCCGTCGATCGGCGAGACTTGGGGCATGCAGTACGTGCTCACCGTTCAGTGCCCGGACCGAAAAGGCATCGTGCATGCCGTCTCCGGAGCGCTGCTCGACGTCGGCGGCAACATCGTCGAGAACGCTCAGTTCGAAGACGTCGACTCCGGCATCTTCTGCCTCCGGACGGTGTTCGAAGCCGACGGCGGCATCGCCGACGCTGCTCGGGCACGTCTCGACCAGCGTCTCGTCGGCTTCGGTGCCCAGATTGTGCTGCGCAACGCCGATGTTCGGCCCCGCGTGATGATCATGGTGTCGAAGTTCGATCACTGCCTCGTCGACCTGCTGTACCGGTGGCGAACCGACGACCTTCCGGTGGGGATCCCGGTGATCGTGTCGAACCACACCGACTGTGAGCCCCTCGCCAAGGCCCACGGGATCGAGTTCGTTCACCTTCCGGTTTCCCCGGACACCAAGGCCCATCAGGAATCGGCGCTGCTCGACCTGATCGAGCAGCACGACATCTCCCTCGTCGTCCTCGCCCGCTACATGCAGGTGCTCTCGAACGATCTGTGTGAGCGGCTCCGTGGACGAGCGATCAACATCCACCACTCGTTCCTTCCCGGGTTCAAGGGTGCCCGGCCCTACCACCAGGCCTACGCCCGCGGCGTGAAGCTCGTCGGCGCCACCGCACACTTCGTCACCGGCGACCTCGACGAGGGCCCGATCATCGAGCAGGAGGTCGTTCGGGTCACCCACGCCCATGGCGCCGAGGGCCTCACCCGCCTGGGTCAGGACGTCGAACGGGTCGTGCTCGCCCGCGCGGTGAAGCTGTGGGCGGAGAACCGGATCTTCGCGGTCGGGAACAAGACCGTCGTGTTCCACTGATGGGATCCGGAGATCCGGTCCGACGCCGGATCGTTCCGCCTTTGGCGTTCCGGTTTTGACCATGCCCTTCGTCCATCGGCTGGCCATGATCGGCGCGCTCGCCGGCGTCACGGCCCTCGGCGTCGTCGCGCTGGGCGACGCCGACCCGACCGTTGCGCGCGTGGGCACCGAACAGGTCGCCGCCACCGACGCGGTGAGCACATCGTCGTCGTCGACGCTGGCCCCGACGACCACGACGATCCCGTTGGCCCAGCAGTTCGTCAACGACCCGTCGCTGGCACCGGTTTGCGGCCCCGTGCCGGGCGTTGCACCGGGTGGCGCAGGGTGTCGGATCATTGCGTTCTACGGCACCCCGCTGTCGAAGAAGATGGGCGTGCTCGGCCAGACGCCGAAAGAGCAGATGGTGCCTGCGTTGAAGCTCAAGACCCAGGTTTGGCAGACGGCGGACCCGTCGACGCCCACGAAGTGCGCGCTCGAGCTCATCGCCATCGTCGCCCAGGCCTCCCCCGGCAAGGGGAACCTTCACCGTGCCCGTCTTCCCGAAGCCAAGATCGACGAAGTGCTCGGCTGGGCCCGGGAAGCGGGGTGCTTGTTGATCCTCGACGTGCAGGTCGGCTGGAGCACCGTGCCCGACGAACTCCCGTTTCTGCGCAAGTGGCTGAACGAGCCCGACGTACAGCTTGCCCTCGACCCGGAGTGGGACATGGACCCGGGCGTGATCCCGGGGAAGAAGATCGGCCGGATGTCTGCCGCGCACATCCAGTTCGGCATCGACTATGTCGCTGACATCGTCCGCACCAAGAACCTTCCGCCCAAGCTCGTGATCGTGCATCGTTTCCGTGACTTCATGGTGCAGGATCCGGCCACGATCGTGCCGAGACCCGAGATACGTCTGCTCGTGAACGCCGACGGTTTCGGTCCGCCCCCGAGCAAGATGGTCACCTATCTCATCGCTCAGGCATCCATGCCGACGACGCTCACCGGTTTCAAGCTCTTCTACAAGAACGACAAGCCAATGCTGCAGCCGGCCGACGTGCTGCCGCTGCTGCCGGTGCCGGTGTTCATCAACTACCAGTGATCGGCTTGCCCTTCGGGGCGAGCGCGGCGATGGCATCCATGACCGCGTCGGCGATCGCCTGCTGATGGGCACGACGGTTCTTGCGGTCGGCAGTCATCTGGAGCCGTATGGCGTCGAGTCGAACCGGCTCTCCGAAGCGGATCGTGATCTGGCGCGGTAGGGGGAACCTGCGGTGGCGAGGCCATGCCTCGTATGCGCCGTCGACGTACACCGGGATCACCGGCACATCCGTTGCCGCGACCAGCAACCCGACCCCGGCCATCGCCGGGAGCAGATCGCCGTCCCAGGAACGCGTTCCCTCCGGGAACATGCCGAGGAGCCGTCCGGCCTTCAGCTCGCGAAGTACCTCCCGGATCGCCCCGGCGCTCTCCCCGCCGCTCGCGACCGGAAATCCTCCGGCCTGACGCAGCCACGTGCCGAGGAAGCGCTTGGCGAAGAAGAGCTCATGGGCAATGAACACCATCGGCCGTTCGACTCGGCAGGCAATGAGCATCGGGTCGAGGAAGCTCACGTGGTTGGGGGCGAGGATGCCGCCCCCGGTGGCCGGCACGTTCTCGATGCCCTCGTAGCGGACGCGGAAGAACATCCGTCCGACATGTCGGGAGAGCGCAGCCCCGATGCGGTACGTGGTGGGGAACACCTCACCGTTCGGGGCCACCCGACGCCTGACGCGTGAAGTTGGCTGGTTTGGGCCGCCACGGATCATCTCGCCCACCACCGTCGTCTCACGTCATCTGAACCTACCCGTCCTACACTCCCTCGTCGTGCCTGGGCCCCTCGACGGAATCCGCGTCATCGACTTCTCCACCGTCGTGATGGGTCCCTACGCCACGCAGTTGCTGGGCGACTGGGGCGCCGAGGTCATCAAGGTCGAGGACCGGGTTCCGGACACTTCTCGCTACATGGGCCCCGGACCGGTGCCCGGTCTGTCCGGCGTGGCCCTCAATCTCCTCCGCAACAAGCGCTCGATCGTCGTCGACCTGAAATCGACCGACGGGTTGCAGGTGGCCAAAGACCTCGTCCACAGCGCCGACGTTGTCGTGACCAACCTCCGTCCGGGTCCGCTGCAGCGACTCGGGCTTACGTACGAAGATCTGCGCGCTGATACTCCCCGACTGATCTTCTGCCATGCCCAGGGATGGTCGAAGGAGAGCGGCTGGGCGGACCGTCCCGCCTATGACGACGTGATCCAGGCCTCCTCCGGAGCGGCATTCCTCCAGGAGCGCGTCACGGGTCAGCCTGCGCTCATGCCGACCCTGGTCGCCGATAAGGTATGTGGACTAATGATCTGCAACGCCGTGTTGGCCGCCGTGGTGGCCCGGCACGCCACCGGTCTCGGCCAGTGCGTTGAAGTCCCGATGTTCGACACCACACTCAGCTTTGTCCTCGTCGAGCACCTTGCCGCGGCTGCCGTTCCCGGCGGTGCGGCCGGGTACCCCCGCATCCTCACCAGGAATCGTCGCGCGCACCCCACCACCGACGGCTGGATCGTCGTGCTCCCGTATTCGAACGCACATTGGAGAACGATCTGCCGGTTCGCTGATCGGAGCGACCTCGAAGCCGACGAACGGTTCTCCTCTCCGGCGCGACGGATCACCAACGCCGACGCGCTCTACGCGATCCTCGGAGCGATCCTCGCCACGCGCAGCACCGTCGAATGGGCGGAACTCTGCGAGGCCTCCGACATCCCCTTCGCAGTGGTCCACGGCCTGGACGACATCGTGACCGACCCGAGCCTGCACCGTGGCGTCCTCATCGACGACGAGCACCCCGTCGCCGGTCCGTACCGTCGAATCGCGTCACCCGTCCGCTTCTCGGAGACACCTGCGGACTCGCACGTGAGGCCGGCCCCCCTTGCCGGCGCGGACACCGACGAGATCCTGCGGTCGATCGGCCGGTCCGACGACGCGATCGCCGAACTGCGCGCCAACCGCGCCGTCCAGTAGCTCTTCCGACCGAGTTCGACGAAGGAGTGCGGCCGCCGCGGCGTGGTGAAACCTGCTCACCCGGTCCGCCGCACATCAACGTCGCTCCGCCGCACATCAACTCTTTTCGGCCCTATTCGGGCGCGAAATGCTCGATGTGCGGCAGGGGGCAGGCGATCTGCGGCGGTCCTACGGTTGCGTCTGCCCCTTCGGGGCGCACGCGGACGCAGCGGCGTGGCGGCCGGCCCACGCGCCGGTGGCCAGACATGCGTGCAGGAGATAGCCGCCGGTCGGGGCGTCCCATGCGATCATCTCGCCGGCGGCGAACACCGAAGGCAGCGACCGGATCTGCAGATGGTCGTCGAGGGCGTCCCAGGGGAGGCCCCCCGCACTCGAAATGGCCCGATCGAGCCCCTCCGTTCCGGTGACCCGGAGGGGAACTGCTTTGAGGTGGCGGGCGAGGTCGAGGCCGAGCGACGGAGCGCGTCCGACCTCGTTGACGAGAGCGATCGCCACCGGGGTCAACTTCAGCGCCCTCCGCAGGACATTCGCCGTGGACTCGCCGCTTCGGCGCCGGGCGATGCGTTCCGCAATCGTCTCGACGTCGAGGTCCGGCCGCAGGTCGACCGTCAACTCCACCCGGTCATTGTGGCCGATCGCCTCGGCCACGAGGCTCGACACCGAGTAGGCCGGAGTGCCCTGCAGGCCGCTGCCGACCACGACGAGGTCACCCCGCACGGATCTCCTCCCGGACTTGTCCGACGTGACCGTGAGCGTCACGTCCTTGAGCGGCTCCCCGAGGAAGCGACGGACGTGCTCGCTCCACGCCACGGTGAGCCCGGCGTTGGCCGGCCGGAAGGGGAGTGACCGCACTCCGCTGCGGGCGAGGACCTCCGCCCACGACCCGGTCGACCCGGTCCGGGGCCAACTCGCGCCGCCGCAGGCCAGCACCGTTGCCCGGCTCGCAGTGTGCTCCACTCGGCCGGCGTGACGCACCACCGCGCGTCCGTCGTCATCGATGCCCTCCCACGACGTCTCGGTGCGAAGCTCGACTCCGGCCGATCGCAGCCGGGTGAGCCAGGCCCGCAGGAGCTGGGCCGCTCGCCAGGCCTCGGGAAACACCCGTCGGCTGGTTCCCACGATGGTCGGCTGGCCGAGCGACGAGGCCCACGCCCGCAGGTCGTCCACCGAGAATGCGTCGAGGATCGGCCGCAAGTGCTCAGCCGACGTGCCGTAGCGGCGGAGGAACGGCTCGGGAGGCTCGGTGTTGGTCAGGTTGAGCCCGCTGCGTCCGGCCACGAGCAGCTTGCGTCCGGGAATGCGTCCGGCCTCGATGAGCAGCACCGATGCGCCGGCTGCTGCGGCGTGTTCGGCGGCCATCAACCCGGCTGGTCCTGCGCCGATGATCGTCACGTCGACGGCTGATCCCGACACCTCGCCGATCCTGGCAGCGCCGCTCGATGGAACCGGGCTCACGTCGGAACGGCCGACAGGTCCCGACGCGCCTCCACGGTCACCGGGAGGTGATCGGAGACCTCGGCCCACCGGTCGAGGTCGGTCAACGGTGTCGACGCCCGCACGCCGACGATCCGACCCACACCGATCGCGCCGTCGACGCGGTACGTCGGAGGGCGGCCGGTCCGGACCCCGGGGGACCAACACGTGGCCGGCCCTTCGGCCCCGATGTCGTGTGCCCCGAACGACGGGTCGAACGCGGCGGCGGCGACCGACGGGTCGTCGTTGAAGTCGCCCACGATCAGGTCGATCCGCGGGAGGTCCGCTCTACCGGGGAGCTCCGCGTTGATACGAGCGAACTCGCGTGCCCGCCGCTCGTCCGCATCGTGGGGCGAGAGGTGGACGTTGAGGATATCGAGACGGTCGGTTCCGCGAACAATATGTGCGCGTAGGAGTATGCGGCGCCGCCAGCTCCACGGCGGAGCCGCCGTGAGCACTGTGCTCTGCCACGACTCGATCTCATGAGAACTGAGGATCGCCAGGCCCTCCGACCGTCCGGGGAGCGGTGTGTGCTTGCGGGCCCACACGCACCGCATGGCGAGATCGTCCGCCAACAATCGGGCCTGGCGCCGCCTGATTTCCTGGATGACGAAGACATCCGGAACCTCGCGTGCAATGTGCTCGACGACGAAGCGGCGGTCGACGCCGTGGCTTCCCTGCAGGTTCCACGTCGTGACTCGCCATTGCTGCACGGAGTACACACTCGCGCACGAAATGGTCAGCGAACGGTCGCCGTCAGGTCGAAGCGTCGGACGGCGCGAGCGAACATGTTCGCCTCGACATCGGGTTCGGTGGCGACGGTGAGGTCGGTGCACCGATCGGCGAGCTCGGAGAAGAGGGCCCGGAGGGTGAGGCGGGCGAGCGGCGCCCCGATGCAGGTGTGCGGTCCGTTGCCGAACGAGATGTGCGGATTCGGCGAACGCGTGATGTCGAACCGGAACGGGTCGGCGAACACCGCTTCGTCGCGGTTCGCCGACGGGTACAGGAGGATGACCCGATCGCCGCGCCCGATGAGCTGTCCGCTGAGCTCGGTCGGCTCGACGCATCGGCGGAAGAAGTTGTTCAGGGGTGTGACCCAGCGGATGACTTCCTCGACGGCGCTGTCGACGAGACCGGGGTTTCCCTGCAGTCGCTCCCACTGGTCGGGATGATCGACGAAGGTCCGCAGGCCATGGGAGATCGTCGTCCGCGTGGTCTCCGAACCCCCGGAGACGAAGAGCCCGGCTTCGTGGAAGATGCTGTCGAACGGCATCGGCTCCCCGCCGAGTTCGGCGTGCGCCCACACGGTGAGGAGATCGTCTCCTGGGGTGGCCCGCTTGGCTGCGACCATTTCTTTCACGCTCGCCCGCAGGCTCAGGTTGGCCATGACGAAGTCCATGAAGATCGTGCCCGACCGTTCGCGCATGTCGGTGCGCATGAGCTGCTCGCTCCACCCCTTGAGAACCGGCCACTGCTCGTCGGGGTAGCCCATCAGCCGACAGGTGAGCAGCGCGGGGAGCCGTCCGGCGAATGCGTCGATGACCTCGAACGTGACCCGTTCGCCGCGGCGCTCACCCGGTTTCCCGAACACCGCATCGAGCAGGCTGCGGACCGTTGTGCGGAGCTCATCCTCGCGGCGGGCGAGCACGCCGGGGGCGAAGAACCTCTGCACCAGCATGCGCTGTCGTTTGTGGCCAGGATCATCCTGGGCGATCATGTTCATCTCCGTCGGCGCCGACACCGCCCGATACGAATGCATGCTCGGGAAGCGCTCGGCCCGCCGTTCAACGAACACCGCATCGCTGTGGCGGGTGATCCCCCACAGGCCGTTGCGCTCATCGCGATACACCGGCTCGTTGGCGCGCATCCACGTCCATAGGTCGTGCGGGTCTCGCTGGTAGAGCGCCGGATCGAGCAGATCGACGACAGGTCGTTCGGCGGCTGTGCGGGTCATGGACCTCGACGGTAGGGTTCGCCCGGGCCGTTTCCCAACTCCGCATCCGGTTGTGTGCGCAAATCGGTCGGGTACGCCGTCGACGGCTACGTGGATCTGTGCGACGTCGTGCTGCTCCGACGCGCCGTGCAGCCGGAGACCGCGACGGCCGCCGACCCGGCCGAGGATCACGTCGACTACGTGTAGGACCTACGCCGGAAGCAGACGGGTCGGGACGTCGACGACCTTTGCCCGGAGGAACTCGCCGAGGCTCTTCGCCTGGGCGTCGAGACGGACGCTCGACGCGACCCCTTCGCCGAGGAGCCCCTCGATGATGAAGTTAAGCGCGCGGATGTTTGCGAGCTCGACCCGGCGGATCGGGAGCGACGCGGCTTCAGGCATCAGCGACCGGACCCGTTCGGTGGTGAGAAAGGTGCGTAGCCACGTGAAGGTGTCGTCGTCGCGAGCCCACACTCCCACGTTGGCGTTGCCGCCCTTGTCCCCCGAGCGGGCGCCGACGAGTCGTCCCAGCGGCATGCGGGTCGTGGGCTCCGACGCTACGGCGTCGGCCGGAGCCGACTCCTCGGCCTCCTCGCGGGGCGGGTCCATGGCTCCTTCCACGGCCGCGTCCACGACGACGGTGCGACCGTCGACATGAACTTCGTGGTGGAGGAGACCCGCCGGGATCAGCGTCGGCCAGTAGACACCGTAGGACTGGGCCCCGCTCGGACCGCCCATGCCGAACATGCCGGGGTAGCTGGCGAGTGCCAGTTCGATCCCGACGTTCGCGAACGCCCGGCCGACCTTGCGCTCGTCAGGGTCCTTGGCGATCAGGGTCAGGTAGGCAACGGCTTCGTCGTTGGTCCGGGGATCGGCCTTGTCGCTGCGGACGAGCCTGGTCGCGGTCTCGGCGAACGACTCCCGGCCCCCCTTCTGGTTCGGCCAGAAGACGTCCTCGACCAGCTTGGCCTTCGCCTCGATGTCGAGCCCGGTGAGACAGAAGGTCATCGAGTTCCGGTAGCCGCCGTCGACGTTGATGCAGACCTTGGCCGTGGTCGGTGGTGCTTCGCCACGGACTCCGGTGATCCGCACCCGGTCCGGGCCATCGTCGACCAGGGTGATCGTGTCGAAACGGGTCGTGACATCGGGGTTGAGGTAGCGACTCCCCTGCACTTCATAGAGCAGCTGGGCGGTGACCGTACCGATGTCGACGCGGCCCGCGGTTCCTTCGTGTTTGGTGATCACCGTCGACCCGTCGGCGGCGACCTCGGCGATGGGGAAGCCCGGGTTGCGCAGGTCCGGGATCTCGGTGAAGAAGGAGTAGTTCCCGCCGGTCGCCTGGCACCCGCACTCGATCACGTGTCCGGCCACGACGGCCCCGGCGAGTGCATCCCAGTCCGTGCGCGCCCACCCGTGATGCCACGCCGCGGGACCGACGACGACGGCGGCGTCGGTGACCCGGCCGGTGATCACCACGTCGGCGCCGAGCCCGAGTGCCTCCGCGATGCCCCAGCCGCCCAGGTAGGCGTTCGCGGTGATGGCCGGCCGCTCACCGAACGCCGCACCGGTGTCGAGGTGGGCCAGGTCGTGGCCGGCGGTTCGGAGTTCACCGAGGCGCGGCAGGATGTCATCGCCGGTGACCCATGCCAGCTTGGGCGCGAGGCCGAGGCGTTCGGCCACGGTCCGCACCGCGTCCGCACAGGCGGCCGGGTCGAGACCTCCGGCATTGGTGACGACCTTGATGCCGCGTTCGAGACAAGTGCCGAGGACCTGTTCCATCTGGGTGACGAACGTGCGGGCATACCCCGCACCGCCCGACGCCTTCGACTTGGCGAGGATGAGCATGGTCAGCTCGGCCAGCCAGTCGCCGGTCAGCACATCGATGGGTCCGCCTTCGACCATTTCCCGTGCGGCGCTGAGGCGGTCTCCATAGAAGCCACTGCAGTTGGCGATGCGTATCGGTCGACTGGTCACGTAGTGATCTCAGCACCTCGGCGTGGCCCGTGACGAACCGGCCGGGAACGAGCGGCGCCGGGCCGGCCGAATCGAAACCGCGAATCCGGGTATCGCCACTACCCTGGACGCAGTGAGCAGCGCGACCGTTCCCGTTCCGGCAACGCACGTCAACGATCGGGTCGCCGGGATCGTGGGGATCGGCTTCGCCATCGTTGCCCTCTCGGCCGGCTCGACCATGGTGCGCTCCACGGGGTCACCCGGTGCCGTGGTCGCCTTCTGGCGTCTCCTCATCGGGGCGGTGCTCTGGCAGTCGATCCTGCTCGTCACCAAACAGCGCTTCACCATCGCTGCGCTGAAGAAGTCGGCACCGGCCGGGTTGTTCTTCGGCCTGAACCTGACGCTGTTCTTCACCGGGGTGACGAAAACCCGAATCGCCAACGCGGAGTTCATCGGCACCCTGGCTCCGCTCCTCGTCGTTCCGTTCGCCGCGTGGCGCCTTGGGGAACGGGTGAAACCGGCGATCATTGCCGCCGGCGGAGCCGCGCTGACCGGTGTTGCGCTGATCCTCTTCCTGGCCGACCGCGATGTGGTCGGCTCGCACTCGTGGGTCGGTGACGCGGCCTGCGTCGGTGCCGTCGTGATGTGGTCGAGCTATCTGTTCGCAACGAAATCGGTCCGGCACTCTCTCGGCGTCGGACCCTTTATGGCCGGGATGAGCGCGGTCGCCGCGGTGGTCGTCCTTCCCTTCGCCGTTTCGACGGGCAAGCTCGGCGACGTCTCCTCCAAGGGGTGGGTGCTGATCGCCGTCATGTGCGTGAGCTCCGGGCTGATCAGCCATGGTCTGATTGCGTGGGCGCAGCGGGCCGTGCCGGTCTCCACCATCTCGCTGATGCAACTTGCCCAGCCGGGCTTCGCCGTCGTCTGGGCGTGGGTGTTCCTCCACGAGCGCGTGAACGCGGCACAGCTGATCGGCATGGTCGTGGTGGTGGTCGCCGTCGGCGCCATCGCGCGGATGTCGGCGTCGTCACCGGCACCGTCCGTCCGTCCCGACACGGTTCCCCTCACCGTTCACGTTCCGTCATGACCGAACCCGCCACCGTCATCGCCGCCGGCGCACTTCTGGAGCGCCATACGCCCGAAGGTCGCACCGTCCTCGTGGTGCACCGTCCGCGCTACGACGATTGGTCGTTCCCCAAGGGCAAACTCGACCCCGGCGAGACGATCGAGGAGTGCGCGCGCCGCGAAGTGTTCGAGGAGACCGGGCTCGTTGCCGTGCTCGGCGAGCGCCTGAGCGACATCGAATATGTCGACCGCAAGGGTCGCCCGAAAATCGTGCACTGGTGGCGTGGCACGGTGCTCGCGGGAACCTTCGAGCCGAACGAGGAGGTCGACGAGGTCCGGTGGGTCACGCCCGGTGAGGCACGTTCGCTCCTCAGCTACCCCCGCGATGCCGACCTGCTGGGTCCCGACGACGACCCCGCCGCGCTATCCACGTCATGAAGCTCCGAAGGACCCCATCGCGGACGGTGCTCGTCGCCATTGGTGTCATGGTCGCTCTCGGGGGAGCGGCCTGCTCCTCGTCATCGAGCCCGCGGCCAACCGAGGCGGCGACCGTCGGAGCGTCGACCGGGGAGACCGAGGCTGCAGCCGAGGTGAACGCATCGCAGGAGATCTCGGTGGTCTTCGATACACCGGGGGCGGACCCGCGTCCGCTGAAGGAGACCGTCGTTGCGATCGCCGCGGCGACCCCGGTCCTGCGGATGCGGGTCACCGACCTGACCTATCGCGGAGTTGTGTGCGGGTTCACGTTCTCGGGAACGCGGCCGGCGTCCCCGGTGACGATCAGCGTCGAGGGGACGACCGCGACGGGGAGCTTCAGGTCGGGTCCGGTCGGGCTCCGCTGGAATGACGACGGGACCACGTCGGCCGACTCGCCGTCGTCGGACAACGGGTGGAGCTTCTCCGCCGACTCGTACCCGTCGCGCAACGCACCCGGCTGGGCGGTATCGATCGGTGCCGTCACCGCGGAAGGCGAGAACGTCAACCCGACCGGGGTCACCTGCGAACTCCGGTCAGGCGTCGAGTTCGTCCCGGAGAACGGGCCGGTCGGCTACTGGGCCGGCTTCGCCACCCGCTGAGTCTCGTGGCCGCAGGCCGGAGGCGATCACCGTCACGGCGATGAGGAACACCGTGCCAGCGACCCATTCGTTGAAGCGCAGGCCGAAGAGCCTGGTGGACTTGTCGATGCGGATCCGCTCGATGAAGAACCGTCCGAAGGTGTACCCGGCAACGTAGACGGCGAACAATCGACCGGGTCGGAGGCGGTGCCCGAAACGCTTCTGCACAACGAGGACGAGTCCGGCGACGAGCACGCACCAGATCGATTCGTACAGGAAGGTCGGGTGGAACGTGGTCGCGTCGAGATAGCCCGCCGGACGCTTGCCGGGTGGCACCTCGAGCGCCCATGGCAGTGACGAGGGTCGGCCGAAGAGCTCGATGTTGAACCAGTTGCCCCACCGGCCGATGGCCTGGGCGAGGGGAATGCCCACGGCCGCCGCGTCCATCAAACGCAAGGAGTTGAGGTGGCGCCGCCGGGCGACGACGACCCCGCCGAGCGTTCCCAGGGCAATGCCACCCCAGATGCCGAGTCCGCCCTGCCACAGCCATAACGTCTCGATCCAGCGCCCGCGGTAGCTCTTCCAATCGGTAGCGACGTGGTATATCCGCGCCCCGATGACGCCGGCGGGCAGCGCCCAGGTGGCGATCGCCCCCATGTCGGCCGGGTGGCCCCCCTCGGCCTGCCAGCGCCGGTCGGTGACCCAAACCGCGACCATCATGCCGAAGGCGATGCACATCCCGTAGGCGTTGAGGCGGAGGGGACCCAGGTGGAGCGATCCGCTCGACGGACTCGGGATCGACGCCAGGAACTGTCCGAGACCCACGGATCCGGACCAGTGGCCTGGTGACGACGCGAGCAGGACAGGAACCATGGCGACGACGGTAGCTGTGCCGGCCGGCCGGCCCGGCCGCCCCGCCGGCGAGTCGAGGTGCGCGCAGCCCCTAACGTCGCCATGTGGCCGTCATCGACAACCAGTCGGACCTCGTTGCCGCCCTGCGAACGGCCGTCGGACACGATGCTGTGGTCACCGATCCGGATCTGTGGGCCGACTACACCGTCGACTGGACGAGGCGTTGGTCGGGTATTCCGCCGGCGATCGTCCTGCCGTCGGACGCGGCACAGGCGGCTGCGGTGATCGGTGTATGCCGAACGTTCAACGTGCCATGGGTTCCCCAGGGCGGCAACACCGGACTCGTCGGTGGCGGCGTGCCGGTCGACGGCGAGGTGGTCGTGTCGACGCGCCGGATGTGCACGATCGGTGCGATCGACCGAGACGCGATGCAGGTCAGCGTCGGAGCGGGGGTCACCCTCACCGAGCTCGCCAACGCCGTCGCACCGTTCGGTCTCCTGTACGGCATCGACTTCGGCGCCCGTGACCGCGCCACGATCGGCGGCACCATCGCGACAAACGCCGGGGGCACGGCGGTGCTGCACTACGGCATGACGCGCGCCCAACTGGTCGGCATCGAGGCCGTGCTGCCGGACGGGAGCGTGATACGTCGGATGCACGGTCTCGCGAAGGACAACACGGGGCTCAACCTGGCGCAGCTGATGTGCGGGAGCGAAGGAACGCTCGGTGTCATCACCTCGGCTCGTCTGCAGCTACGCCCCGCCCTCTCCCCACGCGTCACGGCGGCGCTCGGCGTGGCGTCCGTTTCCGACGCGCTCGATGTGCTGCGCCACCTGCGGGGGGTGTCGGCGTTGGTGGCGTGCGAACTGATGCGGGGTCGTGACATCTCCGCTCTCTGTGAGGCTCGTGCGTGGCCTACTCCGGCGCCTTGGGCCGCGCCGTGGGGGATGTTGGTGGAAGCGGTGGGTCCCGGAGCGTTCGACGAACTGGCATCGGCTGTCGAACGGTCCGCCGGCGCCATCGTCGGCGACGCGGCTGTCGCCATCGGCACCGCTGCTCGTGACGCGTGGTGGCGCGTGCGCGACGCCCAGGGGGAGCTTGCGGCGCTCTTCGGGCCGGCGGTGAAGCTCGACGTCAGCGTCCCGCTCCATCGGCTGGTCGAGTTCGTCGACGGACTCGATGACGCCCTTGAGTCCGTTGCGCCGGTCCTGCGAACCGTCGTGTTCGGTCATCTCGGGGACGGCAATCTCCACGTGAACGTCGCCGTGTCCGTCGACTCGTTCGATGCCGTCGAGACGTGTGTGCTTTCGCGCGTTCTCGGCTGTGGTGGCGTGGTGTCCGCCGAACACGGCATCGGCCGACTGAAGCGGGGATGGCTGGTGCGTGATCGCGGCCGACCCGACGTCGAAGCGATGCGTTCGATCAAACGGGCGATCGACCCCGATGGTCGTGCCAACCCCGGCGTGCTCCACCCCGATGAGCACGACCACGCCGTAACATGAGGTGATGGTCCGGCGGAGGGGTATCCGATCGCTCCCGACCCGTCTCGTCCGCGGAGTGGTCCGTCTCGTCGTACTCGTGGCCGGAGGAGCTCTCGGGGCCGAAGTGCTGGCGCTGGCGTTCATCCTGATCGGATCGCAGTTCTCGGTGGCGGTGCGTAGCGTGCGCTACGTCGGTCCCGACGTCGACGAGTTGCGGCCGCTCGATCAGCGATCTCTTGTGCTCGACCGTAACAACAAGGTGATCGCGGTGCTCCACGCCGAGCAGAACCGAAGCGCCGTCCCGCTCGCCCGGGTTCCGAAGTCCCTCGTGAACGCGATCCTGGCTGTCGAGGACTCGTCGTTCTACCAACACAAGGGCGTGAACATCTTCCGCACGCTCGGGGCGATCGGCGCCAACGTCGACGCCGGTGGGGTTGCCCAGGGAGGGTCGACGATCACGCAGCAGCTGGTCAAGCTCTCGCTGCTCACATCGAAGCAGGAGATCAGCCGCAAGGTTCGCGAGGTGTCGCTCGCCCTGCAGCTCGAGAAGAAGTTCACGAAGGACCAGATCCTCGAGCGGTACCTCAACCAGGTGTATTTCGGCCAGGGTGCCTACGGTGTGCAGGCCGCGGCGGAGCGCTACTTCCAGCACCCCGTTGAACAGCTGACCGTTGGCGAGTCGGCCTTCCTTGCCGGCATGATCCGCAACCCCGTTGGCTACGACCCGTCCCGTTTCCGCGACCGCTCCCGCGCCAGGCGCAGTGTCGTCCTCGACCGAATGGTGGTGGTCGGACAGATCACTTCGGGTGAGGCCGAACTGCTCAAGCGCAGCCCGATGCCCCGGCCGGCGGACCGGTTGGCGAAGCCCGACACCTATTTCATCGAGACCGTCAAACAAGCGCTGCTGAACGACAAGCGGCTCGGGGAGACGGCAAGGGAGCGCTACGAGGCCGTGTTCAACGGTGGGCTCCAGATCACGACGACGTTCGACCCGGTGGCCCAACGCGCCGCGGAGGATGCAGTGCGCGAGGTGTTGCCCGCCGACGAACCCGACTTCACCGCCGCCGTCGCGTCGGTTGACGTTCCGACCGGTGCGGTGAGGGCCATGGTCGGAGGACGGGGGTTCGACACCGACAAGTACAACCTTGTGACCCAGGGACTCCGCCAACCGGGCTCATCATGGAAGCCCTTCGTCCTGCTCGCTGCGTTGGAACAGGGCATCAGCCCGCTGTCGTACCTGAGCGGCGAGGAACCGTGTCCGATCCCCAACCCGGGTGGAGAACCGGACCCGTTCGAACCGCACAACGCCGGCGACGCCACCGGCAAGGTCGCCTCCCTGAGCGATCAGCTCGTGGCCTCCAGCAATTGCGCGTTCGCTCGCCTGGCCTACATCGTCGGCTATCGCAACATCGTTGCGACTGCGCGTCGCCTCGGTATCACCACACCGATCGATCCGGTGCCGGCCATGGCGCTGGGCGTCGAAGAAGTGCACCCGATCGAGATGGCCGGCGCCTATGCGACGATCGCCTCGGGAGGTCTGAAGCGCAAGCCGTATCTGATTCAGGAGGTGCGCAACCGGGCCAACATCGTGCTGTTTCGGGCGAAGGTGTCCGACGAGCGCGTTGCCGAAGCCAATCAGATACGTGTACTTACCGACGCGATGACGCAGGTCGTGAAGCGCGGGACCGGAACGGCAGCCCAGCTCGGTGATCGGCCGGTCGCAGGCAAGACCGGCACCACCAACGACTACGAGGACGCGTGGTTCGTCGGCTTCACCCCGCAGCTCGCCACTGCTGTGTGGATGGGTTCGCCGAAGGCGAAGATCTCGATGCGTGACGTGGGCGGGATCCGCGTGTTCGGCGGCACCTACCCAGCGCAGATCTGGCAGAAGTATTCCGAGTCGGTGCTCCGGTTCGAGCCCGCGCTTGCGTTCGCCGAGCCGGACTACACCGTGTTCGGGAAGGCCGAATGTCTGGCCATCGTCGATGAGCCGAAGTCAACCAAGGACGTGAAGAAGAAGGGGTCGGTGAACACGACCGGAAAGTCTGCGGCGGTGAGCAGCGAAGCACCTGTTGAAGCGCCGGTCGAGGCACCAGTCCCCGTTCCCGTCGTCACGCCGGCAGAGGCACCCACCGAGGCGCTTGCGCAACGCCCCCTCGACGGCGCGGTTGGTCGAGGCTTCTCGGTGAGCGTGGGCGGACGCGCGCCAACCCTGCCGGACGTGGGGATCCGCCTTCCCGGGTCGGCCGGTCCCGCCCTGCCACGGGCGACGCTGACCAGAGGTACGCGATGCCAGGACCGGCTCAGCAGCGCCACCCTGGCGAAGCGGAGGACGTCAGCAACAACGACCACCACAATCCTCTCGGACACGATCCTCTTGGACACGCCGACCGAACAGCAGCCCGTCCAGGCGGGAAGCACGGTTCCGACGCAGGCGCCCGACGCGTCGTCCGGAGTGCCGCCGGTCGCGGTCGCCCCACCGGTTGCCGCCGCGCCACCCGCTACGGTGCAGCAGTGATGTCGCCCTTCGCTTCCTTACTCGACGTGCAGAGCCACGACACTGCGCTCGCGCAGTTGCACCACCGCCGGTCGCACCTCCCGGAGCGCGATGCGGTCGTCGCCCTCGAACAGGCCATCGCTGACCTGGAGCGCACCGAAGCGCCGGTCCGGGCGCAGGAGGCCGCCCTCAGCCAGCGCCAAGTGGCCTTCGAGGCGCAGTTGCACGACGTCGACGCGAAGATCACCTCGGCTGATCGGGCGTTGTTCGGTGGCACTGTCACGGCCACCCGGGAGCTCCAGGCACTCGAGGCCGACCTCGTGTCGCTTCGCCGCCGCCGCAACGAGCTCGAGGATCTCGAGCTCGAAGTGCTGATGGAACGCGAGCCGATCGACGCGCAACTCATTCGGACCGCTGCGGACCGCGAAGCGTCGCTCGCCCGGCTCGCGCAAGCTCACGACGCCGAGGTCGCTGCTCGTTCGGCCATAGAGACGCAGGCTCACGCGACCGGTGCCGCCCGAGCGGACGCAGCCGCGGCGGTGGAGGCCGGCCTGCTCGCCCGCTACGAAGCGATCCGGGCCAAGAACAACGGCATCGGTGTCGCCCGTCTGGTCGGCGGGATCTGTGGTTCCTGTCGCCTCCAACTCGCGTCGGTTGAGCTCGACCGTATCCGTGCCCTGAGCGCCGACGCGTTGGTCACGTGCGAAGCGTGCAGCGCCATCCTCGTTCGCTGAGCCTCCGCCGTGTTGCTCTGGTTCATCGTGCCGACCGCGCTCGCGGTCGTCGTCCACTGAGATCCTGCGATCCTGAGATCCTGCGATGTTGCTCTGGTTCATCGTGCCGACGGTTCTTGGCGTCTTCGCCATCTTCCGTGATGCGTCGCTGGATTACCGGCTGATCGCCGTGGGCGCGGTGCTTCCCGACATCGTCGACGGCATCGTGGCCCGTCGAATGGCCTGGCTGCACAGTGTCGTCGTTGTCGTGGCCGTGCTCTTCGTGGTGATGGCAGCCACGATCGGCCGGCGTGTGCTGCGCAAGCGGCTGCTCGCACTTCCCATCGGTATGTTCGGGCATCTGGTGCTCGACGGGGCCTGGCTGACGAAGGAGGTGTTCTGGTGGCCGGTGATCCGGGGAAGCAGCCACCGTCTGCCGACGCTCGACCGCCCGATCGGGCTTCTCGTCGTGCTCGAGCTCGCCGGAATCCTCGGGGCGGTGTATTTCGTCCGCCGGATGAGGCTCGGGACACCGGCGCGTCGACGGCTGTTCCTCCGAACCGGCACGCTCGATCCGCGCCTGATTGCGCCGGAGGCAAACCCGCTTCGGCGCAAGCGACCCTGAGGAGAAGCGACGCGGCACGGCTACCGTTGAGGCTCCGATGCCCTCCGAGATCTCACGTATCGCCGTCTACTGCGCCTCGTCTTCCGGCACCGATCCCGCCTATCTGCGTGACGCCGTTGCTGTCGGCACCTTGCTCGTCGAGAGGGGGATCGAACTCGTCTACGGCGGTGGCAAGGTCGGGTTGATGGGCGCGGTGGCCGACGCGGTGCTCGACGCCGGCGGAACCGTCCACGGGGTGATCACCAAGGAGCTGCTACAGGCCGAGGTCGGTCACATGGGCATCACGACCCTCGAGGTGGTCGACTCGATGCACACCCGCAAGGCCCGCATGGGGGAGTTGGCCGACGCTTTCCTTGCGCTGCCTGGGGGGTTCGGCACGTGGGAGGAGCTCACGGAGATGCTCACGTGGACCCAGCTCGGCATTCAACGCAAGCCGTTGGTGCTCTGCAACACCAACGGTTACTGGGACCCGCTCATCGAGCAGACGAAGCGTGCGGTCGAGGCCGGTTTCATCAAAGCGCACCATGGCGAGCTGGTGCGGGTCGGTGCCGATCCGTCATCGGCCCTTGATGCGTTGCTCGCGCCGACGCCGCTTCCGACACCGAAGTGGGCCGACCGCTAAGGGCCGAGGTTTGGAACCTGCGTAGCTCCCGGAGCTACTGGGCTTCCAAATCCCGACGACGACGATTGGTTCGATCCTGACTGCCGAACGCGAAAGGCTGGACGGATGAGTCGACGGATCGTTTCCACTTCCCGGCGCGTCGCCATTCGCTGTGTGTTGTTCGCCGGCTTGGTCGGGCTGACGGCGTGCAGCAGTTCTTCGAGGCCCACCGAGCCTGTCGCGACTGACGCCGAGGCGTTGACCGTGGCCGAGACCGCGCCGACAACCGACGTCGCCACACCGGACACCGCAACGGTCGATCCCACGACCATGGCCGCGGATTCTGTCGGGGCGTCGGGCGTGCTCACCGCGCTGCAGAGCGGCGACCGAGCTTGCTACGTGGTGCTCGACGGCGGAACGCCACAGGAGCAGACGTTTCCCGGCTCGTTCGAGCTCTGCGAGGGCGGCGTGAAGGATGCGACCAAGATGATCGGTGCACGTATGAAGACTCGGACGGAGCGAGCGGCGATTGCGGCCGAGTCCTGCCAGGGTTCGACCGGCTGCACGGCGACCGACGAAGTTGATCTGGTCGTCGACCTTGTCCCTGTCGGCGGGCCGGGTGCCATCTCTCCTCTGGAGATTGAGCGCTTGGCGCTCGGGGCATCCGCGTCGAAGGTCGTCGACCTCTTGGGTGCGCCGACGGACAAGACACCGGTAGTGGACGAGGCTGCAACTGGGGACTTCGTGTCCACGTGGACGTGGGTTTCGAAAGGCGTCGAGGCCAAGATGACAGCGCCATCGACCAGTGGCCCGTTTTCCGTAGGCTCACTTACGATCGCCGCGCCTTCCACGCTCAAGACGGTTTCGGGCATCGGCCTCGGGGCCAGCTCGGCTGATGTGGAAGCGGCGTACGGTGACCGGATCAACGCCGAGGAGTCCACACCCGACACCGTCGTGGTCGGATCGATCTTCGGGGGCATGTTGTTCACGATCGTCGATGGCAAGGTCACGCAGATCTTCGTCGGCGCGGCCGCAGAGTAGGTCATTTCCTCATTCCGTGCGGGCACCGGCCGAGCCTGGAAATCGTTCGTTCCGTCCCTCAAGGAGCGACTGAGCGCACGAAATCCAACCGAAGTATCCAGAAAGCGTGACCTCTGCTGGGCCGTCCGCCGCGATAGGGAACCGGGGCCGCTAGAGCATTGGCCCGAACTTGTCGAGGAGATCGTCGAGGGCTTCGCGCAGCAGACTTGCTTCGGTGCGATCGGTGACGTTCGAAAGCCTGGCCAGCCGATCCAGGTGCGCCCGCGAATAGTGGTTCGATTTCAGGACCATCTTCTGCTCGATGTAGATCGCCACCCGATCGCCACCCGATCGCCGCCCTCGCGTTTGGCCGCATCAGCGCTTCGCCGGCCGCTTGGAGGAGCACATCGGCCGCTGGTCCGTGCGGCGGTTGGGCGGCGACACCGACGGACGCTCGGAGTGGTTCGTCAATGCCGTCGATCTGCCGGGTTGCGTAGTGGCTCCGGATTTCTTCGAGGAGCACGGGTGCGTTTTCGGCGCTCACGAGCGCGTCGTCGGTCGGTACTTGGAGGTTCAGGCCGATGCGGTCGACGAGTTTCCACCGAAGCGCTGGTGGAGCTGCTGCGACGCTCGCTGGTTCTCCAGTCACGGCTATTGGGAATCACGACCCCCGAGGTGGTCGGCGCAGTCACCCCAGGGTGGCTGGAGCGACACCGAGGCCGACCGCAGCGGCGCCGGCGTGGAGGCGGTGATCCCACACCGCGACCGTGAGATCTGCGGAGCCGATCGCGAGAGCGCTGGCGAGATGAACGGCGTCCGCCCCACGAAGCCGATGAGTCGCCGCGAGCGACCCGGCGGCCCGCTCAACATCGGCTGACAACTCAACCGGGCGCATCGAAGCCCAGAACAGCTCCCATTCAGCGGCAGCGGCAGTCGCCTCCCCCTCGGTCACGACGTGGTTGCGCATGGCCGCGGCAAGTGCTGCGCGCACCTCGGGATACGCCAGTCGACTCGACAGCGCGACATCGCACGCGTTCCACAGCGTTGCGGCCATGTCCGACCCGACCTCGTCGAGCACGAGCTTGACGAGCGCGCTCGAGTCGAAATACACAAGCGCCACGTTCAGCGACGCTGATCACTGACGATGTCAGCTACGGGTCGCCTCGGCGTTGGCCGGTACCGGGCACCCGCGACCGGCCGGGTCGAGCTGATGGGACGACTGATCACGCCCTCCGCGGTGAGACGGTCGATGACCGGTGTCGAGTCGAGGCCGACGATGCGGGCAACCGGCGTTCCTCGATCGGTGATGACGATGTCGTTGCCTTCGCGAGCTTCGTTGATCCACCGGCTGAGGTGGGCCCTGAGTTCGGTAACAGCAACGTCCATGCCTAAATGTACAGTACGTCTAAGAGTGATACGTACTGATGGTTGGAGCCCCGGTCGCCCCGGGGGCGACTGAGTGCACAAGCAAGCGGCCCTCATTCCGACTTTCGGCGCTGAGGGGCTCCCGAAGCCAACGCCTTGAGGTGGGCCACGGTCTCGCTCACGAGGGCGTCGTCGGTCGGTGCTTGGAGGTTGAGGCCGATGCGATCGACGAGTCGGCCGAAGCGCTGGTGGAGCTGGGTGGCGACGGCCGCCGGCTCACCCAAGACGGCCATCTCGTCGACGAGTTCCTGCGGTACGAGGGCGGCGAGGTCGTCCCATCGCTGCGCCCTCGCGAGCGCGTCAGCCCGGGGCTGAAGATCGCCGAGCCCGAGGTGCTCCAGCACCGGCCGATACGCCGGAGTGGAGGCGTAGAAGCCGATGCGGCGGCGCACCGCGG
The DNA here is from genome assembly GCA_031368215.1 of Acidimicrobiia bacterium. Classification (GTDB taxonomy): domain Bacteria; phylum Actinomycetota; class Acidimicrobiia; order Acidimicrobiales; family JANYDT01; genus JANLQX01. The sequence continues at coordinate 20,142 of JANLRD010000155.1, read as the reverse complement.
CGAGGCCCGCATCGAGCTCCGCGTTGGTCATCGCGATGACGGCGAACGCACTCAGGACGGTCGTCGGCCGACGGCCGGACTGCGCCAGGATCGGCCGCGTGACGTCGGCGAGGTAGCTCGGTGTGGTGAAGGGGTGGGCGATGAAGCCGTCGGCAAGTTCGCCGGCCACGGCAGTCATCTTCGGCCCGACGCCGGCGAGGTAGATCGGCGGCGGTCCGTAGTGGTGGCGCGCGGGTGCGAAGTTCTCGTTCATCAGGGTGTGGCGGTAATGCTCGCCGCGGTGGTTGAGCGGCGTGCCGTCGTGCCATGCGGAGAAGATGGCCCGGAGCGCGGTGACGAACTCGTGCATGCGCTCGGCCGGTGATGACCACGGCATCGAGAAGCGACTGGTCACATGGGCGCGCACCTGCGAGCCGAGTCCGAGGATGAACCGGCCGCCGGTGAGTTCGGCCAGCGCGTAGGCAGGGTACGCAACGGTCATCGGGGTGCGGGCGAACGCAATCGCCACACCCGTCCCGAGCGAGATCCGGGTCGTCGCATCAGCCGCTCGCGTGATTGCGACGAACGGGTCGTTGCGGTTCTCAGTGGTCCACAGGCCGCTGTAGCCGGCCTCCTCAGCTCGACGTGCCTGTTCCGGCGCATCCATCACCGACAGCGCGGCGAATCGGTCGATGATCATGGCAGGTGTGCTTCCTTTCGGCGGCTCCCATGATCGCGATGATCCGGGAGGAGGACGGCTTTGACGCACCCACCTCCGGCCACGGCCTCGGCCGCTTCGTTCACGTCGCTGAGCGGGAAGGTCGTCACGAATCGTTCGAGGGGGAGGAGCCCATCGTTCCACGCCTCGACGAGCAGCGTGATGTCACGGCGAGCGATCATCTCGCCCATTCGCACACCGCTGAGCCGCTTCCCGGAGAACAGGAGATCGGAAGGATCGACCGAGATCCGGCTCCCCGGTGGACTTCCCCCGACGAGCGCAATGGAGCCGTTTCGGCCGGCCAGGTCGACCGCCTGTTCCACGATGGCCGTCGCGCCGATCGTGCACACGACGTGATCGGCGCCGCCCCCGGTGAGGTCGCGGGCATCACCGATCAGCGTCGGGCTCCCGGCGTCGATCGTTTCGGCCCCGAGAGACTCCGCGAGACTGCGCTTCGATGCGGACGGTTCCACGACGACAACCCTGGCACCGACGGAGAGCGCAGCAGCAACCGATGCCGAACCGACACCTCCGAATCCGATCACGATGACGGTCTCGCCCTCTCGCACTCGGAGGTGGTTGCGCACCGTGCCCCAACCGGTAACGACGCCGCAGCCGAGTGGCGCGGCGAGGTGGAACGGCATCGACCGATCGATGGGGACGACGCCCGTGGAGGCGGCTACCGCGTGCGTCGCGAAACTCGATTGGCCGAAGAAGTGGCTGGCGATGACCTCGCGTCCGCCTTGTGCCGTTGGCGAGGTTCGTGAAAGTGCCGTCGAACCGTCGGCGCGTCGGCACGAGAACACGAGTTCGTCAGCGCGCTGACAATATGCAGGCCTACCGTCTCGGCAGAAGCGACACTTCTGACAGCGTGGACCGGTGATGACGACGTGATCGCCGATGGCGACGTGGTCGATGTCCTGCCCGACCGCCTCGACGACCCCGGCGCCCTCATGCCCGAGGACGACAGGGAAGGGGAGATGCGGGAGGTAGCCGGCGGCGACTCCGAGATCGGTGTGACAAAGGCCGACCGCCTCGATGCGCACCAGCACCTCGTCGTCGCGTGGTCCCTCGAGCTGGCAGTTTGTCAGCGCAAATCCGGTGCCGGGGCGCTCGGTGACGAGGGCAGCGATGTCCACGATGAGAGTCTGCCCGCAGTTTCGTCGATCGGAGGAGTGCTTGTGGTCGCCGGATCGGGCTTGCCCAGAAGAACCGCGTTCACCTCGCGACAAACGGGCGATCCCTATCGTCATGCACGTACGGCCCGACCACATCGGCGGGCACGTGAAGGACCGGAGTACAGACCAACGTGATTCCCAGCGAGCTGCGGGCATTCCTCGATGCCCTCGTGACCCATCCGGTGCGCAATGCCACCATGATCTGGGGTCCTCCCGGCGTCGGGAAGAGTTCCATCGTCGCCCAGGTCGCCCACGGCCACGGGCTCCGCTTCGTCGACGTGCGATTGTCGCAACTTGCACCGACGGATCTCCGTGGTCTCCCGGTCGCAGTCGAAGGCATCTCCACGTGGTTTCCTCCGGAGTTCCTTCCCCGGGACGGACAGGGCATCTTGTTCCTCGACGAACTCAACATGGCCGCACCGACGATGCAGGGAGTGGCGCAACAGCTCGTACTCGACCGGCGCGTCGGCTCCTACGTGCTGCCAGACGGCTGGTTCGTGTGGGCCGCCGGCAACCGCAAGCAGGATCGGGCGAGCGTGTTCGAGATGCCGGCGCCGCTGGCCAACCGATTCCTCCACGTCGACCTCGAGCCGGACCTCGACGACTTCCGTCGGCACGGCCACGACGTCGGTGTGAGCGAGCAGATCCTGGCGTTCCTGTCCTTCCGTCCCGAACTTCTCCACGCCCTCGACTCGAAGCGACCGAGCTGGCCGAGCCCGCGCTCGTGGGTGATGGCGAACACGCTGCTCGACGCGGGCCTACCCATCGGAGCGGCTGTTGGTGAGGCCGCGCAGGGCGAGTTTGCCGCGTTCGCCAAGGTCTACGAGATGTTGCCCGTCATGGATCGGATTCTCTCTAGCGCGCCGCATGAGGGCGATCGCTGGCCGGATGAGCCCTCCGCTCGCTACGCGCTCGTGCTCGGCCTCGCGCTTCGCGCCGAGTCGCCCGACCGAGCGGTTGCGGGCTTCCGATGGCTGGTTGCGCACAGCGCCCCTGAGTGGGTACAGCTGTACGCCGACGATGTCGCGAACCGTATGCGCGCGAACGGTCACCTCGGCGTCCTGGCAACGATCACCCGCAGCGAGCCGAGGTTCCAGGAGTTCGCAGCCGCCTATGCCGCCCTCACCGGACACGGTCCGAAGGTTTCCGAGGAATGACCGGCCCGACATCAGGACAGGAATCCCCTGACCTCGCGGTGGCTTCGGATCCCCGAACGCCACCCCACGTCCTGCATCGTCTCACCCGCTCGCGAGACCGTGACATCCGCCGCGCCGTGGCGTCGAATCCGAACACCGCATTGACCGATCTCGACGCGCTTTCGCGGCGGTTCTCGGCTGAGTTTGCCACCAACCCTGTCCTCGACTGGCTGACGCTGACCGACGCCGACTGGCCGAACGAGCTCTCGGCCACGAGCCGCCACCGCACGCTCGCCTCCACGACAACGGTCGGCCTCCTGTGGTGGTCGGTCAACAACGGAGACGATGAGGACCGTGTCGCTGCGGCCGCCAATCCGGCGTGCCCGACCGAGATCCTGCGTGCGCTCGTGGCGTTGGAAGAGGACGCGATCACCGAGGCGGCGCAACATCATGTCGCCTACCTCCCCCAACAGCCATTCGACGAATCGGTGCTCCGGGCCGCGGCGAACGCTGTTGCCGCAGAGGAAGAGCTCGCCGACCTTCTCGCGGCCGGGCTCCTCCCGGAATGGATCGTGAGTGCCCTCAGCCTCCCGTCGGACGCCGATTCCCGGCGGGAACTGGCGGGCCATCGTTGGGCGAACCCAGTGGCACTCCGCGACCTGCTGGGCGATGACGACGAGCACACCCGGCGTGTCGCGAGGTCCAACTCGAATGCACGGGATGAGGACGTCCGTCGATGGGAACGTCTGCGCACTGACGATGTATCCCTCAGCCCTGACGATCTCGACATCATCGCGATGACCGCGTTTGGCCGCGAACGCAGCGCTCACCTCGCACAACTCGGAGCCAGCATGCGGGGAGCGTGCGTGCGGGACCCGTCGTGGCGCGTTCGCGAGGCCGCCGCGCGCAATCCGTCGCTGTCGGAGGGAGAGGCTGCCGGGCTCGCCGTGGATGCCGACCGCGACGTCCGGGCTGCCGCCGTGTCGAATCCGGCGCTTGCGCTCGGGGCGGTGTTCGCACTCCTCGTCGACACCGATGCCCGTGTGCGCTCTGCTGCCGAGGAGCGGATCGCCGCCGGCGACCGGGCGAAGAGCGAGTCGACGGCGGCGGGGACCGTGGCCTTGCTCGTCCAACGGAGCGCGCCGCCCACACCGCTCGATTCGCTCCTCCGCCGCGGGGCGGCACGTTCTGCGGACGTCTCGCAGCTCAGCGCGGCGGTGATCGACGTTCTGTCGGCCGACGACGACGTGCTGGTGCGCAGTGCGTTGGCCGCCAACCCGTCCTCCCCGCCGATGCTCCTCGGGCGTCTGGGGGCCGACCCCGACCCTATCGTCCGACGCCAGGTCGCGGTGCGCGTCACCGACGAGGACGTGCTTGCTGCACTTGCCGGTGATCCATCCACGGACGTACAGAGCGCTGCTGCAGCAAACCGCCGGCTGCCGCATTGGCTCGCCCTACGCCTTGCGCAGTCCGGATCGGACGACGTGCGCAGTGCGCTGGCGTCGCGCGACGACCTTGCGGCCGACGTGCTCGCCGGGCTGATCGGACGACCTGCTGACGACCCGGTCACGATCGCGCTCGGTCGACTCATCGGCCCACGAGCGATCGACCCATCGGTAGCCGATGATCCCGACCCTTCCTTCGAATTCGATGAGGTGCGAGCGGTGTTCGAGGAGCACAACTGGGCGGCGCTCGTCGCTCTCCGGTCGCCCGGGTTTCCGGCGCCGCTGCTCAGCGTTCTGCGCACTTCGCCGAACTGGCGAGTGCGTCAGTCCGTCGCCGGGCATCCGAACACGAGCGACGCCGACCTCCGGGCGCTCGCCGTCGATGCCGACAACGATGTCCGCGCCGCGGTCGCCGCCAACCTCTCGGTCGCGCCGGACACCTTCGCGTCCTTCGTCACCGAGACCGACGAGAAGGTTCGCCGCGCCCTCGTCGGCCGACCCGACATCAGCGTCGGACTGCTGAGCGTCCATCTGCTCGGTGAAGATGGCATTCGTCAGGAAGCACTCGAGCATCCGAACCTCCCCGATGACCGCCGCGGCGAGCTCGAAGCGCTTCGTCACGGAGCGCCGGTCGACGTCAGTGTGCTCCGTCGGTTCGTGAACACCTCGGCTCGGCGTCTCGTTGCCGCCCATCCATCGGCGACCGCGGACCTTCTGCACGAGATTGCCGGGGATGCGTCGTGGAACATCCGGGAGGTCGTCGCCCGTCACCCGTGCTGCGATGTCGACGACCTTCGCGTGTTGGCCGACGATCATGATCGCGACGTCCGTGCCGCCGTCGGAGCGAATCCGAGGGCACCGCTGGACCTCCTCGAAGACCTCCTCGAAGACCTCCTCGAGGACTCCGACCCGCGTGTCCGAAGGGCGGTCATGTCGAACCGAACCTGGGTTGGTGCCGGTCGGCCGGGCCGGGCAGGAGCGTTCGCCCGTTCGCTCCTTCGCAGCGAGTCGGCCATTCTGCGCGTCATCGGTCTGCTGTCCGACGATCTCGACGCGGCAACATTGCGCCGGCTCCGTCACGTGCGCTCGATCGATTGGATGGAGCGTTTCGCCGTGGCCGTGCACCCTCGGACATCTGCTGATGTCCGGTTGGTTCTTGCCAACGACGCAAACGCCATCGTCCGTGCCGGTGCGAAAGGAGATCTCCAGTGGCCACGCAGCTCGAATGGCGCCTTAGCGCGTCGATGATGCGGCTCCGTCGGGCGTCTCCGTTCTTCGCCACTCTGGCGATGCACGCGCGCTTCGTGGAGACCGTGGACATCCCAACGGCGGCGACCGACGGACACGACATCCTCTACAACCCCGGGTTCCTCGGGCAGCTGACCGATGAGCACCTCGATGGTGTGATGCTGCACGAGGTGCTGCACGCCGCGCTCTCTCACGTGCACCGGCGGGGACGGCGAGATCCACGACTGTGGAACGTCGCCGCCGATGTCGTCGTGAACGGTTTGGTACTCGGCAACGGATTCGATTTGCCCGATGGTCATGTCCGTGATCTGCCTCGGGAAGGCCTGAGCGTGGAGGAGGTGTACGCCGCCCTTCTTTCCGACGACGACTCCAACGGTTCCAGTCCCGACTATGACGACCTTCTCGAACGCGACGGTCGGGCACCCGATGGCGAGCTAACCGGCGATACCCCGGGTGGGTCGTCGTTGCGCCGCCAACGCGCCCGAGCGTTGGAACGTCACTGGGAGCAGGTGGCCCGTCAGGCGGCGACGGCACAGCGTGCCAGTGGTCGTGGCGAGATGCCCCTCGGCGCGGAGCGGGCCTTCGGACTCGAGGTTCCGGCCGCAGTCGATTGGCGATCCGTGCTGTGGCAGTTCGTGTCGCGCGCGCGTTCGGACTTTGCCGCGTTCGACCGCCGATTCACCTACCGCGGGCTCTTCCTCGAGACGCTGGAGAACGAGGACCTCGACGTCGACGTGTGCATCGACACGTCCGGCTCGATCGACGAGCAGGTCCTTGCGCTGTTTGCCGCCGAGCTCGATGCCATCCTGCTCGCGTACCCGGGGGTGCGCTGCCGTCTGTGGTACGCCGACGCTGCGGTGTACGGCCCGTGGGAGCTCTCGGGCGGCGACGAACTGCCACCGCCGCAGGGCGGAGGCGGGACGGACTTCACCCCGTTCTTCGAGGCCGTACGCGCACATACGGTTGACGAAGGCGTGTGCGTCTACCTGACCGATGGCTTCGGCGTGTTTCCGGATGATCCGCCAAACCGCTCGACGTTGTGGGTGGTCATGCCTGGCGGCGCGCAGGACGAGGTGTTCCCGTTCGGTGATGTGATCCGCCTGAGCTGAACGGGTCGGGGAGGCATGTCGACGGGTAAGGTTCCGTGACATGCCCGCCCATTCCACGGCAGTCACGTCCAACAGCGTCACCGTAGGCGCGCATACGACCCACTACCTGGCGGCAGGACCGGACAAGGGGCCACTCGTCATCTTCGTGCACGGTTGGCCGGAGCTGTCGATCAGCTGGCGGCACCAGCTCCCGGTCTTCGCCGGACTCGGCTTCCGGGCGATCGCCCCGGACATGCGCGGCTACGGGAACTCGACCGTGTACCCGAACCTCGACGACTATGCCCAGGAGCTCGTCGTCGCCGACATGATCGCGTTGCTCGACTCGTTGCGACGCGATCGGGCGATCTGGGTCGGCCACGACTGGGGCAGCCCGACGGTGTGGAACATCGCGAGTCATCACCCGGATCGCTGCCAGGGCGTTGCCAACCTCTGTCTTCCCTACTTCACGGTCGACCGTGGCCTGGAAGCGCTCGTGGCGCTTATCAACCGTGATCGCTACCCGAAGGACGAGTTCGCGTACGGTCAGTGGGAGTACCTGATGTTCTACGTCGAGAACTTCGAGAAGGCCACGAGCCTCTTCGATGCCAACCCGTACAGGACGGCCAAGGCGCTGTTCCGGAAGGCCGATCCAGCGGGGTTGGGTCAGCGCGCCCGGACGTCGATGACCCGCAAGATGGGCGGTTTTTTCGGCCCGCTGACCGAAGCGCCTGACGTACCCGTGGACACTGACGTCGTCACCGAGTCCGACGTCCGCGCGTATGCCGAGTCCTTGGAACGCAACGGGTTCTTCGGACCCGACGCTTACTACATGAACCACGAGGCGAACGGCGCCTACGCCGCTCTCGCAGTCAACGGCGGCCGGCTCGACATGCCGGTGCTGTTCCTCGGCGCGCAGTACGACTACGTGTGCGACACCGTCACCTCGCGGCTGGCCGAGCCGATGCGGGAGCACTGCAGCCGGCTCGACGAAGCGGTCGTGCAATCGGGTCACTGGATGGCCCAGGAACGACCGGCCGAGGTCAACGCCGCGCTTGCCCGCTGGATTGCGACGCGCCTGCCCGACGTCTGGCCGTCGACCTGAGGGTGGAGCTTCGGGTCAACGGGTCCAGGGGACCGGGCTCGTCACCAAGAGCCCTTCACTCGTGGCTCGTATCGCCACGGCTCAGCAGCGCGGCGCCGATGGCCGCGGCCTCAGGGCCGAAACGTGCCGCCTCGATGGCCGGAAGGCTCCGGTGCGCAACGGCGTCGCCGAACTCGTTCCCGAATCGGCGCCGGAGGGGTCCCAGGATCTCCTCGGCCTCCTCGGGACGACCGATGGCCCCACCACCGACCACGACGACCTCGGGGTCGAAGGAGAGCACGAGATTGACGAGGCCGATGGCGACGGAGTCACTGAACCGTTCGATGATGGCGACGGCGGTCGGGTCCCCCCGACGGAGCAGCTGACGGACACCCTCGCCGTCACCGTCGATCCCCGCGGCCGCCCCGAGGCGCCCGAGCGCGTCGCCTGACGCGTACCGCTCCCAACACCCGCGCCGTCCGCAGATGCACTGCTCGCCGCCGACGGCCACGACGATGTGGCCGAACTCGCCGGCGAAGCCGTTGTGGCCCCGCTGAAGCCTCCCGTCGAGGACCAGGCCACCGCCGATGCCGGTTCCGAACCCGACGTAGAGCAGCGACGCCGTGGAGGGGCGGACGTGTGCCTCGGCCGCCGTTGCGCAGGTGTTGTCGTTCTCGACCGTGGTCGAAAGGCCGAGGCGTTCGCTCAGGACGGCACCCAGGGGGAAATCGGTCACGCCCGGGAGGTGAGGGGCGTAGCGGAGCTCGCCCGACCGGGTCACCAGACCGGGGACTCCGCAACCAATCGTGGTCACGTCACCCGGACTCTCCCGGCGGAGGACATCGATGGTCGCGGTCAGCGCCGCAAGGACCGCCTCCGTCCCCTCGGGCGTGGGAACCCGATGGGTGGCCTGCAGCTTTCCTTCGGGGTCGACGAGCACACCGAGGCACTTGGTGCCCCCCATGTCGAGCCCGATGGCCCATCCGCGTCCCTGCATCGCCATCGGCGCGAACCCTACTCCGTGCTCCCTGCTCGAAGAGCTGGGTGACGACCGCCGCCAGCGGATGCCCGCCGCGAACGGGAATTGCCGATCGGTACGGAGAGAGGCCCGTTAGGGTTTCTTCGAGAGATTTCCGGTGTCGCCACGTTGCACACCCCAGCCGAAGGACCAGCCGTGCGCAAGACACTGATCAAAAAGGGCGATGAGCACCTTCGCTACGAGATCCGCGAGATCGTGGAGATCGCCAACGAGGTCGTGGCGATGGGCGTCCCGATGATCTGGGAGAACATCGGCGACCCGGTGGCCAAGGGGGAACGGATCCCCGACTGGATGAAAGACGTCGTCGGGGCGGCGGTTCGTGACGACCGGGTCTACGCGTACTCGCCGACGAAGGGTGAGCTCTCGGCGCGCCAGTTCGTGATCGACCACTTCAGCGACCCCAAGCTGTGTTCGGTCGAGGACGTGATCTTCTTCAACGGCCTGGGCGATGCCATCAACAAGCTGTTCTCCACATTGCCGAGCGACGCCCGGGTGATCGGACCGAACCCGACCTATCCGTCGCACGCCACCGCCGAGGCGATCCACCACGGTGGCAATCACCTCACCTATCCGCTGCAGCTGGACAACGGCGGGCGCATCGACCTGGTGGATCTGGAACGCCAGGTCATCCAGAACCCCGACATCATCGGCATCCTCGTCATCAACCCGAATAACCCACTCGGTGTCGTTCATCCCCGTGAAGACCTCGAGCAGGTGGTGCGGATCGCTCGCGAAAACGACTGCTTCCTGCTCTTCGACGAGATCTATCAGCACCTGGTGTTCGATCCGTCGAAGATCGTTCGTCTTTCCGAGATCGTCGGCGACGTGCCGGCCATCTCGATGAAGGGCGTTTCGAAGGAGATCCCCTGGCCGGGCAGTCGATGCGGATGGATCGAGGTGTACAACGCCGACAAGGACGAGAACTTCCGCGGCTACATCCACACCATCGTGGTGTCGAAGATGCTCGAGGTCTGCTCCACGACGCTCCCGCAGGTCGTCTTCCCCCGGTTGGTGACCCACCCCGAGTTCCCAGCGTTCCTGCAGTCACGGCTCGACAAATACCGGGCCCGTCTCGACACAGCGCTGGAAATCTTCGCCGGATGCGATGTTCTGGTCCCGGTCGTACCCGACGGTGTGTTCTATCTGACGGTCACGGTTGACACTGCCGCATTCCCGGGCACGGCGAAACTGCAGGCGCGCAACGACGACGTCCGGACCTACCTCGACATGCTGGAGGGGAAGTCGGTCCTGCGGACCGACAAGGTGTTCGCCTACGAGCTGATCGGGTCCGAGGGCGTGTGCGTTGTGCCGCTGAGCGGGTTCTCGAGCCCGGTGGACGGGTTCCGTATGACGCTCCTGGAAGAGGATGCGGAGCTGTTCGCGGAGACCTGTCGACGGATCCGTCGCGGCGCCGAGAGGTTCTTCACGCGGGAGTAGCGACCGTCTGGCGAGGGACCACCGAAGTCGGTGTCTCTCGCGAGTCCAACCATCTCGACACGTCCTCGGCGGGCATCGGACGGGCGAAGAAGTACCCCTGCGCCTGCTCGCAGCCGAGGGTGTGCAACATCTCCGATGTCGCCGCGTCTTCCACACCCTCCGCGACCACGGACATCCCCAGTCGATGAGCCAGGTGCAGCGTGGACGCCACGATCGCACTGTCCATGTCGCCTTCGCGCAGCGTGGTGATGAACGTGCGGTCGATCTTGAGCTCGTTGGCCGGGATCGTGCGGAGGTAGGCCAGCGACGAGTAGCCGGTTCCGAAGTCATCGATCGAGATCTGCACCCCACTTGAACGGAACTCGTGCAACACTGCGCTCGCCCGCTCGGGGTCGGCCATGATCGATGTCTCGGTCACCTCCAGGCAGAGTGCTGACGAAGGGACACCACTGTCGCGGAGCGTCTCGCGAACCGTGGTGACGAACGTCCGATCCAGCAAGTCCCGCGCCGAGACGTTGACGGAGACGCCCAGCATGCGCCCGTCGGCGCGCCAGCGCGCGCACTGGTGCATCGCATCGCGGAGCACCCAGCGCGTCAATTGGTGGATGAGCCCGGTCTGCTCGGCGATCGGGATGAAGCTCGTTGGAGGGATGAAGCCATGCACCGGATGCAGCCACCGAACGAGCGCTTCGCAGGAACGGACCTCTCCCGTCCGGAGGTCGATCTTCGGCTGGTAGTGGAGCTTGAGCTGGCGTTCGTTGATGGCGTCGCGGAGGTCGCCGATCAACACGATGTTCTCGGGTGCGGTCGACGTCGCCGAAACGCCCTCCTGGTAGCCGCTGCGGCGTTTCTTCGCCTGATACATGGCAAGGTCAGCCGCCTGGAGAAGCGCGGTCGTGCGCTTGCCGTCGTCGGGCCCAACGGCCACACCGATGGACGCGCCGATAGTGACCGGTGTGCCGTCGAGCATGAACTGGGCGTCGAGACTGCGGACGAGGTGGGCGGCGAACTCCGCCGCGGAACGGCGAGACCGCAGGTTGGGGAGCAGGACAGCGAACTCGTCGCCGCCCAGGCGGGCCACCATGCCTCGCTGTCCAACCTCGGTTTCGAGGCGACCCGCCACCGCCGTGAGAAGGAGATCGCCATACCGGTGTCCGAGGACATCGTTGATCTCCTTGAACCGGTCGAGATCGACGATCAGGAGTCCGACGCCTGACGAGGTCGTTGCCGCGGCCAGTGCGGCATCGCCCTGCTCGACGAATGCCAGCCGGTTGGCCACGCCGGTGAGCGCGTCGGTGCGCGATTGGCGGTTCAGACGCTCGACCAACTGACCGACGGTCACGCGGAGAGCGCTGACGACCGCTGTTGCCGTCACCCCCCAGCCTCCGGCGAGCAGCGTGCTGGCCAGCCCGTTTCGGAGATCGCTGCGGGCGATCTCCGAGACCGACAGGCACGTGTAGATCCAGACGCAGAGCAACGCGGCATGTTTGGGGGTGAAGAACAGGGCCGTCAGAACGGCCATCGTGGCGAACATCGCGCTGGTCGACAGCGGCGTCGGTCCTCGGGAAAGGTAGCTGTAGACCGCCGTCACGAACGATCCGACGATCGGGGCCAGGACGAAGGGAAAACGATTCGGGAAGCGCAGCATGAATGCGCCGGCCAGGATCGAGAAGGCGCAGATCAGGAGCATGATCGCATCGGCTCCGCGGCTCGCCTCGCCCGGGGAGACGACAACAGCCAGTCCTCCGAACCAGGGTGCGACGACGAGAATCAGCGCGCCGGCGCGTGATCGGGAAAGAGGCGAACAAAGCGGATCGCGTAGCGCCGCTAGGTCGTCGTCGAAGAGCTTGTGCAATCGCACGGACTACCTATCGGCTCGCTGTTGCGGTGGCTGAGCAATACCCCCCATGTTTCCAGAAGGCCCCCGCCGGTTCCGGGATCTTCCCCCGGCGAGGTTGGCCGGGTGCGATCAGATCTCGACGACGAGGTGTTCGGTGTATCCGGCCGGCTCGCGCAGACGCTCGTAGCCGCGCGGGTTGCAAACCACGCGGGTGGTACCGCGTTCGTGGGCAACGGTGTAGTCGTGCGGGCAGTGGAGATGTCCATGAATCCACACCTCGGCGAGGGGGAGGAGGTCGTCATCGGCGTTGCAGAAGCTGGCGGTGCCGCTGCTCAGGCCGTATCTGGGGTCAGCGGAGCGCCCCGACGGGCCCGTATGGGTGATCGCCACTGTCGTGCCGTCGAAGGGTTCGGCCAACTCGGCTTCCAGCCACTCCCGGTGCTCGAGTGCGAGCCGGCGCACGTCGGGACCGTGGAGCGGCCGACCGCCCCAGGCGGACCCCATGTGTCGCAGATAGCGCTCGCCGAAGGCCATGCACTCCGCCCGACGGTGGGCGCCGAGCAGGTCGAAGTCCCACCAACGTGACGCTCCGACGAGACGGATGCGACGAGGACCGTCCTCGAGGCGGAGCGAGCGGCAGTTCAGAAAGGTGAAGCCCAACTCGGCGCACCGCTCCTCCAGCTCGACGTCGCCGTCGGCCAGGTCAGCGCCGTCGTATTCGTGGTTGCCGGGCACGAAGACCAGCGGCACCGGCCATCCGCGGAGCCGGTCCAGGGCGTCGGGGGAGTGCCCGACGTCGCCGGGCACGATGGCCAGCACGGCGTCTGGTGCGGGGGTGGGCGTGAACGATCCGGCGAAGTCGAGGTGCAGATCGGAGAACACCTGGACGAGCATCCGGTCCAGGCTGCCAGCTCCGGAGGGGTACATCGCGACGGCGCATCCGGGCGAGGGTGTCGCCGCAGATTCGTCCGCTGTTGGCCGTGCGTTCAACACAACGGTTGAGCGGGGCTCGATCGGCCCTGTTACGGTTCGGCCGTCACCACGAACAAGGGGAACCACCAGCAATGAGAACTACACGAACCACCATGGCAATCGCCGTCGTCATGTCTGCCGGGCTCGCACTCGCGGCCTGCAGCTCGAACTCGGCAGACACGACCGCCGCACCGGCCGAAACGACCGCCGCCGCCGCCGAAACAACGGCAGCCGCCGCTGCCGAAACAACGGCAGCCGCCGCCGCCGAGACCGAGGCGGCCGCCGCGGCCACCGAGGCCGCCCCCGCCCCCGCCGCCGGCGGCGCTGACCTCACCAAGCTCGCCGCGGACTGCAAGACCGAGGGCCAGGTCAACCTGATCGCCCTTCCCGACGAGTGGGCGAACTACAAGGGCATCCTTCAGAGCTTCCGGGACAAGTACCCGGGCGTGAAGAACCCCGTCGCCAACCCCGACGGCTCGTCCAAGGACGAGATGGAAGCGGTGAAGACCCTCGCCGGCCAGAAGGACCAGCCCGACAACGTCGACGTGAGCCCGGCGATCGCCTCGGAGATGACGGCCGCCGGCATGTTCGAGCCCTACACCCCGACCTCGGCCGGCGACGTGCCGGCGGCATTGAAGGACCCAGCAGGAAACTGGGTCGCCTCGTACTACGGCATCATGGCAATCCTCACGAACACCAAGATCGTCCCGAACGCTCCGAAGACGTTCGCTGACCTCAAGAAGCCGGAGTACAAAGGCCTCATTGCCCTGAACGGCGATCCCCGCGAAGCCGGTGCTGCGTTTGCCGGCGTCATGGCGGCCTCGATCGCCAACGGCGGCAGCGCCGACGACATCCTCCCGGGCATCAAGTTCTTCGCCGACCTGAAGAAGAGCGGCAACCTGGGCGGCACCGATGTCACTAAGGCCACGGTGCTCTCTGGTGAGACGCCGATCGCCATCGACTGGAGCTACAACCTGCCCGGCATCCAGGCCGATCTCGTCAAGGCCGGCCTCACCGTCGAGCTCAACTACCCGTCCGACGGCGTCTACGGCGGCTTCTACGCCCAGGGTGTCGTCAAGGGTTCGCCGCACCAGGCGTGCGGCAAGCTGTGGATGGAGCACATCCTTTCTGACGAAGGTGCGCTCGGCTACCTCGGCGGTGGAGCGATCCCAGCCCGCTTCGAGGCACTCGTCAAGGCCGGCAAGGTCACCGAGGAAGCGAAGAAGAATCTGCCGCCGGCCGAGCTCATCTCCAAGGTCGCGTTCCTGACCCCCGCTCAGATCACTGCTGCGAAAGACGTTCTCGCCAAGGAGTGGGGCCCGCAGGTTGCCGACGCCTGATATCGCCGTTGCATCGAGGGGTCGCGCCGACGGCGCGGCCCCCGTTGCCCTCCGCCGACAGCGGAACCGGTCCTGGATCGGGCTGGTTCCGCTGTTGGCGTTCCTCACGCTGTTCCTGATCGTTCCGGCGATCAGCGTCTTCCAGCGGGCGCTGACCGACAACAACGGTGATGTCGGGACGAAGGCACTCAAGGACGCGTTCACCGGACAGAACTTCGACGCGTTCAAGTTCTCTGTCCGGCTATCCGCCCAATCCGCGCTCGTCGGCGTCATCATCGGCACCCTGCTGGCGTACGCCGCCACCGTGCTCCGTCGGCCCCGCTGGCTCCGATCGCTCGTCACCTCCTTCAGCGGGGTTGCCGCCAATCTCGGCGGTATCCCACTCGCGTTCGCCTTCATCGCGCTCCTCGGCCGTCAAGGCCTGCTCACCAAGATCCTCGAGGGGCTGTTCGGCTTCAAGCTCTACGGCGGTTCGTTCACACTCGACAGCACGTGGGGACTCACGGTCGTCTATTCGTATTTCAACGTCCCGCTGATGGTGCTCATCACCCTTCCGGCCATCGATGGCCTCAAGGTTGCGTGGCGCGAAGCCTGCGCGAACCTCGGGGGCACGAGTTGGACGTACTGGACCCGTGTCGGCCTGCCGGTACTCGCACCCTCGCTCCTCGGTGGTTTCCTGCTGCTGTTCGCGAACTCGTTCAGTGCCTACGCGACGGCGGCGGCGATCAGTCAGAAGTCGCTCATCGTTCCCTTGCGGATCGGGTTTTACCTGCGCGGTGACGTGAGCGCCAACGAAGACCAACTCGGGTTCTCGCTCGCAGCGTGGATGATCGTCGTCATGACGGTCTGCATGGGCCTCTATTGGTTCCTTCGTAAGCGCGCAGAGCGGTGGCAGCGATGAGCGCTGACACGAATCTGCGACCTCGCACGAGTGTCGTCGGCCGAGTCGGGCGCCTCGGCCCCTTCACGGTTGTGGTGCTCTCGACGCTGTTCTTCGTGCTCCCGCTGGTGGCCATGGCCCGATTCGCGTTCCAGGGTGTGCCGATGATCAACCTCGGTTGGTCGACGCTCGCGAAGAAATGGTCGTTGGACGGAGTGACCAAGGCGTTCAAGGACAAGGAGTTCCAGAGCGCGCTCGGGTTGAGCCTGCGACTCGCCGCGGGCACCGTGGCCACGACGCTGGTGCTCCTCGTGCCAACCACCTTGTGGGTCCACGTCCGCATTCCCAAGGCGCGGGCGTTCGTCGAGTTCCTGACGGTCCTGCCCTACGTGATTCCGCCGATCGCACTGGTGGCCGGCATCTTGCCGCTCAAGCCCCACGCCCGCTGGTTCCTGAACTCGAACTACTCGCTCATCCCCTTTTATACGGTGCTTGCGCTGCCGTTCACGTTCCGCTCGCTGGATGCCGGAGTGAAGGCGATCGACGTGAAGACGCTCGTCGACGCATCGCGCAGCCTCGGTGCCGGCTGGGGCACCACCTTGCGTCGGGCCATCGTGCCGAACATCCGGGCCGCGATCATCTCCGCATCGTTCCTCACCGCCGCGGTCGTGCTCGGGGAGTACACGGTCGCCCGGACGCTGCTGAAGCGCACGCTGCCCGCCTTCATGGCCCAGTACCAGGGACGTGAACCGCAAGGGGGAATGGCTCTCGCGCTGACTGCGCTGGTCGGAACAACTGCGCTCTTCGCCCTGCTCAGTGTTCTCACCAGGCCTCGTCGGCGTCGGGAGTCCGGAGAGCCCGAACCGGTCACCCCGCTGGTGATGTCGTGAGCTCGGCCCCAAACGCATCTCCGCCATCGTTCGCTGTTCGTTTGACCTGGAAAGCATCCACATGACCGCTCTCGTCTTCTCCGGCGTCCGCAAGACGTTCGGCCCCACCGTTGCGTTGGAGAGCCTCGACCTCGAGCTCCACAAGGGCGAGCTCATCAGTCTGCTCGGACCCTCCGGGTGCGGGAAGACCACGGCCCTTCGCGTAGCTGCCGGGTTCGAGAAACCCGACACGGGTTCGGTGTCGGTGGCCGGGGACGATCTCACCAACACCCCGGCCCACAAGCGCAACATGGGCATGGTGTTCCAGAGCTACAGCCTCTTCCCGAACCTCTCGGTCGGGGAGAACGTCGAGTTCGGCCTTCGCACGCGCAAGATCCCCGGCCCGCAACGCGCCGCGCGCGTCGCCGAGACACTGGAGCTCGTCCAACTCGGCCCGCTGAAGAACCGCTACCCCCACCAGCTCTCCGGAGGCCAGCAGCAGCGGGTTGCCCTTGCCCGAGCACTGGCAGTGCAGCCGTCCGTCCTGCTCCTCGACGAGCCGCTCTCAGCACTCGACGCGAAGGTCCGCACATCGCTTCGCGATGAGATCCGCACGCTCCAAACGGAGCTGGGCATCACCACGCTGTTCGTGACCCATGATCAGGAAGAGGCACTGGCCATCTCCGATCGCGTCGGCGTGATGTCGAACGGCCGGCTCGAGCAGCTCGCTACTCCGCAGCAGATCTATCGTCAGCCGGCCAACGCGTTTGTCGCCCGCTTCGTCGGCAGCACCAACGAGTTCCTCGCCACGATCATCGGCGCGCATACGGTTCGAATCGGTCCTTGCGTCTTCACTGTTCCGTCTGCCCACGGAGCCGCCGGAACGGATGTGCTCGTGCTCATCCGACCCGAGGACCTCACGCTCACGGCCTCGACGGATTCCAACACCCTGCGGGGTGTCGTGGTGCAATCGAGCTTTCAGGGAGCGTCCACCCTTCTCACCGTCCGACTCGACGATCCGCTCACCTCTGTCGTGGTTCGTACGCTCGGCACGTCCGAGCCCCGCCAGGTCGGCGACGTGGTGTTTCTCGCGGTCGACCCGTCTCACGGTGTGTGTGCTGAGCCAGGCGTCACGACATAAGGCCCGTCCCGGCGGCGTTGAACGGAGGAGGCGACAACACGCCGAGGAGATCTGATGCGCAAGCCCACGAATCCGTTCGAGAGTCTGGCGGTAGGACCGATCGGCGAAGCATTGGGTGAGCGTCCACCGTTCGGTCCGATCCGACGTATCAGCCCCGACGCCTTGCGGGCGGCTCAAGCGGAGACGCTGGCCTCGAGGCGGCGTGGCATGTGGCTACCGTCGAAGGCGCTGTTTGCTGCCATGGACCTTGCCTACGGACGCGCTCGAACGCTCGAGAAGTTCCGCGTGCTCGAGTTGGTCGCCCGGGTTCCCTACCAAGCGTGGGAGAACGTGGCCTACGTCGCGGTCACCCATACCGCTCGTCGACCAGGTTTCGCCCGGCGAGTGTTCGACACCGTACGCATCAGCCGGTGGGAGCAGGACAACGAGCAGTGGCACCTGCTCATCATGGAAGAACTCACCAACGGCGGCGCGTCGCAGGGGTTCGTGCGACGCCAGGCCGTCCCGCAGGTGCTGGCGTTCGTCTACTACTGGATCAGCTGGGTTCTCTTTATCGTGCGCCCGCCCTGGTCGTATCGGCTGAACGCCGACTTCGAAGATCACGCGGAACACGAGTATGCGCAGTTGGTGGCCGATCACCCCGAATGGGAGACGACACCGTTCCGGTCGGCGTTCGCCGATGATTTCGGTGACTACGAAACGCTCGCGGAACTGTTCCGTCAGATCGGCTACGACGAACGACTTCACAAGGAGCAGAGCGAGGCCATGATCGACGCGGGTCGCTTCGCCGTGTCGTGAGGTCGATGCATCCAGATGGCAGAAGTGTGATTCCTGTATCCTCGGAAAGTTCCTAGTGAGAACTGGGCCTGATGCGTTCCGCTCTCCCTTGACACCGGAAGAAGACTTCTCTAGTCTGATGGCCGGAAGGGGAGTATCCCGCAAGCCTCGATCGTCAGCACGATTCGCCGCGAATCCGGACGGGGCACCTGTTCAGGCAGGTGGGAAAGACCTTCGGACACCGTCCGGAGAAACCTCATGCTCACACTCGTCCCCACGTCCTCATCGATGGTCCCGAACGGTGATGCCGCTGTTGCCACGGCGTCCGTTCCGACCCCTCGTCACCGCAGCACCGCGGCGATACTGCGCGATCTCGGCCCCGATGACCTGCGGGCACTGCAGGCGGCGACCGGCTATCCGTGCATCTCGATCTTCCTTCCGACGGCACCTGATCTGCTCCTCGGTGAGGCGGAACAGGTCCGTGCTGCAGCGCTTGTCCAGCAGGCCATCGGGCGGCTCGAAGTCGAGATGTCCCCCGAGGATGCAGCCGCCCAGGTTGCTCCGTTCGATGCGTTGATCACTTGCATCGCCGGTCAGCGATCTGGCCAAGCTCTCGGGTTCTACGTCGGACCGGAAGGAAGGGCGGTGTACCGGGTGGCGACGCCGATCGACGAACGAGTCGTCATCGACCCCACCTTCGCTACGCGTGATCTCGCCCGGATGCTCTACCTGAACCCCCCGTATCGGGTGCTCGTGTTGGGCAACGCAACGGCGCGCCTCTATGTCGGGATCGGGCAGCGCCTTCGCGAAGTCCGGTCGTCGGAGTTGCCCATCGACCGCCGCGTGACGGTGGCGCAACAGGACCGGAAGGGGCACCGACTGGAGGCGGAACGTTCGACCAAGGAGCGCCAGATGCAGGGGGCGTTCGTGCGGAAGGCCGCCGTCGCCGTCGCTGGCCACGTCGAGTCCGCGGGGCTTCCGCTGATCGTGATGGCTCCGGCCGCGGTGGGGGCTTTGGTGAAGATGGATCCCCTGTTCGAACCCGTGCACGTCGTGAGCGGGAGCCATGAGCGGGTTGCCGTCTCCCGCCTTGTCGAACTGGCCCGCCCCGGCCTCGATGCGCACCTGCAGCGTGAGCGCCAGCGCGCCCTCGTTCGCTTGGACGCAGCCGTGCGGCAACGACGCTCCGCACTCGGTGTTCATCGTGTGTGGAGGTCGGCGAAGCGGGGCGACATCGACACGCTGATCGTCGACGAAGCGTTCCGATATCCCGCATGGACGACGCTCGGCGGGCAGTCCCTCGTTCGGGCGTTCACCGCGGAGATGCCCGACGTGCTCGACGACGCCGTCGACGAGATCATCGAGATGGTGCAGCGAGTGGACGGCTCGGTGATCTTCGTGCCGGCGGGAACGCTCGGCGCGGACCACATCGCAGCGATCCGCCTGCGTCGCTGAACGGCACTTTGCCGGATCGTCTCCGGTGACCGAGACTCGTCACATGGATGATCTCGCCCGCCAGACCGCGAACCTCGATGCTGTGGCGCAGGCCGCGCTCGTCCAGGCAGGAGAGGTCACCCCGCTCGAGCTGATCGCGTCTGCGATTCAGCGTATTGAAGCGCTCGACGACGGCGACCGTGGCATCAATGCGGTGATCCATCGCCGGTTCGAACAGGCGATGGCGGACGCGGCGAGCGCGACCCTGCCCCAAGGCCCCTTCCGCGGCGTGCCGATGCTGATGAAGGATCTGTGGCCGGCCACCGCTGGTGATCCCCTGCATCTCGGCAACATCGCGATGAAGGCGGCGGGGTATCGCCACGATGAAGATGCAAACATTACGCGTGCATATAAGCGCGCCGGCATGGTGATCCTCGGCCGGACGAACACGCCGGAGCTCGGCGCAGTGGCGACTACGGAACCGCTGGCGTACGGACCCACCCGCAACCCATGGAACCTCGACCGTTCGCCCGGAGGGTC
>JANLRD010000074.1:0-48127 GCA_031368215.1 Acidimicrobiia bacterium | reverse complement strand
TGAGTTCCAAGAGAGATGCCGTCAACCTCGCCCTGCGCAGGCTCGCCGCCGAGCCGCTCGATCTCGATGACGCCCGGCGCCTACGCGGCTCGGGATGGGACGGCGACCTCGATCAGATGCGAGTGAGTCGCGCCGGATGATCATCGTCGACACCTCCGCGTGGATCGAGTTCCTGCGCGACACCGGCTCCGCGGCGTGCAACGCCGTCGACGATCTGCTCGGTGGCGACCTCGCCATCTGCGATGCGATCAGCATGGAAGTCCTCGCTGGCGCCCGAAACGAACAGCACCTCGCCCAGCTACGGGGTCTGCTTGCTCGGGCCACGCTCCTGCCGATCATCGCCGAGGACTACGACCACGCCGCTGCGCTCCACAGGTCATGCCGGCGCAACGGGGAGACCGTCCGCAAGCTCATCGATTGCCTCATCGCAGCCGTCGCCATCCGCTTGAACGCATCGGTCCTCCACGCCGACATCGACTTCGCCGTCCTCGCGCAGCACACGCCTCTGACGCTGCAGACCGACTCACCCGGCTGACCGACCGCGCCCGGACAAGCAGAGGAGGCAACAGTTGGCGATCTTGTGTGAATCGGCGCCGCGGCCCTAGCGTGCCGCCGATGGGGACCACTACGGGCAGGACACTGCTCGCACCGCCGTTGCGCTCGGTCGTCGACACCGGCAGCGAGCAGTTTCGCAAGAACCGAGATGATCTGCTCGAGCAGCTGGGCGTGATCGACGCGTTGCTCGACCAGGCGGAGGCCGGTGGGGGGCCCAAGGCAATGGAGCGTCTGCGTCAACGGGGCAAGCTCCCGCTGCGCGAGCGCATTGCCAACGTGCTCGACGTCGACACGCCGTTCTACGAGATCAGCCCCCTTGCGGGTTACGACTCCGACTACACGATCGGGGGCGGAATGGTCATCGGCATCGGGATCATCGCCGGCACCGAGTGCGTGATCCTGGGCAACGACCCGTCGGTGCTAGGCGGAGCACTCACGCCGTATGCCGGCAAGAAGTGGATGCGGGCCATCCAGATCGCCCGCGACAACCGCATGCCCTACGTGAGCTTCGTCGAGTCAGCCGGTGCCGACCTCCGGGTGGAGACCGAAGCCGGTAATCGCCGGAAGGTGCAGACCGATCACTTCGCCGAGAGCGGCCGGTTCTTCTACGAGATGATCGAGCTCTCGAAGCTCCGCATCCCGACGGTGTGCGTGGTCTTCGGCTCGTCGACGGCGGGTGGCGCGTATCAGCCGGGCCTGTCCGACTACAACATCGTGGTGAAGGAGCAGTCGAAGATCTTTCTCGCCGGACCTCCGCTGGTGAAGATGGCGACCGGCGAGGAATCCGACGACGAGACCCTTGGCGGGGCCAAGCTCCACGCCGAGGTCTCGGGGCTCGGCGACTACTTCGCCGAGGATGAGATGGACGCCATCCGGCTGTGCCGCGAGGTGGTGTCCCACTTGAATTGGCGCAAACCCGTCGGTGGGGTTCTCGCGCCGGTGGACGAGCCCGTGCACGACCCCGAGGAATTGCTCGGCCTCGTCAGTCGGGACCTGCGCCAGCCCGTCGACGTGCGAGACGTCATCGCCCGGGTGGTCGACGGCTCACGCTTCGAGGAGTTCAAGCCCCGCTACGGACCAACGATGGTGTGTGGCTGGGCGCAGATCCACGGGCACCAGGTGGCGATCCTCGGCAACAACGGCGTGATCTACCCGCAGGCGGCGGAAAAGGCCGCGCACTTCATCCAGCTCAGCAATCAGATCGACGTGCCCTTGATGTTCATCCAGAACATCACCGGCTTCATGGTGGGCCGCGACTTCGAGGCCGAGGGAATCATCAAGAAGGGTTCCCAGATGATCAACGCCGTCGCAAACTCGACGGTGCCCCACCTCACCGTGATCATCGGCTCGTCCTACGGCGCCGGCACCTACGGCATGTCGGGTCGGGCATACAACAACCGCTTCACCTTCCTGTGGCCGACCGCGAAGATCGCCGTCATGGGCCCCAAGCAGATCGCCGGCGTCATGTCGATCGTGCGCCGCAATCAGGCAGCGCGGGCGGGTCTGCCGTTCGACGAAGAAGAAGATGCAACGATCGTCGCGGCAGTGGAGGAGATCCAGGAGAAAGGCTCGTTGGCGCTTGTCGCTACCGGCGCCATATCTGACGACGGCATCATCGATCCACGCGACACCCGGACGGTCCTGGGCCTGTGTCTGTCGGTCGTGAAGAACCGAACCGTCGAAGGCACTCCGGGATACGGAGTGTTCCGACTGTGATCCGCACGCTGCTCATCGCCAACCGCGGGGAGATCGCCCGCCGCATCATGCGCACGGCCCGGGAGATGGGGATCCGCTGCGTGGCCGTCTACGTCGACGCCGACGAGCGCGCGCCGTTCGTCCGGGACGCCGACGAGGCCGTCCACCTCAGCACCGGCTACCTCGACGGCGACGCGATCATCGCCGCGGCGCGGGCCAGCGGAGCCGATGCCGTCCACCCCGGCTACGGCTTCCTCTCGGAGAACGCCGCGTTCGCCACCGCAGTCGAGGCCGCGGGCCTTACCTGGGTCGGGCCGTCTCCGGGCACCATCAAGGCGATGGGCGACAAGCTCGAGGCCAAACGCCGCGCCGTCGACGCGGGAGTACCCACCCTCCCGTCGAGCGACCGACCCGACGACCCGGCGGAAGGCGAGCGGGTGGGGTACCCCTTGCTGGTGAAGGCTGCGGCCGGAGGCGGCGGCAAGGGCATGCGCGTGGTCGAGCGACCCGAGGACCTCGTCGAGGCCGTTGCGTCAGCGCGCCGTGAGGCGGCGAGCGCGTTCGGCGATGATCGGGTCTTCCTCGAGCACTACGTCGCCCGGTCCCGCCACGTCGAGATCCAGCTCCTCGGCGATCATCACGGCAATCTCGTCCATCTGGGCGAGCGTGAGTGCTCCATCCAACGACGTCATCAGAAGGTCGTGGAGGAGTCGCCCTCGTCGGCGGTCGACGCCGACCATCGGGCGGCGATGGGAGACGCCGCTCTCCGCCTCGGACGCGCCATCGGCTACGAGTCGGCCGGCACGGTCGAGATGCTCGTCGACGAAGCCACGAAGGAGTTCTTCTTCCTCGAGGTCAACACCCGTCTGCAGGTGGAGCATCCAGTCACCGAGGAAGTCACCGGCATCGACCTTGTGCGCGAACAACTGCGAATCGCTTCGGGTGAGCACCTCGACGTGGCCCAGGACGACATCACCTTCACGGGCCACGCAATCGAGGTGCGCCTCTACGCCGAGGACCCGTCGAACGGCTTCCTACCTGCTACCGGCACGCTCGTCGCCTTCGAGCCGTCGGCCGCGCCGGTGGTCCGCTGGGACTCCGGCGTCGAGCCGGGCTTCGTCGTCGGGACTCGATTCGACCCGATGCTGGCCAAGGTGGTCTCGCACGCGCCCACCCGGGCCGAGGCGGCAGGTCGGCTCGCTCTTGCGCTGGAGCGCCTTCACATCGGCGGGGTGGTCACCAACCGCGACTTCCTGGTGGCGGTGTTGCGCAGCGAGGCATTTCTGGCCGGGGACACCACCACGGATTTCATCGCTCGGGTGCATCCTGCGCCCATGCTCATCGCTGGCGACGACGAACGCGAACGGGTGGCCATCGCCGCCGCGCTGTGGGTCCAGGGAGAGAACCGGGCATCGGCTCCGGTGTGGCCCGGTCTGCCGAGCGGCTGGCGCAATGCCCGACTTCCGGACCAGCGCGTCGACTTCCTCCACAACGGGGAGACCGTCGCTGTCACCTACCGGTCCCGGCGTGACGGTTCGTTCCTCGTGAACGGCTCCCGCACCGCCCGAGTGCTCCGCCACACCCCCCACGACCTGGAAATGGCTCTCGCTGGACGCCGGTCGACGTTGCGCATAACGCGAGCAGACGACCTGCTTTATGTGCAGACCCAATCGGGAACACTCACCTTGCGCGAGGTTCCGCGCTTCCACGTGCCCGGCAACGTTGGGCCCGTGGGCGGGCTCAGCGCCCCGATGCCCGGCACCGTCTTGGACGTCCGGGTGGCGGCCGGTGAGACAGTCACGGCCGGTCAGGTGCTCGTGGTGCTGGAGGCGATGAAGATGGAACACCACATCAAGGCCCCAGCCGATGGTCGGGTGGCCGAGGTCCGCGTGACCGCCGGCCAGCACGTGGACAACGGAGGCCTCCTGCTCGTGTTCGAGACCGACGAGCTTCCCGGGTGACGAGTGGGACGAAGCCCGGCCGTCTCACCTTTCAGGTTGTCGGGCCCACGTAGACGGCCCGGGCGCGGTAGCGCAGCGGTGCTTCGCCGTACTCCTCGATCGCGTGCGCGGTCCAGCCAGCGATACGTGCCAGCGAGAAGATCACCTGACCAGACAGCTCGGGCAGACCGGCAACGAGGCTGAACGCGGCGAGGGCGAGATCGATGTTCGGACGGAGTTCCCGACGACGGTGTATTGCGGCAACGACTCCGTCGACCACGTTCATCTCGTTGGTACCACCGGCGACACGCCGCAGCATGTCGAGCAGCGCTTCGGCTCTCGGGTCACCCGACTTGTAGACCATGTGTCCGAACCCGGGGTACATGCCAAAGGTCTCCAATGCGTCGCTCGCTGCCCGCTCGGCACCGATCCGACCCTCGCCACGATCCGCCCGGGCAAGTGCTTCGTTCAACATCCGACTCGCCGGGCGGACTGCTCCCCCGTGCAACGGACCGCTCATCGCCGCCACGGCAGCACTGACGACGGCATACGGGTCGGCACGCGTGGACGCGGCAACACGCGCAGCAACCGTCGACACTGCCAGTTCGTGGTCGGCCAGCAGCACAAGCGCGGCATTGAGGATCTCGACCATGCCGGGCGATGGGCGGCGCGCGGACAGACGGGTCCACAGACGGCCGGCGATCGTCGACCGGTACGTGTGTCCGTCGATGGTCACGCGAGGTGTGCGGCCGTCGCCGAGAACATCCATCGAGCCGACAACCGAACAGATAAGTGCACGTGCGGTCTGCGCGACCGAAGCCGGGGAGAGATCATTTCGAAGGGGGTCCCGAGAGCCCGCCACGATCGCGACGAACGCGACTCGCTCGAACACTCCGAGATCACCGGGCACGGTGACTTCGAGCGCCGGCCATTCCCGATGGCTGGCGAGAGCGCCCTCCATGAGCAGACCCCCGACCTGTTCGTACGTCGCCGACGCCGTCAGCTCGATGGCGTCGTGTCCCCGGTAGGCCAGTTGATGCTGGGTGATCAACGTGACCGCAGTGTCGATCGTGAAGTCCAGCGCATGCGATCGGCTCGCCTGACGCGGCCTGCCCCGCTTCGCCAGGTCCTCGATGTCCGTGGCGGAGAAGGTCCGCTGTCGGCCGTCGGGGGACGGCGCACTCGCGACGATCCCTCTGCTCACGTAGGCGTAGAGGGTTGCCGGCTTGATTCCGAGCCGGCGGGCCGCCTGCTCCGTGGTCAATCTCGTCATCTCGCAATGGTACGCGATACATGTTGACCAAAATCAATATTGACTAGCCTGATGGGATCGCCGCAAGCTCTAGCCATGTCCTCAACGGCACTTCTTGTCGACTCGATCACCACTCGCCCCGATCTCGTACGGGTCGCCGGCATCAACGCGCCGTCCGACGCTGTGCCCGAAGTGCCCCGCGGACTCAAGGGAGTCGTCGTCGCCGAAACCGAGGTCGGCGACGTACGGGGCCGGGAAGGCTTTTACCACTACCGACAGTATTCTGCGATCGATCTGGCGATGACGCGATCGATCGAAGACGTTTGGCGGCTGCTGATCGACGGCGCCCTCCCCGCGACCGTGGCCGAACGAACGCGCTTCACCGATGAAGTGAATGCGTTGCGGACGCTGCCCGCGGTGGTCCGCGAGGTACTGCCCCTCCTCGCAGGCGCGTCGGGCCCGCTCGACGGTCTTCGCACCGCGCTGTCCTTCGTCGGCGCGCACGACCACATGAAACCGGTGCTCGACCTCAACGTGTCACAGCGACGTGCGAACGTCCTCCGTCTCGCCGCGGTCACTCCGGTGATCCTGTGCGCACTCCATCGCCTTTCGCGAGGAGAGCAACCCATCGAACCCCGCGCCGACTTCACGTATGCGGAGAACTACCTCTGGATGATGACGGGCGAGGCAGCCCGGCCCGAACGGGTGCGGGCGATCGAGCAGTACCTCATCTCGACAATCGACCACGGCTTCAATGCGTCGACGTTCACGGCTCGCGTCATCGCCTCCACAGGGGCCGACTGTGCCGCCGCTATCGTCGGCGCGATCGGATCGCTGTCCGGTCCGCTTCATGGCGGTGCACCGAGCCGGGCGTTGGAGCTCCTCGATGAGATCAGGACGCCCGAGCGGATCGACGAGGTCGTCCGGCCGAAGATCATGAACGGCGAACGCATCATGGGATTCGGCCACCCGGTCTACCGGACCGACGATCCGCGCTCGCTCATGCTGCGAGACATCGCCATTAGCCTCGGCGGCCCCTTGGCCGACCTCGGGGTCAGGGTGGAGCGCCGGATCGTCGAGTTGCTCGCTGAGCTGAAGCCGGGACGCGAGCTCTATACGAACGTCGAATTCTTCGCCGGCGTCGTGATGGCGACCTGTGAGCTCCCGCCGGAGATGTTCACGCCGACGTTCGCGTCGAGTCGGGTGATCGGCTGGAGCGCCAACATCCTCGAACAGGCGGCCGACTCGAAGATCATCCGGCCGAGTGCCCGCTACGTCGGACCCCCGCCTCCGCAACCCGTTCCCGTGCTCTGCTGAACCTCTGAGCGGGCCGCTCTTGGCCGCGGGTTGGCCCCGCGGGCAACGTGCGGTGCACGATGGGGGCAACTCGAGGAGGAGCACTCATGGGGCAGCTACAGGGTCAGGTTGCAATCGTCACCGGCGCGGCACAGGGGCTCGGGCGCGCCTTCGCTCGGCGGCTCCGTGACGAAGGCTGTGAGGTGGTCATGACGGATCGCCGCGAGTCGGTTCTCGACGCGGCGGCGGAGATCGGGGCGACGGGCCACGTGGGAGATGTCGCCGACGCGGCCCACGTTCGGCGTGTCGTCGACGCAACGATCGCCGCCCATGGCCGCGTGCACATCCTTGTGAACAATGCCGGTGAGGTCGCGCCCACCAGTGCCCTCAGCGGCTTCGACGATGCCGACGCTCAGTTCGATCGGATCTTCGGCAGCAACACCAAGGGGGCGTTCCTGTTCGGCCGTGCCGTTGCACCGATCATGGCGTCAGGCGGCGGGGGCAACATCGTGAACATCTCGACCGATCACGTGAAACCGTGTCCGACGTGCGATCGTCATCACGGTCACGGCGGCATGGACCTGTACAACGCGTCGAAGTGGGCCCTCAACGGACTCACCTTCGACTGGGCAAAGACGCTCAAGTCGAAAGGCGTCCGGGTGAACAACATCTGCATGGGTGCCACCGACACCGAGATGCTGCGTGGGTTCATCGGCCGCGAGCCTGATCCCGACTACCTCGCCACCTGGATGAAGCCCGAGCAGACCGCGCAGATCCTCGTCGAGCTCCTCGAGGAAGGCCCCACCGGGAGGACCGCCAACAGCATCGGGCTCTACGCCGGCTTCCCGTGCGTCATGCCGCCACCCGAGTAACCCGAGAACACCGGAGAAAATGTCGGTGAAGGGTGATCACTATCACGGAAGAAGTCCGAGAACTCGGGCAGAGTGATCGAGTCGGGTGAGCGCCCGGGCCCGTCTGCGGAGGACACCATGGCTGAGAACTTGATCGACGTCGACTACCTGATCATCGGCGGGGGTGCCGTCGGGATGGCCTTCGCCGACTCGCTCCTCACCGAGACGACGGCCACCATGGCCATCGTCGACCGCCACCATCGCCCGGGTGGCCACTGGAACGACGCCTATCCGTTCGTCCGGCTGCACCAGCCGTCGTCGAGCTACGGCGTGAACTCGCGTCCCCTCGGTACCGGGATGAAGGACGAGGTCGGCCACAACAAGGGCATGTACGAACTGGCGTCGGGCCAGGAGGTGCTCAGCCACTTCGACCTCGTCATGCAGCAGCAGTTCCTCACCTCCGGTCGTGTGCACTACTTCCCGATGAGCGAGGCCTCCGAAGATGGATCCGTCACGTCACTGCTCTCGGGCGAGAGGACGACCATCAACGCGAAGAAGGTCGTCGATGCAACACATTCGAAGATGAACGTTCCGTCGACCCACACTCCTGCATTCGCGGTGTCGCCCGACGTCGCGTTCATTCCGTTGAACGCGCTGCCGAGGACGGCTCACGCCCACGACTCCTACGTGGTGATCGGCGCCGGCAAGACCGGCATGGACGCGGTGATCTGGCTCCTCGACAACGGCGCTGCACCTGAACAGGTCCAGTGGATCATGCCGCGCGACTCCTGGCTGCTTCCTCGGGAGAACTTCCAGCCAGGCCTCGAGTTCTTCCCGGACGTGGTGCGCGACATCGCCACGCAGGTCGAGGCCATCGACGGGGCCGCATCGGTCGACGAGGTGTTCGAACGGCTCGAGTCGTCGGGCAACGTGATCCGGATCGACCCGACCGTCAAACCCGAGGCGTACCACTGCGCTATTGCCAGCGCTGGTGAGCTTGCGCAACTCCGTCGCATCTCCAACATCGTGCGCTTCGGCCGGGTGACCTCGATCACTGCCGAGAAGATCGTCCTCGAGCGCGGCACGATTCCAACGGGACCGAACGCCCTTCACGTCGATTGCTCAGCGGCGGGTATTCCGACCCTCCCCGCCAAACCGGTGTTCGCCGGCAACCGCATCACCCTGCAATGGGTGAGGTTCTGCCAGCCCACGTTCAGTGGAGCGTTCATCGGAATGGTCGAAGCGAACTTCAACGACGAAGTGGAGAAGAACCTCATCTGCACCCCGATCGCCCCACCCACCGTTCCTGTCGATTGGCTGCGAATGATGGTGGTCGAACTGCCGAACCGGCAGCGCTGGGCAACCTATCCGGTGATCGCGTCGTGGATGGAAAGGTCGCGACTCTCGGGCGGCTTCGCCAAGAACCTCAACTCGCTCAAGGGCGACGAGACGGAGATCTGGGGGCACCTGCAGCGGTACCTCGCCCACGTCGGCCCTGCTGCGGCGAACGCCCGGCGGCTCATCGAGGAGTAGCCACCCGCCAACGGCGCAGTCGGCCGGCGTCGGCTCCGTAGAATGCACGGGTGCCGTTCGCATCCGTCCGTACCGGAATGACCCTCTGTTACGAGGTTCGTGGCGAAGGTGAGCCGCTCCTCCTCGTCATGGGGCTCGGTCGGCAGTTCGTCGCCTGGCCTGACGCATTCGTCGACGGGCTCATTCACGCCGGCTTCCAGGTCATCCTGTTCGACAACCGCGACATCGGTCTGTCCACCAAGGGGACGACGAAGCCGCCGTCGATTCCTCGGATGTTGGCCGGTGCCCTATCGCGTCGTTTCGTGAAACCTGAGTATCTGCTGTCCGACATGGCCGACGACGCAGCCGGATTGCTCGAAGCGCTCGGGATCGAGTGTGCACATATCGTCGGTGTTTCGATGGGAGGAATGATCACCCAGCAGCTCGCCATCGCCCATCCCGGCCGGGTCTCGTCGATCACCTCGATCATGTCAATGACCGGCGACAGGCGCGTCGGCCGGGTGAAGACGTCGATCGCACTCAAGCTTGCGAAGCTGACCAAGGGCACACGGGACACCTACGTCGATCGTCAGGCCGGGACCTTCCGACTGATCTCCGGCAGTTCCTACGACGAGGCGGAGACTCGAGTTGTCGCTGCCCGAGAGCTGGCCCGCGACTACACGCCCGACGGAACGGCTCGGCAGGCCGCGGCGATTTTCGCCAGTCCCGACCGAACGCCACTACTGCACACACTGAACGTTCCCGCTCTCGTTGTGCACGGTTTCGAAGACCCGCTCGTCACTCCCTCCGGTGGATTCGCAACGGCAAAAGCGATCCCCGGCGCCCGCCTTCTGGCGTTTCCCGACATGGGCCACAACCTCCCGAAGCACCGGATCCCCGAGATCCTCGACGCCATCGTCGAGAACACCCACCGCTCCGCTGCGCTCACGCCGACCCCCGTCAGCTAGGTGGACTCGGCCGGGACGGACCCCGGTCGGAGGAACCGTCGGGCGATCGACACGTTGCCGATCAGACGGGCCACCATCCACACGTTCACTGCGATCCACACGCCACTAAGTCCACTTACTACCGGTATCGACGTACGCTGCAGCAAAGCGACGCCCCAGAAGCACGCGGCGGCGGCAACCGCTCCCCCGGCCAACCAGGGAAACAGATCTGCCCCCATCAACACGCCGTCCAGCACGAACACGACCGCCCCGCTGACCTGCAACAGACCGACGAGGAGCAACACCGGAATGGAACGCGACACGACCGACGCGTCCCCCGAGAACGCGTGGCCGAGCACCGGCGAAAGCACGACGATCACCGCGCCCAGTCCGATGCCGACGATCACGCCCAGACGAATCAGTCTCCGCGTGACACCCCACAGCTCCGTCGACCCCGCCCGGGCTGCGCCTAGTCGGTTGGCAAACACCGACTGGGACGAAACCGCGAGCGCGTCGATCATGAGCGCGAGCAGCAGGAAGATCTGCACGCCGATCTGGTGGGCGCCGAGGGACTTGTCGCTGAGCCGGCTGGCCAGCCACGTCGAGCCACTGAGGGTGCTGACCATGAGGGCGGTACGGATCACCATGGCCACGCCGATACGCAGAAGAGCACGAAGGTGCGCGGCTCGCGGCCGCTGCAGGCGGATCACGCCGCGCAACGCCGCCACGTAGACCAGCACGGCCGTCCACTGAACGATCACCGTGCCCGCGGCCGAACCGGCGATCCCCCAGTGGAACACCCAGACGAAGACCGTCTCGAGGACAACGTTGGCGAGGTTCGTGCCGATCGCCAGACGTACCGGAAGCCGGAGGTTCTCGATACCGCGATACCAGCCCGTGGCGAGCAGCGCGAGAGCAATCGCCGGCAGTCCGATCGACGCGATGCGGAGATAGGTGACCGCGGCATCGAGCACGTCACCCCTCCCTCCGACACGCGAAGCAACGGCACGAGCGCCGAAGCCGGCGACCGAGGCCGTCAGCGCCCCGAGAGCGACGGCCACCAGGAGTCCCTGGCTGACCGCCGCCCGGGCCCCGGCTTCGTCGCCGGCGCCCCGTCGCTGGGCAACCTGGGTCGTGATTCCCGACGCGAGGAATGCAATGAGCCAGGTGAGCGTCGAAAGGACCGTACCGGCGATGGCGAGGCCACCCAGCTCGCTCGTACCGATGTGCCCGACGATCGCGGTGTCGGCGAGCACATACAACGGCTCGGCCGAGAGCGTGAGAAACGCCGGACCGGCGAGACGTAGCAAGCGACGATCGTCAGCGTCGAACACGCGACCGGTGAGGCGATTCGGCACACCGCGACGCTAGCCACCTCATGCCGTAGCCGAAGGTTGTGCACTCAGTCGCCTTGTGTCCAAGCGGTCGATCGCGCAACCTCCCAACCCTCTCCTTGCCGTCGCTCAGTAGGGTCGTTTGAGTGAATGTCGGCTCGGGCGCACGGACCAAGCGCGCAGGCCGCGCGACCGTGCTGTCGGTGTCGATCACCTACCTGGCGTTCGCCGTCCCGACCTCCATGCTCGGGGTTCTCTGGCCGGACGTGCGGGAGCGGTTCGGCCAGTCGCTGGGGAAACTGGGCCTCGTCACGCTGGCGTACGGCATCGGCCGCCTGTCGACGGCGACCATCGGCCGCCGAGCGATCTGGCGGATGGGAATGGGTTCAGCGTTCACCGCCGGGCTGGTCGCGTTCGCCTTCACCTGCGCGTTCATGGCGCTCTCCACCTCGTGGGTGATGTTTCTTGCGGCTGTCGCTGCGCTCGGTGCTGCAGCCGGATCGCTGGACTCCCTCGGAGCGACCTTCATTGCCGGACGGGCGAGCGTTGGTGACGCCGGCCTCATCCACGGCTCGTACGGTATCGGCGCGACGATCGGTCCGGTCATCGTGGCATCGGTGCAGAACTGGCGCGTCTCCGCCGCGGCGGGGGCCGTGGTGGCCGTGGGCGCTCTCGTTGCCACAGCCTCGGCCAACGGCGATTGGCCATCGCTTGCGAAGGTCGAGCCACGCGGACCGCAGCCAACAGGACGACTTCCAAGGCTCGCCGTGACGGTGTCGATGCTCACGCTCGGCGCCTTTGTCGCCATTGAGGTCACGACCGGGCTCTGGGCCTTCACCTATCTGACCGAAGGACGCGGAATCAGCGAGAGGGCCGCCGCGGTCGGAGTCGCCGGATTCTGGGGCGGAGCGACGTTCGGGCGGATCACCATGGCCCACCCGAAGGTCGCCCGGCTGATCGCTCGCATCGGCCTGGCCGGTCTCGCCAGCGCGTGCGCTGCAATGCTCGTCGGCCTCGTTGTCGCGCCCCGCGGAGTGGGGTTGGGATGCCTCGTGCTCGCCGGTGTTGCCCTGGCTCCGATCGTTCCTTCGTTGTTCGCCACCACATCGGACCGGGTCGGAACACTGTTCGCCGCTCGCGTGTCGGGTTGGCAGCTGATCGCCACCAACCTCGGAGCCATCACCGTGCCCGCGCTCGTCGGCGAACTGGTCGACTCGCACGGGCCGGACATCATCCCGACGGTCGCAATCGCGGTCATCGTCGCTGTCGGCGTTCCCATGCTGCTCGCCGCGAAGCGCCTTCCGAACCGCCTCGCCGCGTAACTGACACCTCCACCGCGCCGACCGTCGGTCCTACACTCGGCGCATGATCGACGCATCGTTCACGACAGTGCGCAACGGTGACACCTCCGTGCGCGTCGCAACGGTTGGTTCGGGCCCACTGATCCTGTGCATCCACGGCTGGCCGGAACTGTGGATCTCGTGGCGCCATCAGATGGAGCATTTCTCGCAGCTCGGCTTCACCGTTGCAGCGATGGACGTTCGGGGCTACGGCGGCAGCTCGAAACCGAAGGAGATCTCCGCCTACGCACTCACGGAGCTGTGCGCCGACGCCGCCGCCGTCATCGACGCAATCGGCGGCGGATGCGCCATCGTGTTCGGCCACGACTGGGGTGCTCCGATTGCCTGGAACACGGCGCGGCTGTACCCCGAAAAGGTCCGCGCTCTCGCCGGGTTGAGTGTGCCGTACGGCCCGGTCGGCCCGGCGTCGTCGCTGGAAATGTGGAAGCAGCTCTACGCCGACCGCTTCTTCTACCAGAACTACTTCCAGGAGCCCGGAGTCGCCGAGGCCGAGTTCGGTGCCGACACGGCGAAGAGCCTCCGGATGATCTATTACTCGCTCAGCGGTGAAGGAGCCGGACTCTTCCTGCAGCACAAGCCGGCAGACGCGAAGTTCCTCGACGACCTCGTCGACCCCGATCCGTTTCCGGCGTGGATGAGCGCCGAGGAGCTGCGGATGTACTCCGAAGCGATCGAGGTCGGCGGCTGGCACGGTCTACTCAACCGCTACCGGGCGCAGGGTCTCGATTCCGCTGAGCTTGGCTCGCGCTCAAATCCCGTTCTCACGCAACCCGCGACCTTCATCGCCGGCGAGCTCGACGCCGTTCGCAACTTCGTTCCGGGCATCGACATCTTCGCGTTCGCACCCCGGGCGTGCGCCGACTTCCGCGGCTCCACGATCATCCCGGGCGTCGGACACTGGGTGCAGCAGGAAGCCCCGGCGGAGGTCAATACGGCGCTCCGGGCATTCCTCGAGTCACTCGACTGACGTCGCCCGAAAATCCGCGGGCCATTCGCGCAGGCCTCGGTACGCTTCGCACATGCTCGCGCTCCGTCCGAACTGTGAACACTGCGGCACCGACCTCCCACCCGATTCCGACAACGCTCGCATCTGCAGCTTCGAGTGCACGTTCTGTCGCGAGTGCGCCACGTGGGAGTTCCTCGGGATCTGTCCGAACTGCGGCGGGGAGTTCGTCACCCGCCCACGACGACCGATCAACACGTTGAGTACATCGCCAGCCAGCGCGGAGACCATCCGCAAGGAGCATGACCTCGGAGCGCACCAACGACGGGTGAACGAACGGCTTGTCGCCGGTGACCTCCCCGACCAGACCTGGCTCGTATCGTTCGCCAACGAGCGGATGCCGAACGACACCGGATACGCGCAGACCGCAGAACTCATGGACTCCCTGGCGAGCGAGCAGTCGGGCTTTCTCGGCGTGGACTCCGTGCGCGGCGACGACGGCGTCGGGATCACTATTTCGCGTTGGTCCTCGATTGCCGCGCTGGTGGCGTGGCGACGCCTGGGTGCGCACGCCGAGGCAAGAGGCCGCGGGCGCTCCGAGTGGTACGCGAGCTACCGTTCCGACGTGGCCCGGGTCGACCGTACCGCCGGGTTCCGCCACGGCGCGACGTAGGTACGCTCAAGGGGTGGAGCCGACGCCAACGTCGCCAGGTCGAGGTCGGTCGATACCGATGGACTCCGGCCGCGCGCTGCGCTTCGCGGGGCTCGGTGACAGCCTGACGCAGGGCGTCGGTGACCCTCGCCCCGGCCGCGCCGGGTTCTCCGGACAACTCGATGGATGGGTGTCGTACTTTGCGGCGGCCGTTGAGGACTCGGGCCAATCGGTCGAGGTGCGGAACTTCGCGCTCGCCGGATCCAGAATCGAGCACGTCATCGCCGACCAACTCCAGTCGGCGTTGGCGGACCCGGCGGATGTGATCTCGTGCTTCATTGGCATCAACGACCTGTGGATCGCCGATCTCGACCTCGACGAGTTCGGTGCACGCTTCGACGCGCTGTTCCGGGATCTCCGCGCGCACGCGCCAGTTGTCATCACGGCGTCGATCCACGACGTGTTCGCTCCTTTCCCCGTTCGGGCACCGCTGCGCGAGAAGCTCAACCGGAACGTGGCGACGATGAACGACATCATCAACACCGCCGTCGCCGAGTACGGCCTGGTCCTCGTCGACCTCGCCGGTCGACCCGACATGTTCACGTCGGCGGTGAGAGCAGTCGACCGGCTCCACCCGAACCGATACGGTCACCAGCTGATTGCCGCCGAGGTCGTGAAGGAGCTACACGGGCGGGGCCAACTCCTCACCGTCGAGCCGCCGGTTGCGGTTCCGATTCGCCGCGGTGTTGCCGATCTTGCCCACGTGGCCTGGGTCAGCGGCTACGTCAAACAAAACTGGAAGCGATGGCGCGAGGAGATCGCGGCGTCGAAGGCCCGCCAGAGCGGTTCCGCCAGCTGAAGCGAGACTGCAGGCCCAGCGGCCTGCGGACGGAGTGTCAGCTTCGCACGAGCCGGCCCGGGCGTGCCCCCGTGTCGGCATCGTCGCGGCGGGTCATGACGCCGTTGCACATGGTCGCCACATAACCCTTTACGGGCTGGATGAGCCTGGTTCCGCCAGCCGGAAGGTCGTGGTGCGCAACCGGCGGTGACACCCGAAGACCAGCGTGGTCGATCACGTTGATGTCTGCGCGCATACCAACTTTGAGACTTCCTCGATCGTGGAGCCCATAAAGCGTCGCATTGCGCGAGGTCTGCTTGGCAACCATGAACTCCAGCGGGATCTGCTCACCCCGATGGCGGTCACGCGTCCAGTGGGTGAGCTGGGTGGTCGGCATCGTGCCGTCGCAGATCAGGGTGACGTGGGCGCCGGCGTCGCTGAGCCCGGTCACGGTGTGCTGATCGAGGAGCATCTCCCGGAGAACTTCCATGCGCGCATAGCAATCCACCGTGCTCAGGGATGCGAACCGCGTTCCGCCTTCGCTGATGAGGAAGTCATAGAGGTACTCGAGCGGATCGCGCCCCTCTACCCGCGCCATCGCGCCGAGCGTGGCATCCTTCGTCGGCTCGTAGTCGACCGGATCGTTGAGCGGGAACATCACTGCGGCGCTGCGCCCGAAGAGTCCGTAGACGTTCTCCATCGAACCGGGGGCCTCCGGCTTCACACTGGACTCGGCAAGCAGTTTGGCCTTGATATCCGGATTCGCCATCGCGATCGCCCGCTCGGCGATCGGCAGCTTGGCCAGAAGCTCGATGTAGGTGGGCTTGCGCATGAAGGCGTGATAGGCGCTCAGGCCGGTGAGGAAGCCGATCGGGCGTGAAGCGACCTGCGGGTGAAGTTGGGCGCCGGCATCGTTGGCGATCGCCGTGAGGCGAAGGATCTCCCGCCAGAGATTCGGGTCGTAGTCGGCTGACTGCACAAGGGTGAACGTGACCGGTCGCCCGCTCACTTCGGAGAAGCGCCGCATGAGGTCGTGCTCGGCCTCCTGGGTCGTCTTCTCGCCGCCCAGGTTCTGGAGCTTCCCGACGGTTCCCGCGGGGATCATCTCGAACACGCCCTTGCCGGCGCGCCGCATCCCCTCAGCGATACCGAGCAGTTCTTCATCGGCGGCGAAGGTCCCCGGCACAGGCGTACCCCACAACGACCGATGGCCG
This sequence comes from Acidimicrobiia bacterium, assembly GCA_031368215.1. Classification (GTDB taxonomy): domain Bacteria; phylum Actinomycetota; class Acidimicrobiia; order Acidimicrobiales; family JANYDT01; genus JANLQX01. The sequence continues at coordinate 31,737 of JANLRD010000074.1, read as the reverse complement.
ATGGTCCGAGACGTGCTGAAGCCGAGCGCTCCCGCGCGTACGGCCTCTTCGACGATGCGCGCCATGGCCGCGATGTCATCGGCGGTGGAATCCTCGTTCACCCGTCCACGCTCCCCCATCGCGTAGAAGCGAACGGAACCGTGCGGAATCTGAGTGCCGACATCGAGCGCATACTCACGCTTGGCCAGGTAGTCCATGTACTCGGGGAAGGTCTCCCAAGCACCCCACTCCATCCCTTCATACAGAGCCGACCCCGGGATGTCCTCCACGCCTTCCATGAGTTCGATGAGCTCCTGTTCATGTCCCGGCGGAACCGGAGCGAATCCCACGCCGCAGTTACCCATCACCACGGTCGTCACGCCGTTGTCGGCCGATGGAGCCAGCGCGGAATCCCAGCAGACCTGGCCGTCGTAGTGCGTGTGCACGTCGACCCAGCCGGGCGTGACGATCGCGCCGCCCGCGTCTACAACCTGGCGGGCTGCTGCGGTGATCGATCCGCCGACCTCGACGATGCGACCATCAGCAACCGCGACGTCTCCGGTGCGCCGCGCCGCCCCGGTTCCGTCGACGATCGTTCCGCCCTTGATCACGTAGTCATACATCTCCCAAGGCTACGGCGTCGTGGCCACGGAGCCCAAGCCCGGCGCCGCCGGCGACGCAAGCCGCAACGCCCCGAGACGTTTTCCCCGAAGTGCTCTACGCTGCCGTCGATGGAGGTACGTGCGGATCTCGTGGAGGCACATCGGGCGTCGTTTCGCCACATTGCGTCGCCCGGAGCATGCCTCACCGCCACCGAACGGATCCGCCTCGCGGAGATCGCCCGTGATGCGTATTTCGAGGCCGAGCCCTCGCCGCCGTGGGTACGTCACTACCCCGAAGCCACCGAGAACCTCGCGTACCGCCTCGCCCGCCATGCCGGAACGTTCAGCATCGACCTCTATGACCGAGCGATGGCCGAAGGCATGAGTGCGCTCGTGTGGGTGGAAGTGGTCGGGGTCGTGATCGCCACCGTTCCCGTCGTCGCGTTTGCTCGAGCGGTTGGGTCGGACATGGCGCCCTTCCCGGGGCCGGTCCATGGCCGTCCGACGGGGCGCGTTGCCACCGATCTCGTTGACGCAACCCTGAACTGGGTACCCGTGGCCGCACCGGCCGACAGGACAGCAGCAGTGGTCCAGGCGCTCAGCGCGCTGCCCGGCGAGTGGGAGAACCTCTGGCGTCTCGCGTCGGCGCAGTACATGAGCGACCGACAGATGGACGATCCGGCCTGGACCCGGGGAACCCTGAGCAGGCCGCAAATGGAACTCGTGGCCGGGCGGATCTCCAAACTCCGCGAGTGCTTCTATTGAACTGCGTCGCACGCCGGCATGCTCAGTTGGAGCGGCCAGAAGTCGGGTGTCGAGGTCGATCTCACGTCGATCGCGACCGGAGAGGGCACCGGCGGTGTGCCGTTCGGCGTTGAGCTCCTGGCGTTCGCCGAAGCCATCGCCGACTGGGACGACGAGGAACTCGCCGACACCCGCGAACGGCTTCGCTCAGCCGCTGGCGAGGCATTCATGATCGACGCCGCCGCCGTGGCTGCGAACTTCGAGATGATGACCCGCGTTGCCGATGGCACGGGAGCCCGCTTCGACGACAAGACGCGCCAGGCTCGGGCCGGCCTCGCCCGCACCCTCGGCGTGGACCACTGGGAGTCGGCCCGCTGACGCCAATCGGCCTCTTGAAAGAGATCACACCGTCCAGCGTCGGGGCACCTCGGCGCCGATGAGGCGACCCAGAACTAACCCGGGAAAATGGGCGCCCGCCACGAGGGTGGCCGAAGCACTATCCCCACGGGCAACTTCGCGCACCAGCGATTCACGGGTTCGCGCCGCCAGGGCCGGATCGACGTCGCCGAGCACAGCCCACTCACTGTCGATGAGCTGCACCGGACAGTGAACGGTGTCGCCGAGAAAGACGACCCGCGTGGTTCGGTCGCTGGCGACGAAGACCGTGCTCCCTGGCGTATGACCCGGAGCCGGCACTGCGTTGATCCCCGGGATCGGAACGCACGCACCGTTGAACGTCACAATTCGATCCGCCACCACCGCGAGTCGATCAGGGGTCACCTCGCCGCTGATCCCTGTGGAAGCGGGGTCGGTGAAGTGCGCGACGTCATCGGCGTGCATATGGATCGTGGCATTCGAGAAGAACACGGAACCATCGACGCCGAGCCATCCGGTGTGGTCGTAGTGGAGGTGGGTGAGAAGCACATCGGTCACGTCAGCCGGTTCGAGGCCGTGGGCGCGCAATGCCTCCGGCAGTCGGCCGTCAGGCAGGAACCCGTCACCGACGGGTCCGTTGCCGGCATCGATCAGCACGATGCGCTCACCGAGCGGCCCACCGCGCACCAAGAAGGCGCCGACGCTGAAGCGCATCTGGCCGTGCTCCAGGAACTCCGGATGCAGGGACCAGTCGTCCGAGTCGACACCCCGGCCACCTTCCCACTCGAACCACGGGTCGTTCGGGGCCGTCAGGACCTCACAGTCGACGAGTCCCACTATCTGCATCCGGCTCGAGACGGCCACAACACCCGACGTTACGCCCGCCGATGACACGATGACCCGTCGATTCTGAGAAAGTGACTTCGTGTCGAACGGTCTCGATTTCCTCGCCGTCGTGAGCCGGCCAAGCCTGCCCAGCGGAACGGGTCCCGTGGGTGACTACTACGGTCTGCACGAATTCGTAGGCCGCCATCCCGAGTGGCGCTCCCTCGTGCTGGAGCTCAATCACCACGCGATGGACGTCGAGTGGGACGAAGACGGGCTGCGGCTTCTCGTGCCCGGTCACGATGCGGTCGATGTGGCAGCAACCACGCTTGCGCTTTTTCTGCCGGTCTGTCTGGAGATCGAGGAGACACAACTTGCGGCCATCGACCCGGGTGGGCCCTGGCCCCGCTTTGCGACCGAGAACTGGCGGCCGGTGAGCACCTACTTCGAGTCCGTCCTCGACCGCCAACACTGTCTCAACCGGCCGAGCGCCGTGCGAACCACCAACAACAAGCTGCTGCAGTTCGACGCCTTGCACCGTGGGGGTTTCGCCCTTCCGCGCACGACCGTCCGTCGGGGCTTCCCAACATCTGGACCACTGTCCGTTCTTCCCGCGCTCGTCACGAAGAACGTATCGGAGGGCGGATGGAAGTCACCGACCGAATTCAGTCCGGCTCGGCTGGTCGGCGCATTGGGCAGTACGACATGTCCCAACGTGGTTGATGAAGAACCATGGCCCACGATCTGGCAGGAACCGCTCATTTCGGATCGCGAGTTGCGCATCTACGTGATGGGCGACGCCGTGATCACCGTCGAACTCGCCCGTGATCCAGAGGTGCTCGATGTGCGGGCCACGAACGACTGCCGACCCCACGCAAGAATCACCGACCTCCGCGACGAATGGCGATCGCTCGCGGTCGAGATGACCCGCGCCCTCGGCCTCGACTACGCCGTACTCGATGCCATTCCGGTCGGCGACACGCTGCACGTGCTCGAGGTGAACGCCAACGGCGTGTGGTGGTTCCTGCCCTCCGATGTCGGAGCGACGCTCAGAGACCACTTCCATACGTGGATCGAAGCTGCGGTGCGCACCTCTATGCGCGCGTAGCTTGTAACGTCTGGGGAAGTTCTCTGCTCACGATTGCGGTCATGATGTGACCATGCCCGATGTCGTGAACGCGATTCCGACTGACGCCCGCTGTGCCGTGGTCGGCAACGGACGCACGGGCAAGGCACTCGTGGGAGCGTCAGCGCGTTTCGACGGCCCCTTCGGTCGTGGCTTCGATGGTCAGGGGTACGACGCGGTTCTGCTGGCCGTTCCCGACGCACAAATCGCGTCGGCGGCCGACAACGTCCTGCCGGGACGCCTGGTCGGCCATTGCTCCGGCGCGTGCGGTCTTGCCCTGCTCAGTGGCCACGAGGCGTTCGGGTTCCATCCGCTCATGACGGTCACCAAGGCCGGTGCGTCTTTTTCCGGCGCCGGCGCGGCCGTGGCGGGATCGACGCCGAGGGCCCTCGCGTTCGCTCGATCGCTGGCCTCGGAACTCGGCATGACCGCGGTTGAGATCCACGACGAGGACCGTGCGGCCTATCACGCGGCCGCGTCGATGGCGTCGAACTTCCTCATCACGCTCGAAGACGCCGCGGAGCGCCTCCTCGCGACCGCAGGCGCCGATCGGGTCATCCTGGTCCCCTTGGTGCGTGCCGCGCTCGAGAACTGGGCGACCCTCGGTGGGCCCGCAGCACTCACGGGCCCGATCGCCCGGGGCGACGAGGCAACGGTCGCTCGTCAGCGTCAGGCGGTCGACGAACGGACGCCCGAGCTACTGGCCCTGTTCGATGCACTTGTCGAGCGCACACGTGCCCTTGCGATGCGTGGTCACTGACACCTCAGCCGTTCGACGATTGGCTCTTCGCGCGGTACCCATCGAATCCGGGGGTCGAAAGGGTGACTCCGTCGCAGGTGATGAGGAACGCGTCGTACTCGTGCGGAAGGAGCGCGGTGCCGTCGGAGCCGAGCACAAAGAGGGCAGTGGCCCAGACGTCGGCCTGGGTGAGGTCTGGACCGACGATGGTCGCGCTCGCCAGCAGCGTCGGCGCTTCGCCGGTACGGGGGTCGATGATGTGCTCACCACGTTCGTAGGTCGCCGATGTGGCGATCGCCAAGGGTCCGCTGGCTTCGAGCACGGCCGCGAGTCGGTCGACGAGTACAGGGTGACGGATCCCCGTGGTCCAGGGTCCGCCGCGTTGCACGATGTCACCGCCCGCGTTGACGGTGAAGTCGTCGAAGCCGCGGGCCTCCAGCGTTCGTGCCGCTGCTTCGACTGACCAACCCTTGACGAGCCCCGACGGATCGAACGACGACCCGTTCGGGGCATGCACGGCATCGGCGTCGAATGCGCCTTCGGTCTCGATCCTGGCGATGTCGCACATGTCCAGAACGGAGCGGATCTCTTCGTCGAGCTCGTCGAGTCGCAGTTCACCGAGCCCATAACGCGAGATCGGGCTCTCCCGCTTGTAGGTGCTGAATGTGGCATCGACGTGGTGGAGCCCCACCACCGCCTCGGCGATCGCCGCGCGAGCCGCGGGCTCGTCGTCCGTGGCGAGCGTGAAGCTGACCGCCATGCCCATGACCTGCTCCACGTGCGAGACGCGTTCAGCCCCTCGCTCCGCTCCCTTGGTCACTATGCCGCCGTTGCCACGCCACGCGCCTGGTCGATGGCCGATTGCAGCGACACCTTGTAGGAATCGCTCGTGTACGTCGCGCCCGACACGTTGTTGATCAACGCCGATTGCGCCTTGAGGACCTCGGTCTTGAGCAACGGAACAGCGCGGTCGTTGATCCGGACGCTCTTCGGCCTGTGGTCAGGGGTCTTCAAGGCGGCGACACCGGTGATCTTGCCGCCGGCAACGGAGATCCTCACCTGGACATCGCCCCACTTGTTCGAACTCGCTGCGCCAGTGTACGAACCCTTCCTCAGCGAGCCCTGTGCGGCCGAAACGGTGACTGCCGACGCATGGTCGGCATGGAACATGTCGACCGTCATGGCACCGGTCCCGGCGAGGCTCAGTGCCAGCGCCGCGATCCGGCTCCGGCGAGCTGGGTGCTTGCGCTTCGTGCGGCCGGCCGCCTTCGTGGGGGAGGTACGGGCTGCGCGCGCCTGCACGGCGACACGTGCGGCAGCGGCGCGAGCGGCGCGCTCCTGGGCAGCAGCGTGGGTGGGGTCGAGGTGCGCCACCTTCGGAGTGTTCGACCCGACGGGGATTCGGGGAGTTGTCTTCATGTCCTCTATTCAGCCAGACGGCCGTAAGAGTTGGGCAAGACCAGGGTTAGGAAAGAGCCAAGAAGTCGCCACGACTTGGAAGGTGATGGCGAGACTCAGCTCTTGCGCAGCCCGAACAGTCGCAGACCCAAGGGGTACAACATGACGGCGACGAGCCCGACGGTCAGTGCACGCAGCACTGTGGACGGCGCATCGGACCCCATCTGAAACGTGTGAAGACCCACCAGCACAATCGCGGGAAGCGAGAGAAGGTGAATCGCCCGCCACACTCTGCGCCCGAATCGCTTTCTCGGCCACGAAGTCCCGACCACCAGAACAAAGGCGTAGGTCGCCACCACTCCGAGGGACACCGCTGTCGTCGCATCCTTTGCCCGGCCGGGAATGAGCGCGTCGACGACGTTGAGACCGGAATCGCTGTCGACCACGGAGAACACCACGTGTGCGATCGTGAACGCCAATGCCAGACCGCCGAGCCAGTTGTGAAGGTCGAGCCACCAGTTCGGCCCGAGTCGCGTTCCCGTGGCACGGGCGGAAAACCTCGTGCCCCAAACGATCGAGCCGACCGCGAGCACCGTGGCGACGATGCCCGTAGACCGCGTGAGGTACCACCAGATGGTCATATCCGGAGCTTCTCACGAAGCCCTCCGCTCCCCCCGGACCTCCAGGGCGCGGACCTTCACGGCGCGGACCTTCAGCGGACGTTCAGATCTCACTGCGATGATGAAGCCGATGAAAGTGCTCCTGGTCGAAGACGAGCGGCGATTGGCCGCCAGTCTCCGAAAGGGGCTGGTCGCCGAGGGGCACACCGTCGAGGTCGCCAACGACGGTGAACAGGGGCTCTGGTTGGCCCAGAGCACAGCGTTCGATGCCATTGTCTTGGACATCATGCTCCCCAAGCTGAACGGCTTCCGGGTGTGTGAACAGCTGCGATCGTCGGGGAACTGGACGCCGATTCTCATGCTCACCGCCAAGGATGGCGAACACGACATCGCCGAAGCGCTCGACACCGGTGCCGACGACTACCTCACGAAGCCGTTCTCCCAGGTTGTTCTCCTCGCACGACTCCGGGCCCTCACCCGACGTGGGGCAACTGAGCGACCGACCATGCTGAGCATCGATGACCTCGTCGTTGATCCGGCGAGGCGCCGATGCCGTCGGGGCGCGGTCGAGATCTCCCTCAGTCCGAAGGAGTTCACGGTTCTCGAATACCTCATGCGCCACCAGGGCGAAGCCGTCACCAAGTCCAGTATCTTGAGCCACGGTTGGGACTTCGCCTACGACGGCGACCCGAACATCGTCGAGGTCTATGTGTCGAACTTGCGCAGGAAGATTGATGCGCCGTTTCGCACCTCAAACCTGCGCACCGTCTGGGGAGTCGGCTACGAGATGGCATCTGCGGTCTCCGATCAGAAAACCCCGGACCACAGTGTCGCCCCGAACGGCTCATGAGAACCCCGGCGCTCGGCGTTCGCCGCAGTGTCGTCCTCGCCGCCGGTTGCGCGTTGGCCATCGCCCTTCTCGCTGGCGCACTCATACTGCGGATCCAGCTCCGAGAAGCGCTGGAACGTTCTATCGGTGAACAGACCCTGACCCGCGCCCGCGCGGTAGCGACGCTGGTCGAGACCGGTGATTTCAGTCGCACCCTCACACAGGACAACCGCACCCCCATTTGGGTCCAGGTGATCGAAGGACAACGTGTCCTGGCCTCCACCGCGAACATCGCAGTGCTGACCAAACCGTTCGCGCCCGTTCCGAGCACATCGCGGGCGACATTGCACCGACGACGAAACCTGAGCATCGACACCGGAGAACGGGTTGCGGTAGCTACCGTCCCAGCGCGAATCGATGGACGACGTGTCACTGTGCTCGCGGCAAGTCCGCTCGATCTGGCCGACGCCAACGATCGACGAGTTGTTGTCTCCCTCGCCGTGGTGTTCCCTCTTCTTCTCCTGGTGGCGTGCGGGGTCGTGTGGTTGGCTGCCAAACGCGCCTTGCGGCCGGTGGAAGAGATTCGGGCCGAAGTCGCCTCGATAACGGCCACCGACACCAGTCAACGCATACCGGTCCCCGGCACGAGGGATGAGATCGCCCACCTCGCCACCACGATGAATGACATGCTCCAACGACTCGACGCCGCATCGACGCGTCAACGTCGGTTCATCGCCGACGCCAGCCACGAGCTCCGATCACCCCTTGCTTCCCTGCGGGCCCAGCTCGAATCCTCTGTGCACGACAGCACGCGCGAGAGCTGGGCGGAGTCCCTCGCCGACATGAGCATCGACCACGAACGCCTTGAGCGCCTGGTCACCGATCTGCTGCTTCTCGCGCACCACGATGAAGGTGAACGACTTGCTCTCGAGCCTGTCGACCTTGGCTACTTGGTTCGCCGCGAGGTGGCGAACCGCCTTCCCGCGAAAGGACTCGAGCGCACCATCGATGCCGAGAACGTGTTGATCAACGCGAACCCCGAAGCGATGGCGCGCATCGTTCGCAACCTCCTCGACAACGCCGAACGACACGCAACAACACGGGTCGACGTCCGCGTCACGGCAACGCCCGACGTTGCTGAACTCGTCGTGTCCGACGACGGCCCCGGCATTCCGGTCGAGCACCGGCGTGCAGTGTTCGAACGCTTTGTGCGGCTCGACGAAGCACGCAGCGCCGATGTGGGCGGCAGCGGACTCGGACTCGCCATCGTTGCCGAACTCGTGAGCGAGCACGCTGGAACCATCACGATCCGACCAACCGACGCCGGCGCCGTGTTTGTTGTTCAAGTCCCTCGCCTCCCCCCTATGGGCTGACACGCGTCTCCGTGACGTCAGCCGGGTAGTGGGGAGGAACACCACCAGTGCGACAATCGTGAGGAGCGACGCCGCTGCGATGATCGTTGGTCGGTACGACGCCTCCCGCTCGCACTCAGGACTTCTTCAGAGGGCGTTTCCTATGTTGGGGTCGTGTTCGCTGCGCTCAGAGACCCAGTTGCGGTCGAGGGCGACCAATCGAGCTGTCAGCCACGCTCGGAGAGTGCCAGGCGCCGGCCACGACGTCGGTTGCCACTGGGATCGGCTCACACCGGGGCGGTGGCCGATCCGCTTGCCTTCGGGCTGCTGGCCCTGCTGATCGGCTTCTATCGGCTTTCCCAGAACGGTCTCGGAGACCTTTACTACACCGCAGCCGATCTCACCGGATCTCGCAGCGTTCACGCGCTCTTCTTTTCGACATTCGACCGCGGCGGCGTCATGGCGGTCGACAAGCCGCCGCTCGGCCTCGTCGGCCCGGCAGCCGCAATCCATCTCTTCGGCGTGTCGAGTTGGACGGTCCTCGGTCCGCAGGTAGTGCTGTTCGCACTCGGGGTGGGTTTGATTTGTGCGGCACTCCAACGTTGGTTCAACCGCCGCACCGGTCTGATCGCAGCGTCCATCGTGATGCTGACGCCGATGAGCGTTGCGGTTGCGCGAAGCAACAATCCTGACGAGCTCCTTGTTCTCCTCACCATCGTGTCGCTCATTGCCGTGGTCGACTCGTTGCGAGACCCGAGACTCCGTCACGTGCTCATTGCCGGCCTTGCCGTCGGGCTCGCGTTCAACACGAAAGAGCTGCAGGCCGTCGTCACTGTTCCGGCCATCGTCGCCGCATTGCTGTTCATCTCCCCGTTGCCGTTGCGACAACGAGCTGCCCGCACGGCAGCGTTCGCGGCAATTGCCGCGGGAGTGAGCATCGCATGGATCACCGTCGTCGACAGCGTCACGCCATCCGCTCGTCCCTACGTCCCGAACTCGACGGACAACACCGAAGCACGGCTCGCCTTCGGTTTCAATGGCACTCACCGAATCGCCAGGCTTGCCCACTCCGGAAACGCACGGGCCCGGAGCGGTTTGTTCGCGACGTTGCGGCGCCTGGCTCCGCAACGAACGCTCTTCGGCAGGGTCTACAGCGCACAAACCAGTTGGTTGTTGCTCGCCGCACTGATCGCTGCACTTGTGGTCCTCGCGAATCGTCGACTGTCCCGCATCACGTTCTTCCTCATGTTGTGGACGGGAATCCACGTGGCGGTGCTTGCCTACATGCCGGGCAAGTTCTCGGCGTACTACCTCGCCCCGCTCATACCCGGCATAGCTGCCCTCGTTGCGTTCGCAGCAGATGCCCTCCTTCCCACTTCGTCCAAGCCGACGGACGGATCGACGCGGCCGATCAACTGGACCGACACGGGCGCGTTGAGCATCCTGTTGGCGGCAGTCGCCATCCCGGCGGTCATCGGCGCCCGATTCGTTGGCACCTTCGCCTGGTCTTCCGCGCTTGTGCTCGCGACAGCATCCATCGCGACGTCCGTTGCTTTGCAACGGGTCGGACAGATCCGGCGCATGGCAAGCTCACCGAGACCCCGGGCTCGGCTCGACACCTGCCTCCGCCGGGCAACCGTACTTACGGCGACCTCGTGCCTGATCGTGCCGCCGTCGAGCTTTCTCTACGCGGACATCACGCGAACCCAAGAGTCCGTTGCACCAAAGGCTTCGCTCACCGGCGTTCCGAAGCCGACATGGCGCCAATCCACGATCACCGCCAATGATGCCGCGCTGATTGCCTTTGTCCGTCGTCACCAAGGGGCCGCCTCCAACGTGCTCGCCACGTCGCGCGTGACGGTGTCCGCGATCCTCACGGTTGCGGGGTACCGCGCCGTTCCGCTCGGCGGCTTCTTCGGGACTGATCCGTATCCAGCGCTCCCGGCGCTACAGCGAACCGTGGCTGCACATCAACTGCGATGGATCGCAATCCCCGATATTCCTCCGGGTCGCGTCAACGCAGGACTCTCTCGTGCGGTGGCGGCAAAACCGTGGGGTCCTTGGGTCCGCGCCACGTGCCGCAAGACGCCACCAGAGGCCTTCGGGGCTCCCGACCTGGCTGAGTTCTGGAAGGGCTACGAGAGTGTGACACAACCTCGGACCCCGTTGGCCCTGTACGACTGCGCAACGACGACCAAAGCGCGTCGGCGCTCGTCTACAGGACGCTTTTCGCCCTGATGATTTCCTTGCGAAGTGCGGCGCGGGCGCGAAGCAGGCGACTCTTCATGGCCTCGATGCTGAGTCCCAGTTCGCGCGCGGTGTCCGCGCCGGTGGCGCCTTCGATGTCACGCAGAATGAGGATCTGGCGGTGTTCGGGGCTCAGTCTTTCGAGCGCCGTGTGCACGGATTTGACGAGGTCGGCGCGAATCGCCAGGTCTTCGGGCCCGGGGACGTCGGCACTCACCTGATCGAGAGCATCCATCTCGACCTGGTCGCCGAGCAGCCGACGCCGACGCGCGACCGGGCGCAGCAACTGACGGCACGCGTTGCGCACAGTAGTGAAGAGCCACGTGCCGATCCCCGCTTCGCCCCGGAACTCCGACCGGAACCGAGTCAGCGACACGAACGCGTCCTGCACCGCGTCGTCGAGATCGATGTCGCGGCACACGCTGCGCCCATACCGATAGACGCTGTCGTGGTACAACTCGATGAGTTGCGAGAGCGCCTGATCGTCGCCGGCGCAGGCGTCTCGAACGAGTGCCTCGTGGGGCTGAGGCGAAGCAGGGCTCACGTTCGAACGCTACTGCGCCGCCAGGCGCTCACCGCCTGGCGGTCGGGCGAAGGTTCTCGAGGACTTCCTTCTTGTCAAAGGCGAAGATCGGCATGGTTGCGGCATGCTCGTACACCGGCACCGATGACGAATCGACGATCAGCACCCCGCTGCGCTGCATCCCGAACTTCGCACCGAGGCCAAGGTTTCGTTGCGCGTCAGCCGCCGCATCACCTACGACGAACTGGAATGTCGGGTACTTCTTCGTCAGCTTTGCCGCGGCCTGCACGCCGTCGGGGATGACGACCACGAGGCTCTTGCCCGAGGACGAGATCTCGGTGGCGATTCCGGCGAGCTCCTTGAGGTGGTGAAGGCAGACGGGGCAGCTTGACGTGCGCATGAAGAAGAGGACCGCACCGTTGAGTCCGACGAGATCGGCGAGACCGGTGGTCGCGCCGTTGACGTCGACGAACGAGAGATTCGCGGGTGTGCGTACGAGTTGGGTGGACGTGGAAGTTGACATGTCTAGGGCTTTCTGGTTCCGCCACACCGTTCTTGGGTGGCAGAAGGTTGGATGCCCGAGCGCGGCGAAAGGATTCGCGTTCCGGTAGGAAACTTCGGATGGTTTCCGCCCGGAGCGTCGACACGAACATGTTCGGCATCCGGGCGGTAACCCAAGCGCGCTCCCGGCCTGAACCGACGGGCACGTTCGCCTGCGACCGAACGCCGTTCCCGTGGTGACACGGGACTGGTTCAGATGGGGATGTCTCCGCTCAGCGCGGCCATGTCGTCAGGCGATGGTTCTGCTCCGTGGTGCGTCGCCTTGAAGAGCCAGCGATCGAGCACCAGGAAGCGGCCTACCCAGACGAGCCCGAAGCCGGTGAGCTGAGCGAGGAACACCGCACCGCTCTCGATGACGGCGGACTTGTCGGCGACCTCCTTCTCCACCAGCCAGGTCAACGTGGTGGCGAATGTGACGCCGAGCATCGCCGCGATCCAGAACACGATTACCTGGGTTCGGAGGTTCTCCCGGTTCGTGTCGCGCCAGACCGCATATTTGTTGGCGAAGAAGTTCGGCGGCGTGAGGATGGCCGCGCTCACCAGCGACGCCTTCGTGTAGTCGCGGTCGAAGCTGTACCGGCCGAGCAGCTGTATGAAGACCTGGCTGAGCGGCACGAACACCACCGACACGCCCGCGTACCGGAGTTTCTTACGCCCCGCATCGGTACGCGCGTATTCGACGAGAGTGGCCATGGAGAACTTCACAACGACCACACGCTAGCCCGGGTCCCCCGCCCCGAGGCTTCAACCCTCCAAAGCGCGACTCATTGCTGCGGGCGCGCCCGGAGGGACGACCGGGGTCGTCGGGTACGTCGGGGCGATCGGCTCGTAGGGGGCACCGAGCGGCGGACGCCGATCGGGCTCGCCCTTGTTCGGCCAGAACGACATCGCACGCTCGGTCTGCGCGGTGATCGTCAGCGACGGGTTCACACCGAGGTTGGCGCTGATGGCCGAACCATCGGCAACGTGCAGCCCCTGATGTCCGAACACCCGCTGGTACCCGTCGAGCACTCCGTGCTGAGCGTCTGCACCTATGACGCACCCGCCGAGAATGTGCGCAGTCACCGGCACGTCGAGCAGCGCTTCGTTGACCGAGCCGAACGCGTCGCCGCCCATGATCTCTGCGGCCTTTCGCGCGGCGTCAACGGCTTCGGGAATGAAGGTCGGGTTGGGTGCTCCCGTCCCCTGCTCGCTTCGCAACCGCACCCGACCACGGCGGTTCCGCCACCGGAGGTTGATGCTGTTGTCGCTGCTCTGCATGACGAGCAGGATCACGGTCTTCTGCGACCACTTGCGTACCGAGAGACTCTTCAGGAACCGCACCGGGTGTCGGAGCACCTCGCCGACGAATCGCACTTGGCGAGGAATACGCCCACCGCCGTCGACGAGAACCGTTGCCAACAGCCCCATCGCATTCGAACCGGCCGGATAGCGGACGCCCTCGATGTGGGTGTGTTCGTTCGGGTAGATCGACGAACTGATCGCCACGCCGGTCGAGTAGTCCGTCTCGTCGTCGGCGGACGAGCTTGCTCCCAGGATGGACTCGGAGTTCGTGCGGACCAACTCGCCGAGGCGACTCGATAGGTGGGGGAGTCGACCTCGCTCTTTCAGGCCGGCCAGCAGACGCACGGTGCCCAGCACACCAGCGGAGAACACCACCTGATCGGCGGTGAATCTCCCCGTGTCCCGTTGACGAAGGCCTGGGCGGCAGGTCGTGAGCTCGAAGCCGCCTTCGGCGAGCGGGATGAGGTCGGTCACCTCGGTCTCGGCGAACACGGTCGCGCCCGCGTGTTCGGCGAGGTAGAGGTAGTTCCGATCAAGCGTGTTCTTCGCGCCGAATCGGCACCCGACCATGCACCCCCCGCACTGATTGCAGCCGGTACGGTCCGGGCCGACGCCGCCGAAGTACGGGTCCGCGACGGTGACGCCGGGTTTGCCGATGTAGACACCGACGTCGGTTGCCCGGTAGGTGTCGGCCACACCGAGTCGTTCGCCCAACGCCCGGATCACGGCGTCATTCGGCGAGTTGTCGGGCGCTACCGTCACGCCGAGCATCCGCTTCGCGAGGTCGTAGTGAGGTGCGAGCTCGGCCCGCCAGTCGGCAATGCCCGACCACTGCCGATCGTCATAGAACGCTCCCAGCGGCTCGTAGAGGGTGTTGGCGTAGACCAGTGACCCGCCGCCCACTCCGGCACCCGAGAGCACCATCACGTCGCTCAACAGGTTGATCCGCTGGATCCCCCGCATCCCGAGTCGAGGAGCAAAGAGGAACCGACGCAGATTCCAGTTCGTCTTCGGGAAGTCCGATGGCCCGAATCGCCGACCCGCCTCCAGAACGCCGACCCGGTAGCCCTTCTCCGTCAGCCGCAGTGCCGTGACGCTTCCGCCGAAGCCGCTCCCGACGACCACGACATCGAAGTGCGAAGACGACATCATGGCCGTCTGATCGTTGCCGCGGCGTCGGAATCGTGGATGCGCGTCGACAGGGCGGCGGCCAGAAGGATGAAGCCGATGGTCACGCCGATGGCGATGCGGAACGCGTTCGTGAAGCCAGCGATTTGATCCGGCGGGATCGGGATGAATCCACGAGGGAAGGCGGTCGGAATCGCCGAGAGGAGGACGGTCGAGACCACCGCAACGCCAGTGGCGTTTCCGAGCTGTCGTTGCGTGGAGTAGATCGCGCTCGCTCGGCCAGTGTCGGCAGGTGATATGCGCGCATATGATGCAGCCTGCAGCGGGATGAAGGACATCGCGAGGAAGAACCCTCGCAGGAACATGGTCCCGCGGATCTCCCAGTCGCTCGTATCGACGGACAGACGCAGAAAGTACGCGGTGACGATCGCCATGCCGACATACGCGATCGTGAGCATCTTCCGAGGCCCGAGCTTCGGATAGAGGCGACCGGCGAAGCGCGACATGATCATCGCCCCGATCGCCTGAGGGAAGGTCGCCAGGCCGGCCTGCGATGCGGTGTGCCCGGCCACCCGTTGCAGGAATTGTGGGAGGAGGAAGATAAGGCCGAGGAACGACATGGTCGACACGTAGCTCACGATGTTCGTCGTCCGGAAGAGCCGTTCCTTCAACAGGCCGAGCGCGAGCATCGGCGCCTTGGCCCGTAGCGACCAGACGACCAGCGCCGTGAGGGCGGTGACGGCGACACCGGCGAGCCCAAGAATCCGACCCGATCCCCAGCCTTCCTCGGCTCCGCGTTCGAGGGCGTATACCGCGGCCGGAAAACCGATGGCCGCGAGCACGAAGCCGAAAACGTCGAAGGTCTGGGTCCCCTCGCTGCGCTCGTCACGGAGGCCGAACCAGGCAATGAGCAGCGCCAGGATGCCGATCGGAAGGTTGATGCGGAAGATCCACCGCCAGCCGAAGTTGTCCGTGAGATACCCACCGAGCACCGGTCCAAGCGCCGGTGCCGCGACCGTCGGGATGGAGAGGATCGACGACGCGCGGGCCCGCTCCTCTGGAGGAAACGCACGGAAGAGCAGGGTGATGCCGACGGGAGTGAGCATTCCGCCGCCGACGCCCTGGGCGAACCGAGAGGCGATGAGCATGTTGATCGAAGTCGCTTCGCTGCACATCAGCGAGGCTCCGATGAAGATCGACAGGGCGAACATGAACGTGTGCTTCGTGCCGAAGCGGTCACCGACCCAACCCGAGACCGGGATCCACACAGCCAGGCTGAGCGAGTACCCGAGGACCACCCAGGTCGTCGTGGCCACCGATGCTTTGAAGGCCGAGCTCATCGAGACCAGCGACACGTTGACCGCCGTGAGGTCCAAGATGTCGATGAACAGTGCCATCACGAAGACCGACGCGACAATCCACTTGTAGGGGACCTTCTGCAGTGGATTCGCTGGCACTGCTCCACTATTGACCACGGCGGCGGCACGGGTGTAACCCGACGCAGCGTCGTAGCATCGGCCGATGAAATTCGGACTGTTCGCCATCAACTCCGGCATCTGCGCCGACCCCGACGTGGGCAGCGAGGTCGCCCAAGCGGCCGAGGCGGCCGGGTTCGAGTCCGTCTGGACGGGCGAACACGTCGTGCTCCCCGATCCTCAGGTTCCGCCCTCTCCCGTCGGGCCGCTCACCCCGTTCCTTGATCCCGCGGTGGCGCTGTCGTTCATCGCCGCGCGCACAACGACCATCAAACTGGGCACCGGCATCATCATCCTCCCCCAGCGCAACCCATTGGTTCTGGCGAAGGAGATGGCGAGCGTCGATGTCCTCTCCAACGGACGGCTGCTCTTCGGGGTGGGCGTCGGATATCTCGAACCCGAATTCCGGGCGCTCGGATACACACTCGATCATCGGGGGGAGAAGACGCTGGAGTACCTCGACGCCATGCGGGCCGTGTGGAGCCAGGATCAGCCGAGCTTCCACGGTGAGTTCGTGTCGTTCTCCGGGATCCAGTCACGACCCCGTCCACTCCAGCAGCCGACCCCGCCCATCCACATGGGGGGCAACGGCCCGGCCGGGTGGCGCCGTTCGGTGACCAACGCCCACGGCTGGTACGGGTTCGCCCGGACGCTCGAGCAAACGGTGGCGGCCATCGAGGGAATCCGTGTTGCCCGTGAACGCTACGACCGCCCGGCCTGGCTCGGCGACGCCATCGAGATCTCGGTCACCCCTATGGTGCCGATCGATGGACCGGCGGCCGCGGCATTCGAAGCGGCGGGGGTGGACCGATTGATCCTGCTGCCGAACCCACGGTCCGACCGCGACGGACTCCTCCGTCTCGTCGAGCACACGGGGAACCTGACGAAGGGCTGACCCGGCATCGCAAATCCCACATCGGGGGAATCGACATCCCGCATCTCCATTTTCGGCGCTATCTGGGTCCGTTTTCGGCTGTGCGGGATGCGGCCGGCCCGGTCTGGGATTGCCGCGCTCAGTCCAGCGCGGTCTTGAGCTTCTCGGTGATGCGCGTTGTCGGGGCGTCCGCGCGGGTGAGGGCGCGAACTCGAGCCGCTGCAGTAGGCCACTGCGCGATCAGCTCGTCGGCCATGCCGCCCTCGAAGTCGGACTCGACGAAGCCGGGCGCCATCGTGGCGCCGAAGACGCCGAAGCGTCCGCCTGGTACGAGGGAGGCGCCCATCCACGTACCCCCCGGGACGACGATCTGCAGTTGCTGGCCGGCCAGCACGTCGCGACCCAGGATTGGTTCGGAGACCGAACCGTCGGGGTGGAGCAGAAGCATCTCGATGGCATCGCCCGCGGAGACGTGCCAGATCTCCGTGGTGGCGAGGCGGTGCATCGAAGAGAACGAATCGGGATCACCGGTGAAGGCCGCGAGAATCGATGTGCCGATCGGCCGTCCGTCTGTGCCCGTCTCCGACGACTGCCAGACCTGACGGAACAACCCACCTTCCACGGGCAAGGGCTCCAATCCAAGCGCGCGTACTATCTCTTCCGACCGCGGAGGCGCTGACTCCACCGGGCGGCCCCCTTCCCGCGAGAACGTCACGCCGTAGTTGGTCCCGATCGCGTCCTGCATGTCCCGGGGCAGCACCACGGTGGCTCCGAGATCGGTGCGCAGCGTCGAGGACAGATAGAGCACCTCGGCGATCCACTCGACCTGTGCGGCAACAAGCTCGGCCTTGTCGAGCGACTCGCCCAGCGCGACGACACCATGATTGGCGAGAAGGATCGCCTGGCTGCCGGGCTGGCGATCGAAGGTGCGCAGAGCCTGTTCTCCGAGATCCACCGACCCGGGCGGCGCGTAGTCGGTCACCAGGATCTTCTCCGAGTGGGTGGCGATGTTCTCGTTCATGATGAACGGCAGGTCGATGCGGGCAACGGCGAACGCCGCTGCGTGACGAGAGTGCGTGTGCACGATGGCTCGGAGGTCAGGATCGGCACGGTACAGCCCCAGGTGCAGGGCGATCTCGCTGGTCGGGCGACGACCGTCGGACCACTCCCCCGTGCGCACATCGACGACGGGGATGTCGCCGATCGTCAATGCTTCATAAACGACACCCGCCGGGGTCACGACGAAGCGGTGCTCGTCGATTCGTTCGCTCACGTTGCCTGACGACCCGACCACCAGCCCGCGCGCCACGAGCGAACGAGAGCAGGCAAGGACCCGCTCACGAGCCGCGTCGGCGACCCCTGGGTCGATGGAGGCGTTCACGAAACGCCATCCACACGACGAAGTTCGGTGACGCGCGCTGCGAGCACGGCAACCCGATCGTGCAGGTCGGCGGGGACGGTCAGCACGCGGCCCCCGTCGACCACGCGGGCGCCGGCCACAAAAACGTGCGTGACCTCGGCGCGACTCGTGGCATACGCAAGCGTCGACAAAGGGTCGTAAGAGGGTGTGATGGCCGCCGCTCGTCCATCGAGAACTACCACATCGGCGACCTTGCCGACCTCGACGCTGCCGTGCGTCGAACCCCGACCAAGCGCCTTCGCCCCGTTGATCGTTGCCATACGGACGACGTCGGCAGCCGTGATCTCACCCGGGTCGCCATGCATGATGCTCGGAAGGAAGCTGGCCAGGCGCATCGCCACCCACAGGTCGAGATCGTTGGCCGACGACGCGCCATCGGTTCCGAGAGCGACGTTCACACCGGAGTCGAGCATCTTGCGTACGGGCGCGAGTCCACTGGCGAGCTTGGCGTTTGACGCCGGGTTGTGGGTCACGTGGGCGCCGACCGCGGCGATGCGTTCGATGTCGGCATCGGTGACGTGGACCGCATGGGCGAGCACCGTCCGGTCATGCAAAAGTCCGACATCCGCGAGCACCTGGACCGGTGTGCGACCACCGTGTCGCTCCGCGACCTGGGCCATCTCCGCGATCGTCTCCGAGGCGTGCACATGCACACGGGCACCCGTTTCGTCGGCCAAAGTGGCAACGTCGCGGAGCTGCTCCTCGGACAACAGATAGGTGGAGTGCGGACCCACCCACCGATTGGCGACTTCCTGACGCTCGAGAAACCGGCGAGACCATGCGATACGAGCCGGCCAGACGAGATCGTCGGGCCCCGGGAACTCGATGAACACGGGACCCGTGTGCACCGCCAGTCCTACTCGGGCGGCCGCAGCCATCGTCGACCCCGGAAAGAAGTACATGTCGAGGGAAGCGGTGCAGCCGGAGCGGAGCAGCTCAACCCCAGCGAGCTCGGTCCCCGTTGCCGCCGCGTCGGCATCGACGAGCGCACTCTCGATCGGCAGCAGCGTGGACAGGAACGCGTCGAGATCGGTGCCGTCGGCGACACCGCGTAGGAGCGTCATCGCGAGATGGGTGTGGGCATTGACGAGGCCCGGTAGCACGATGCCCCCTCGGGCATCAATCATCACGTCCCCGGGGCGAGCCTCGATCGGCTCATCGGAGACAGCGGTGATGAGCCCGCCCTCGAACGCCACGGATGCGCTCCTGAGGACAGTGTTCGCGTCGTCACACGTGACGACCGCGGCGTTGGCGATAATCGTCCGGGTCATCGCGGCTGGCCCACAAATCCCTCAGCGCGCAGACGATCGAGCATCTGGCCGAGCATCACACCGAGATCGGCAGCGGCAGCATTTCCGGCGGCGATCACGTCGTCGGCGTCGAGGGGCACCGCGCTGAATCCCGCCGCCGGATTGGTTGCCATCGACAGGCCGAGAACCTTCATTCCGATGTGCCGGGCGGCGATGGCCTCGAGCACCGTCGACATGCCGACGAGTTCGGCGCCCATCGCATGGAACGCTCGGATCTCGGCGGGCGTCTCGAAGTGCGGACCATGAAGTCCGATGTAGGTCGCTTCGGCGATATCCGGACGAACCTGACGAACGCATGCGCGCATATCGGCTGAGTAGAGGTCAGTCAGGTCGCAGAAACGGGACCCAAAGGGAGCCGGCGGATTCGCACCGGTGAGGGGGGACCGGCCGGTGAAGTTGAGGTGATCGGCGATGAGTACCGGATCCCCGATCTTCCACTCCATGTTCATGTACCCCGAACCGTTCGTGAGCACATTCAGTGTGCAGCCAGCAAGTGCCGCGGTGCGGATCGGATGTACCACGGTTGCCGGATCGTGACCCTCGTAGAGGTGGATGCGGCCGAGCAGCACGAGGACCCGCAGTCCATCGCGGTCGATGCTGCGCAGCGTCGCGCTGTGGCCGAGCGCCGACGGAGCTGCGAAGCCGGGCAGATCGGACGACGAGAACGATGTGGTCGGGACGCCCAGCGCATCGGCCGCTTCGCTCCATCCACTACCGAGCACCACGAACGCGTCGTGGCGGGCCTCCCCCGTCCGTTCGGCCAGCGCCTCGGCGGCACGTTGGGCAAGGGCGAAAGGCTCGATCGGCGGTGCAGTTGTCACGGGAACGATGCTCGCACAGCATTGCGTCGGAAGTCGCCGAGCGCGGCGAGCGACGACAGAGCTTCAGATGTGGAATGTCTCCGTGTTGCCGTCGATGGCGAGAGCCTGGCCGGTGACCATCGCTGCGGCGGGTGACGCGAGGTACAGGCACAGCGCGGCGACCTCCGCCGGTTCGACGAACCGGCGTACTGACTGGACCTGGAGGTATTCGGCCCGAACCGTTTCGGCATCCACACTTCGGAGCGCCGCTTCAGCCTCGATCACACGATCGATCCGTTCTCCTCGCACCGACCCAGGGCACACGCAATTGCACGTCACGCCGTATGGACCGAGTTCGATCGCTAACGACTTCGTCAAGCCCACGACCGCCCACTTCGCCGCGGCATACGGAGTGCGCATCCCGACGCCGAAGAGCCCGGCCGTCGACGAGACGTTGATGATCCGACCCGAACCCTGCTGCTTCATGATGGGCACCACCGCGCGGCAGCAAAGGAATTGCGCGTCGAGCCCGATGGCCAGACACGACCTCCAGTCCGCGAGAGACACATCTTCGACAAACGCCGTCGGCCCTTTGACCCCCGCGTTGTTGACGAGGACATCGAGGCCACCGAGTTCAGTTGTCACGTCCGACAACCAGCGCTCGAGCGCAGAGGGATCGGCCAGGTCCACGAGGGACGACCGGGCCGCGGGAAGGTCTGCCCGGCACTCTTCGAGAGCGGCCGGGTCAACGTCGCAGAGATGCACGATCGCTCCGCTTCGCAGAAAGGCTTCAGCAATTGACCGCCCGATTCCCGACGCCGCGGCGGTAATCGCCACCCGTTGCGGCTCTCTACCCTCACGGATTGAGGGAACGTTCGCTGGCGTTGCGCTCACAACATCTTGCCGTGATGGTCCAAGCCCTCGGACTGCATCGCCCACAGCGCCCGCATCCGCCGATGTCCTTGCGGATGCGTGGACACCAGGTTCGAGGCACGGGCCCAGAATCCGATCTTGTGATCGTCGAACGACGCGAAGTAGGCGACCGGATCGACGCGTCGATAGAGCCGCTTGCCGGCATAAAGCGCCATCATCGACGATGCACCCTCGGGGGCGTAGTGCATGGCGCACCGATCGGCGCTGTACTCCTGCGCTCGGGTCACGGAGCGGCCGATCCACAGGTAGTCCGGGATGACGTTGACGACGAAACGCCAGATCGCCACGTGTTTGAGCTTCACGTGCCCAAGCTCGTGGGCGAGGATGAACCGCACACCGTTCACGTCACCGTGCTCGTACATCAGGTCGAGCAGATCTGAGTAGATGACCACGAAGCTGCGCCGCACCGTGCACTTCGCGGCGAAGGCATTGAGAACACCATTCCCGTTGGCCATGTAGAGCCGGCGCAGCTTCTCGAGCCCCATCTCCGTGGCGACATCGCGATACTGCGCGAAGAGATCACCGAACTGGTTCTCGGACACCTCGACGGCATCGCCGATGACCTGCCAGTAGTTGAACCGGATCAACACCGCGAGCACGAACGGTGCCAGAAGGATGAGCGGGACGAACTCCGCCAGCCCCGTGACCTCTTTGTCGGTCTGAATGAGGGAGACCCAGTAGACGAACGCCCCGATCGTGATGAGAGCAGACAGGAGGATCATGGGGATCTCACGACGATGACGAAGCCGCCGGTTGGCGACGTCGGGCGCGGCACGATGCAACGGACGCGGGGCCGTCAGAGGCTGGAGTGGCGTGGTGATCGGAGCGACGTTGTCGGCCGAAGTCGCCGGATCAGCGCCGTCGAGAGGTTCCACCGTGACCTATCGGCCTTCGAACACTGCGCCGCGCTTGCCGAGGAACGCGGCCACGCCTTCGCGGCCGTCGGCGGTGAGCGACGCCGCGGCGATGGCCCGGGTCTCGAGTTCCATCTGCGATTCGAGGCCCTGGTCGGCCGATTCCCGGAGCAGTCGCTTGGCAGCCCCGAGTGACTTCGTCGGACCTGAGGCCAGTGACGCCGCCAGCGAGGCGACCTCGGCGTCGAGCGCGTCATCGGCCACGACCCGGGTGAGCAGGCCCCAGTCGAGAGCTTCGTCGGCGGTCAGGGTCCGGTTGGTCAAGGTGAGCTCCTGGGCACGGCGCAGGCCGACCGTGCGGGGAAGGAACCACGTGGACGAGCCATCGGGCGTGAGACCGGCTCGGGTATAGGCCATCGTGAATTTCGCGCTCGCCACGGCGATCGCGAGGTCGCAGGCGAGCATCGTGGAGAACCCGGCCCCGGCGGCAACCCCGTTGATCTTGGCGATCACCGGCGCGTCCATCCGGGAGAGCCGCGAGATGGCGGCGTGGAAGTACGTCGTCATCTCCTTGATCAACGCCCCTCTTCCGTCGCCTGCCGCCTCGAACGTACTCAGGTCACCGCCGGCGAAGAACGCCTTGCCGTTGCCGGTCAGGACCACACATCGAACACCCGGGTCCTCGTCGGCACTGATCGTGGCCCGGCAGAGCTCGTGAGCCATGGTCAGGTTGAGCGCGTTGAACTGGGCCGGCCGGTTCAAGGTGATGGTCGCCACGTGCGTGGCCGGGTCGACGTCGTAGATGAGGGTTTCGAACTCCATGCCCCCATGACTACCACCGACCCGTCGCAGCGTGCGAAGCACTGAACCCGAGGAAAGGCCGGACTCCGACCGGACGTCGCATCTGCAAGGCTGACGGTCCGTGCCCCGGACCAACTCCTTCGTGGTCACACGACGTGTGGTGCGAGACGAGGCGGTCGGTCTGCTCGCCCTGGTGGCGGTCTCCGTGTCTGCCGCCGCCTTCGCGCACTGGTTTCGCGAGGCGATCCTTCGCTCGGTCGAGTGGTTCGGCGGCAGCACCGACACCACGGTGTCGCTTGCGTCGCTTCCATCGGCCGAACGGTTTCTCGTGGTGTTTTTCGGAGTACTCGTTGCGTCGTGGATCGGCCGCTCGGTGCAACGCCGGGTCCAAGGTCGACTCGGCCTCACCGCCGTCGCGAGCGCAGCTCGCGGGACAAGCGAAGGCCCGGCGCTGCACGGCACCGTCGCGCGTGCGACGGCGACGCTGGCCACGAGCGCCACGATGGGCTCTATCGGTCGCGAAGCGGCGATCTTGGAGGTTGGCGGAACGATCGGCTTTCACATCGGCCGGGGGCTGCGCCTTGACGCCGATCCCCCTCCCGAGCAACGTTGCGAGGGCGACGACCCCCATCCGCGTGCCTCGGCACTGGCGACCGCCGGGATCAGCGCCGCGTTCGCTGCGGCGTACCATGCTCCGTTCGCCGCCATTGCGTATGTGGACGAGCACATCGGGGTGAGGGGTCGACGCCGCTGCGTCGTCGCTACGCTCATTGGCGCGCTGCTCGGCCACACGATCGCGATGCGGTTCATGCAGGGTCACCCGCTGTTTGCACGGGTCGCACCACGCGACCGCATCGAGGTGTTGAAACTCGGCCTCGTTGCGCTGCTCCCCGCGGCTGCGAGCGCTCGAATCTTCCTGGCCGCCCGCCAACGCTGGGGCCAAGCCGCCATCGTCACGTCGTCGACGGGTGATGCTGATCGGCGCCGACACCGCCGCCGTAACGCGATGTTTGCATTGGTCGCAGCTGTCGCAGTGACGCTCACACCGCAAGCCGCCGGCAATGGCATGGAGGCCATCCGACAAACCGCAGGCGGAGCCAGCGCGGCGCTGCTCATAGCTCTGGCCGTCGCCAAGCTGGTCGCGACGACAGCCGAGTTCGGGAGCGGTGCGCCGGGCGGCGCCGTATCACCAGCCATGGCAGTGTCGGTGGGCTGGGTGCTGGTCACCTTCGCCGCTCTGGATCGCATGGGGGTCACAATGCCGGCCAACCGTTGGCCCGCCGTGCTTGCCGCGATGGTGGTCGGCATCGCCGTCGGGCTCGAGATGCCCGCCGTCGCCGGTCTCATGGTCGCGGAGATGACCGGCGACCTGGCCCTCATCCCGTACACCGCTTCCCTCGCGTTCGCGGCGTTCCTCCTGGAGCGCGGTGGAGAGCGCGCATGGCATCGCTACCGAACCGGGTCGTGGAGTATGCAGCGGGTCCCGTTTGCAGTCACGCCGCAGGATGGTTGACGGGGCGACTCGCGAACGGGTGGCTCGGCTCTCCGCCAAGACCTTTCTGCCAAGACCAACCGAATCGATCGTCGCCTACGGCGCCTTCTGGGCAGGCCCTCGTCCGAGGATCTCGAGGAGTCGGTCGGGGTAGGACGTGTAGATACCGTCGACGCCGATGTCGACGAGGTGCTGGAGGGACTTCGGGTCGTTGACCACCCACGTGAGTATGGCGATGCCGTGGGCGTGAGCCCAGTCGAGTGACGCCCTGTCGACGAGCGTCCGACCCCCCATTCGGTAGGGCGGCTGGTCGACGGAGACTGCGGGGACGAAGTTGGCATCGTTGCCCGCCCGCGCGTTCTGGGACGCATACACGTCGACCATGGTGGCGCTCGTGCGAACCCCGGGACACTGTTTGCGGAACTGCAGGATCTGTTCGTCGCTGTTCGATCCGACGAAGACGTCGTTCGTGCGGCCGAACCTGGTCAGCAACGAGCACAGGGGCGCGTTCATCTCGGTGGACTCGTCCTTCAGATCGAGTGAAAGCAGAGCTTTGGGAAACCGCTTCAGGATCGACTCGAGCGACGGAATGGCGATGCCCTTGTTGCGGAACGGGTTTGCGCTCCCCTTGGTGAACGACCATCCCGCGTCGAGCTTCGTGAGTTCGGCGAATGTCGACGCCTTGACCGTTCGGGCCTGGCCGGTGATCCGGGTGGTGGTCGGATCGTGGAACGCGATGAGCACACTGTCCTTGGTCTTTTGGACATCCACATCGATCACGTCGGCACCCATGGCCATGGTCTTCTCATACGCGAGCATCGTGTCCTCGGGGTACAGGCCGTCGCCTCCACCGTGAGGAATGACGAGCGTGCGACCGGTTCGAAACGGGTTCGGGAGGAGCTTTGAGGCCGACGCCGCAGTCGCAGTACTTCCCGACGGGGCGGCGAGAACGAGCGCCACGCTGAACGCCGCAGCGAGCACTCGTCTGGTGGGCTTCGTGGCCACACGGCCACTGTACGGGCCCAACATGAGAGTTCCACCACAATGGATCCATGACCGCTGCACTTCCCCGCACCATCGATTGGCTGGGTGACCACGCCGTCATCATCGACCAGACCCGGCTCCCGGGCGCGTTGGTGCTCACCCGGATCGACACCGTCGACGCGATGATCGATGCCATCAAGCGCCTCGCCGTGCGGGGGGCTCCCGCGATCGGTGTGGCCGGGGCACTCGGTGTGGCGCTCGCCAGCCTTGCCGCCGACGCTCGGGGCGACGTCGACCGTTCCCGGGTGCACGCCGATGCTGACGCGCTCGCGATCGCGCGGCCGACCGCGGTGAATCTCTCGTGGGCCGTGGCCCGCATTCGGCCAGCCATCGACGCCGGCTCAGCGGTCGTCGTCGCGGCAGCGGTCGAGATTCTCGAGGAGGACGTGCGAACACAGGAGGCTCTCGGCCGACGTGGAGCTGCCTTCGTGACGGAGGTAACGGGGTTGGAGAAAGTCCGGGTACACACCCATTGCAACGCCGGCGGGTTGGCATGTGTGAGTTGGGGTACCGCACTCGGGATCGTACGCGCGCTTCACGAATCTGGACGGCTCGAATCGGTGATGGCCGACGAGACCCGACCGCTCCTGCAGGGAGCCAGGCTCACGGCCTACGAGCTCGCCGCCATGGGCATCGACTACCGGATCACGCTCGACAGCGCGGGCGCATCAGCCATCAGGCTCGGTCTGGTCGACTGCGTGATCATCGGAGCCGACCGGGTCGCCGCCAACGGCGACGTGTGCAACAAGATCGGCTCGTACCCGCTAGCGCTCGCGGCGGCGCGAGCGGGGATCCCGTTCATCGTTGCGGCGCCGGAATCCACCCTCGACCCGGCCACGGCGGACGGGAACGCAATCGAGATCGAAGAGCGCGCCCCCGATGAAGTGTTGTCCTATGCAGGCATACGAACTGCACCCGATGGGGCCCGCGCGTGGAACCCGGCCTTCGACGTGACACCTTCCGACCTAGTGACCGCGATCATCACTGAGCGGCGCATCATCCAACCGGCGAAGGGTGAACGGGTCGCATAGTGAGACTCCAAATCCTGCTGAGCGACACCGATCCCACCCATATCCGGCGAAGTCGCCGTGTGCATTTCTCGAGCGGACGGCAAACGAAGGAGATCTCCCCCTAGGCTTTGCACGGTGCATGCCGCAGACTGATGTATCGGACGATCGGAGCAGATCTTGAATCGCGACAGACGGAAGGTTTCGGTAGCGGTGTTCGTTCAAGGCCGGCGTGGCGAAGTGACTGGCACCCGCCTTCGACGAGTGTCCCCGTTGGTAGCTGCCGCGCTGGTCGTCGCACTTGTCGCAGGTGTGCCATCACCTGTCGGTGCTGCAGCCGGGAAGAAGAAGGCGCCGAAGCACCCGCCGACGACGACGACCAAGCCACCCGCCGTGAAGCTGTACTCGCTGACGGGTACCGGAAGCTATGACATCACAAAGTCCGATGAACAGGGGATCTCCGTCGGTGAGAGGGGCTCCCTCTCCATCAAGGGCACACTCAAGGTCGATGCCATAGGCGCCGTATCAGGCTCCCCGGCGTTGGAAGTCGTTGGCTACGCGTTCGACATTGGGGCTGAACAGAACTGCAAGACGCCGGCAGCGGGCAAGATTCTTTCAAAGTTGCTGGTCACCGTCTTCGACGACGACACCGGAATCGAATTGGCACCACTCGCTCCCACCCCCGGGCAAGTGGCCAATGGCAACGTCGGATTTTCCCTCGTGGGGACCTTTATACCCCAGGGCACGGGCGCGTCAGTTCCTTGCAAAACAGCACCTGACGACAAGCTCGCCTTCGATGGCAACTTTGCGATGGTCGCCATGAACGACGCGGCTGTGAGGCTCAGCTTCAACAAGGCCGGGCAGACAGTGACTCGGACCTGCCAAAGTGTGCAGGCGCCGACGTGCACGATCACCTTCACGCTCACGCCGGTGAAGTGACTCGCCGTTTTCGGTGACTCGCCGTTGAGGTCAGTCGCAGTCGGTAGGAGTTTCTCTGCACACGGCCGGGGGGAGTTGACGGGCGCGCGGACTTCTTGTGTCAGCGCCTCGTTGGGTGTTGCCGGCACGCTCGTTCACGATGGTGACGCCATCGGGTAGCGACGAACTGGACATTCGAAGTCCTCAGGGCTGCCAGCGGTACCGCACATCGGGTTGTTGCTCCTGGTTTTCGCCATCGGTGTACCCGACCGCTACGAATCCGTGTGCTTCATAGAAAGCCCGTGCCCGGGCGTTCTCCTGAAAGGTCCAGAGATCGCAGCCGCCGTGGAGTCGTTCGCGCGCCGTGGCAAGCAGCGACGAACCGACGCCCCGGCGGGTCCAGGCCGGGTCGACGTAGAGGTGTTCGATCCATCCCGGCTTCGTGGCGACGTAGCCGATCACCATGCCAGAGGAAACAGCGACGGTGAGATCTGATTCGGGAAGCAACTCCTCACGAACCCAACGACGGACATCCTCGTCCGGATGGGCGAGGCGTACGTTGCCGTCGCGGTACGCGTAGCGAAATGACCGGAGGAAGACCTCCGCGATGTTTGACGCGTCGCCCGCGACTGCGGGCCGGAGGACGAATCGACTCATTGCAGCGATCGCTCCCGAAATGCCGGGTTCGCGGTGCTCTCGGAGTTCATCCCACGTGAACCACCTCACGTCGGGACTCTCACCCTCCGGCGGGTTCGGGTCGATGTCGGGCGCCGCCAGCAGAAAGCGGAGATCGAGGTGATAATGACCGCGTGGGCCGTCGTGGGTGTCCACGTGGACCAGTATCGGTTCGCCCGCAAAATGCTCGGCCGCCAGCCCGGTCTCCTCGAGGCATTCCCGTAGGGAAGCGTCAGCTGCAGGTTCTCCCGGGTCGATGTGGCCGCCCGGTTGCAGCCATATGCCGAGCCGCTTGTGCCGGTGAAGAATCAACCCGCGTGAACTCACCACGAGGGCCGAGGCCGTCACATGTGTCGTGTCGGCAGCTTCCGAGCACGGATCGTCCAGACGATCGAGCTCGGAAAGGAATCGGCTCACCGACTCCTGTTCCCGAGTGTCGACAGGCGGCCGACGGTCGAGCATCGACACAACAAGCGCGCGTAGTTCTTCCTTGGAACTCGGTTTCGTTTCCATCTTGGGCCTGCACCGTAGACTCCGATCGGGCGACACACCATCGCTGCTCAACGGAGCAGCGCACGCGATGCGCGGCCCATCGGCAACCAGCCTGCTCGTTGGTGCCGGAACCCGCCTAGGGAGCCGCTATGCCATGCCGATGACCATCGTTGTCGACCCCCCGACAGATTCGACGGGAACGAAACCGACCGAACGGTAGAGGCCCACAGCGCCGACATTCTCATCGTCGACACTGAGGCTCATACGAGGGTGCCGGTCGAGCAGAATCTCGAGGAGCCGGCGCCCGATGCCTTGCCCTCGCCAACTCTGCTTGACTGCCATTCCGACTTCGGGAATCTCATCGCTCACGTAGCCGTAACCGGTATCTGCGGCGGTCATCCGGCGAACCCAGGCCGCACCAACGCGTTCACCGCTCTCGTCGACGCAGACTTGCGCGCCGTCTCCGTCGCGGCTGCCGAAGTCCGTCAAGTAGTGGGCGATGTCTGGGTCTCGCAGGACCGAGCACGGAAACGGGGCATGACCTTCGCGAACATGCAACGACGCATAGAGCATCTCCCAAAGGAAGGGGGCATCTTCGGGCATCCAGGTCCGAAAGTCGACCGAACTCACGAGCGCACCGTAGTCGGCCGTGAGACCGACCAGCCGCGCACTTCCGGCGGGATCTGATGGCAAGGCGAAGCACGCATAGGCCCGTGACCGAGTGGCGGGTAGAAATCGTTCACTCCGTACCGCCCCGAGGGACGGAGCGAACGAACCCGCCCCTTGACAGAGAGGCGCCGTTATACGGGTGATGTCGGGCCGAGTCGCGCTCCGAGCGTTCGATCGTGGGAGAGGTGCGAGGTGTGCGACGGGTCAGGACTCCCGCAACAACTCTGCTGACGATTGCGGTCGGCTGCCGACCGCACGTCCTGGAGCAGATGATCGTTTTCGTCGGCTGAGCCGGAGGCGTTCTCCGCCCGGGCGGTTTGCTTGACAGGAGAACGGAATGCGCTCACGCTCGTCTGTGAGCCAAGGGGGTCTCGGAATGGAAGTGACTGCGGAGTTCGTCATCGTCGGGGGCGGAATCGCCGGGCTGGCGCTCGCAGGTGCGCTCGCTGGCGACGGGCACGACGTGGTCGTGTTGGAGGCGTGCCTCGAATACGAAGACCGGGTCCGGGGCGAGAGCATGCTGCCTTGGGGGGTGGTTGAAGCCGCCGAGCTCGGTGCGCTCAAGCCGCTGCTCGACGCCGACGCTCGCATCACACCCAACTGGGTGCACTACGACGCGCTTGTGCCGACGCAAACGTCACTTGCGAATCCGATCCCTGCGGGCATGATGCACCCGGCCGCGCCGGGTTCGATGAACCTCCGCCACCCGGAGGCATGCTCCGCGCTGGCCACCATGGCAGGGGCACGTGGCGTGCGTGTGCTGCGCGGCGTCACGGACGTCGTTGTGCAAGCCGGCAATGCTCCGCGGATCAGGGCGCAGCTGTCCAATGGCGACTCGTGCGAGTTCGCGCCTCGTCTGGTCATAGGGGCGGACGGGCGGAACTCGACGGTGCGCCGCCAAATCGGCATCGAGCTTGAGAGCCACGAGGCCACGCACATGATCTCGGGTCTGCTCGTCGATGGCCTGGATGACATTGATGTAGACCACGACTTCCTCGCAACCAGCGATGACCTGTTCATGGCGAGCTTCCGTCAGCACGCTGGCCAGGTGCGCGTCTATCTGTGCCCCGGGCTGAGCCAGAAGAACCGCTTCGCCGGACCCAACGGGCGCACCGAGTTCCTGCGGAGCACCAACTTCGACTGCTTGCCCTTCGGGGAACGCCTGGCAACGGCGCAACCCATTGGACCGCTCGCGACCTACCCGGGCGACGACACTTGGACACCGCACCCATACCGCCCTGGTGTCGTCCTCATCGGTGACGCCGCGGGGTATAACAGCCCCATCATCGGGCAGGGCCTCTCCATTGCGATGCGCGACGCCCGTCTGGTGCGGGACGCGATTCGCGAGGGCGGATCGTCGGCCGCCGACTTCAGCGCATATCGGGTGGAGCGCCTCGAGCGGATGCGGCGTCTACGCGAAGCGGCGATGTTCATGTCTGCGATGGCCGTGGACGACTGCGACAACCGCCTCGCACGACGTGCGAAGTTCTTCGATCTTCAGATGAACGATCCGCTCATGATGGCAATGATGGGCGGGATGTTCGCAGGACCGGAGAACGCGCCGCCGGAGGCATTCGACGGCCATCTCCGGGCGGCGATCGTCAACGCCTGACACCGGCGCCGGCAAGTATCCCGACCCGACGCAGTAGGAGTGATCAACCACTCGGCCTCCGAGGGGAACCCGGAGAAGGTGCGTTTGAGGCCGACTGGCCGACGGGGAAGGCTTGACCGACTCGGCTCCAGGCCTCAACCACTCAGGATCGCGCCGAGTGTCTCGTCGCCTTCGCCCCAGAATCAGCGCGGTCTCGCCTGCGGCCAGGATGCCGGCGGGCTGCGCCGAGCCCACTGCCGCTCGTTGATGTAGTTCGCGGAGAGATCGACGGGTTTCGTCGCTGGAGGGTTCCAGCTGTGGGTCCATGCGCCTTGGGACTTGTTGGTGCAGGAGGCCGGCGGAAGGTTCACGGATCCCGATGGAACCAGTGGGGGCGATCGTGGCGGTGGCGTGTACTCGAACGACGCCCTTCACCGCGACCTTGTTGTGTCACTCGGCTATCCGGACTCCTGATCGCTCGCTTTGGACTTGCCGCACCGCTGCAGCGGCCCGCCCGATAACGCACACTTCAGCCCTCAAATACATCGCTCAGGTCCGGCGTTATACAAGAGCTTTCATACGTGCACGTATGACATGAGGACGCCAGTCCTTACCGGGCAGCTCTTCAGCTTCGTGACGACGTCCAACATCGAGCAGAAGTGTGTGCGGGTCCGATTGAGAAGTCTCAAACCAATTTCTCTCTTCGGGCCGATTCGCACTCCGGACTGTCACACCCTCTTCGTACAGTTGTACGTATGCAGTTCACATGTTCCGGCTGTCTGGCCGGTTCGACCCATTGAGCGGCGTCGTGAATCACGGACACCTCCAGGCAATGCTCGCGGCGTTGTTCGCCGATTGCGTCCCTTCCACCTGCCCAGAGGACCCAGCCGGAAAACAGGATCACCTCCGCGCCCTCGCTCTCCTCGCCTTGATCATGCAGCAGCAGTCGGCGGGGCTCACGTTGGTTCCAAACCAGCCCGCCACATCGCCGGGAACGTCATCGGGCCAACCCGACGGCGAGACAGATCCGAATGACGGCGGCGCCGACGC
>JANLRD010000067.1:0-32849 GCA_031368215.1 Acidimicrobiia bacterium | reverse complement strand
TAGCGCGTCCACCCGGGCACCGGGGCGGCGCCGAGCGAGTCGTAGAACTTGATGGACGGCTCGTTCCAGTCGAGCACCATCCACTCGACCCGCCCGGTCGTGGAGGCCCGCAGGAATGCCAGGAGCGCCTGGCCGTAGCCGTGGCCTCGAAATTCTGGCCGCACGAAGAGGTCCTCCAGCCAGATGCCATGGTCGCCGCGAAACGTGGAGAACGTGGGAAACCACAGCGCGAACCCGGCAACTTCTCCGGTTGCATCGTGAACCGCCAAGGTCACCCTTGTCGAACTCGCGCCGCCGAACAGTTGCTCACGCAGTTCATCGACGGTCCAGGCCACTTCATGAGCCAGTCCCTCGTATTCGGCCAGACCCGCGATGAGCTCGCCGATGGTCTCGACGTCTTCCTCGGTGGCCTCGCGCAGAGTCATGATGTCTGCGCCTCGCCGTCGGCGGCCACCACATCGTCGAGCGTGCACGGCGGGGCCGGCTCGATCTGGTCGTACGTGCACGTCTCCGGCGAACGATCCGGACGCCAGCGGCGGAAGGTCGCGGCATGACGAAACCGATCGCCCTGGAGATGATCGAACGCGACTTCGCACACCCGCTCCGGGCGCAGCAGCACGAAGGACAGATCTTTCGTCCCGGTCCACCTGCTTCCGGCGCCGGGTACGCGTTGGCCGGCCGCAGATGCCTCGTCCATTACCCCTGCCCAATGCGCCCACGGGTGATCGCCGTTGTCGGTGCGCAGCGGCGCCAGCTCGGCGACGAGTTCACGTCGCCGCACGTCGGTGAACGCCGCGGTCACGCCGACGTGGTTGAGATGGCCGTCGGCGTTGTAGATCCCGAGCAGGAGCGAACCGACGATGCCGCCGTGCTTGTGCCACCGCAAGCCGGCAACGACGCAGTCGGCCGTGCGCTGATGCTTGACCTTGATCATCGTCCGCTTGTTCTCGACATAGGGATCGGCGAGCCGCTTGGCGATGATGCCGTCGCAACCAGCGGCCTCGAAGCGGACGAACCAGTCGGCCGCGACCGCCCGCGAGGTGGTGGCCGGGGTCACGCAGACCGCGCCCTTACTCTGCGCGCTTGCATTCGTGAGCGCTTCGTTCAGAAGCGCACGTCGTTCCCGAAGCGGTGCGCGCCGTAGATCGCGGTCCCCGAGGGCGAGAAGGTCGAAGGCCACGAAACGGGCCGGGGTCTCGGCCGCGAGCCTGCGCACCCGCGAATCGGCCGGGTGGATGCGCTGCCCCAGCTGATCGAAGTCGGCAACTCCGTCGTGCTCGACGAGGATCTCTCCATCGACCACGCAGCGCTCGGGAAGCGCAAGCCGAAAGGCCTCGACAAGCTCGGGAAAATACCGCGTGAGCGGCTTCTCGTTGCGGCTGCCGAGCACGACCTCATCGCCGTCGCGGAACACAATCGACCGGAAGCCATCCCATTTCGGGTCGTAGAGCCATTCCGGCTGCTCGGCGCTGTCGGACCCTGGGAGCTCACCCATCGGCTTCGACAGCATCGGTGCGACGGGGGGCATCACCGGCAGATCCATGACGTCAAGGTATCCGGTACGTTCGACTCCATGGCGACGAGGGCCGAGCGACTCACGGGCGACGCGAACGTGTGGATCGCTCTGACGCGTGCCGACGCCGTGGAGTGATTGGCCGGCATCGTTCCGGGCGGGGGTAGCGTCGGGGCATGGCCACACAGTTCGAGTCCGCCGACGGCAGGGTGATCCGCGTCCGGCTGCCCGGCGACCCCGAACCCGACCCGGAGAATCCCGACGGCTTCGACGATCTCGACGAGGGCAGTGAGACCGAGGCAGTGATCCTCGTGCCTCAGCACAACACGATGACTGTGGAAGGCGCCGTCGCAGGGATCGGATCGATGGTCCGTGGCATGTCGAGGGGAGGCGCCAACTCGGTGCAGCCGGGCAACTGGTGGCACGACTGGGGGAAGTACGTGATCCCGATGGTGGTGCTGACGGTCGGCGTCATGGTCGGGTCGGTCCTGCTTCGGTGAACCCGGCGTCTGTCTCGCCGGCGGCGACCGAGCCCGACGAGGCCGTCCTCGGTCCGATCATCGAACGAGTCGGTACGCGCACACTGGTCGGCACATGTTCGTGGGCCGATGCCTCACTCGTCAAAGACGCGGACTGGTACCCGCGTCGATCGATGAAGGCAGCCGAGCGCTTGGCGTTCTACGCGAGCCGCTTTCCGCTTGTCGAAGTCGATTCCACCTACTACTTCCCGCCGACCCCGGAGTTGGCGACGAATTGGGCCGATCGCACGCCCGACGGTTTCACGTTCGATGTGAAGGCGTGGTCGCTGCTCACCGGGCACCCCACCTTTCCCCACTCGCTGTGGGAGGACCTCCAGGGCGAGGTGAAGCCCGAGTTCCGCGACAAACGCAACATCTACGACAAGCACCTCACCGACGAAGCGCTCGGCGAATGCTGGCATCGATTCCGTCATTCGCTCAGTCCCCTGCACGAGGCCGGAAAGCTCGGAGCGGTTCTGCTGCAGTGGCCGCCGTGGTTCGGGCCGAAGGGCGAGCACTGTGATCGCATCCTCGATGCGGTGGCGATGCTGGCCCCGTATCGCTGCCTGATCGAGTTCCGAAACGCGAAGTGGCTCTCGGGCGAGCAGTGCGAAAACACGCTCGGGTGGTTGGAGGCGAACGGTCTCACGTTCGTGTGCGTCGACGAGCCACAGGGCTTCGCCTCGTCGATCCCGCCGGTCGTGGCGTCCACGGCCTCGCTTGCCGTGGTCCGGTTTCACGGACACAACGCGGAGAACTGGGAGGCCCGCGGGATCACGGCGGCGGAGCGCTTCAAGTACCTCTACGACGACACCGAACTCGACACGTGGGCGAAGAAGCTGCGCGAGCTCGAAGGGTCAGCCGACGAGCTCCATGTGCTGTGGAACAACTGCTGGCAGGATTTCGGGGTCACGAATGCCCAGCAGATGATCGACCGCATGCGCTGAGCAGACCCGGGCAACGATCGAGCAGAGCCCAGCTGATGATCGACCGCATGCGCTGAGCAGACCCGGGCAACGATCGAGCAGAGCCCAGCTGAGGGCGCGGCCTGGGGTGCAGCGCCGGGGCATCGGTAGGATCGATCCCCGTGTCGGATCACACCTCCCCCCTCGTCGCGCTGCTCAGCTTCCCCGAGGTCGAGCACATCGTCGACGCGCCCGGCGGAATCACGATGCACGCCTACGACTGGGGTGGGACCGGCCCCGACCTTGTTCTCGCCCACGCAACGGGACTGCACGCCCATGTGTGGGTGCCACTGGTCGCCCGTCTCCGGGCGTCGTTCCGATGCATCGGAGTCGATCTGATGGGCCAGGGCGCGTCATCGCTGCCGACGAACGGTGACTACAGCTGGAATGGCGTCGCCGCCGGTCTTGTCTCGGTACTCGAACACTTCGGCCTTGCCCGGCGGGGCGATGTGTACGGCATCGGCCACTCACAGGGCGGCTTTGCCGTCCTCGAAGCCGAGCTCCGCCGACCCGGCACCTTCGCGTCGGTGTTCGGCTATGAACCGGTGGTGTTCCCGCAGGTCCCGGGGAGGAACCCAGGCGATCCTTGGCCGGACAACCCGATGGCGGTCCTGACCAGTCGCCGTCGGCGAACCTTCGCTAGCGCCGAGGCGGCCATTGCCAACTTCGCCAAGAAGCCGCCGTTCGGCCAGTGCGACCGCTCCGTCGTCCAGTCGTACGTGTACTGGGGATTCCGTCCGACGGGTGTCGTCGACGATGATGGCAACGCCGAGATCGGGTTGGTCTGTTCACCGGAGACCGAGGCAGGACTGTTCCGATCGTCGGTCACCGACATCTTCAGCCGATTGTCCGAACTCCGCTGCCACGTGACCTACGGGCTCGGCGAAGAGGCGGGCAACTTCGGAGAGATCGTCCCGCTCGCTGCGGCGGCCACACCGAACGGGGAGCTCCTGCGACTTCCGGGACGCACCCACTTCGGGATACTCGAGGGAATCGACGAGATGGCCGTCATCATCCGGACGAGCCTGCTGGGAACGTCCGATGCATCAGCGCATGGGTGATCGATGACCACCACCCTCCTCGTCGCGGTGGTGGTCACCGCGCTCGCGGTGCTCGCCGCGCAGTTCCTTCGGCGCCGCAAGCCCGAGCCTCCGACGCAGACCCCGTGGACAGTTCCCACCCAGCTCGACCGCCACGACTTCGCGAAGCCCGACGCGCCGTGGCTTGTCGTCGCATTCACATCCGCCACCTGCGATGCGTGCGCGAGCACCGCGACCAAGTGTGAGGTCCTCGCCAGCGATTTCGTAAGTGTGCAGATCGTCGATTACCAGACCGACAGAGACCTCCACAAGCGCTACGGCATCGACGCCGTGCCCACGGTGGTGATCGCCGACGCCGATGGCGTGGTGCAACGGGATTTCGTCGGGCCGCCGAACGCCACCGATCTCTGGGGCGCCATGGCCGAAGTCCGCGAGCCCGGGTCGATCCCGCCGCCCGAGGCCCACACCCACGGACTGGGAACGAAGTAGCCCGCACGCCCTCAGCGGGCGGGCGCCACCAGCGGCCACGGCCGGATGCGCTCAGCTGCATACGCAATGTCGAGAAGGAGCGCGTCACGATGATGCGGCGCCAAGACCTGCAGGCTGACCGGTAGACCGTCCACCTCACCGGCCGGGATGGCGATCGCCGGATTGCCGTAGAGGTTCGACGGCGCGGTCAACCGACCGTTGTTCCAACCCCCGACCTTCTTGCCGGCGAACACCGAGGGCAACGGCCCGTTCGCCGCGAATGCAACATCGGGGTTGGTCGCCGTCATCACGAGATCGCACTGCTCGAACATGTCGGCCATCGCTTCGTTGTGGGCGACGCGGCGTTGCTCGCACTTGTAGGCGGCTGCAGCGTCCCACCTCCCCTCCGCCCATCGGAGCCCGTAGGACATTTCCGGCGTGAGCTGATCGGCGCACGCCGGCCAGAGATCGCCGAGCTGGCCGCGAATGGAAATGAGACCGGACAACGACCACGCCGTGCCCATGCTCGGGAACTGCGCGACGACATCAACCTCTCTGAGCGCCAACTCACGGATCAACTCAGCAGCAAGTGCGCGTATCAAATCCCACGCAACCGGGTTCACGTATGCCCCGCCGAAGTCAGCGACGACGCCTACCCGCAGACCGCGAAGCTCGCCGCGATACGAGCCGAGGCCGGCCTCGAATCCTTCGACCCGTGGGAGTGCAAGAGGCGTTCGGAGATCCGGGCCGTTCGTGACATCGAGCCAGCGGGCGGTATCTCGGACACTGCGAGAAACACAACCCGGTACGGCGGTCAGGTTGCCCATCTCGGCGCTCGGACCATTCGGTATCCGTCCGTACGTGACCTTCAGGCCGACAAGCCCGCAGAACCCGGCGGGTATGCGGATCGACCCGCCACCGTCGCCCGCCGTCGCCGCGGTGAGGATGCCGCCGGCGACGGCCGCCGACGAACCTCCGGACGAACCCCCCGGCGTCCGTTCGGTGTTCCAGGGATTGAGCGTGGCGCCGTTCAGCACTGTCCGGGTGAGGTTCACTCCCCCGAACTCCGAAGACGTGGTCAGCCCTACCGGAATCGCTCCGGCATCGATCAGGCGGGCGACCATCGTGGACGTCTGGGTAGCGACGTGGTCACGCAGCGGGACGCTCGCCTCCGTCGCCGGCCAACCGGCCACGTTCGTCAGTTCTTTCACACCCAATGGGACACCGCCGAACGGAAGCGACACATCCGCGTTCGCCGCTGCAGTGCGGGCGTGGTCGGGGTTCAGGAACGAGAACGCGTTGAGATCGCTCGACGCAATGGCGGCGAACACCGCGTCGATCTCCTCGACCGGCGAACGTTCGCCCGATCGGAATGCATCGACCAGAGAACACTGGTCTCCTTGCCATGGCTGCATGCTCGTCACATCGACGAGTCAACACCGATTCGCGCGGTTGTGCCTGTTGGACGCCCGGCGCACATCGGCCACGAGCCGATGTGCTCAGCCCGCTGTCGGTCCGGTCCCTTCTTTGGTGGCCTCTTGGTCTGCCGCGCCGAGGACATACCGCCAGCTCCGCATGTGGGCCATCAGCGCGTCGGGAACCATCGAGAGCGAATCCGGGCACCACGTGAGAACGTCGACCAGGTCGGTGAACTCCTCGGCGGTCACCCACCTCGCCTCGGCAACCTCGCCGTCGTTGAACACGACGTCGCCGTCGTGGCGGGCAAT
This sequence comes from Acidimicrobiia bacterium, assembly GCA_031368215.1. Lineage (GTDB taxonomy): Bacteria > Actinomycetota > Acidimicrobiia > Acidimicrobiales > JANYDT01 > JANLQX01. The sequence goes on along the minus strand of JANLRD010000067.1, from coordinate 26,618 downwards.
GAAGCAGTGGGTGATCACCCGGACCGACTCGTCCTCGAAGCGCTGTTCGCCGACGAAGTGCAGTGGCGTGTCGATGATCCCGAGCTCCTCGGCCAGCTCGCGACGAGCACCGTCGAGGTACGACTCGCCCGAGGCGAGCACCCCGCCGGCGGCCATGTCCCAGTAGCCAGGCCAGACGTCCTTGTCGTCGGCGCGGCGGTGGATCAGCAGTCGATCCTCGGAGTCGAGCACGGCGATCCCGACGCCCCGGTGCCGGAGGTTGTCCCGACGCATCCACTCCCGAGTGGTGACCCACTCGACCCGGTCGAAGTCATCCACCACATCAACGAGATCGTCAGCAGCCATCGGAACACCGTACTGCACATTACTTCGAATGCTTTTCCGGGACTTTCTCAATTCGATGGCCGAATTGTCACACCCCATTCGTACACTTGAACACATGAACATCGTTGACCCGACCGAGCTAATGAAGGGATTTCGCTGCGTCGACTTAGGCGCCGCGAACACCCCATCGTTGCTTGGCGTGCTCGACGATGTTCGGCGCGTTCGCGCCAAGTTGGACCGGGTCGAAGCCGCCGTTGCCCAACGACTCAAGGTGGCCTCCGGAACCCCGGAACGCGATGTGGCGAAGTCGGCGCAGCGGTCCAACCGCCACGGCAACAAGGTCATGACCCGCGCCGCAGCTATCGAAAATTAACCGACCCTCAACGAAGCGCTCGAGACAGGTGAACTTGGCGGCGAGCACGTCGATGTGTTCGCCAAGGTGCTCGGATCGCTCGACGGCCCGGTCAAGGAGGGCTTCGCCGAAGCCGCGCCGGCGCTCATCAGATCGGCCGCAACGTCAGGATCGACCCCGGAAGAGTTCGCCGCCAGTCTCAACGCCGCGGCCGAGGCACTGGCCTCCGACGGAGGAATGGCCCGACTGGAGCGACAGCGCCGCAACACCCGGCTGCGCACCTGGACCGACCGAGCGACCGGCATGTGGCACCTGTCCGGCGCGTTCGATCCAGAGTCGGGCGTCACCCTGCACGGTCGCCTCGAGGCGGCGATGTCCGCCATGTTTGCAACGAAGGCTCCCTCCACCGCCCCGACCCATCCGGGAGACAAGCACGACCATCTTCGAGCACTTGCTCTGCTCGCGCTCACCAAGGGCGAACCTGCGTCATCAACGGCATCGACGTTCGCCTCTGATGGTGATCAATCTGATGGTGACCAATCTGACGAATGGAGTTCGTTCGGATCGGCGCTTGGATCATTGCTTGGATCGGCAGGGAAGCGGTTCGGCAAGCCAGAAATTACTCTGGTCCTCGACACCACGAATCTCGGACCGGACGGAAAGCCAACAGTCGACTGGGGCATACCGGTCACCATTCCGTGGGAACGCGTCAAACGTCTCTGCCACGCCGCAAGAATCCGTCCGGTCGTGATCCACGACGGCAACGTGATCGACGCCGACGGCGAGCTGAACCTCGGCCGCACCGGCCGACTCGCCAACCGAGCGCAACGCCGAGCGCTTCATGCGGTCTACGCCACGTGCGCCGTGCCCGGCTGCAATGTGTCGTTCAATCACACCAAGCCCCACCACGTGCACTGGTGGCGCCACGGCGGGCCTACGGACTTCGCCAATCTGCTTCCGCTGTGCAGCCAGCATCACCACTGCGCCCATGAGGGCGGCTGGATCTTCACCCTCGGACCGAACCGCGAGCTCACGATCGAACTCCCCGACGGTCAGATCATGAGGACCGGCCCGCCGGGAAGGAAGGCCGCGGCGTGATGGCCGGAACGACCGGCACCGAATTCACCGACGAAGGTGAGCCGCAGCGACACGACCTATCGATGCGAGCCTACGAGTCGAGCCGGGGCATGGACCGGCGCGCGCTCGAGCACCCAACGAGGAATCGACGAACGCGAGCGAGCCGGGCGCCGCCGGCTGTCGCACCCCCTCCGGTACCGTGGGGGTATGGCCTTCGACCTTCCGGTTTCGCTGTCACCGTCGAAGGTGGCATCGTTCAAGGACTGCGCCATGATGTTCCGCTTCTCCGCCATCGACCGGGTCCCCGAACCTCCCTCGCCGTGGGCGGCAAAGGGCACCCTCGTGCATCGGGCGCTCGAACTGCTGATGCTCGAAGCACCCGGTGATCGCACCATCGAAACCGCACTTCGCTGTCTCGGCCAGGCCATACCCGAGATTCTCGATGGACCCGAATACGCCGACCTGCCGCTGACCGAGGATGAACGCGAGAAGTTCCTCGTCGATGCCGACCTCCTCGTCCGCAAGTACTTCCAGCTCGAAGATCCCACGTCGATTCGTCCGATCGGTCTCGAGCTGCGCATGGAGGCAAGCCTGGGGTCGCTTCGCCTCCGGGGCATCATCGACCGGCTCGAGCTCGGCCCCGACGGCGAACTGATCGTCACCGACTACAAGACCGGCAAGGTCCCGGGCGTCAACTACGAGCAGGGCAAGCTCGGCGGAGTCCAGTTCTACGCGTATCTGTGCGAGCAGATGCTCGGACGGCGCCCGGACAAGGTGCAGCTCCTCTACCTGAGCGAACCGCTCGCCATCGTCCACGAGCCCACCGACCAGTCGATCCGCGGGCTCACCATGCGGGCCAAGGCGATCTGGACGGCGGTGGAGCGGGCGTGCGAGCGCGAAGACTTCCGGCCGAAGCCATCGCGTCTGTGCAACGTCTGCTCGTTCAAGCAGTGGTGTCCGGCGTTCGGTGGCGATCCCCTGCAGGCGCCCCGTCGCACGCACTCGACATCACCTGGAACCGCGTTGTCGATCGCCGAGGCGGGAGACGATCTTCTCCTCGACACTGCCCAGCCCGGAACGATTGATCTCGTCGATGCGCGCACGGTCGGGGCCACTTCGACAGACGACCTCTCGCTCGTCTGAGTCTCACCCGGGCCGACTGACTGTGCGACGCATCACCCTTCCCTTGTCGGTCGACGCGTTCGACGCGCGCTTCGACCACTTCTGGGATCGCTTCCGCGGCAACCGTGCCGTCGATGCGCTGCTCTACACGGCAAGCGAAGTCGGCGACTTCGGCATGGTGTGGATGGCGATGGCCGGAGTGCAGGGGGCGTTCGGAGCGCCCGAGCAGACCCGGCACTTCCTGCGAATCGTCGGTGTCCTCGGCGCCGAGTCGATCATCGTGAACGGCGGCCTCAAGTCCTTGTTCCGCCGAGAACGGCCGGCATGGGACCAAGAACGCCCGATGCACCTGCGCCGACCGAAGACCTCGAGCTTCCCGAGCGGCCACTCCAGTTCGGCGGTCACCGCCGCGCTGCTGCTCACCGACGCAAACCCGACGCTCGCGCCGTTGTGGTGGGGAATCGCCGGGATCGTGGCGCTCAGTCGAGTGCACGTGAAGATCCACCACGCGTCCGATGTACTCGGCGGTCTGGCCGCCGGTGCCGTCATCGGCACCGTTGCGCTTCGGCTGCTACCGATCGGTTGAGGGCCGAAAAGCCCGCCCTCGACCGCGTTAGTTCTCGGAGCTGCTCTCGACGAGGAGCGAGCGGACGTCGAGAAGCAGGTCGGTGATCTCCGACGACGACACCAGTTCGCGCTTGTGCAGCACGACGAGTTGCTTGTCGATGATGGCGAGTGCTTCGGTGATGCCGTCGCGTTCGAGCGTGTCCATTGCCCACGAACCTACCGCACTCGGGCCCCCTAGCCAGGTGACGTTCGTTCACGATCTGGTTTCCGGATCGTCACCTGCTTGTGAAATGCAGCCCGGTTGCGCCTACCGTCGTGTGATGGCAGTCAGATTGGACCCCATCGACGAATACATGCACGAGCTCGGCCCCGAGTCGAACTTCAACGAAAGCATGTACTTCAACGTCTACGACCCCGAGCAGCGCGTCGGCGGCTGGTTCCGGATCGGGAACCGCGCCAACGAGGGCTACGCCGAAATGACGGTGTGCCTCTATCTCCCCGATGGACGGGTCGCTTTCATGTTCCAGCGTCCGAAGATCTCGGACAACAACGCCTTCAACGCCGCCGGCCTTCGGATCGACATCGTGAAGCCGTTCGAGGAGATCACGCTGTCCTACGACGGCAAGGTCGCTGTGCTGGCCAATCCGCTCGACATGGTGGAGCCGAAGAAGGCGTTCAGCGAGAACCCACGCGAGCAGTGCCAGGTTTCGCTTACCGTCCTCGGCCGCTCAGCGATGTTCGGCGGCGAACCCGACACCCCGCACGAAGCTCCGGGTGAAGAGTTCGCGAAGGGGCATTACGAGCAGCTGCTCGAAGGCCGCGGCACGATCACTGTTGGCGATCACACCTGGACGATCACCGGCTTCGGTCTTCGCGACCATTCGTGGGGTCCACGGTTCTGGCAGGCGCCGTACTACTACCGATGGCTCACCGGCAACGTGGGGCCGGACTTCGGCTTCATGGGCAGTGTCGTCACCAAGCGCACCGGCCCGGGTTCCAAGGGCGGGTTCGTGTGGGAGGACGGCAAGCTCCATCTCGTCGACGACTGCTCCGTCGCCACCGAGTGGTCGGGCGACGACACCTACCATCGCGGGGTCTCCCTCACCCTCACCTCGTCGAAGTCGGCCAAGACCTGGCGGGTCATCGGCGACGCGTTCAACCTCATTCCGCTGCGCAACCGGCGAACCGATCCCGAGGGCAACGAACTGCTCACTCGTATCAGCGAGGGCATGACACAGTGGACACTTCCCGACGGACGGGTCGGCTATGGACTGAGCGAATACCTCGATCAGATCGTCGACTCCATGCCAGTCGGCTACGACGGTCCGCCCAAGGCCTGAGCACCACCATCATCCAAACCACCTGACCAGGCACCACACCGAACAGAAACGACAGTCAATGTCCTCACGCTCGTCCAGGAAGGCGGCTTCGGGAACGACGGCGCCGGCGATCTCTCTCCCGTCGGGAGCCGCATCGGTGTGGTCTCTCGACGATGCCCGCCTCAAGGGTCCCGTTGTGCTGATCTTCCTGCGGGGCTTCTTCTGACCGTTCTGCCGAAAGCATCTCGCGCAGTTGCGCGACTCGTATCCTGAACTGGCGGCAACCGGAGCGTCGATCGTGGCGATCGCTCCCCATTCGGTGGACGAACTCACCGACCACTTGACGAAGAACTCGTACCCGTTCACGCTCGTGGCCGACGAGTCCGGCGCGGCGTTCGATGCGTACGACGTCACCAGCCGGATGATGTCGCTCGGTCAACAGCCGGCGTGCTTCATCATCGACACCGACGGCATTGTGCGCTTCGATGCGATCGGCGCCCAGCAATGGGATCTCGTCGGCCCGAAGGAGCTGATCAAGCGACTTTCCGCGTTGTAGTGGGGACGCCGTCAGGTGAACGCGAGGTCGCGCACCGCCTGGCGGATATCGATCGGAGCCAGCGGCAAGATCGCGAGCGCAGCGGTGGTCACGCCGTTGTCCATGTACTTCCGTATGTGCGCTTTGCATTGCTCGGCCGAACCGTGGATGACGAGCTCGTCGACCACGTCGTCGGGGATCGCCGCGAGGGCGGCCTTCCGATCTCCGCTCTTCCAGGCATCCCACATTCCCTGTAGGCGCGGACCGTTGCCGAGCCACTCGTGAAACGCGGCGTACACCGGGACGTTGAGATACGCGGCGATCGCGAACCGAGCTCCGGCGCGGACGGCGTCTGCATCCTCACTCGGACAGACGAAGAGACGGGCGACGATTTCCTTCGGCGTTGCGTCGGGCGACGCTCCCTGCACGATCTCGTTCACCTTCACGACGTCCTTCGCACCGAGCCAGTTGATGATCGCCCCGTCGCTCTCGCGTCCGGCAAGCCGGAGCATGCCCTCTCGGAGCCCGGCGATCATGACCTTGGGCGGCTGATCGACCCGACGGCCGAGCTTGAAACCCTTCACGGTGAAGGTCTCGTACGCGTGGTCGATCTTCTCGCCGGCGAACGCCGAGCGCAGGAAGTGGACCGTGTCCCGGACCCGGGCATAGGGCTTTTCGAACGGAATGCCGTTCCATTGGCCGACGATGACGTTCGACGACGTCCCGATGCCGAGCACGAATCGCCCAGGTGCCGTCTCCGCGAGGCTGGCCGCGGTCTGCGCCAAGAGGGCCGGACCTCGCGTGTAGGCGGGGATGATCGCCGACCCGAGTCGCAAGGTGGGAGCCCACTGCGACGCAAGCACGAGAGGCGTGAATCCGTCACTGCCGTTCGCCTCTGCCGACCAGACGTCGCTGTAGCCGAGCGATTCCAACTCCACGATCCACTCGCGCTGATCGGCCAGGCTGACGCCGTCGAAGGGGATGGTCATGCCGAGTCGTCGAGTCATACCGTCCAGCGTAGAGCGAAGCCGGTCGATGTGACCGGAGTCACAATGTGCGGCCCACCCGTTTGTCATACCCCCCTCAGCACACTGCATGCATGCGTACGAACCAGCTCGTCCTTCTCTCCGACGACTCCAGCTCCGACTTCACGCTCGATGCGTCAACCCGTGAGGTCGGCCGCCGCGGAATCGCTGCGGCACGCGAGGCGCTCCGCCTGGCCGCCGAGCGCCAATTCGACCGCCAAGCGGCGTGAAGCACGTGCCCTCGGGCCAGGAGCTACTGCGACGCGTGCCGGCTGAAGTGTGTGCGTCCCCGACCGCGTCGATCGCGTCAGACGACTGCGCCGAGGGGAACCTTGACGGCCGACACGTCCACGTCAGCAGCCCTTTGCGGAGCCGCGGCGGCGATGACGGCAGCCGGGAGCAGCGAGCTGAATGCGTTCAACTCAGCTTCCGTGGGCCTCGGAGCGACCTCGGAGTAGAAGCGATACGACGGGGCGGCCCACAAGGCGAAGGTCTCGGCGAAGTCACCGGCACCGACCTGCAGATCACCACAGCCATTGCAGGTCCACCAGGGCGCGCCCGAACGGTTTCGCAGGTCGAGGTACGCCTGGCGCTGATCGTCAGTGTTGAGCATCACGTCCGTCACATGACCGAATTCGTGGGCGATGTCATGGGCGATGCCATCGAGCGGCCGGTCGAGCCGAACGTAGATCTCGACCCGGCGCTCCTTCACCAGTGTCATACCCAACAGACCCGGCCGTGCCGGCCGGAACGCGATCGTCCAGCCGGGGAACACGTCCTGGGCGCGAAGGCGCACGAGCGCCAGTGCTGCGGTGCCTCGGTCGACCTCGCGCGCCGTGGCCGCCGTCTGAGCCTCCACGCTGAACGAGCGGACGATCTGCACCCCTCGACCGATCGATGCCTTACCGACCGCCGATCGCTGCGTGCGCGCCGCCTCCGCCCCGGACACCCCGGCCATCACGCACGCGACGAGACCGAACGTGATCACCCCGACGTGCCAACGCCGGGTCGACGTGCGAGTCGTCCGTCCCATCTCGTGTGATGCACTCCGAATCATTGCTCGACACCGTACGCCTCGTCAGACCTGAACCGCTACTCAGAGTGGGCGAATTGGGTCATTCGGACGTCGACTAGGGCAAACAGCCCCAGCCCCTTCGCGAAAGCTAGCAACCTCCGTCCACGCATGCTCGCCTTTCGCTCGTCGGCGTCCTCGACCCCGACTTTGGCGCACGACGACCCGACCCCATAGGTTCGACCGGCCGAGCCCGTTGCGGCCGGCCCAACCCACCAGGCGACCGACCAGGAGAGACCATGACCGACGTTGTGATTGTTGAAGCCGTCCGATCCCCGATCGGCCGACGTGGCGGGGGGCTCTCCACGATGCACCCGGCTGACCTCCTCGGAGCGGTCATGGATGCGGCGCTTGCTCGGTCCGGGATCGACCCGTCTCTCATCGACCAGGTCATCGGTGGGAACGTGTCCCAGGTCGGCGAACAGTCCTTCAACATCGCCCGAACGGCGTGGCTCACCGCCGGACTTCCCCAGAGCGTCGCCGCCACCACCATCGACAGTCAATGCGGCTCCTCTCAGCAGGCGACGAGCCTCGGGGCGGGACTCATCGCCTCGGGCGCGTGCGACGTGGTGCTGGCATGCGGCGTCGAGTCCATGAGTCGCATCCCGCTCGGGGCGAGCGTCAAGGCGGGACCGGGCAGAGCCATTCCCAAGAGCTACTACGGCCACTACGAGATGACCTCGCAGTTCGAAGGCGCCGAGCGAATCGCGAGAAAGTGGGGAATCACCCGGGCCGACTCCGACGCGTTCGGGCTCGAGAGCCAGGTCCGGGCCGCTCGTGCACGCGCGGAGGGCCGCTTTGAGCGGGAGATCACGTCGATAAACGCACCTGTGCTCGACGCCGACGGCAAGGCGACCGGCGAGACCACAACGGTCAGCATCGACGAGGGGATCCGCGACACCTCGATGGAGAAGCTCAGTGCCCTCAAGCCCGTTCTCGACGGCGGCATCCACACCGCGGGCACGTCGTCACAGATCTCCGACGGAGCGGCCGCGGTGCTGATGATGTCGGCGGACAAGGCAGCGGCACTCGGGCTTCGCGCGAGGGCGCGGATCGTCACACACTGCCTCGTCGGTGTCGACCCGGTCCTCATGCTCACCGGTCCCATCGACGCCACCCATCGGGTGCTGCAACGCGCGTCGATGTCGATGAACGACATCGACGTCACCGAGATCAACGAGGCCTTCGCGTCGGTCGCGCTTGCTTGGGAACGCGAACTCCATCCAGACATGGCGAAGGTGAACCCCAACGGTGGAGCGATCGCCCTCGGCCACCCGGTGGGATGCACGGGCGCTCGACTCATCACCAGCGCGTTGCATGAGCTCGAACGCACCGATGGCACAAACGCGCTCGTCACCATGTGCTGCGGCGGTGGACTTGGTACCGGAACGATTCTCCAGCGCATCTCCTGAAGGGCGCAGCGGCCGCAGACCGACCGGACCCGGGGTCACGGCACGTCGGCTCCTCGCGAGTGGTGCAATCGCGATCGCACTGCTCGGCTGCAGCACTGCTCGAACACCGCAGATCATCTCGGAGCCGAACACCACCGTCGGCGAGCGGGAGCCACTTGCGACCGTCTCCGGGCCGGTTCGGCGCGGCCCACTCGAGGCCAACGCGGTGGTCCGCCGCGCCGTCGACGGCGACACGCTCGATGTCGTGCTGCTCCGCGACGACGGCACACCCTCAGCGACAACCGAGCGGATCCGCCTCATCGGTATCGACACACCCGAAACCAAACGTCCCGATACCCCCATCGAATGCTTCGGCAAGAAGGCGTCGGCCGCCACCGCAGCGCTCCTTCCGAACGCCACACCGGTTCGCCTGGAACGTGACGTCGAGGAGCGCGATCGCTACGGGCGCTTGCTCGCCTACGTGTTCCGGGCTAGTGATGGTCTGTTCGTCAATCACGAGCTCGTCCGAACCGGATTCGCCGCGTCGTACCCCTATCCGCCGAACGTCAGCTACGCCGACAATTTTCGTGACGCGGCCGACGCGGCCCGGGCCGCCGGCGTTGGGCTGTGGGGTGCCTGCGGCGACCCCCATGTTCCCGCCTGACCGGTCGATCGAAGCCGATGCAGGCACGCTGCGGCGACAGTGACCGATCCCGGTAGCGTGGGCGACGTGATGGAAACGCTCGAACGACTCGGCCTCGGCCCCGACACGCGAGCGGTGATCATCTCCTGCACCAACCTTGGCGAGCACCATGCCGCCACGAGTGCTGTCGCCCAACTCCAGGCCGCTCACCCGTCGGTGTCCGCCGGACTGAAAGTGCCGTGCCCGTGGGCCCGTCATGCGGCCGCGCTGCACCGAGGTGGCGACGTTGGCGTGCGGCTCACGCTCAACGCCGAGCACGACATCTACCGCTGGGGGCCGATCACGCTCAGCCCGAGCCTCCTCGACGGCAACGGTGGGTTCCCCGTCACGCTCGAAGACCTGTGGGACCACGCCGACCTCGACGAAGTGCGACGCGAATGCCGGGCGCAGGTGGAACGGGCGATCCTGTGGGGCTTCGATGTGACCCACCTCTCGTCGCACTTCGACGCCTTGCTGCTTCGTCCCGAGTTCTTCGATGTCGCGCTGGACCTTGCCGTCGAGTTCGACCTCCCCCTGGAGCTCCCCGACGAAGCCGTGCTCAACCGGGCCGGCTTTCGGCTGCGCGAACTTGCCGCCGAAGAGCACATCGTGTCCGCTGGTCGGGTCCTCGAGCTCGACCAGGAGTTCGCCGTCCCGAGGTACAACTCCGGTCGACCCGACCTCGCCGCTGCGGCCGAGGCGCTGGGCGCGTTTCTCGCTGACCTGCGTCCGGGAGTCACGGTGCTGCGCATCAGCCCGGCTGAGGACACTCCCGAGCACCGGGCGCTCACGACGAGCACCGCCGGAATCTCGATGTTCGAAACCATGCGTGCAGCCCTTCCGACGCTGATGGACCCGAGTGCCGCCCGACGCGGCGACCACGTCCGACTGATCACCTACCGAGATCTCCGGGCCGTGCAGCGACAGGCCGGTCGGCGCAGTTCGTAGCGCTCGGACAGTCGATACGATCGACACCGACGTTCACACCGTTCGTGTGATCGTCGGGAAGAAAGCGAGCGCCAACCCATGGCCAAGTACCTGAGCCAGGAGTGGCACGAGCGAGCGAGGGAGCTCGCACAGACCTTCCCCGAGCGGGCGGGAGCCACGGCGCGGATGGTCTACGTCGTGCCGGGCGGCCCCGGCGGCGACATCACCTACCACCAGATCATCGAGAACGGAAAGGTTCTCGATCAGGGTCTGGGCACATGCGAGAACGCGGAGATCACGATGACGGTCTCGTGGGACGACTCCGTGAAGATTCAGACCGGCGAGCTCGATGCCAACACGGCGTTCATGCAGGGCCGGATGAAGGTCGCCGGGAACATGGCCAAGCTGATGGCGCTCATGCCGCTCACCATGAGCCCGGAGTACAAAGAGATCCAGGTCTCGATCAGGGAGCACACCGAGTACTAGTTAGCAGCGGCGCTCATCGCGGGGTGAAAGGCGCCGGGCGGCGAGTTCCGCCGCGACGGTGTCAGTCGAAGACGCCGTGGAACAGGTCGGTCTCCCGGACCCGAGCGGATTCACCAAGCGGGAGCGCGGGCGTGAGGTCCTCTCCGGCGATCGCCTCGGTCCGTGAACGGGCGAGGGTGTAGTCCTCGTACGGATAGATGGTCCGGGCCTCATCCTCGGGAAGGCCGAACCACCACTTCGATGTCGGGTCGATCTGGGTCGCATGGGCCAACAGCGCGTTGGTTCGCACGTGATGGAAGTCGCCGACTTCGATCCGAGTCGTGACGCGGTGGTCCTGCCACGGACGGTTCAGCCACTCGTCGGAGTAGGGCGATTCGATACCAAGGTCGACGAAGCGTTGGTGCATGCGCTGCGCCCGCTCGCGGGACCAGACGGAGTAGTAGAGCTTCAGGGGTGTCCACGGCTCACCGGCTTCGGGGTACCACGCCGCATCTCCGGCACGATCGAAGGCGGGCAGCGTGATGTCGTGCACCTTGAGGTGGTCCGGATGCGGATACCCCTGCTGGTCATCGCCGTAGGTGATGACCACCTGCGGGCGGGTCCGACGGATCACCGCAACGAGTCGGCCCACCGCTTCGTCGAGATCGGCCTGGTGGAACGATTCGGGGTCGCGGTTGCCTTCGGAATCGGCCATGCCCGAGTCCCGGTAGCCGAGCATCACGACTTCACTGAAGCCGATGATCTCGGTGGCTCGGCGAAGCTCCTCGGCCCGAACCGCGGCGAGGTTCTCCTTGATCTCGGGGCGGTCCATGGCCGAGTTGACGATGTCGCCGAGTTCGCCGCCGGTGCAACACACGAGAACGGTGTGCACGCCCTCGGCGCGGTACTTCGCCACGGTCATCGCGCCTTTCGACGACTCGTCGTCGGGATGGGCGTGGACGGTGAGCAGGCTGCGCTGTGCGGACACGGTATCCAACGTTACCGGCGATCGGCGGGTTCGAAGGTAGAGATCACTTCGACCAGTGGTGTGTTCGGGAAGAGATCGAGACAGGTGACATCGACGAGCGAGTACGTGGCGTCGAGGAGGAGACGAACGTCACGGGCAAATGCACCGACATCGCACGAGACCAGTACGACCCGATCCGGACGACACGCCGTCACCGTCGCCACGCCGGCACGATCAAGGCCTCGACGGGCCGGGTCGGCGATCACGACGGGTGCCGGCCCGGCGACCCGGGCCAGTCGCCACCGGGCCACGTCGGATTCGACGACCTGCGCCTTCGGATGTCGGACAAGATTGGCCCGTGCATCGCGGCACGACGACTTCGCCAGCTCGACCAGCGTCACCGCGTCGAATCGGCGACCGACCGTCGCGGCGAAGAGACCGACCCCACCGTAGAGATCGATGAGGCGTTGGCCGTCGGCGGCGGGTCCGACCGCATCGTCGACGATCTTCACGAGCGCCTCGGCACCGACGGCGCTGGTCTGGAAGAACGATCCCGAGGAGATCTGGAACGGCACCCCGGCGATGGTCTCCCGCACGATGCTCGAGGGATCCGTCCGAGGCGCGTCCTCCTGGCTGCCGCCGATGAAACGAATCGAACGATCGCGGGAGGACAGCCCGATCCTGACCTCGACTTCGGCGACACCTTCCGGGACTTTGGCCGACCACATCGCCGCGTCCAACGACGGATCGAGGACACCACATGTCGTGATGGGCACAACGACCTCGGAATGATAAGCACGCATGCCAATATGCCCGTCCGGCCCCACCGCACCACGCGCCGTCGTTCGGTAGCCACGATCAGGGAGCGGGGGACCGAGTCGAACAACGCGTTCGGCTTCCGATTGGTCGAGTTTCGCCGTCCGGCGAAGGGCATCGATCACGATCGATCGTTTGAGGACACCCTGGCGCTCGGGCCGAACATGCTGCCAGCCACAGCCGCCACAACCCTCGAGAACGTGCGGGCACCACGGCTCCTGCCGAGCTTGCGACGGTTCGAGAACGTCGGCGACCTTGCCACGCAGCATCGACCGCCGTTCTTCGGTGATCTCCACTCGGACAAGTTCCCCGGGCAGCGCACCGGGGACCAACACGACGCGGCCATCGTCCGCCCGGCCGAGACCATCGCCTCCGACTGCAACTGAGTCGATGCGGATCTCCACGGTTCTACGAGCGTAGAGGTCTTTGGGCGACGTCTGGCGCCCGGGTGACGGATGAAACCGGTCCGACCTCGTCCGCTACCACCGTGAGTCCTGCGGACGCCGAAGCATCGCCTTCCACTCCGCAGGGAACCCATCGTCGTCAAGTTGTGGCGGCTCGTCCGCAGCGAGTGTGGGAGCTGACCCCCACGCCCGAGCGGACAACACCGGATGAACCGGGGACTCCGGTCCGATCGGCGCCGACGCGACAGGCTGACGCGCGGCAGCTTTGGCGGCCAACCCCCGGCGATTTTGTCGATTCGTCGAGTCTTCGGTTCCGGGAGGCGCCGGCTCCGGGGGTGCCGTCGGACCGGACAGAACACCGACGAGCGCAGCGGGAGTCTCCGCAGTCGAGACGACCGAAGAAGAGCCGGGGAAATGTCCGGCCGCCGGCAGCGCTGAAGCGGAGTCAGACGCCGGCCGAGGCGGGGGCAGCTCGAGCGGCTTCCGAGGGGACCGGATCGGCGAAGCCGTCCATGCCGGGCCGGGCTCATCACGGCCCGGGTCCACGGTCACCGCGCCGATCTCCGGCGCCGCAGATGACGGCGGCTCCTCCTCGGTGCGTGCGAAACGACCCGCACCGGGCACGGTCGAGCTCCCTGAAGTGCCTTCGCCGCGCTCCATCCGCTCGAGCCACGGAATGAACTCATCGGGCGGAAGGGGGCGCGAGATCACGTACCCCTGGGCACGGTCCGCACCGAGGCTGCGCAACGCCGCCAACTGCACCTCGTCCTCCGCCCCTTCGGCAACGATCTCGAGGCCGAGATTGTGGCCAAGGTCGATGATGGAGCGCACGATCACGGCATCCTGCGGGTTGTCGATCATCCCGGAGACGAACGACTGGTCAACTTTGATCTCGTCGATCGGAAGCTGCTGCAACTGGGAAAGCGACGAGAATCCGGTGCCGAAATCGTCAATGGCGATCTTCACGCCGAGGGAGCGGAACGCCGACAGCGCAGTTCGGGCGAGCGCACGGTCGGCCATCACCTCGCTCTCGGTGATCTCCAACGTCAGCTGATCGCCGGGAACGTTGTAGTCGGCGAGCAGCTGGGCGATGTACGTCGGCAGCGACTGATCGAAGAAGTTCCGCACCGACAGGTTGAGCGCCACGGTGAGCTCAAAGCCCTTCGCCCGCCACTCGGAAAGATCACGAATGCCACGGTCGAGGATCCAGCGGGTCAAGGGCTGGATCAGACCCGAAAGCTCGCTGAGCTCTACGAACTCACTCGGGGAGAGCAAGCCGAACTGACGATGGTTCCAGCGGATCAGACCCTCGGTTCCGACGATGCGACCGGTCTTCAGATCGATCTTCGGCTGATGGAACAGCCGGAAGTCACCCGTCGTGATCGACGCGCGCAACTCTCCGAGCAGCTGCAATCGACGAACGTTCGCCTTGTCGTCGTCGGGCGTTGCGAACATGTGCGTACGACCTGATTGCTTCGCCTCGTACATGGCAGCGTCGGCTCGCCGCATGAGGGCCGCCGGCGATTCCCCGTCGCTCGGGTAGAGAGCGATACCCGTTGCCGCGCCGGCCTGGATGGTCATGTCGTCCACGGTGATCGGTGGCTGCAGGCAACTGGCAATGGTCTCGGCGATCGACGCCGCAGCGCGTGCCGACGCGGGCGACAACACGACGGCGAACTCATCGCCTCCCAAACGAGCCACCGTCGACCGTTCCGGCATGTACGCGGCGAGACGGCCGGCGATCGCCTGCAGAAGCTGATCCCCGACGGCGTGCCCGAGGGTGTCGTTGACTTCCTTGAATCCGTTGAGATCCAAGATCAGCACCGCAAGCTCATCACCGGTCCGCCGCGCATCTTCCAACCGACGGCGGAGTTGCTCGTTGAACAGGCTTCTGTTCGGAAGACCCGTGAGCGAGTCGTACTGGGCCTGTTTGCGAATCGTCGCCTCAGCCTCTTGTTGGCGGGTGACGTCGTTGATCACGCCGCGCACGCGCTTGCGGGTTCCATCGGGGTGGTACTCGACGGCGATGACGTTGCGGACGGAGATCATGTCGCCGTGCCGGTCGATCATCCGGTATTCGACCGCGAATCGCTCCTCGCCGTTCTCGATGCCGCCCCGCCGCAGCGCCGACTCCGTTTCTCGATCGTCGGGATGGACCAACTCGGTGTAGCGCTCCGCGAACTCCTCCGGGTCGACGCCGAACAAGAATCGAACCTGCGGTCCGACGAGACAGATCTCCAGTGTGTCGGGATCGGCCTCCCAGACGACCGTGTCGAGCCCGCCCATGAGGTCGAGGTAGCGACGCTGCGTCCCGTGCTCGAGGGTGCGGATGCGGTGGAGCACGGCGGCGATGACCGGCACGAAGATGCCGAACGCGGCAACCGTGACGACGGACACCGGGTCGGCGTTGCCGGCAGCGAAGGAGATGAACGGCACGCCGAAGGTGAGACACGTAGCGGCGAAGAACGCGTGCATCGATCCGTACGCGACCACCGCGATGGAGAGCTGCGCGAATCCGAGCACCAAGATCATCGGAAGGGCCCGGGGAGCGACCGCCAACATGGCGAGGTTGGCGACACAATCGAGCCACGGCAGGGTGGCCGGAAGACCCTTCTTCACCTTGAGATACACGACTTGGAACACGCCGCCGAGGACCCAGAGAGCGACAAGACAACCGAGCAGAGGCAACCGGTCCGGAATGTCGCGGACGACCGTCACTATGACGATGAGCAACGCCAATGCAACCTGTCGAGCCGCCATCACCTGGCCATGAAAGGCCCGGCGTTCGCGCTTGGAGAAGTGGTCGAGCCCATCGCTCATCTCGTCGGGTTCCGGCCGCGCCATACCGGTGGCGTCTTGGTAGTCCATGATCGGCTGCCCGTTCATCGTCGGCCCGACGTGCTGGACCCCCGCCGCATTGCGCGCCGCTCGGGAACCGGTCCCCCGGCGACGACGATCGGACTTCTTCGACGGAACCTCCGTATCCGGCCGGTCGGTCGTGCGCCGCGAACGCGCCCGTTCCGAACGTCGGTCGGGAACGACCAGTTCAGCCGGACGTTCCATGACGACCGTTCCTCGCTGGGGAAAGCGATCCGGTTCAGTCATGAGAACTCGCGGGAACGCTCAGGTGCAGCACGCGACACTCCCCCGAGCGCGCGATTAGATCGGAGGTGAGTCTGACGCGGCCGATCCTCGGCGGTCCGGCTCGCGTCGAAGATCGCTTTGGCGTTGCTGGCCGGAGACATCACGGGTCTCATCGGCACCCGGCAGACACCCCTTGAGCGGTCGGGCATCCGCGCCAGAGCATGGCCGTAGACTCCTGTCCCGTGTTCCGACACGCCCATTGGGTGATTGCTGTTGTTGTGCTCGGTGGATGCGTCGGCGCAAGCCCCGGGACAGGGCAACCCCCCGTCACCACGACCCCTCCACGCTCCGTTCGCGGCGGGACGTCGACCGACGCAAGCGCCGTACCGCTCGAACCGGCGCCGGCCGGAGCCGCTTCGACGACCATCGTCCGGACGACCTACCAATTGGGACTTGACACTCCGGAGGCTGCGGCGAAGAACCTGTGGGACTCCTGGCGGGACAGTGACCGCACCCGCGCCCTGATCGCGGCCGATGAGCAGGCGGTGAACACCTTGTTTCTCGACAGCTGGGGACCGGAGGTCGATGAGCAGGGCTGCATCGCCGTCGTAGCCGACGTGCGGTATCGATGCGCCTTCGTGCAGGGAAATGCTGCACGGATCATCGAGGTGAACCTGCTCGCCGGACGGTATCGGGTGACGGGCGTCCAGCGCATCGGTGAGCTGGCGACGTCGGCGGGACCCCTGGTCGGGAACCGGGCCGGGCCCGTTGGAGGCCCGACGACCGTGCCGATCACCCGGGCTCCGCGACCACGACCCCGCAACACCGCCGACGTTTCCTCAGTCCCCGGAACGGACCCTGTCAGTTCCGCCAAGGACACGGCGCCCCCGTCGAGCAAACGTCCACGCACGCGTTCGACCGTGGCCGCGAGTCCAGTGCCTGCCAGCCCCGTACCGTCGGTCGCGCCGACGCCGGTTCCCGTCCAGGCCCGGGTCGCGGAGTCCTCGGTCGGATGAGTCCACCGACGCCCGCTCGGCGTCGGAAGGAACCCTCAGTCGCGCCAGATCGATGCGGCGTTCACCCTCGAGCGGACGCCTGACCGGGGTACCGGTTCGAACGTTCCGTCGGCGCCCAGCGTCCAGTGCGAGGGTGCCTGCCACGTGTCGTCGTTCGACGAGTCCTCTTCCCAGGCTTGTCGAGTGGTGACCGATCCCAGCTGTTCATCGGTGGGCACAGGAACGCCCAAGCGCGCCGCCATGTCGATGGTCATGGCACGGGCCTCGCGGATGCCCACCGCCGTGTGTTCACGGACGACCCGGAGCGCGTCACCGTACTGGCCTGCTCGAATGAGCTCCTGGGCGTGCAGGACGTAGAGCGGCACATCGTCATCGGTGTAGACGAGACCGAGTCGGTCGTAGAGGAAATCCAGCTTGCGGCGCAGGCGTTCATTCGTTTGGCGGAGTTCAGCAAGTTCTGCGGATGGGTCTTCGAGCACAGGTCACGCCTCCTCGAGCGAGAGCACATAGCTTCCATCGGCACGACGATGGCGCTCCTACAGTGCTTTCTCGGGCGGGAGCTTCCGCCCGAACCTGGGCTGAGCGGGTGGCCGACGACCTCGTTGCACGATTGGCAACGGTGCCCGGAGTCACCGCCGTGGTCCTTGGCGGGTCACGAGGGCGGGGATCGGCCCTTCCCGATTCGGATCTCGATCTCGGCCTGCTGTATCGCGACGCAACGCCGATCGACCTTGCTGCGCTCCATACCGTCATTGAAGAGGTCAACGACACCCTCGATGTCGTCCCCACCCCCATCGGCGCGTGGTGGCCGTGGGTGAACGGCGGGGCGCGGCTGCGCATCGGCAGACATCCCGTCGACCTCCTCTACCGGAGCATCGACCGGTACGAGGCCACGACCCGAGAATGCCGAGCGGGGCGTCGCCGAGCACGATTCTTCGCGAATGTCAGCGTGCTTACTGGTTGGCGAGGCGGCGCAACTTCCGGACGCGGTGTCGTCCATGAGTGGGATTTGCTCCGAGGTCGGAACGCTCGTCGGCCGGGGCTGAGGTGGCTTCGGTCGTTTCCGGGTTATCGGAAGTCGCGAGAGGGTCCGGGACTGACCTCGAGCGAGAGCAGTTCGATGCGATCGGCGATCAGGTTGAGCACCACGCTGGGAGGACCGGAGGTCTCCATGGTCGGATAGTTGGTGTCGTCACCGGAGACCCGGGCCAGACGAGTCTCCACTGGGAGAACCTGGTGTGGTGCGACTGCCGGTGTTGCGAGCAGCGGAGCGGAGCGGAGCAGCGGAGCGCCGTTGGATGGCGTCTCCGTCCGCTCCAGGATGCCGCGGACGATCAATGCCGGGGCACCCCGGGCAACCCGCTTGGAGCGGTCCCAGAGGCCTTTCGAGCACACGATGTTGATGAGGCCCGACTCGTCTTCGAGGTTCAAGAACGTGGTGCCACCGGCGGTCTGCGGGCGCTGTCGATGGGTGACGATGCCTGCCACTCGGATACGGGTGCCGTGGGGAACATCACGCAGTTGATCCGAGGCAAGAACACCCTGTGCGGCCAGGCGGTCGCGGACCAACAGCATCGGATGCGTACCCGGGGTGACCCCGGTGGCCCACAGGTCCGAAGCCATGGTCTCACCCACCGACATGCCGGGCAGGGCCGGGGCGTCGATGCCGGTGACGATGCCGTCGAGACGGTCGGCGCCGGCGGTTGCCAGTGCCCCGGCGGCCCACAGTGCTCGGCGACGGTCAAGCCCGAAGCTCTCGAAGGCGCCCGCCGTGGCCAGAGCCTCGAGGGCGAGTTTCGGCACGGGGGCACCAAGGCGGAGGCTGACCCGCTGGACGAAGTCGGTCAGCCCGGCGAACGCCGCTCCGGGCGCATCCTTGCGGGCGGCCACGATGTGCTCCGCCAATGCCGTCCCCACATGACGCACCTCCGCCAGACCAAGACGCACCGCCGGCTGCGCCGTCGGATACCCCCGTTCGTCAGTCCCGGTTGGGAGCCCAGCTGTTGGGAGAGAGGCCGTTGGGAGAGAGGTTGCCCCCATATGTTGGGGCAGAACACCTCCGAGCGACGTTGGGAGGTGATTTGCCCCCATAGATTGGGGCAACCTCTCTCCCACGCCGCCGAGCCACTCGTGTTGCGAGCAGTCGAGCGAAGCGAGCGGCGCAGCATCAGAGAACGGAGCCGGCAACCTCTCTCTCACGCCGCCGAGCCACTCGTGTTGCGAGCAGTCGAGCGAAGCGAGCGGCGCAGCATCAGAGAACGGAGCGGGCAACCTCTCTCCCACGCGTGCTCCCGCGTCCTCCGGCCACTCGCAGGTGGCGCGCACTTCGCTGTGCGCGATGCACGGGGCGAGCGAGGCCACACCGTGACGACGGGCGTCGGCGGTGAGGGACTGCGGCGAGTAGAACCCCATCGGCTGGGCCTGCAGCAGCGCCGCGCAGAACGCCGCCGGGTAGTGATGCTTCATCCAGCAGCTCGCATAGACGAGGTAGGCGAAGCTCACGGAATGGCTCTCCGGGAACCCGTAGTTCGCGAACGCCGCCAGCTTGTCGTAGATGATGTCGCACGTGGGTTCATCGATACCGTTCGTGCGCATACCTTCGTAGAGCCGGGTCTTCAGCCGCTCCATCCGTTCGGTCGAACGCTTCGACCCCATTGCCTGACGCAACTGGTCAGCCTCCGACGGTGAGAACCCGGCCACATCGATGGACATCTGCATGAGCTGCTCCTGGAACAGCGGAATGCCGAGCGTCTTCTTCAGTGACTTCTCCAGCAGCGGATGCAGGTAGGTGACCGGCTCCAGCCCGTTGCGGCGACGGATGTAGGGGTGTACGGACCCACCCTGGATCGGGCCTGGACGGATGAGTGCCACTTCTACGACAAGGTCGTAGAACATGCGCGGTTGCAGGCGGGGCAGCGTGGCCATCTGGGCCCGGCTCTCGATCTGGAAGACACCGACGGTATCGGCGCGACAGATCATCTCGTAGACGTCGTCCTCCTGGGGGATCTGCGACAGCTCCACCTCAACCCCGTGGAACTCGCGGATCAGGTCGACGCCGTAGTGCAAAGCGCTCAGCATTCCCAGGCCGAGCAGATCGAACTTCACGAGACCTGCTGCAGCGCAGTCGTCCTTGTCCCACTGCAGCACGGTGCGCAACGGGGTACTTGTGGCGGCACTGGTGCCCCCGGCACGATTCCGGCGTGACAGCGGCCCGGTTCCGGACGAAGGAGTGGAGGGGTGGCGCCGGATGGGGACCCCGGGCCGAGGAACGGAGACCCGGTCCGACGGAGTCGGACAACGGGCGAGTACCGCAGAGTCTGGGGTGTCCGGTGACAGGACCCCGGAAGGGTCACCCGGTTCATTATCAGGCTCCGCCGGATCAGTTTGGAGGAAGGCGTCGTTGTGGATGGAGGCACGGCCCCATTCGACGGGGACGACCTCGACGACCGGTCGATCACAGATGACCATCCCACCGGAATGGATACCCAGATGACGGGGGAAGTCCTCGACCTCGGCGGCCAATGCCAGGACCGGCGCGGGGATGTCGGTGGCCGGGTCGTCTGCTGTGGCACGCACGCGGCCCCACCCGTCGACCTGTTTGCCCCAGGCGTCGAGCTGGCCGGGAGCGTGTCCGAGGGCCTTGCCCATATCGCGCACCGCGGAGCGGGCGCGATAGGTGATCACGTTCGCAACCTGCGCCGCATTCTCCCGTCCATATCGTGCGTACACATACTGAATGACCTCTTCACGACGATCGCTCTCGATGTCGATGTCGATGTCAGGTGGCCCGTCGCGTTCCGGCGAGAGAAACCGTTCGAAGAGCAGACCGAGGCTCACCGCGTCGGCGTTGGTGACGCCCAGCGCGTAACAGACCGCCGAATTCGCCGCGCTCCCGCGCCCCTGGCAGAAGATGTTCGATCGCCGGCAGAACTCGACGAGATCCCACACCACCAGGAAGTAGCCGGCAAAACCGAGGTACTCGATGAGGGCCAACTCGTGATCGATCTGACGATAGGCACCGGGTACCCGCTCAGAGTCCTCACCGGCGATCGTGCCGATAGCGCCCTTGCGCCGGCCGTAGCGACGCTCCGCCCCCTCTTCAGCCAGACGCCGGAGGAAGGCCATCTCCGACAGCCCACCCGGGCAGGGATAGGGCGGCAGGTTCGGGGCCACCAGCTTGAGGTCGAACGCGC
The DNA here is from genome assembly GCA_031368215.1 of Acidimicrobiia bacterium. Classification (GTDB taxonomy): domain Bacteria; phylum Actinomycetota; class Acidimicrobiia; order Acidimicrobiales; family JANYDT01; genus JANLQX01. The sequence continues at coordinate 5,280 of JANLRD010000067.1, read as the reverse complement.
AGTCACGGGCGATCTCTGCCGCCCGGGCGACGGCACCGGGATAGCGGGCGAGGCGACGGGCCATCTCGGCCCCACTGCGGAGATGGCTGGCCGCCGCGGCGGGAAGCCACGGATCGATGTCGTCAAGTGAGCGGCGGGCCCGGACCGCAGCGAGCGCAGTGGCCAGAGGACGGCGCGCCGGCGACGCGTAGTGCACGTTGCCGGTGGCGATCAGGTCGACCCCGGCGCGAGTGGCGAGCATGGCGAGCCCGTCGTTGCGGGCCGAGTCGAGCGGGTCACCGTGATCCCAGAGTTCGACGATCACGTTCGAACGGCCGAACACGTCGATGAGCCGGTCGAGCTCCCGAGCCGCCGCATGCGGTCCATGGTCGACGAGAGCACGCGGGACGGCACCCTTGCGACAACCGGTGAGCACGCGCCAATGCCCCGAGTCGGTGTTCTGGAGATCATTACGCGCGCTGGTTATCTGTGCACGTAGTTGTTGACGCGCCCACGCCGCAGGGTGCCGACCGGCCGCCGACCGGATCGCCGCATCGTCGGCCACCGACTGATGGAGTGGCGTGATCTGCAGCGAGGAGAGGACGGTGTCGCCACTCACCAGCGACTCCGGCGCCGGGCCTCTCGTGAGCGCCTCATGGAACGGCACGGTTGACCCTTCGCCCATGGCGGCAAGTTGTTCGATCAGGAGCCTCGGTGCACCTTTCTCCCCGGCGGCGAGGTGGGCGGCGGCAATCGCCCGGGAAAGGCGCCCGTAGCCAACCGGGTCGGCAGCCAGCACGACGAGATGGTCGCCGTGCGGGTCGGCCTCCCCCACCCGCGCCGATGCCGACGATGCCAGGTGCAGCGTGAGCTCGGCCCCGAACACCGTGGGCAGACCGTGGGCCCGGGCCGCCTCCGCGAAGCGAACGACCCCGTAGAGCCCGTCGTGATCGGTCAGGGCCAGGCCGGTAAGGCCGAGACGGACGGCTTCCTCCACCAGTTCCTCGGGATGCGAGGCACCGTCGAGAAAGGAGAAGTTGGAGTGGCAGTGCAGTTCGGCATAGGGCGTGGCGTCGAGATCGCGGGTCGACGCCTCGTTCTTGGCCGCGAACAGCCGCGATGGGGCGATGTAGGCCTGGCGCTTGCGCGACCACGCGGGCGAATCTCCCGCGTTTGCACCGGGAGGGCGGGGGTCGACCCGGCCGGGCACACCGAGCACCGACGGGTCGGGCTGGACAGCCTGGATGCGCGCTGCGGTAGGGTCGCGAACAGACGTTCGGGTATCTGGTGTCGGACGTTCGGGTTGGCTTGGGTCCCCGGGGGCCTGATCCGACGCCTCGTCAGCACGTCGATTCAGGTCCCCGGGGCTCGGTCGGCGTCCGTCAGACAGCCGGGCGTTGAGCTCCGACCACGTCTTCGGCCCGTTCGACCATCCCATTTCCTCACCATAGCAAACATGTGTTCGATGATTCCAGTGGCGGCGACCACCCTCGTCAGGTCAGATGCTGCGCTGTCTTCGTCGAAGCGACTGGGCGCACAGGATCGAGAACATCGCCATCACCGCAGCGATCGCGAACGCCAGGTGATAGGCGCTGTTGCTCCGACGACCATCACCGCCGACGACCGTCACCATCACCTGGGTGCCGATCACGCCGCCCATCTGGGTGAGCAACTGTTGGGCCGCGCCGATCACCCCGAGCGCCGATTCAGGGACGGCGTTGGCCACGCTCGACGTGAGCGACGGCGATGCGATCCCCATGCCGAGACCCGCTAGCGCAGTCGCCGTGACCAGTCCGAGCAGGGACGAACCGGGGCGCATCACGGCGAAGCCGATCATCGACGCGAAGAGGCAACTCATGCCGAGCGTCGAAGCGAAGCGTTCCCCTTGCCGAATGGCGAGGAGCCCGGCGAACGGCGCAACAATGGCAAAACAGATCGGACGGGCAATCGTGAATCGGCTCGCCTCGCTCAGAGACAGGGCGAAACGTGTCTTGTCGACGAGAAGGTCGTTCACCAGAAACAACCCCGCGCCGAGATAGGCGAACTGCGAGAAGGCCTGCGCGCCGATACCCGACACAACGTTACGTACACGTAGCAACGGAAGCGGGAACAGCGGTTCGGCCACGGTGCGCTCGACCTGTACGAAACCAGCAAGGGCGATCGGCGCGAGCAGAAATCCGGCGACAACCCGGGCATCCGCCCAACCCCACGCCGGTCCGCGATTCACGGCGAGCAACACGAGGAACGTCGCCGCACCCAGCAGCGAGGCTCCTGCCCAGTCGAACCTGCGGACGGCCCGTAAGGGTGTCTCGGGGAGCACGATGAACGCCACCAGGACGGCCAGGGCGTACAACGGGATCTGGGCAAAGAACATCGCCCGCCAGCCGAAGTGGTCAACAATCGGCCCGCCCACGAGCACCCCCAGCACCGGGGAGCCCGCGTTCACCAGCGACCAGTAGCCCATTGCCTTGACCCGATCGTCGCGATCGAAGACACGGAAGATCAGCGCCAGCGACGACGGCCCGATGGAAGCTCCCGCGATCGCCGAGAGCGCACGGAAGAAGATAAGTGAACCTACGTTTGGCGAGAGCGCCACCATCAATGCGGTGACTGCGCCACCGATCAGGCCGACGAGCAGCATCCGCTTGTGACCGCGAAGGTCGCCGAACCGACCGAACGACGGGGCCACCATCGCTGCCGCCAGCGACGGAGCGGTGAAGGCCCACAGCACGAGCGACGGTGGCGCACCGAGGTCCTCACCAATCGTGACCCGGGCAACCGAGAGCAGGGTAAAGACGATCCCGGCGGCGAAGTTGCCGAGCAGCACCGCGGTGAGGATGACCCACTTCGATCGTCCGACATTCGGAAGCCGACGCGACAGCCACGCCCGGAGCACCGCGTCCCAGGGCAGCGACGTCCCTTCGGCCTGCACTTCGAACTCGGCGCGAATGCGCGCGGCCGCCAGATCGTCCAACGCCGCGGGGCTCGGGTGCCGGTCTGGCGGCGGGCTCGCTTCGTCGGAGTCCGGGACCCCGGTGGAGCGCCGATTCGGCGAGGAGAACAGCGGGCCGAGAAGGCGTCTTCGCTCGTCCGACGCCGCCTCGTCGTCAGGTGTGGGCTGCCCCGGATCCGTCATGTGCCGACCATTCCACGCGGTGTCCGTGCTGAACGCAACTTGGGCCCAGCAGGGTCAATCGCTCCAATCGGACGAGCTGGCCGGGCCAGGCGGACCGATGCGGCAGGACACCTCCCAGCGTCGTTGGGAGGTGTTTAGCCCCCATATATGGGGGCAGCCTCTCTCCTAGTGCACACCGACTCGCGTTGCGAGCAGTCGAGCGAAGCGAGCGGCGCAGCACCAATGAGCAGTGGGGGCAGCCTCTCTCCTAGTGCACACCGACTCGCGTTGCGAGCAGTCGAGCGAAGCGAGCGGCGCAGCACCAATGAGCAGAGGGGGCAACCTCTCTCCTAGCGCACATTGCGGTCAGTCCCAGGAGGATTCGAGCCACCAGGTGGAGGATTCGAGGGTGACGAGGAGGGCGCGGCCGGACTCGGTGGTCAGTTGGAGACGGGCTTGGCGGCGGGCGGACTGCACGTCCCACCACCGCTCCTCCAGCGGCCACGGGCCGGCCCAGCCGGTGACCTGCGACGGCGACTCCCCCGGGAGGCGGACCGTGGCGGGCGGCGCGTCGAGCATCGCCCGACGGCTCACCCGCACCGGTGTTCCTGCCGCGGTGAGCACCTCGACGGGCACCGGCAGCGGCGGTACCACGGTGGGATGGGGCGGCGGCAGCGACCCCGGCCACGGACGATCGGCGTTCGCCGACCCGGGTACGTCGCGCGCATCGCCCCACGGCACCAGCGCGACCATCTCCGCGGGACGGCGACCGCCGACCCGCACCGGCGCGCAGACCGCCTCCGGACCGAGCAGACCCTGAATGCGGGCAAAGGCCCGGGCCGCCCGTTCGTCGGCGGCGCTGGCGCCGCCCCACAGCGCCAGCTGACGGCCGGTGTCGGCCGTGACCTCCTCGGGAACCAGCCGCAGGTGGGTGATCCCGCCGACCAGACGATCCGCCAACCCCAGTGCCGCCGCCCCCCGGAGCCACCCGTCGAGCTGCCAGCGGACCCGCTCCCCCAGTGCCTGGGGGGTGAGGCCGCCCGACACCCCGGCACGGTCGTGGCGCCAACTGCGGGTGACGACGTGCCCGTCGGGCGAGCCGTCGTCGACGCGCGCCTCGATGGCGATGCACGTGCATGCAACGCCGTGCGAGGCGAGGCGTTCGCACAACTCGTCGGCGAGACAGCGGGCCACGAACGCCGCCGTGTCGACGCGCTCCAGCGGCGGGTCGCATTCGATGCTCACCGTGAGTTCCGGCGGCGGCACCCGAGGACGCACCGCGCGCGGATCGAATCCCGCGGCCAGGGTCCACGCGTGTTCGCCGATCGGACCGAACCGGGCCAGCACGTCGTCGTGGGGGAGCGCAGCGAGATCGGCGAGCGTGTGGATGCCCAGGCGGTGGAGGAGCGACACGATGTCGATCAGCGCCAACCCGTTCGCCTCGCTCGGATGGCCGGCCCGGCCGGGACCCTGCTTGCCTGGCGCTGCGCTCTTGCGCTGCGCTGCGGTGCCCTTGGCCGACCCGGGCGTCATCGACGCACCTGGACTCCGGCCGCTACCCGACGGTCCACGCGGCGACCCACGCGACCCGCGCGCCGATCTGGTGACGGCGCGCCCACCCTCCACGGCCACGAGGGCATCGACGGGGTAGCCACGCAGGAATGCCGCGGTGTCGCCCGCCTCTACGACCCGAGCGGCTCCGGGCGCCGCGGTGCGGGCCGCCAGCGCTGCCGCGAAGGGTCCGTCGGCGATGCCCATTCGGACATCGATCACGTCGGTCGGGTCGAGAGCGGTGATCGCCTCGGCGATGGTGGCAGCGAGGATCGCGTCGCCCCCGAAGTAACGCGACGGACCCCGGGTGGCGAACTGGAGGTGGCCGGGCCGGACGATCTCGACGCGTGGGGTGAACGCGTCGACCATCGCCGCGACCGGTTCGAAGAGCCGGGCGTCACGGGCCGGGTCGTCGTCGACGATCTCGAGGTCCGGGCAGCGGCTCTGGGCCTCGCGGCGGCGCATGGCCCGCCGCACCCCGTCGGCTCGGGACCGCGCCGACGCCGCCACCACCCGGTTGGCGCGGAACACCGCCACCGGCATGTCGCCCGGTGCATCGCCGCTGCGGATGGCCGCCACCACCGGCCAGTCGGGACACCACACCACCAGGGTGCGCTCCGGGCGTTCACTTCTCT
>JANLRD010000026.1:0-5267 GCA_031368215.1 Acidimicrobiia bacterium | reverse complement strand
TCGAGAAGCTGTGCGCCGGCGAGTTCGACACCGTTCCGGAGCAAGCGTTCCTGAACGTCGGCGGCATCGATTCCGTGCTGGAGAAGGCTGCCAAGCTCGAGCGCGGCGAGTGATGGATCTCCATGGAGCGGCTGGGAGTGGTCTTCTGATGTACGTTGCGAGCAGCGAAGCGAAGCGGAGCAGCGCAGCGCCAGAGACATCCAGCCATGGCTGACACGACCATGCATGTCGAGCTGGTCTCGCCGGAACGCAAACTGTTCTCCGGCGACGCCACGATCGTGATCGCCCGCCCCGACGGCGGCGATGCCGCTTTTCTGCCCGGACACGCACCGTTCCTCGGGCTGCTCGGCATCGGACCCGTCGTCATCAAGACCGCCGACGGCAAAGAAATCAAAGCGGCCATACACGGCGGGTTCATCGAGGTCCGCAACAACAACGTGACCATCCTTTCCGACGTCGCCGAGCTGTCCACCGAGATCAACGTTGCCCGGGCCCAGGAGGCCAAAGCGCGGGTCGAGGGCTCAGCCCATGGTCTGTCCGAGGTCGAGCGGGCCGCCGCACTGCGTCGGGCGAACACGCGACTCGCCGTTACCGCGTAGCGCTCAACCGACCATCAGTTCTCGGATGCGACCCGGTTCCGGCCGGGTCGTTTTTCGTTGTGGGAGTGTTGACACCGATGCGACGTCGCCTCGGAGTGGTGCTCCTGCTCGACGAACCGTGGCGCAGCGAGGTGCAAGGTCTGCGGCGTGCGCTCGGGTCGCCGTCGCTCGACACACAACCTCCGCACCTGACCCTGGTCCCACCGGTCAACGTTCCGGAGAACCGGCTGGACGAGGCCCTCGCCGTGCTCCGCCGGGAGGCCGCCCGATGTCGCCCGACCTTGCGCCTTACGATCGGACCGACGGCATCGTTTGCGCCGGTATCCCCGGTCCTCTACCTCAGGGTCGACGGTGACGACCTCGCCGCGCTGCACCGTCTCCAGCACGGTGTGTTCCGTGGACCCCTTCTCCGTTCCGTCGACTACGGCTACGTGCCCCACGTGACGGTGCACGAGTCGGCGTCCGACGCGGTGATCCCCGACGCGCTGTCCGTGCTTGCTGGCTACCGGGTCGATGTCGAATTCGACCGCGTTCATCTGCTCGAGCAGGGCCACGACCGGGTGTGGCACCCGCTCACGGACGTTGCGTTCGGGCCACCGACGGTTCGGGGGCGGGGTGGCGTGGAGTTGCACCTGCGCTGGTCGCGTCTCCCGGCCCCCGACGTGCGCTCGCTCTTGGAGCGTCACGGCGAATGGCTCGACGCACTCGAGCCGGCCGGGAGGGTCGACTGGCTGGAGGCTCGAGACAGCCAGGACAAGCTCGTCGGGGCACGGCTAGGTGACCACGCGGTGGCGGTTGACGGGTCACTCGGGTACGGCATCGAGGATCGGCTCCTCAACGAGCCGGCACCCCGGTAGCGGGCGTCGCAGTACGCCCTTGGAGTCGTCGAGGCTCACCAGGCGTTGCGGTGGACGATCTTGTCGAGGGGCACGCGGGCGGCCGCTTTGAAGTCGGTGCCGAGGGTGTAGGCGACCGGAGTGAGGCAGACCTGGGTGATCTCGTCGAACGGGATGCCCAGAATCTCGGCCGCCTCGCGCTCGAACATCAGATGGATCGTCGTCCAGCTGGTGCCCAGGCCGCGGGCACGGGCGGCGAGCATGAAGCTCCAGGTGGCCGGAAGAATGGACCCGAGCATCGCGCTGGACGCGGCGTTCGGCGCGCCCTCGTAGCGTCCTTCGATGCACGGAATCACGAGGTAGGGCGCGCGGTGGAAGTGCTCGGCGAGATATTCGGCCGAGCTCATCACCCGCTGCTGCTGCGCATCGCGAGACGCCTCACCGGTGACGATATTGCCCGCCGCCATCGGCAGGGTCCGGTAGATGGCGAAACCCTGGCGGTAGAGGTCGGCGATCGCCATCTTCTTCGCCGGGTCGTCGATGACGATGAAGTGCCAACCCTGCGAGTTCGAGCCGCTCGGTGCCTGGGTGGCGAGGTGGATGCACTCGTCGATCAGCTCGCTCGGGACGGGACTGTCGAAGTCGAGACGCTTGCGAACGGCGCGGGTGGTGGCGAGGAGCTCGTCGGGCGAAAGGGGAAGAAGCGTGGACATGACCGAAAATAGTCCCAGACGGCGGAGCACTTCGCCCAGTCCGCGTCGTTCCTTCCTGCGGCTTCCTCGCTTTGCCCGGCGATTTGAGCAATAGTTGAGGAAGCGAAAACGCTTGCTCCAACGGGCGTGGCCGCGGCGGCCGACGGAGCCACGACCTGTTCCTACTTCGCGGGATGTACGGCTGTGCTCAGCTCATCAGCTTCGGAAGTTCTTGTTCTCTGTTCCCACCCGGTCCTCTCCGAGGCCCTCGTAGCAGCGCTTCGAACATCTGGCTTGAACGCTTCACGCTTGGTTGCCACCATCGACCTGAGCGCGGACAATTCGCGACCGGTCGTCGTCGGTCCGATCGCCGAGGGAAGCCCTGAAGCGCGCGTGGCCGAGACGCTACGAGGTGACATCACGATCGTGTTGGACGACGGCGTGGAGATCCGCGGTGCCGAAAGGCTTCCGGCCCCGTCGACCCTCCAGGATGTCCTGTTCTCGCTCCAGAAGATGGCCGGCCCGGACCGCGGGCTGTCGATCACTCCTCGCCACGCGCAGATCCTGCAATTCGTGGCCGACGGCCTGTCCGTCCAGGAAGCGGCGCTGCGGCTGGGGATCACCCCGAAGACGGTGAACAACCATCTGGGTGCGGTCTACCGGCGACTCGGCGTGGAGAACCTCACCCAGGCGGTGCTGCTGGCGATCCGCGCCGGCCTGATCGATCCGTCCCGGCGGTCGGCGGACGCGTCTGACTGACGGGCTTGCTGACCCGTCACGTCCAGACGATCACGCCGTCGTGGTCGCCGTGGTGCTCGACGTCGTGCTCGACGCCGATCTTGACGTGGTGGCCGGTGCCGGCGCGATGGCCGTCGGCACCGTAGTGGTGCTCGACGTCGTGCTCAACGCTGACGTGGTGGTCGAACCCTGCTCCGGGGTCGACGTGGCTGTTCGAACCGTCGTCGACGGGGCCGGGCGTGTGGTTGGAGCGGTGGCGCCGACGGGACCGGTGACAGCCGGCGTCGGGACGGTGATCACGACGACAATCGATTGCGGTGGCGGCGGCACGAGCGTGGTGACGGCAATCGTGGAGTCAGGCGAGCTCGACGGGATCTTTGCCACCGCTTCGTTGAGCTTCTGTTCGAGCTGACCGACTTTGTCCTTCAGATCGTTGGCTTCGGCGACTGCGGCGTCTCGCTTCTCCCGCTCGCTGGAGAGCCGCTCCGACGATCGGATGTTGAGGGTCACGCCGACGAGCGTGACGACCGCCGAAAGGATCGCGCCGGCGAGGATCGCGTGCGCAGGATTGAGCGTGCGTTCACTCGGCCGGGGTGGACTCATCGGCCCGCCGAAGTCGGCTCGCTCCGGCGGCTGTTCGGGTCCGTCGGTCACAACCCGACACGGTACTCGGGCGGCGTGTCGGACCCGTCGTCTCGGCCGGCGTTCCGCACGACGCGGTCCGTCGCTCGACGACGTGGGCATGCCTCGGTGGCGCGAAGTCCGGGGAACGCACGATGAACGTTTCGTTCGCGATGGCCGAATTGCCGCTTCAGTTGCCCGCCCCTCTGCGACGATAGCTGCGACATCACCGAACGACAGTAGGGAGAGCTCGTGGCCTCATCTCGGACGACCGTGGTACTCGACACGTCGGTGCTGATCGCCGACCCGGGATCGCTCCACACGTTCGAGGGACGAGACGTCGTCATACCGCTCACCGTGATCGAGGAGCTCGACGGTCATAAGGGTCGCCGTGACGACGTTGGCGCCGCCGCCCGCGAGGCACTCCGGGCGATCGAGGGACTGCGTGTCGCCCACGACGGCAACATCAACCGTCCGGTCGATCTGGCGAACGGTGGAACCCTTCGGGTGGAGACCAACGGTGTCCACCTCGACGAGATCCGCGTGCTCGGCCTCGATCCGGTCAAGGCCGACAACCGAATCCTGGCGGCATGCTGCGGGTTGCGGGCCGACGGGGCTTCGGTCACCGTGGTCACCAACGACACGGCCATGCGTATCAAGGCCGCGCAGCTCGGGTTCGAAGCGGCCGAGCACACGCGGGCCAATCGATCGGTGGTCGAGACCGGCTACGGATCGTGGCCGGTGTACGAGGTGACCTCCGAGCTGTTGACCGACATCCACCACTCCGGCGCGGCAGGGTTGAGCTTTGCCGCGGTCGCGGAGGAAGAGCAGGCCGTGACCGAACTGGAAGACAACACGTTCGGTGTCCTCCGGTCCGGCTCCTCTTCGCTGCTCGTCCGGTCGATCGACAAGATGCTGCGGCCGCTGCCGCAACACCAGGAGGCCTACGGGCTTCGCCCCCGCTCCAAGGAGCAGCGCGCTGCCCTCGACCTTCTTCTCGATCCGGAAGTGACCGTCGTAGCGCTCGATGGCACCGCGGGGACCGGAAAGACCATTCTGGCGCTTGCCGCGGGCCTGGAACAGGTTGTGGAGCGTCATGCCCGCTACGAGCGACTCGCCGTCTACCGGCCCATCGTTCCGGTGGGCCACGCCGACGTCGGATTCCTTCCGGGCACGCTCGACGAGAAGCTCGAGCCGTGGATGGCTGCGGTCGTCGACGCGCTCGCCGCCTTGACCGATGACGGGAGCTATCTCACCGCCGAGGTCGTGATGACGGAACTGCTCGAGCGTCGCAAGCTCACGATGGAGAGCGTGACGTTCCTCCGCGGCCGGACACTCCAATCGAGCTTCATCGTCGTCGACGAGGCGCAGAACCTCGAGCCGAGCACGGTGAAGACGATCCTCACCCGGGTCGGTGAAGGGGCGAAGATCGTCTTCAGCGGCGACCGGGACCAGATCGACGCGCCGTACCTCTCCAAGCACAACAACGGTCTCGCCGTGCTCCTCGACGCCTTCCGCGGCCAGCGCTGCTTCGGCGGTGTGCGCCTCGCATCCTGCGAGCGCAGCGAAGTCGCCGCCCTCGCCGCCCAGTTGCTGTAGCCGTTGGGAGAGAGGTTGCCCCTGCGCTCCCTGGTGCTGCGCCGCTCGCTTCGCTCGACTGCTCGCAATACGAGTGTGTCGCTCGCGTGGGAGAGAGGTTGCCCCCATATATGGGGCTCTCCTGACTGATCCGTGGGTGTCGGGGTAGGCCATCCGCGGGTGCACGCCGTTTCCTTCCTACG
>JANLRD010000006.1:0-1415 GCA_031368215.1 Acidimicrobiia bacterium | reverse complement strand
CGGAGAAGCAGCTTCTGCAGACGTTTGCCGACCAGGCCGTCATCGCCATCGAGAACGCGCGGTTGTTTTCGGAGTTGCAGGCGAAAACGGAGGAGTTGGAGGTGGCGTCGCGGCACAAGTCGGAGTTTTTGGCGACCATGTCGCATGAGTTGCGCACGCCGTTGAATGCGATCATCGGGTACGCGGAGTTGTTGGAGGAGGAGTGTGCGGACCTGGGCACGGAGCAGTATCTGCCCGATTTGAAGAAGATCCAGTCGGCGGGTAAGCATCTGCTCACGTTGATCGGCGGGATTCTTGATCTGGCCAAGGTGGAGTCGGGCCGTATGACGATGTTCCTGGAGGCGTTCGACGTGTCGTCGTTGGTCGATGAGGTGGAGTCGATCGTGCGGCCGATGGTGGAGAAGAACAGCAACGACTTCGTCATCGACTGCCCCGACGATTCGGGCGTGATGCATGCCGACCTCGTGAAGACCAAGCAAGTGCTGTTCAACCTGCTGTCGAACGCCGCCAAATTCACGTCCGACGGCTCCGTCGCGCTCACCGTCACCCGCGACTCCGAAGCGATTCACTTCGCCGTGCGCGACTCCGGCATCGGCATCACCGACGAGCAGCGCCACAAACTCTTCGAGGCGTTCTCCCAGGCCGATGCGTCCACCACCCGCACCTACGGCGGCACCGGCCTCGGCCTCGCCCTCAGCCGCAGCTTCTGCGTGATGATGGGCGGCGACATCGAGGTGACGTCAGAGCCCGGCCAGGGCTCGACGTTCACGGTGACCCTCCCGCTCACCGTCGTCGACGAGGGTTTGGAACATTCGTAGCGCTGGGAGCTACGAAACTTCCAAATCCTCGGCACCCCGGAAGTGTCACACCGCTACCGCAAGAGTGGGCGGCCATGCGAGGCGCTCACTCCACCTTCGAGATCGACGAACTGCTGAACCGAGTTGCTCTTCGCCAGCTGGGTCTGATCTCCGTCGACCAGGCTTTGCGGCGCGGAATCGACAGGTCGGCGCTTTCCCGCCGTCAACAGGCCGGACTGCTCGTCCCCGTGCACGCGGGCGTGATGCGCCTCGCCGCCGTGCCACCAAGTGCGATGCAGGGCATCCTCGCAGCATCGCTTGCGGTGCCGGGCTCGACGATCGCCGGAGTCTCCGCTGCCGTCGTCCACCAGATGCCCGTACCTCAGCGATTCCTGCATCCCGACGCACCGAGGCTGCTGAGCATCCCGACCGACCGGAAGGTGACGCTGCGTGGGATCGCCACCATACGTCAGAGCGCAACACAGCGGCAGTCGTGGATGACGACCCATGTGGCCACGCCCGCCTCGACGCTGCTGCTGCTCCCCCGGTTCGTCGACGCGGCCGTCGTCGAGCGGTGTCTCGATCACTGCCTCGCCCATCGTCTGGTCAGCGTCGAGA
>JANLRD010000281.1:0-18021 GCA_031368215.1 Acidimicrobiia bacterium | reverse complement strand
AACCCTTGGCGATGCCGCCCAGGTCGAGACCCGCGACGGGGTCGAGGGTCACGGTTCCCGCATGACGATCGATGTGCAGCGGCGAGTTCGTGAGCGGCGCGTAGCTCGGAGACGCGAGACGCCCGGACGGGGTCAGCATCGGGCCCTTCGACAGGGACCGTCGATATCCGATATCGAGCATCGCCCGCTGCAGGAACGGTGAGAACATTCCGTCGGTTGCCCGCCACGCGGCGACAGCAAGCTCGAGGAGCACGATGGTCGACGGGTCGACGACGACCGGGGCTCCCCCAGATGTATTGAGACGGGAGACGTCACTCATGGGAAGGAACCGCGACCAACGCTGCTCCAGCGCGTCGATCATGGCGACGGCGCTCCTGGCCAGTCGACGTGTGTGCCGACCGGACACCTCGAGGTGTCCGGTCGTTCCCATGGCGGCGAACGTGACGACGTCGTTCATCGCACTGTTCCTTTCGGCCGGGAAGCCCGACCGCTCAGCTGGCGCGGGTGGCGCGCCGTGCCCGCCGAGTCGGCGCCTGGCGCTTGACGACCGCACGGCGAACGGTAGAGGTCCTCCGGGGAGTCGCCACCGCCGCCACACTGGCACGAACAGCAGGCTGGGGCGAGAAGGCGACTGCGTCGGCCGCGGCCTGGGGCACCGGCGCAAGAGCGACGGTGGCCGGCAGGTAGTGAATACGCCGGATCACCGTGATTGTCGCTGGTGTCGGGTTCGCCGATGAGCTGATCGGAACGAGCTCGTTGCTGGACTGCTCGACGACCATCGCGGCCGAGGCCCGCGACGCGGCGGACGCATCGCTGATGGCGAGGGCAACCACCACGCCGAGCGTCAGGCTTGCGGCAGCACCGGTACTGATGAGCCGCGCGTTTCGGGCCGGGTGCGGACGGCGACCCTTGCGGGCGATCCGGGCCTTCGGGGCACCTTCAGTCATCATCGCCGTCTCCGTCCCGAGTTTCTCCACTTTCGTGTCCAACCGATGCCGGAGCGGCGCGGCGTTTCACGACAGGCCCGGCGGTCTTCGACACGTTCGTCAGAACGGCACTTGCATCGGGCTGCGGGGATGAACCGTCTGCGGGAATCGTTACGTAGACGTCCTCGTAGCGGACGGACGCCCCGGGTGTGGCAGTCGTCGTGGTCGACAGCTGGGCCGAGCCGATCGTGATGTCGACCGGGCTCAACCGGCCGACGTTTCGATCGCTCGGAGAGACTGCGAGAAGACCGGTATTCGCCATCACCGCCAGTGCGGCGGTGGTGAAGGTAACGGCAACGACACCGGCGGTGATCCAAGCCCTTTTCCGTTCCATGACAGCAACGGTACGGGTCACCGCATTCGGGGAGGTCAAGGTCCGGGTTAGGTCTTCTCCAACCTTGGCATCCACGCCCGGACGGGCAACGTAAGGCGTCAGCGACGGTTGCGCGAACGCCGCGCCCGGACCGCCAGCGCCGTGACCCACAGCACGCCCGAGGCGGTCAGGAGCAGGCCCACCGTCCCTGCGGTGTCTCGTTCGACGCGCAAGGTCACCGTTCGTGCCTTCGGGACCACCACCATCATGTTCGGGGCGAGCCGATACGGACCGCTTGCACCGTGCGCCCGCCACGTCGGGAAGAACGACTCCTTCACCACCACCGGAATGCCGACGCGATCGACACTGAACGAAATCGAGCCGTTGCCTTCGACGATGTCGGTGACATCTACAGCAGGAAGGATTCGGGGCGCCGCCGGTGCGATCGTCGTCCCGTCGCCGAAGTTCGAGGCGAACGGCCGATCAATCGTTGCGGCGACGCGCTGCCAGGTCTTCGGTCCGTCCGCGGCGAGTGGCACCGGGAACCGGGCCTGGTCGATGTACTGCGCCATGGCCACGTCGAGCCAGCCGCCCCGTTGCGTCTGCTCGATGCCCGTGACGACCGCCGGCTGCATGGCCAGTCCGGCGACCAACGGCGAGTCTGCCACTTGATAGATCTCCCACGTGGTCGGGCACGTCTTGGCCGAGAGCTCCTCGGCTCCGCACTCGCGCGTGTACGGCGTGGTGGCGACCAGTCGGAGGTCGGAGTTCAACCGCGCCTGTCGTTGGGCCGCCGGAGAGAACACGAGGTAATAGCGAACGCCCCACTGCTGCAACCGGGGGACACCCTGGCTGACATCGAGGCCCGGGTAGGGGAGCCGACTCTGCGGATCTCCGGGGCGGGCCGACAGCATCGACGCATTGATCAGGAGATACGGAAGGCTCGGCGACGACTCGAGGAACAGGCCTTCCATCGAACCGATGCACCCATCGGTCCACATCGGGAGGAGCGCCGGAGCGAACTCCGTGCCGTAGCGAGCGAACTCGTCCTCGTAGTCCCACATCGCCCGTCCGCAGCCGTGCGTCTTGCCGACGTCGATCATCGTGTTGATCAGCGCGCGTAGTTCTGGCCATTCGGCCGTGGCCTGGAAGCCGTCATAGTTGTCCTTCGCCCATACGGCGACCGGATTCACGTCGCCGATCCGATCGGCCCGCTGCACGCCGAGGCCGTTGGCGTCCAACTTCGGCACGGGGACGACTCCCGGAAGAATGCCCATGACACCGCCGACGCTCCACCAGCACACCGCGGCGACGCTGACGAGACCGACAACCGGGGCATTGCGCCAGTGGGGAACGCGGCGCTGTTTGCGTAGGGCGAGCTTGCGCGTCGCGTCGACCACCGCCCAACCGATGGCGGTGAGCCCGAACGTGGCCAGCAGGCAACACGACAGGAAGTAGAAGGGCAGCGCCCGCTCGTTGAGGATACGGAACGAGGGCGGGAACCGGAACGCCAGCGCTGCGCCCGTCGCCATGAGCGTCAGGCAGGTCGCCAAGCGGGCTTCGGCGTCAGGCTCTTGCTTCGCCCGAAGTGCCGTTCCGAATCGGATCAGCTGGGTCACACCACCGAGCACCGCAAGCACGACGACCACACCCATGATCGCGGCACCGGTCAACCGCTCTTTGGCGCCCGGCGGGAACAGCGCACCCAAGTAGGCCGTGGACGTCTCCCATTCCATGTCGTTCGTGTAGGCGAGATGGGTGGCAAACGGCACCACCCAGAACGCCGCGAGCATTACGGCGAGTCCGCCGATCATCGCGGTGTCGAGAAGCCGACGCCTGATGCGCGTCGAACCTCTCATGGTCATATGCACGCAGACGATCACCAACGTGCTCAAGCCGGCGAAGAGGGTGGGCAGGAGATGGGAGAGTCCGGTGACGGTGAGCGCGGCGACCGCGGCCAGGCGACCTCGACCGGTGCGCTGGACCCGGATGAGCAGTGCGAGGTACACGACGCACGCCGAGAGGCTGATGGAGAACGAGAACTCTCCGGCAAGGGTCGACATCGCGTTCCCTCCGAGGATCGAGTATCCCGGATCGAGAACGAACACGATCGCCGCCATCGCGAACAGGTACCGGTAATGCCGCCCCACCTGTGCGGAGCGGGCGAGCAGCTTGACCGCGAAAGGCAGCGACAGGAGCCCTGCGACGCTGACCAGTTTGAACGCGATGTTCGGCGGGATCACCGCTCCAACGGCCACGATCGCCCAGCTCGGCAGTGGGAAGTAGAAGTGCAGAACCGGGAAGCCGGCAAACCAGTCCTTCGACCAACCCGTGGCATTGAATGTCGAAAGGACGTGCTTGCGGAGGAAGTCGGGCGTCCATACGTGGGCGCCCATATCGCCGCCGGTCGCGGTGGTGTTTCGGAACAGTGCACCGGGCCGCCACGTCCACGGCTTCCACGACGGCCAGCCGTACCCGGCGCTGGAGATCCCGCCGAGCTTGGCGAAGAGAACCAGCACACCAAGGCCGACGATGGCCCAGCCGACCCGGTCCAACAGCGTTCGGCTCGCCGCCGTCGCCTTCGTGCCGTCAAGGACGGGCGGGTAGACCGCCCCTTCCGGCGGGGATGAAGCGGTGGGGGCAGTGTCGACCAAGCGACATCAACCTAGAGGGGATCCGTACACGTCCTCTTCCGCCTCCGGCCGTTCGGCGACGAACATCGTTTGCCCTTTGTTCGCCGAACGAACTCCAGCAGTTCGCTGACCGCACCGCTACCGTGACGGACATGGCTGCTCTCGTGCCGACGACGCAACAACGCCTGGTGCCAGCCGTCTCGAGCGGGTACGCATCGCTCGTCAGCGCACCCGGAGAGGCCGAGACCCTCCGTGCCGATCTCGGGGGTGATCCGGCTGCGCTGACCCGAGGCCGCGGTCGGGTCCTGCTGCGTTTGCTCCACGTGACGGACACGCACATCATGGACGCCGGATCTCCGGCGCGCTCCGACTGGGTCGAGGCGCGAGCCACGGAGAAGAAGTGGCGCCCACTCTTGCACATGGCCCGCCCCCACGACCTCCTCGCGAACTGGGGGGCCGCCGCGTTCTGCGCGGCGATCAACGCATCAGCCGGCGATGGCACCGACGCCGTGATCTTCACCGGCGACAACACCGACAATGCGCAGCGCAACGAGCTGGAGGCATTCATCGCTCTTGCCGGGGGCGGATCGTTCGCGTTCCCCTACGAGGGACCACAGCGCTCATCTTGGGCGGACGACGCACGGTCGAACGATCCGCTACATCACACTCCGTCAGGTCTCTGGCCGTTCTGGCTGCCCGATGGCGGCAGGCCCGACCGGTTCCACTCCGAATTCGGATTCCCGCGCGTGAAGGGTCTTCTCAACGCTGCGTCAGCCCCCCTCTCCACGCCCGGAGTGGGCATGGCCTGGTTGGCGGCGTTGGGCAATCACGATGTGATGCGACAGGGGACCGTGTTCACAACACCCGAAATCGAGCGCATCGCCGTCGGTGGGTGGCGTGCACTCGGCAGTCCGGTCGGCTTCGACCCGGCCGATCCGCTCGCCGCCTACCTCGAAGACCCCACGGCGTTCTCCAATGGGCAGCCCCGGTTTGAGGTGAGCCCCGACCCGGGACGACGGGCCGTCACCAGCAGCGAATTCATACGTGCACTTGTTACCGGCGGCGCCGCTCACCGTGCACCGCGCGATGAGGGGGGCACCGACTTCATCAACGACACCGAGCACGTGCGGATCATCGTGCTCGACACGAACCACCCGACCGGCCACTACCAGGGAAGCGTCGGGCTGACCCAGCTCGCCTGGCTCGACGATCGGCTCCGAGAAGCGCGGGATCGACCTGTCGTCGTCGCCAGTCACCATGGCAGCGTGTCGCTCGACAACACGCACGCGAACCCTGAACCGACCGATCGACGGCTCGCTGCCGACCTCGAGGCCGTCCTCCTCCGCTACGGCAACGTCGTGGCCTGGCTGGCCGGCCACCGCCACGTGCACCGCATCCGTCCCCTCGCCAATCCGGTGACCGGGCTGGCTGGGCTCTGGGAGATCACTACATCGTCGACCATCGACTGGCCCTGCCAGATCCGCGCCGTCGAGATCGTCGTCGGCGACAACGGATCCATAGGCGTGCATACCGACGTGCTCGATCACGATGCAGTGGACGCGCGTGCGGACATACTCGACGCAACGTCCCTGGCGGCATGGCACCGGGAGATCGCTCTGAATTCCGATCGGGCCGACGGGAGAAGCGGACGCGACGGCACTCCGTCCGACCGCAATACCTATCTGTCCCGCCCCTGACCATTGGACGTGGGCGACAACCCACGATATGACCGCCGCTCCAACACAAAGAGGACCTTCGGCTCTGTGTCGGGACGAACGTCAGCCGTACGGTCGAGCCATGACCACATCTGAGTTCTCCGCGCCGAGCACGCGCTCGTTTCTGCGAACCAACCAGGGTCTGCTCTACCTCGCAGTGGTGCTCGCCGTCCCCGTGTTCATCCTCTCGCTGCTGATCGGGCTCAACCCGGCGTTCACGGCCGCCATCGTCGTTCTCTTCGTCATCGTGTCCTTCCCGGTGCATCGCTGGCGCGGGCGCCGGACGCCCCGGAACCCGAACAGCGTCTCCCACGTCTCGACGACCGGTGTTCTGGCGGCGGTGGCGGTGTTCGTGCTGATCCAACTCGTTCCGTACGGCCGTTCGCACAGCAACGGTCCGGTGATTGCCGAGCCGGCGTGGCCCTCGACCGAGGTTCGATCCGTCATGGTGGGTGCCTGCTTCGACTGCCACAGCAACGAGGTCTCCTATCCCGCCTATTCGAACATCGCTCCGCTCTCGTGGCTCGTGGCCGAACACGTCAAGGACGGTCGCGAGGCTTTGAACTTCTCGAACTTCAAAGCCGGCACCGAGGCTGCGGGCAACGTGATCGAAACCATCTCCAATCGTTCGATGCCTCCGCCCTACTTCACCCGCTTCGGACGACACCCCCAGGCGAACCTCTCTAAGGCCGAGGTCTCCACGCTCCTCACTGCGCTCCGCAAGATGCCCGAGTTCAAAGAGGGCCGGGGTGGATGAACGAAGGAGCGATCCGAGCGGCGTCGTATCACCACGCTCGGGAGCCATCGCCATGATGACCACCGACGCCGATCTGGCGGTGGTCACCTATGGTCTGAGCCGATCATTCGGAACCGTCAAGGCCGTCATCGATGTGGACCTGCGGATCGAACGTGGATCGGTGGTCGGGCTGCTCGGGCCAAATGGCTCCGGCAAGACGACACTGATTCGGATGCTGTCGACGTTGCTGCGGCCGACGTCGGGCCGAGCGCTGGTGGGAGGATTCGATGTGCGTACCCAGAAGGCAGACGTTCGCCGGGCGATCGGGCTGACCGGACAGTTTGCCGCCGTCGATGAGTTCCTCACCGGCCGCGAGAACATCAAGATGATGGGACGCCTCGCCGGCATGTCGGCCCGGGCCGCCAGTGACCGAGCAGACGAGCTCCTCGCTTCGTTCGGTCTGCTCGACGCCGCTGATCGACACCTTTCGACGTACTCGGGCGGAATGCGGCGACGGCTCGATCTCGCGTTGAGTCTCACCAGTCATCCCGACATCGTCTTCCTCGATGAGCCGACCACCGGGCTCGACCCACGAAGCCGGTTCGCCATGTGGGACGTGATCGAGCGCCTCGTCGCTGAAGGAACCACCGTCCTGCTGTGCACCCAGTACCTGGAAGAGGCCGATCGATTGGCCGAACGCGTGGTGATCCTCGATGAGGGCCGTGTTGTGGCCGAAGGTCCACCGGAGGACCTTCGACGACAGGTCGGAGGCATCGTGGTCGAGCTGACCTTGCGCAACGTCAGCCAGCGCGCCGGAGCGGTGCAGGTGCTGGCAAAGGTCGCCACGAGTGCGATTGCCGGGATGCCCGATGATCCCGCCATTCGCGTTCCGGTCCCCGACGCCGAATGTCTCGCCGACGTGGTCCGACTCCTCGACGCAGAGTCCGTGTCCTTCAGCGGTCTGGAGCTTCGAGAGCCAACGCTCGACGATGTCTTCCTCGCCCTCACCGGCCATCCGACCACCGCAACGAAGAAGGAACCCTCATGACCATGCCCATCACCGCCCTTCGCAAGGCCACCACGGCGCGGGGGACCGAACAGCTTCATCCGTCCGTGATCATCGAGGTACTCCAGCTCACCGGTCGCAACATGCGCAAGCTCACGCGGGAGCCGACGCTCATGTTCTTCTCCCTGGCCATGCCGATCATCATGCTCATCTTGTTCGGCCAGGTGTTCCGGTCAATCGCCCAGACACCCAACTTCCCTCGGGGCGTGTCGTACATCGACTATCTCCTGCCAGCGGTGCTGTGCACCACGCTCACCCAGAGCGCCACGAGTTCGAGCACGGCGATCGCTACCGATCTCGACACCGGGATGATCGACCGCTTCCGATCGATGCCGATCCATGCATGGACCGTGCTCCTCGCCCGGAACTTCAGCGATGTCGTCCGCGGCATGGCGCAGACCCTCGTCATGTTGCTGCTCGGTCTGGTGGTCTTCGGGTTCCGCTTTCACGGCACGTTGCTCGAATCGGTGGCAACGGCGTTCGTCGCGGTGCCACTCAGCTTCGCCATGAACTGGTTCTTCATCTTGATCGGAGTGCTCGTCAAGAAGCCCGAGACGACGCAGATCGCCGGCATGCTCGTCACGTTTCCCCTGATGTTCGCCTCGAGTGCCTACGTGCCGATCGCGTCCCTTCCTGGATGGTTGCAAGCGCTAGCCAAAGTCAATCCGCTGTCCTACACCGTCGATGCCGCACGCGGACTCGCGCTCGGGAACCCGTCGTCGGGGGCACTCGGCAAGTCGATCATCATCGCGACCGTCCTCGCCGCGGTCTCGATCCTTGGGGCGACGACGGCGTACCGGCGCATCGACCACTGATCGCTGACCAACGAATCAGGCCCGGGCTGTCTGGTCTTGGCGCACCCGTACAACCTGCTGATTGACTCGGCCGCATGGATCGCAACGACGCCGTGCTCGAACTCCTCAGTGGACAGATCGAAGCCGGGCGGCAGATCGGCGTGCAGGTGGCCGCGTATCTGCGCGGTGAGCCGATCATCGACGTTGCCGCCGGAACGCTGGGCCCGGACGATGATCGGCCGGTCCGGAACGACTCGCTGTTCCTGAGCTTCTCGACGACCAAGGGACCGTCGGCTCTCGTCATCCATGAACTCGCCGATCGCGGGATCATCGAGTACGACGCCCCTGTTGCGCGCTACTGGCCGGAGTTTGCCCAGAACGGCAAAGGCGCCATCACCGTTGCCCAGGCCATGAGCCATCAAGCCGGCCTGCATGCAATGCCGCCCGACTTCCGCCCGGACCACCTCACCGACTGGGACGCCGCGCTCGACTGGGTCGCACAGGGCACGCCGGCCTGGGAACCTGGCACCGCGAGCGGGTATCACGCCGTGACCTACGGCTGGCTGGTCGGCGGCATCGTCCGCGGGGCGACGGGCCGCCACTTCTCCGAGGTGATCCGCACCGAGGTCGCGGAGCCGCTCGGAGTGGCCGACGAGTTCTTCGTCGGGATCCCCAACGAGCCCGAGATCGTGGACCGCGTGGCAACGTTGGCCATCATGGGAGCGGGCGAGGGACTGCCGATTCCGGCGGACAGCCCCTTCTTCGAGGCCATGCCGAAGGCGATGTGGCAGCACTTCAACGACCTCGAAATGCGCACCGCATGCATGCCAGGAGCGAACGGCCACTTCTCCGCCCGAGCCCTCGCCCGCATGTACGGCGCTCTAGCCAACGGAGGAACGATCGATGGCGTCGCTCTGGTCTCGCCGGGCCGCATCGCGTCGATGCAAGAACTGCAAACTGCAGAGAAGGACCGGGTCCTCGGCCCGTCGGTCCGACGCGGCATCGGCTTCGTCCTGGGTGGCGTCGGCCCCGACCTCAACGGGAACCTCGTACACGCCCCGATGGGGCCACGGGAGAGCGCATTCGGTCACAATGGCGCCGGCGGGTCGACCGGTTTCGCCGATCCGGAGCTCGCACTCGGTGTCGCGGTGACGATCAACAAGATGAGCTCGCCGAACCCGGGAGAGGGCACCACCCTCGAGATTTGCGATCTCATCCGCTCCCTGGTCTGAGAACCAGGTCGGTCTACTCGCGCAGACGGTCGAGGATCCGGCGGTCACGTTTGGTCGGACGGCCGGCGCCCGCGTCCCGAGCGAACACCGGCACGTAGGGCTCTCGCTCGACGACCGGCGTGTGGTCGATGAAGCATTCGACGGCGACCGGCGCACCGACTCGCTTGTCGATCACGCGGACCACCTCCAGCGTGCGGTCGCGGTGTTCGATCCGAACGACGACGCGGTCGCCAATCCTCACCGGAGTGGAGGGCTTCGCTCCCCTGTCGTTCACTTCCACATGTCCGCCCTCACACGCGTCGGTGGCCAGCGTGCGCGTCTTGAAGAGACGAACCGCGCACAGCCATTTGTCCACGCGTGTCGATTCCATCGTGGAACGTTACGTCGCGCTTGCCCGGCCCCGAGTCACGAAGAAAGCGACGCCAGCGGGAGCTCGAACCAGCGCAGGTGCTCGAACGCGCTCGACAGAACTCCCTCGGCCAGCGGGACCTCGGCCCACTCCTCCGCCGCCGCAAACCGCCCGCGGGCCTCATCGAGGTACCCGGCGAGTGCGGTCTCGGGTGCGTGGACCGTGGCCACGGCCGGACGGACCATGTCGCCAGTGTCCGGGTCGTAGGACAGATCGGAGAGACGAAGCGGCGGTTCGACCAATCCGCTCTCGTGACGCCACAACCCCGACGCCGGATCGAATCGGTATTCGGGGAGGAGCTTCCACCCGTGGTCGGCGATGAGATTCACGGCATCGACGAGATAGGAGAACACCGTCTCGGAGATGAAGTAGTTGAAGCTGACGCGCGTCCATCCGGGCTTGATGCCCTCGCAACCGTGGGTGATCTCGCTTTCGAACTCATGCGAACGCTCGATGTCGATGCCGAGCAGCCGATGGCCGTAGGGACCGGCACACGAGCAGCCGCCGCGTGATTGGATGCCAAAGAGGTCGTTGAGCAGAGCGACGACGAAGTTGTGATGCAGGTAGCGGCCACCGGGTCGGCGAACCACGAACGAGATGATCGACAATCGTTCCGAGTGGGTGTTGCCCAACACCTGCATGGCGGGGTTGGCAGTCCAGCTCGCAACGGCTCGCTGCCAGTACGCCTCCTCGTGGGCGCGGATAGTGGCCACACCGACCGACTGCTTGAGTTGGAACACCAATCCTGCACGGATCGATTCGACGATGGCGGGTGTGCCGCCTTCTTCGCGGTGGACGGGATCGTCGAGGTAGCGGTGCTCCAGAGGGTTCACGTAGGCCACGGTGCCCCCACCGACCACATCGGGCACCCGGTTGTGGAGCAGTTCACGCCGAACGACGAGGACGCCCGGAGTACCCGGCCCGCCGACAAACTTGTGCGGGCTCAGGAACACCGCGTCCTTGTACGCCAGCGGATGCGCCGCGCAGATCGGATACATCTCTATGTCCACGTACGGTGCGGCCGCGGCAAAGTCCCACAGCGACAGTGCTCCATGACGATGCAGCAGATCGGCGATCGCGCACGTGTTGGAGATGATGCCGGTGACGTTCGATGCGGCCGAGAACGAGCCGATCTTGACCGGCCGGTCGGCGTACGCAACGAGCTCGGCTTCGAGACGTTCGAGGTCGATGTGTCCGTCCGAGTCTTCGGGAATGACCACGACATCAGCGATCGACTCGCGCCACGGCAGCTCGTTGGTGTGGTGCTCGAACGGGCCGACGAAAACGACCGGTCGCTCGTGCTTCGGGATCAGCGACGAGAGGTGGTAGCGATCATCAAGGTCGGCGGGGATCCGCAGGTTCATGATCCCGATCAGCCGGTCGACCGCACCGGTCGCACCGGACCCGGCGAAGATCACGGACACCTCGTCGTCGCCGCCGACGGCTTCGTGAATGATGCGGCGCGCGTCCTCGCGGAGGCGGGTGGTCTGCAGACCGGTGCCCGACGACTCCGTATGGGTATTGGCGTAGCGCGGGAGCACCTCTTCGCGGATGTAGTCCTCGATGAAGGATAGGGCCCGGCCCGACGCGGTGTAGTCGGCATAGGTGATCCGGCGAGGACCGTAGGGACCGTCCATGACCAGATCGTCACCGATCACCGACTCACGGATACGAGTGAGCAGCGGCGTGTCGGGCGGCGACGCGTCGGGCCGGGTCTGCACGAGCCGCTCGACGTGACCGGCGCTTCGCTCGTCGATTGTGTGCGTCATGTGCCACCCCGGACCGTTGCCACCAGAACCTCCAGCCTCGCAGATCACCGGGTCAACGGGAGCCGGCCTGAACCGCGTCTCGAGACGTTATGCATTCGGTCTTTCCTTGAGCGACTCCGGCTTCACCCTTGGCACTGCGGGTGATGTCAGGCCGGCGGGCCGCCGTGGGTCGGCCCCCACTGCGAGGCAAGCAGGTCGCCGAGGCTGGCGATGTTGGGCGGTGTTTCGGTGTTGAACAGGTCGCCGTCGGTCCAGTGTTCGAGCATGTGGCCGTGCGGGTCGAGCCAGTAGTCGTAGATCTGACTGCCGAGCACGTGACGGCCGATACCCCATTGCGGCGTGCGTTTGTTCGCCTTCAGGTGGGAGTGGCCGCTCATCAGATCGTCGAAATCGGCGACCTCGAACGCCGCGTGGTTGAACCGGGCACGACCGATACCGATGAGGAACAGTGTGTGGTGATCGACGTGGCGTTCACCTTGGTCGCAGCGAAGGAACGCGCCGAGCGCATTGCGTTCATCGAGCGCGATCTCATCGGAGGTCACGAGCCCGAAGCGTTCTTTGTACCAGGCCTCACTGGCCCGGAAGTCGAGCACGTCGAGCACGCAATGCCCGAGCCGTTGCACATGAGACGGGCCCGATGGGAGTCGAACCGGCGCGCCGACCCGGGACCGGTCCGTCGCGTCATTACGCGGCGACGCGCTGGGAAGAGGGAGCCGACCGACGGTCCCGCGTCCGGCGACGACCTCGACCTGGAACCCGTTGGGATCAACGGTGCGAACGACGCGACCGCCGCCCGGCCCGTCGAGATCACCGACGGGCGAGAAGCCGTCAATGGTCGCCAACTCGGACAACGCGTCCTCGCTCGTAGCCTCGAACGCGAGGCCGATGAAGCCCGGTTCGTCGCCGAAATGGGTCACGTGGACGAAGCCTTCGTCGTTGCTCCCCCGCATGTACAGCGTCGAGTCGTCGCGACCCGAACGCTGCATCCCGAACTCGATGAGGAACGCTTCCATCACGTCGAGGTCGGGAGCGCGGAACCGGACGAACGCGATGTCCTTCACCTTTACGGTCATGACTTCACCGGGGTCGTGCCGTCGGGTCGACGAGCGCCAAGACAGCGAAAACTGGCCAATCGAAATCTCACTGTTCAGGTTCCCTTCGTTCGTTTGGTTCGTGTGGTGGGCCGACGCTTCGTCGGTCTTCGGTGCGGACCCAACAGCATCGCGACCAGTGTGTCGGCGTGGGCCTCGACACTCGCCGCGGCCGTTGCCGCAGAGGCTCGTTTGCGGCCCGCGAGCTGTCGAGCCTCAGGAGCGTTGACGTACATCAGAGACGCGGCACCGAGTAGGCAGTAGTACAACACCACCGGGTCGGCGTCGAGGTGCGTTGCACCACGCACCTTCACTTCGGTCCAAAGGGCGGCCAGTCGTTCGAACCGACGCCGGACATGCGTATCCACGATCCATGTCAGCCGATCCGAGTCATCGGTCGCCTCATGCACCATGACCCGATTCAGTTCAGGGAGCGTCGACACGGCCCGAACTAGCGCCCGAACGGTCGCTTCGAACGCTGACACTGCGTCAGTGCCGGCGCCGTCGTTGCCAGCGCCGATGGTCGAGCCAAGACCAGCCGCGAACTGGACGTCGAATCGCTCGAACAGGTGATTCACCGTCGCCCGCCAGAGGTCGTCTTTCGTCTCGAAGTGATACGTCAGCTGACCCTGGCGCACCCCGGCCCGAGCGGCGATGGCCCTGGTGGACGCGGCTTCGAAACCGACGGACGCGAACTCCCGCAAGGCCGCCTCCAAGAGGTCGGTCCTCGTCAGAGTGCCTCGCTGTTGCGCTCGGCGAACGGGGGCCTTTACGTCCACGGAACGTAGATTAGGTCATTCGACCTAATCTTTCAATTGGAGCAGCGACGGTAGATCCCCTACTCAGCTAGTGCACCGACCCCGCGAACGGCGGACACAAGATGTGCGCAGCCCAGCTCGCAGTGTGGCATGGTTGGTATGTACACCGATGAAGTGCACCGACGGAGGAGCAGCCATGGATCCATCACGTTTGACCCGTTTCACAGTTGTGCTCGGCTTCATCGTTGCGGCAACCCTCACCCCAATCGGTTTCGCTGGCGCTGCTTCGGCCGCCGGATGCCGGGGATCGGGATGCAATGGCAAGAGCCCGGTCACGATGGGTTGTACGTCCGACGCCGTCAGCATCAACCGAGTGGTCGACGAAGACCGCGCGTCCGGAGGCACGTTCGGTCGACAGGTCGTGACGCTTCGTTACTCGCGCCGCTGCAATGCATCGTGGGCTCGTGTCACTTCGTCGGCCGGGGGCACCGCGGCGGTTTCCAGCGCAACGGCCTACATGGGTGGATACAAGACGAGCACCAAGCGGACGATGTCGGGTCCCGGATCCCTCTATTCGAAGATGCGATCGGGTTCGTCAATCAACTCCTGCGGACGAACCAGCTACAACAGCGGCGCGGTCGTCAAGATCAACTGCGCCACCGCCGGCTGACGCGCTCGATCGACGAGCAAGCCCGTGCGGGCAATCGGCATCATCGTCACTTCGACCCGAATTCTTCCCTCGACGCCGCCAAGCTCCAGCCGGAATCTACGGCGACCCGACCGAGGTCGAGTGGCCCGCGTCAGGCCGGCGGGGTGTAGCCGTCGACGATCACCAGGTTCGTCGTTGCGATGCTCTTGCGGAGCGTAAGCGCAGGCGCGTAGTCCTCGGACTCATAGAACGCCTTCGCCTTTGCGAAGCTCTCAAACTCGAGGATGACGGTCCGGCGCGGTTGCCAGGTCCCCTCGCGCACTTCGACCTCGCCGCCCCGGGCGAGGTAACGCCCGCCGTGTTTGGCTATCGCAGCGGCCGCCATTGTCCGGTAGGGCTCGTAGGCGACCGGGTCATGAACCTCGACGTCGGCGATGATGTAGGCAGACATGTTTCGAACTCCTCAGTTGATGTCACGGGACGCGCAAGTGACAGCTCAGCACGTATTCGACCACGGGACCGACGCCAGGCCGACATCGCCTTCGGCTGCGCTCGAGCGGAGCGCGTATGACCGACCGCGCCGCTGACCTCGTCGCCCGGGCTCGCTCGTTGCGATCGGCCGACGACGCCGTCGCGCTCTACCGGGACTGGGCGGAGACCTACGACCGTGATGTGTTCGACACGCTCGGCGTCATCGGCTCATCACGTATTGCCGACCTCTTGGCCCAACACCACGCCGATCTCGACGCACCCGTGCTCGACCTCGGCTGCGGCACGGGAGTGGTCGCCGCGCACCTGCGTGATCATGGGTTCACCGTGATCGATGGCTGGGACATCTCGCCCGAGATGCTCGAGGTGGCGGCACGACGCGGGTCGTATCGCACCCTACGCGTGGTCGACCTGACAAAGCCGGTCACAGCGGTCGACGATCACGCTGGCGCTGAGCGCTACGCCGCGTCGATCTCGGCCGGCACGTTCACGAGTGGTCACGTCGACGCCACCGCAGTGCCGCGGATCGTCGAGGTGCTCGACGAACACGCCGTCGTGGCGTGGGTGATCGCCGAGGCGTTGGCGGCATCGTTCCGGGACGCGCTACGCGCTCTCGGCTTTGCCATCGTGTGCGACGCGTTGGAGCCGATCCGGCGGGGCGGCCCGGCCGAGTCGGTCATGCTGGTCGCCCGCCGCTGATCACGCCACCGGCGCTGCGAGAGTCGGAGCGACGCGCAGCAGAGCGGCGCCGCACCCAAGCACACAGTCGGTCATGCTGGTCGCCCTCTGCTGACCGCATCGTCGGCACACGAGCGAAGCCGATAGGCGCAGCACCGCGGCGGAATGACGCGACCGTCACCAGGTGTTGTGGGTGAGCACTCCCCCGTCGACGACCAACGTCGCACCGGTGATCCACCGCGCCATGGGCGACGCGAGGAAGAGCACCGCGTCGCCGATGTCGCTCGGTTCCCCGAGACGCTCGAGCGGTGCGGCCGCGTGCCAGCGGGCGACGCCTTCGGGCCAACCGTCTTCGATGCCGTCGACATGGATGAGCCCGGGGGCAACAGCGTTCACCCGAATGCCGCGGGCGCCGAGCTCCAACGCAGCGGCGCGGGTGTGCATGAGCACCGCCGCCTTCGACGTCGTGTAGTGGCTGTGCATGAACGCCGGCTGCAGCCCCTCGATCGACGCGATGTTGACGACGCAGCCCCCGTCGGGCATCCGCGCCGCCGCACCGTGGGTCATCGCCATGACGCCGCCGACGTTGATGCGGAGCATCTCGGAACGATCGTCAGCGGTGAGATCCATGAAGGGCGCGACGGGTTGGATACCGGCGTTGTTCACCACGATGTCGAGCCGCCCGAAGGCGGCGATCGTCTCGTCGCAGAGCCGGTCGGCATCGCGCTCCACGTCGCCCTGCACGACGATCACCCGTTCGGCCAGTTCCGCACCGAGCGACTCGGCTGACGCCCGGTTCCGATCCGCGTGCAGCACCACGGCGGCGCCGGCTTCGTGAAGTCGGCGGGTGATTCCCGCGCCGATGTTCCCGCTCGCCCCCGTCACGAGCGCGACCCGACCGGTCAGGTCGAGCAGCGACGACACGGGAGGGATTGCAGTTGGTTCCATGATTTCAGTCAACCACGGAGCGCCTCGTGCGCGGCATGCCGCCCAGCCACATCCCACATCGACGTACTCGCCATCCCGCATACCCCGCTGCTACACATCTTCGAGGCGGAATTTGCGTATGTGGGATGCGAACTGACAGATGTGGGGTGCCCCGCAACGAGAGATCCGGAGTCGCACGCTTCGAGGTACGCCGCGTAGCGCTTGGCGCCACGCTCCTCGGTGAAGCAGCTACCGAAGCAGACGTTCTTCACCCGCGAGATCGTGGGAGCGAGCCCGGTGGGCGGATGGAGGCCTGGTCGGCGGCGGCGCGCCCGGCGTGCCAGCCGTCGGCGTTGGAGACGGCGCTGCGTTTCGACCGCGTCTTCGGGAAGATCTCGGTGACGAGGGTTTCGACCTGCACCGCCCTTGTGGCAAGCACCGGGAGGAACGCGTCGCCGAGATCTTCCGCGGCTTGGCTGGCCGCGGCTTCGTTGGCCTCGCGGAGTCGTTCGCCGATCCGGTACGCGAAGGCTACGAGGAACGATTGACGGAATGACTTGGTGCGCGACCTGCCGTTGCGGTCGACCTGTTTGTCGGCGGCGACCATCGACGAGGTGGCCTGGGTGAGCAGCGAGGTGAAGAGCAGTTCCACGATGTCGATATCGGCGTCGAACCCGAACACCGTGGAGAACCCGAAGCCCGGGGTGAACACCGAACGACAGCGGTTCTCCGTGGCCACCACCGAGAGGAGCGTCGACTTTGCGTCGACGTAGGGATCGTCCAGATGGATCCGCCGCGCCACGGGCGCTCCATGGTTGGGAGCTGAAGCGTCGAGCCTGGCGAGGTCGATGGCGTGACGGGCCATGAGCTCCTGCGCCTTCGACGTGAGCGCGTCGGCCTCTTCATCGAAGGTGGTCGACTCGGCTTTCGCCAACAGGGCGCGGACGCGGGCAAGCACCTTCGCGTCGAGGTGCGACGACGGTGCCCTCGGTCGGTTGCGTGGAGTCGTTGCATGGGCCTCTCCGGGTGGAGGCATGAGTCGTTCGAGTCTGGGCAGGGTGACGAGCACGGCGAGGAGATCGACCACGAAACCGACTTCGGCCGTGAGCTTGGCCGGGTCGTCGGCTCCGGTCGCAGCGAAGAGGCGGGTCATGGTGCTCTCCGGCGCGGACACCGCGTTGATCCGGTCGAGCTGCGCCGACCATCGGGGATCTACGGTCGCACCACGGCCCGCCGCAACCAGCGCAGCATGCTCGGCGACGATCGTCGCCACAAGAACACTTCGATGCGTTGCCGCGGTGCGATGCAAAAGAACGTGCACCAGGTCGAGCGGCTGCCAGCCGAAGGTCCACATCGACGACACCGCGCTCGTGAGTCGGGCTCGCAGCGCAGCGAGTGTTTCGTCGCGCTGGGTGAGCGCGAGCGCCTCGAGGGCGTCGCACCAGCGGGTCAGCAGGACGTTGTCGCCGGACATCGACGCACTGATCGCCGCAGCGATGAGTTGGTCGACGAGTTCCTCGGTCGTCAAACCGGCGTCGTGGACCGACCGATGCGGCGTTCCCATCCGATCGTTCGACGGCCCCTTCGAATTCATCTGCGCGCGTACCTTGCGTCGCTTGGCGTCTCGACGGCGCTGGCTGTTCGTTCCCACCCCGCCATCGTCACACAGCCCCTGTGACAGCCCGACGACGAACTCCGCCATCCCATATCGCCACCCTCCTGCCGCACGTCACCACCCTCCTGCCGCACATCACCCCCCTCCTGCCGCACATCACC
>JANLRD010000139.1:0-1516 GCA_031368215.1 Acidimicrobiia bacterium | reverse complement strand
CGAGCACCGAGCATTGCGGCGACGACGGCGGTGTTCGCGGCGGACCCACCGGAAAGCTCGACCAGATCCCCGCCACTGGCCACCGTCGCGCCCGCCATCCCCGAGTAGATCGGAACGGCACGGGTCTCGTCGACCAGTTCCATTTTGCCCTTGGTCAAGTCGTGATCGGCGAGGAACCCGTCATCGGCATGGGCGAGGACGTCGACGATCGCGTGTCCGATCGTGACCAGTTGGACGGCATCGGCAGCAGGAACACTCACGGTCGCAAGACGCTACTGGTTGACGGTGTGCCCGAGAAGGTCCGTTCGACCCGAAATCAGCGACGACGAGCATTCGGCGATGGAGCGACAAGACTCGGGGGAATGTGTCGTCCTGCCGCCGCCGATCCGGCCGTCAATCCGTACCGCCTGCCGCGCACGGCCCGGCCGGTCCGCTACGACCTCACCATGGCGCCGGATCTCCACCGCCGGGATTTCGTCGGCGACGTGGCAATCCAGCTCGACAATGCCGCCCCGACCGCCGAACTCGTCTGCAACGCCAAGGATCTCGAAATCACCAGGGCGTGGGTCGTGTCCGAAGACGGATCCCGAAACACCGCGACCGCCACGCTCGACGACGCCAGCGATCGGGTGACGTTCGTCTGTGAGCGTACGATTCCGGCCGGCCGCTCCACGCTCCACGTCCAGTTTCTCGGCTCGCTCAACGACAAGCTCGTTGGGTTCTACGCGAGCACCTATGCGGCCGACGATGGAAGCACCAAGGTGATCGCGACGACGCAGATGGAAGCGACCGACGCGCGCCGGGCCTTTCCGTGCTGGGACGAGCCCGACGCAAAAGCGGTGTTCGCCATCACGCTCGTCGTCGAGGCCGGGCTCATGGCCGTGTCCAACATGCACGAACTGTCCAGCACGACGCTCGCATCAGGGAAGCAATCGGTGCGTTTCGCCGACACCCCCGTGATGTCGAGCTACCTCGTGTGCATGGTCGTCGGCGAGCTCGAGGCGACTCCCGTCGTCGACGTGGGGGGAATACCGTTGCGGGTCATCGCCCGTCCCGGTCGCACCGGCCAAGCTGGTTTCGCCCTCGAGATCGGTGCGTTCGCGCTGTCCTATTTCACCGACTGGTACGGCATCGAGTACCCCGGCACCAAGCTCGACCTCATCGCCACGCCCGACTTCGCGTTCGGGGCGATGGAGAACCTCGGGGCGGTCACGTTCCGAGAAGCTCTCCTGCTCGTGGATGAGTACAGGGCGTCGAAGCCGGAGCTCGAACGGATTGCCGACGTCGTCGCGCACGAGATCGCCCACATGTGGTTCGGTGATCTCGTCACGATGCAGTGGTGGAACGGGCTCTGGCTCAACGAAGCGTTCGCCACGTTCGCGGAAGTGTCGTGCGTTGCGAAGTTCCGGCCCGAATGGGAGCGGTGGACCTCGTTCGCGCTCTACCGTTCGATGGCCCAGCAGGTCGACGCGCTCCACAGCACCAGACCGATCGAGTTCCCGGTCATCTCCCCGGC
>JANLRD010000247.1:0-9234 GCA_031368215.1 Acidimicrobiia bacterium | reverse complement strand
CACGCCGACGATCTTCTTGCGTCCATCGACGAACTCGATGGCTGGGACACAGTCATCGCCCGACATGACACGCTGGGCCGTCACCTCGACGGCGACGAACTTGATCAGGCATTGGGTGCCTTCGCCGACTACGCCGACGTCTAGTCGCCGTACATGCTCGGGCACTCACGCGGAGTCGCGAAGCTCGCGACGGCGGCCGCAACCACGCTCGGTCTGCCGGGCGACGACGTCGTGTTGGTACACCGGGCCGCGCTCGTGCACGACGTCGGCACGATCGGAGTCTCTGCGGGAATCCTGGACAGGACCGGCCGTGTGAACGAGACCGAGCGTGAACGGATTCGTACCCATCCGTACCTCACCGCGCGCACGTTCTCGAAGCCCCCGGCGCTGGCCGCGATCGGGCAACTCGCAGCGATGCACCACGAGCGAATGGACGGCTCAGGCTACCCGTCGGGGATAACCGCCGACGCCCTCCCGATGGCCGCACGTGTGATCGCAGCCGCCGACGTGTACCACGCGCTCCTGGAACCAAGGCCGCACCGACGCGCGTTCGATCGAGAGGACGCGACGCGGGTCATCGCCACGGAGGTGACCGATGGGCGTCTCGACGGTGATGCCGTCCGCGCGGTGCTGGACGCGGCGGGACATCGGGTGCGACGACAAGCGGGCCATGCAGGCGGTCTCTCCTCCCGGGAGGTCGAGGTACTCGTCTTGGTCGCGCGCGGCATGACAAAGAAGCAGATCGCGAAGCAACTGACCATCTCGCCGAAGACTGTCAGCGCTCACGTTGAGCACGTCTATACGAAGCTCGGTGTCACGAGCCGCGGTGCCGCTGCGCTGTTCGCGATGCGCCACGGATTGATCGCCGTGGGCGAAAGTACCGACGGGGCATCGGGAGATCTCAGGAGATAGGGCGAAGACCCGATGCGGTCCCGAGCCGCGGTATCGTAGAACGTCTGCCATGAACGATTCGTTCCTCCGGCCGCCTCAGGGCAAAACGGCCAACATGGCGAGCGTCGCGCCCGCAACGGCGCGATGGTCGGTCGGTGGGCTTCTCCTCGAAGCAATCGCGGAACGCCACTTCCTCAGGATGGCCGACTGTTTCGAGCCCGACGCAACGATGCGGGCGCTTCTGTCGTCCGGGTCGGCCGAATTTCATGGTGCCGCCCAGATCGTCGACCGTTTCCGACAGTGGTTCGGTGATGCCGAACAATTCGAGGTACTCGACGGAACCGTCGGCGACGTCGGTGACCGTCTTCACCTCGCATGGAAACTCCGCATGCGCCCGAACCCACGAATCGATGACCACTGGCAAATCATCGAGCAGCACTCGTACGCACGAGCAAATGAGCGCATTGCTGCCCTCGACCTGCTCTGTTCGGGTTTCGTCCCCGAGCGACG
Organism: Acidimicrobiia bacterium; assembly: GCA_031368215.1. Taxonomy (GTDB): domain Bacteria; phylum Actinomycetota; class Acidimicrobiia; order Acidimicrobiales; family JANYDT01; genus JANLQX01. The sequence continues at coordinate 7,833 of JANLRD010000247.1, read as the reverse complement.
TGCTTGACCAATCCGAGCAAACAACGAATGGAAAGAAAGACATGTCAACCACATCGACCAACCGCGCCGTCATCAGCCTCACGACGGGCCTCGAGGATGCTGAGCGCGTCACCATCGCACTCCTCGTCGCCGTTGGTGCTGCCGAGAGCCAGCGCCCAACCCTCATGTTTCTTACGAAGGAAGCGGTCCGCCTGGCACTCGTTGGTACCGCCGTAGGAACCGCCTGCGAAGGCTGTCCGAGCATCCCCGACCTCATGGCCCGCTATGCAGCTGCCCAGGGACGCTTGCTCGTCTGTCCGATCTGCTTCACCTCGAAGAAGCTCGACTCGGCTGGACTCGTGTCGAATGCCACACTCGGTGGCACCGTGCAACTGTGGGAATGGATTGGCGACGGCGCTACGACATTCAGCTACTGAGCCTCAGCCAACCGTGGGGAAGGCCAGCGACCGTTTGTGGAAGCGCCGTTTGCGCTGTCAAGTCCCGATACCCATTTACGGGTTGGGTTTCGGTACCTGCCTTACATGGGTTTAAGCGTTCACGACCACCCCGGTCGGTCAGGCCAACGCCGCCTCGACAGACTTCGAGTCAGTGATCGATCCGAACAGAGTCTGAATCACAAGCAGCGACGCCTCGTGATTGCTACGCGGCAAGTCGGCACCAATGGGTTCCGCGACACAGTCCTCCACGATAAGGCATTGGAAGTCGCGAAACATCGCATCACGGACCGTCGACTCCACACAGACGCTGGTCGTCGCCCCAACAAACAGCAGCGTATCGATGCCAAAACCTCGGAGAATCGTATCGAGTTCAGTCTCATAAAAACCACTGAAGCGATGTTTGTACAACACAACATCTTCCGGGCGAGGCCGAAGTTCGTCAACGATGTCCGTGTTCCATGTGTCGCGCACGAGGACCCGGCTCGCGGCGCCCGTGGGTGCCACAACGTGCTCGCCGGCCCTCAATGGCACGTGCTTGAGCCAGTTCGGGGAGTCCGGTAGCCCAGCATCTGACAAATCAGCACGAAATGCCATCTTCAAAAATACGATCTTCATTCCCGCTCGACGCGCACCGCCGATCAACGCAGAGATTGTCGGAATCATTGTCCGTATTTCCGAAATATCAACCCCAGCTTGTTCAAACATGCCCCCGATCGAACCGAAGTCGTTCTGCATGTCGACGACCACAACTGCAGTTCGACCCGGTGTTACTTGTACCGGAACCGGTCGTGCGGCAACGAACACACCATTGGCAACCTGAGCAGAATCCATCTACGAATCGTACCGGTTCTTGGCCAAACGGAGGGCTTCAGGCGCCACGGCATGCGACGGCATCGCCGCATCGACGGTCCCGTTTGAGTACCTGCTACTACATGGGCGACGTGAGGTCACCAAAGGTCCAGTAGTTCGTTGCCCGGGCTGTGAATGGTGCATTGCTCTCGATCTTCGAGGCAGCTGAGTTTGGTTCTCAAGACCCAGACGGCATCTTTGTTCAGTCGGTGCGGTAGAGCTCCGTTGAAAGGTACCGGAGACCGGAATCGCAGATGATGGTTGCTACGGTCGCACTTGGGCCGAGACGCTCGGCGACGCGTAGGGCGGCGACGACGTTGGCCCCTGAGGAGGTACCCGCGAAGAGTCCTTCTTCTCGGGCGAGGCGTCTGGCCATGGCCATAGCCTCGTCAGCTGATACTTGTTGGATCTCGTCGACCTGGTCGGGTTCCCAGAGCGGTGGTATGAAACCGATGCCTATTCCCTCTATCCGGTTCGACCCGGTGGGTCCTCCGGAGAGCACGGCTGATTCCGCAGGCTCAACTGCTGCGACGTGCAAACCGGGCTTGTGCGCCCGGATTGCGCGGGCCACGCCATGAATGGAGTGCGCGGTGCCGACGACATGAACGAACGCGTCGACCCGCCCACCCGTTTGCGTCCAGATCTCTTCGCCAAGGGGAAGGTATCCTGCGATGGCGTCGTGGTTGTTCAACTGGTCGCACCACCAGTGCCCCGGTTGCGCGGCAACCTCGCCAGCTCTCGCGATCATTGATTTGATGAGCGACTCAGTGATCTGTCCGCGATCGCTCTTCACTTCCTCGACGGTCGCCCCGAATGCTTTCATCGTGCGGCGTTTCTCCACGCTGAACGCGTCCGAAAAGACGATGTGGAGGCCGTATCCGAGCGCGGCACATACGAAAGCGAGAGAAATGCCAGTGGTGCCAGCGGTGTACTCCACGACAGTGTCACCGGGGCGGAGGCGTCCGTCTCGGATAGCGCCTTCGATGGCAGTGCGGGCCATCCGGTCTTTCATACTGCCGGTCGGGTTGGCCCATTCGAGCTTCGCCACGATGCGTGCCCCGCTCCTGGGCACGACGCGGCGCAGTTCGACGAGTGGAGTGTTTCCGATCCCGGCGAAGACCCCGGTCGATGAATTTTGCATTCGACTACCTCGTTCGTGGTTTTGTGGTTCTCCGACCTTTTGGATTCATTCAAACCGTCGATCGATACTGCCAGCTGGGACGACCGTCTGACTGGAGTCTTGGCACATCACGAGAACGGACCTTCGCTGTCTCGACGAGCACCTGGTGGACCGGTGCTCAGGCGACCACCTTCGACGCGAGGAGGTCGGCGTTATGGATCTCTGGCGGCGCGGCGAGGAGTCTGTCGACGTTGGCCATCAACGCGGCGGCGATCGGTCCGTTGAGATGCGCTTGTCCTTGCGTATCTCCGGGAAACGCGTCGACGATCCAGAACGTGTGGTCATCGGTGCGCAGCGCGAACCACACAGGTGTGCCCTCCTCCGCGTTCGCTAGTGCCACTGCCCCGGAGAGGAATTCGGCGACCTCATTCTTGGTCTCGTCCTTCGCGATCATTTTGACGACGAGCGCAACGCTGACCATTGGTTCTCCTCAGTGTCGTGTTCGACGCGTGTCGCCGAAGACGATGTTCACGGTAGAGAGTCCACCTGTTAGCGGCCAGTGGCGGATACGACAGATTTAGCACCGTATGCGTCATGCACGTCGCGCTTGTCGGTGTCGATGGTTGTTTCACGTCTGCGCTCACCGTGTTCATTGACGTGTTAGGAACAGCGGAGGTCCTCCGGCCCGCATTCGACAATTCGATCCCGCCCATCCGTATCGATGTTGTCGGTGCACGCCGCAAGGTCGTCACGGGTGCCGGGCTCACCCTTCCGGTAACGATGAGCCTGAGGGATCTTGACTGCTTCGACACGATCGTGATCCCGGCGCTCGGCACCCTCAACGAGCACGACACGACGGAAGCGTTGAAAGGCCGCGACGTACGAGCCGTGACTCGAGCGCTCGGCCGTATCGACCATGCCGCCGCAAGCGTTGCTGCCGCATGCACAGGCGTCTTCGCGTGGGCCGAAACCGGTCTGCTTGACCAGCATCACGCAACGACAAGTTGGTGGCTCGGTGCCGCGTTTCGTGGACGATACCCGACCGTGACACTCGATCTCGATGCCATGGTGGTTTCCGACGACGGAAAGATGATCGCAGGAGCAGCATTCGCACACCTCGACTTGGCCCTCGCGATCGTGCGAAGAGTAAGCCCAGCGCTCGCTCAGCACGTCGCTCGAATGCTCGTGATCGACGAACGGCCCTCCCAACGCGGGTACCTCGTATTGGACCACCTCGCGCACTCTGACGCCCTCGTTTGGAATTTGAACAACACGTCCGCGTCAACCTGCACGAACCACTCGACCTTCACGATGTCGCAGCCGTCCTCGGTACCAGTCGACGCACACTGGAACGACGCACCCAAACTGTTCTCGGGATGAGCCCAATCGACTTCGTTCAACGACTCCGAGTCGAACGCGCCACCCACCTCGCCGACACCACCGACCAAAGTGTCGAGCAAATCGCCCGGCAAGTCGGCTATGCCAACGCCTCCACCCTTCGAACCCTCCTCCGACGAGCCCACTGACATCGTCAACACTCGCAAGCACAGCCCCCATCGACGAACAACCAGAGTTCAAGTGAATACCCCCGAGACATCCCGTCAAACGACCATCAGCCACACGATTCACGCATTCCCCGGCGGTCCGCTGGACCGAGCACGTGGAGTTCAGAACTTGTCCGCGCCGAGGGCAAGTTGTTGCGCTCGTGACCGCTCGTTGCCTGTCCCTTGAGCGCTTTTCAAAGTGGCACGAAACGTCGAAATGATGGGGAAAACAGGGCTCTGGAAACGCAACAGGCACCCTCGCAAGGGTGCCTGAGCTGCCGTTTCACTTGGAGCGGAAGACGGGATTCGAACCCGCGACTCTCACCTTGGCAAATCGATGGTCATCGATATCTGCTGCATCCCTGACCAGCGTTCATGCAGTTCAGCGTGGGTACGGGTCTTCGCCTGCATGCCCTCCAGCACCCCAAAATGCCCCTCATTTCCGATCGAAGTGGCACGGAAGTGGCACGACATGTACGTGCGTTTACTTTCTTGGCTGCCCCGACCGGGGGCCATTGCGAGGTCAGCGACGAAGAGTTTGTGCACGAACGCTGCGTCCGTCCGCTGGCAACTTGCAACCACTAGCTACCGTCGTCCCGCCGGCGAGCAGGACGAGTGGTGCATGGTCGTTACCGAAACACTCGATGCCCATGGCTACCCCATTGATGTTGATGGTGGTCACCGAGTCACCGCCTGCGACACCCGATCGCCTCGACTACCTGCGTTTCCGACGCGAGTGAGGTTCACGGGAGCGCCGTGGCGAGGTCGGACAAGTGCTGCAACGAGTTGTCGAGGTGGTCCTGCCCGAACGGCGGGAAGCCGATGTGCTCACGGATGGGGGGCGGGACCGCTGACCAGTCGTAGGTCAGCGTTACCGTCGTGCGCGACGGTCCATTCGCCTCGAGGTCGTAGCGCCAGATCCAGCCGCCGAAGCTGATCTCCCCCGTCTCGGGTGACTCGTGCCCGGGCTTCCACGCGATGGCCCGCGGCTCGTCGAACACCTCGACCCGGTTGGCCATCTTGTAGTCCTTGTCCGGGTGGCTTTCGTGGTGCATGGCCATCCGGAACACCTGGCCGGAGGCGGTTATCCGGTCACCGTTCAGGGACTCTCGCACCCAGCCGGTGCCGTCGATGGCACCGTGGGCCGACGGGTCGGCCAGCACCGAGAACACCGCCTCCGGCGTAGCCTCGATCGTTGTGGATGCGGTCGCGCGGTCGGTTTCCATACATCCGCAGGTACCCGGAGGCGTCACACCGAAACATACGTGCAGTGTGGTGAATCACCTGGTTCTACCGGACGTCTGACGGCACATCTCCAAACCCCCTCAACATCAAACGCCTCAAAATCACACGCCGGACGACAGTCATCGGCAACGCTCAGCCAGCCCGAATTCGGGAAGACGCATGACCGCCCGGACCGCCTGGTTGACCAAAGAGAATGATGACGACGATGCGTTGTGATCAAGGTTTCGGCCGATCGCCGATTTTTCTGCGTAGACCGGCTTTCGAGGTTTGGAACTGAGCTCGGCGGGTACTTGCGGGTCTGGTGCCAGCGGCGGCATCCGATAAGGAGGAACAGTCCCATGGAATCACGAATCACCGATCCGGGCCGACAGGACGTGCCTAATTCGGACGTGCCTAATCCGAGCGAGTTGTGGCGCTACAAGACGGAGGTCCTCGACGATGGGCAGAGCATCATCGGCTTTGATGTCGAAGCGCGCGACGGTCATATCGGTAAGGTCGACGAGTCGACCACAGAGATCGACCGCGCCAGCATCGTCGTGGATACCGGCTTTTGGATCTTCGGCAAGAAGCGTCAGATCCCGGCGGGCCTCGTCGACCAAATCAACTTCGAGGACCGAAAGGTGTTCATCAGAATGACCAAGGACGGTCTGCGGGCGGCGCCCGAGTACCTCGATGACCGCTCGCATCCCGACCTCGCACGCGCCGAACCCTACGAAGCGTATTACCAGCCGTTGCTCTGACACGTCGCCTCGCCGACGTTCGAAGCTGCGCGATCCCATTGCCGATGCCCTTCGCTTCGGCGATGGGCAAAGCCGAAGGGACCAACGTCCCTTCGGCCTTGCCGCGCTCGGGCCACCAGTTGTTCGCGAACCTTGGAGCATCACCTCTCCAAACGAAAGGTGATACTCAAGTTCAGTCTGAGCATTGCGACTGCTCATCGCCGGCGACGCGGTTTGATCCTGACGGCTCCGGGTACTGATGACTCGTGGGTCCGGCGTCCGACGGCAGACCCGGCTTGGAGGCACCGTGAGCGCCGCACCCGTGACCGTCACCTCGCCCGGTGTGCTGATGAACCCAGCCCCCGGTTCAGCGCCGACCGCCCGTCGACAGATGCCGACATCGTTGGCATCGAATCTGGTGTTCGTGTGAACGGGCCGACGATGGAGCCAGCCGACGAGACGATGACCGACGTGTTGGCCCAGTATGCCGAGGCCGGATTTGCCGGTGACGCCTTCGCCTCCACCGGTGGCCAGATCTCGTGTGGAACGTGCTCATCCTGCCTTTCCCCGGCCCACGTCGCCATCGAGGGCATGCGGCGACTCGAGGGGGCGTCGGACCCCTCCGACATGGCTGCGGTTCTCGCCATCGTGTGCCCGGTTTGCCAGACCAAAGCCACCCTCGTGTTGAAGTTCGGGCCTGAAGCCAGCGTCGATGAAATCGCCATCTGGGAGCACGTCCGGAAGGTGCAAACCGGAAAGCATCACGGCATCGAATCTCGGCTGCGTGGACGGGAGTTCCTGAGCAAGAGTCGGTGGGGTGAACAAACGGTGCTTGCTCTGAGGAATTTCAGAGTCAGCGGGGAACCGTTTCCACTGGCGGTCATTCACGAACTTGCGATCATCAAGGCCGAAGCTGCACGTGCGAACGCAGCCTCGGGAACGTTGGACCTCGACGGGCGCGATGTCGCCGGAATCATCCAGGCCGCCGACGCCGTGGCGCGAGGTGAGTACGACGACCAATTTCTCGTCGATGTCTTTCAGACAGGATCGGGAACATCGTCGAACATGAACGTCAACGAGGTGGTGTCCTCGGTCGCTATGGAAATCGCCGACACGGGCAACGCCATACATCCCAACGACCACGTCAACGCCGCTCAGTCCTCGAACGACACCGTCCCTTCTGCCGTGCACATGGCGGTCGCTCGGGCTTTGCGAGATGCCCTGTTTCCGGCGATGCATCTGCTGTCGACAGAGTTGCATTCCTCGGCAACGCAGTTTCGCCGCGTCGTGAAGATCGGGCGGACGCATTTGATGGATGCCGTCCCGGTCACCCTCGGCCAAGAATTTGGCGGTATGGCCCGCATGGTCGATCTTGCCCGGGGATCAATGGACGTGGCCTTCACACGACTGATGGAACTTCCCCTCGGCGGTACGGCGACGGGGACAGGTTTGAACGCACCGGCTGGCTACGTCGATTCGATGATTTACGCCCTGCGGACCCGCACCGGATTTCCTTGGGAGGAAGCGGTCGATCATTTCGAGGCGCAGAGTGGACGAGACGCGCTGGTCACGGTATCGGCGGCGTGCCGTGGGCTTGGCATCTCACTGTTCAAGATCGCCAACGATCTGCGATGGATGGCCTCGGGGCCCATCGGTGGACTCGGCGAAATCACCCTTCCGGCACTGCAGGCCGGCTCGTCGATCATGCCCGGCAAAGTAAATCCGGTGATCCCCGAAGTGGTCTGCCAAGTGGTGGCGCAGGTGATCGGCAACGACGCTGCCGTCGCGTTTGCCGGAACGTCGGGTTCCTTCGAACTGAACGTGATGATTCCCGTCATGGCGCGAAACGTCCTCGCATCGGTGAACCTTCTCGCTGGCGCAACAGATGCTCTCGCCGCTCAGTGCATCCGCGGTCTCGT
>JANLRD010000246.1:0-2133 GCA_031368215.1 Acidimicrobiia bacterium | reverse complement strand
CGGCTCTTCGGGGGCGGCGCCACGTCAGACCTTTGGGCCCAGATCTACGCCGACGTCATCGGTCGGACGATCCGGCGCATCGACGACAGCGTCGACGTGAACGTCCGAGGTGCTGCATGGTTCGCCGCGCTTTCGTTGGGTCACCGGACGATCGACGATCTGCGTCGGACGCCCATCGCCACGACGAACTTCGTTCCCGATGCCCGGGCGATGACCACCTATCGGCCGCTCTATCGGGAGTTCGCGAGGCTCGCGAAGGCGCAGAAGTCGATGTATGCACGACTCAACGGGCGCGCAACCAGCGGTCACTGATCGTTCGAAGCGGCGCCGGGCGTCAGTGTCGGGGCACGCAGCTGCGCCGCACCGGGCGAGCGGCTGGATCCCCGGCTAGATCCCCGTCGAGACCACGGAGCCGACTCGGTCCGCGTTCGGCCGGCTCTTCGGGATGCAGGCACCGAGATCGAGACGATTGCGATGCAGGTGGGCGGCGACGTTTGCCATCGACACGGTGCGCTGGCCGACCACGGCGCCCCACAGACCATGGGAGCGGACCCATGCCGGGATGCTGCGGCCGGCCCGTGCCCTCGAGCCGCGGAGGATCTCCGCGAGGTCAGCGTCGAGGCCATTGGCCAACGGCCACCCTGCCTCGACGAGCCATCGTTGCTCGACCGGTTCGAGCGATGTCGTCACCACAGAGGCCTCGCCACGCCCCGACAGAATCATCATCATCGTCCCCAGCGCGTCGATGAGCAGCCCGAGCTCCATGGAGTACTCACGGGCGGAGCGCACCGCGAGCGTGTTCACACACAGAGTCGTCACGTCGATGAGACCGCTGAGGTCACCGAACCCCGAGCGCTGACGGAAGTCGTTGATGACGTCCTCCGGATGACGACCGAGCAAAACGGCCAGTTCACGGAGGGCGTGATCCCGTTGAATACCCATGCTGAGCCGGGCGACGCTGCGCACGTTGGCGATCTCGAGATCGTCGCGTTCACCGGACTCGGCGACAACCACGAATTGGACGTCCGTCAGGTCGTCGAGCCATTGCGCGAACTCCTTGGCGTGGCCGACGGCCGAGACCGCGGTCAGCTCGATGGCGGTGATCTCGTCGATCAGCGGATGAACTCGGGTGATGAGGTGCGCTGTCCGCGTGCCGAGTTGGAGACGAATCCTCTCGTGGGCGGTCGCAGCGTCACCGAGGTTGATCGCCGGGCCGAACCCCGACAGGTCGATCGTCGCTACGCGGGTGCGTGGTCCTGACCGACCTTCAGTGGTCGGGGGCTGTTCCATCGGCGCGGTCTGCGGCGCGGCGCCGTCGCCCTCGGCGAGGCCGTGTTCGGCGTGGTCGGTTCGTTCGGCGGACCCGATCGTTGCGGTCATCAGCTGCCCTTTCCTCTGGTTCGTTCACGGTCGAACCCCATGGGAGATGTGAACGCATCGTCAGCCGTGAGCAGGCTCTTGAGTGCTTTCCGTCCGACCGGACGCAAAATCTCCGGAGGCGAACGCGTGACGCGGCGCAATGCGCGCCATCGCCACGGTGCGTGCGAATCGCGGTGGCATCGCAGGTTCGCTGGGAGAGAGGTTGCCCCCATCGTTGGGGGCAAAACACCTCCCAACGACGCTGGGAGGTGAATAGCCCCCATATCTTGGGGCAACCTCTCTCACAACGCGCGTCCCGGCTAGGCCACGCCGACGCACCAGCACGCGAAGGCCAGGACGAAGGCGGTGTCGCGCCAGGCGTCGTAGCGGCCCGACGGGCCACCGTGGCCGGCTCCGAGTTCGGTCTTGAGCAGGATCGGGCGATCGCCCGTGGTTACCTCACGGAGGCGCTGCACCCACTTGGCCGGCTCCCAGAACCCGACCCTCGGATCGTTCAGGCCGGCGGTCGCCAGAACGGCCGGGTACGGAGCCGCGTGCACGTTCTCGTATGGAGCGTACGACTGCATGTACGCGTAGTACTGCGGGTCGGTCGGGTTCCCCCACTCCTCCCACTCGATCGCCGTGAGAGGAAGCGTCTCGTCGAGCATCGTGTTGACCACGTCGACGAACGGCACCTCGGCGATGACTCCGGCGAACACGTCGGGGGCGAGGTTCATCGATGCGCCCACGAGCAGCCCTCCGGCGCTCCCGCCC
>JANLRD010000233.1:0-1195 GCA_031368215.1 Acidimicrobiia bacterium | reverse complement strand
CGCGACCAGTCCGGTGCTCGGGCACCACCTGGGCAGCCGATTGAGCGACCTGTTTGCCGGTCGCGATCATTTCTGGGTGGTGTGCCTCGTCGCCGTGCATGAGCTGCTCGCTCCCGTGCACACGCTCTTCCACCTGCTGCTGATTGCCGGCGTGGCATACGCCGTGTTCGACCGAACGCGCGCGTGGTTTCGTATGCGACGCACGCTACGGATGCTTACGACGCGGCGGCTGGTGCCAGAAGACGCCGCTTGGGCAGCGGCGTCGCTGGTCGATGTGCCACGCGACGCAGTGTTGTTGGCCGATCAGCTTCCGACGCCCGCGTTTACGACTGGGTGGGTTCGCCCGCAAATCTACGCTGACGCCAGACTGCAATCGGAATTGACCGGTGATCAGCTCGGCGCAGTGCTCGCGCACGAGTATGCGCATGTGCGTCGCCACGATCCAGCGCGCCTGACGCTGCTGCGTGCACTCGGCTGCCTGCTCTTCTGGTTGCCGGCGCTCAGGCGGCTCGCCGAGGATGTGGCGGATGACGCAGAAATCGCGGCGGATGACTTTGCCGTGCGTGGCGATCCGATGGTGCTTGCGTCGGCGATTCTACAGCTGGCGCAGTGGTCGGTCGCTGAGGGCTCTGGACTCCGTATTGCTGACGACCTTGCAGACGGCGGTCGCAGCGCCGTCGGGTTCCAGCGCGATGCCATGCTCGATCGCCGAATTCACCGGTTGCTCGGCGACGACGCACGCATCGTCACACACGTCACGTGGCGCTCGATCGGCACTGCGATTGCAGCGTTACTGCTTGCGTGGTCATCGGGGATGGCCGTCGCGCACCCGATGACGGCCGCGAGCGCGCACTGTACACAGCACCATGTGTCGGCGTTCGGGCACCTCTTCTGCCGGGTCGGCCACACGGGGCGGAGCGATGGTACCTGTCCGCACGAGCATGTTGCGATGAGGTGATCTGCCACAGCGTCGTTCATCACTCCCGCTGCATCTCGGATCTCTGCGTTCGATCACCACTTCAACAATCACGCACATGCGCTCCCTGCTTCTCGCCGTCGCCATGCTTCCTGCCTTGACGACCACGGCAACCAGCGACCGAACGGTGCTCGCCGCCGTGGCTGCGCGCGTGACGAGTGTGCGGACCATCCTCGCGCCCAGCGACTCCAGTGATGTGGTCAAGGTTGTCGAGGCGTT
>JANLRD010000225.1:0-22115 GCA_031368215.1 Acidimicrobiia bacterium | reverse complement strand
TGCTGCTGGATGTCCTCCAGACCGGATCCGCCCGGTTTGATCCACTCGATGGCGATCGCGCCGATGAGTGCCGAACGGGCGATGAGGGGGCTGTACAGGCCCGTGGCGGATTCCCCGAGGAAGGTCTGGTTGCCGTGTTCGATGCTGCTCGCGATCGTGCGGGCGGAGATGGCGTGGCTCAGTGCCGCTGGCATGGAACGCTGCTCGACCGTCTCGGCCACCCGAATGCCGTCGGCGCGGGCGCACGACCAGGCGGAGTGAATGTTGTCGTAGAGGAAGATGGCGACGCCGTCGGCGGAGAGGAGTTTCTGGGCGTTCGCGCTCGTCCGTGCCAGGGCGTCTTCGAGGTCGAGTGACGCCGGTAGCGACTGGGCGAGGTGGTGAAGCGATTCCAGGAGCTGGTTCGCGCGGGTCAGCTTGCCCATCGTGTCGGCGTCGGCGGTGCGCCGGCGGTCCGTCTCGCTCACGATCTTGTGCCCGACGCCGGCGAGCGCCGCGATGACGACGAGGGCGAGCATCCAGACACTGGCCAGTCTGAGATCCTCGCCGTCGTTGGTCGCTTGGCCGGTGAGCCCGACGAGGCTGATGATCACCCCGACGAGTGATCCGTAGCCGACCACCAGGGGGCCGCCGTGGGCGAAGCCGCCGATGACGATGCCGGGAAGCAGGCACAGGGCGAGTGGCGACGACCAGTACCCGGTGAAGCAGACCAGTGTCATCGGGAGCGCCAGATCCAAGATGATGTGCACGGCCAGAAGGCGTTCATTCCCCTGCCGGACGATCGGCGAGAGCATCCGAACGATGGTCCACATGATGATCACGCCGAGGCCGATCACGGATCGATCGTCGCTCGACTTCGGAGCGTCAAGGAGCACGAGGAACGCCGTGACGAGCAAGACGGCGACCCGAATGACCGAGACCGGCCCTTCGAACGGGGCGAGCAGGTCGGTGCGTTTGTCGACGGCGCTGTGCACCGGCAACCGGAAGGAGACGGTGGGCGAGGTCATGGGCACTAGTCCTATCGACCTACCGGGCCCAGGCCTTGAATGAAGTCTGAGATGTGCGTCGAACGTATCGTCGGTCTTCCGAGGCAACGTCGCCGGGGGCGAGGTCGGGTACGGTCGTCGACCTATGAAGCTGATCGGCCTCGGGGGCGGGATTGGAGCCGGAAAGTCGACCGTCTCGGCCGCGTTGTCCCGGCGAGGGGCGGCGATCGTCGAGGCCGATCTGATCGCTCGCCAAGTGGTGGAGCCGGGGACCCCGGCGCTTGCCGCGCTCGCCGAGCGGTTCGGTCCGACGATTCTGCGCGACGACGGGTCCCTGGACCGTGGCGCCTTGGCGGCATTGGCCTTTCGCGATGCTGAGTCAGTGGCCGCCCTCAACGCGATCACCCACCCGGCCATCGGCGCCGAGATCAACCGCCAGATCGCCGCCCATGTCGGCACCGAGCGGGTCGTGATCCTCGACGCGGCGCTGCTGTTCGATCGCTCGCGCGACGGCCTTGTCGGTTCGATCGTGGTCGACGTCGATCCGGAAGTGGCGATCGACCGGTTGGTCCGGTTCCGCAACTTCGATGCCGACGACGCCCGCCGCCGTGTCGCCGCACAGATGACCCGTGACGCTCGTGTTGCCCTGGCTGACCGGGTCATCGACAACTCGACGACCGTCGAGGAGCTCGAAGGACAGGTCGACGCCGTCTGGGAGTGGATCCGGACGCGCCCCGATTCGGTCTTCGCCGGGCCATCCGGATCGGACCCCGTAAAACTGTCGTAGGGGGGTCCTTACACTCGTGGGATGTCCGCGACCTCGACCGACGCTCCCGTCCGACAGCTCCCGGGCAAGCCCTTCAAGGTGGAGTCGGCCTATCAACCGGCCGGTGACCAGCCCGAAGCCATCGCCAACCTAGTGGAAGGAATCAAACGGGGCGATCGGTTCCAGACCCTCTTGGGCATCACCGGATCGGGCAAGTCGGCCACGATCGCGTGGACGATCGAACAGGTGCAGAAGCCCACGCTGATCCTGGCGCCGAACAAATCGCTGGCCGCCCAGCTGGCCAACGAGTTCCGTGAGTTCTTTCCGAACAACCGGGTCGAGTACTTCGTCTCCTACTACGACTATTACCAGCCGGAGGCCTACATCGCCTCGTCCGCCACCTATATCGAGAAGGACTCATCGATCAACGACGAGATCGATCGGCTGCGTCATGCGTCCACGTCCGGTCTGCTGACCCGGCGCGACACCATTGTCGTGGCCTCGGTGAGCTGCATCTACGGCATGGGAAACCCCGAGGAGTACCGCGGCAATCTCCTGGAGCTCCACACCGGTGTCGACTACGACCAGCGCTCGATCCTTCGTCGACTCGTCGACATGCAATACGACCGCAACGACGCGAACCTGGTCCGGGGGAACTTCCGGGTTCGTGGCGACACCGTCGAAGTGCACCCGGCCTACGAGGAGCACGTCCTGCGCATTGAAATGTTCGGCGACACCGTCGAGCGCCTCGTCATGGTCGATCCGGTCACCGGCGAGCAACTCGGTGAGCTCACCGAGGTCATGGTGTTCCCGGCCACCCACTATGTGGCGGGCGACGAGCGGATGTCCCGGGCGATCGGCACCATCGAGCAGGAGCTCCAGCAGCGCCTCGCGTGGTTCAAGGAGGAGAACAAGCTCCTCGAGGCCCAGCGACTCCAGATGCGCACGCAGTACGACCTCGAGATGATGGCCGAGGTCGGCTACTGCAACGGGATCGAGAACTACAGCCGTCACATCGACGGGCGCGCTCCCGGCGAGGCACCGTTCACCCTCATCGATTACTTCCCGAAGGACTTCCTGCTCGTCATCGACGAGTCCCACATCGCCGTGCCCCAGGTCCACGGCCAGTACCAGGGCGACCGGTCGCGTAAGGAAACGCTCATCGACCACGGATTCCGCCTGCCGAGCGCCGCCGACAACCGGCCCCTTCGCTTCGACGAGTTCTACGAGAAGCTCAACCAGGTCGTCTTCGTGTCGGCCACGCCGAGTCCCTACGAGATCGGCCAGTCCACCCAGGTTGTCGAGCAGGTGGTCAGGCCGACCGGTCTGGTCGACCCGGAGATCGTGGTGAAGCCGACGAAAGGTCAGATCGACGACCTGATGGAAGAGGCCCGCAAGCGGATCGCCGTCGGCGATCGCGTGCTGGTCACCACGCTGACCAAGCGGATGGCGCAGGATCTCTCGGACTACCTCCTCGAGCAGGGCCTGAAGGTCCGCTACCTCCACTCGGAGATCGACACCATCGAGCGCATCGAGATCCTCCGTGACCTGCGTCTCGGCGAGTTCGATGTGCTCGTCGGGATCAACCTGCTCCGTGAGGGCCTCGATCTTCCCGAGGTTTCGCTGGTCGCCATCCTCGACGCCGACAAGGAAGGCTTTCTGCGGAGCGAGACCTCGCTGATCCAGACCGTCGGACGCGCCGCCCGTAACGTCAACGGCCAGGTCATCATGTATGCCGACCGGATGACGGGATCGATGGAGCGGGCCATCACGACCACCAAGGTCCGTCGTGAGAGGCAGATCGCCTATAACCTCGAGCACGGGATCAAGCCCGAAACCATTCGCAAGGCCGTCACCGACATTCTGGCCATGTTGCGCCCCGAGGAGGCGGCTCAGCGAGCGACCGTGCCGGGCAGCGACCGTCGCAAGCGTCGCCCCGGCGACGTGCGGAGCGAGTTCAAGGAGCTCCCGAAGCCCGAGCTGCAGCGCCTCATCCTCACCCTCGAAGAGGAGATGCGCGAAGCGGCGGTCGATCTGCGCTTCGAATACGCGGCCCGGCTTCGTGATGAGATCAATGACCTCAAGAAGGAACTCACCGAGTGAAAAGTGTGCGGTTCCGGCTCCCTTCAACCCCCCGATAGGCCCGTAGGTATGTCTGACCGTTTGATCGTCCGAGGCGCGTCCGCGCCCGACCGGAGCACCCATGTCTGATCGTCTGATCATCCGGGGTGCGCGCGAGCACAACCTGAAGAACGTCTCTCTCGATCTTCCGCGCGACAAGCTGATCGTCTTCACCGGGCTCTCCGGTTCCGGAAAGAGGTCGCTCGCGTTCGACACGATCTACGCCGAAGGGCAGCGGCGCTACGTCGAGTCGCTCTCCGCCTATGCCCGGCAGTTCCTCGGGCAGATGGACAAACCTGATGTCGACTTCATCGAGGGGCTCTCCCCGGCGATCTCCATCGATCAGAAGTCGGCGTCGCGCAACCCCCGGTCCACGGTCGGGACGGTCACGGAGGTCTACGACTACTTGCGTCTGCTGTTCGCCCGCATCGGCGTGCAGCACTGCCCCAACGACGGCACCCGACTCGAGCGCCAGACGCCTCAGCAGATCGTCGACCGCGTCCTCAAGCTCCCCGAGGGCACCCGCTTCCAAGTGTTGGCGCCGGTGGTCCGGGGCCGCAAGGGTGAATACCTCGAGCTGCTCGCCGATCTCGCCAAGCAGGGATACGCGCGGGCCAAGGTCGATGGGCAGATCCGGGAGCTCACCGAGACCATCGACCTGGGGCGCTACGAGAACCATTCGATCTCGGTCATCATCGACCGCCTCGTGGCCCGGCCGGGTATCGAGCGGCGCTTGACCGACTCGCTCGAAACGGCGTTGCGCCTCGCCGAGGGCGTCGCCGAAGTGGAGCTTGTGGTCAAAGACGCGAAGGCGGGCGAGGAGGGCGAGGTGCTCACGTTCAGCCAGTACCTCGCCTGCCCGTCATGTGGCACGAGTTACGACGAGCTCGCCCCGCGCAACTTCTCGTTCAACTCACCCTATGGCGCGTGCAATGCGTGCAAGGGGCTCGGCACCACTTTCGAGGTCGATCCCGAGCTCGTCGTCCCCGACGACGAGCTCTCGCTCGTGCAGGGAGCGATCGCTCCGTGGGCAGGGGCCAAGGGGGAGTACTTCGCCCGGATCCTCGAAGCCGTGTCCGAGGCTTACGACTTCACCATGAAGACGCCGTGGGCGAAGCTGACCAAGGCACAGCAGAAGGTGCTCCTGCAGGGGACCGGCACAAAGACCGTCCACGTCGAGTACCGCAACCGTTACGGGCGGTCGAGGGCCTACAACAGCGTCTTCGAGGGTGTGATCCCCTGGCTCAAGCGGCGCCATTCCGAGGCCGAAGGCGACTGGTCGCGCGAGCAGATGGAGGGGTACATGCGCGAGGTCGCGTGTCCCGAATGCGGGGGAGCGCGACTCAACAAGGCATCACTCGCCGTCACCATCAACGGCAAGAGCATCTTCGAGGTGGGCAACTTCTCGATCGCCGACGCATCAGCGTTCCTTCTCGGGCTCACCCTGAGCGCCCGCGATCTGATGATCGCCGAGCGCGTCGTCAAAGAGGTGAACGCGAGGCTGAAATTCCTCCTCGATGTCGGACTCGACTATCTCCAGCTGAACCGTTCAGCGGCCACGCTTGCCGGCGGCGAAGCCCAGCGGATCAGGCTGGCGTCGCAGATCGGCTCGGGTCTGGTCGGCGTCCTCTACGTGCTCGACGAACCGAGCATCGGTCTGCACCAACGCGACAACCACCGGCTGATAAAGACGCTCGAGCACCTCCGCGAGCTGGGCAACACGGTCATCGTCGTTGAGCACGACGAGGACACCATCCGCATCGCCGACCACATCGTCGACATCGGTCCCGGCGCCGGCGAACACGGCGGCGAGGTCATCGTGTCGGGTCCGCTTGAAGACTTGATCACCAACGAGCGGTCGATCACCGGCCAGTACCTCAACGGCACGCGTCGGATCGAAATTCCCCACACCAGGCGTCCCGGCAACGGCCTCTTCCTGACCGTCCGCGGCGCCCGCGAGAACAACTTGCGCAACGTCACCGTCGATTTTCCGCTCGGGCGCTTCGTCGCCGTCACTGGTGTGTCGGGTTCGGGGAAGTCCACCCTGGTGAACGACATCCTTCTCAATTCGCTGATGCAGAAGATCTACCGGGCAAAGACCGTGCCGGGTCTGCACAAGGGAATCGACGGAATCTCGGTGATCGACAAGGTCATCGCCATCGACCAGTCGCCGATCGGTCGCACACCGCGGTCCAACCCGGCCACCTACACCGGCGTGTTCGACCACATCCGCAAGCTCTTCGCCACCACGAACGAGGCGAAGGTCCGCGGCTACCAGCAGGGTCGCTTCTCGTTCAACGTGAAGGGCGGACGCTGCGAGTCTTGCGCCGGCGACGGAACCATCAAGATCGAGATGAACTTCCTCCCCGATGTCTACGTGCCGTGCGAGGTGTGCAAAGGGGCCCGCTACAACCGCGACACGCTCGACGTCACCTTCAAGGGCAAGAACATCGCCGAGGTGCTCGACCTGCCGTGTGAGGTCGCTCGCACGTTCTTCGAGAACCAGCCGAACATTGCCCGCCACATGACCACACTCTGCGATGTCGGTCTCGGCTATGTGCGTCTCGGCCAACCGGCCACCACGTTGTCGGGAGGCGAGGCGCAGCGGATCAAACTGTCAGCGGAGCTCTCGAAGCGATCGACCGGCAAGACCGTCTACATCCTCGACGAGCCGACCACCGGTCTGCATTTCGAGGACATCCGCCGTCTGTTGATCGTGCTCGGCCGTCTCGTCGATCAGGGGAACACCGTGATCGTGATCGAGCACAACCTCGACGTGATCAAGACAGCCGACTGGGTGATCGACCTCGGTCCGGAGGGCGGCAACGGCGGCGGGCTGATCGTCTGCGAAGGTACGCCGGAAGACGTCGCAACGCATGCAGCGAGCCATACGGGAAGGTTCCTCGCGCCGTTGCTCGCCGGAGCAGCTCCGGGTGAGCGTTCACCGGCGCGCGCCGACACCGGTAGGAAACGCACGCGCAAGGCGGGCTGATGTTGCGCCCGCCGGCCGGCACGATTCCTGATCAGCCGGGTTCGTATCAGTTCAAGGACCTGGAGGGCCGGGTCATCTACGTCGGGAAGGCCAAGTCACTTCGAGGGCGTCTGAACAGCTACTTCGGCAATCCGGCGCTGATGCACCCGAAGACGGCGCAGATGGTCTCGATGGCCGAGACGGTGGAGTGGATCACCGTCGAGACCGAGGTCCAGGCCCTGATGCTCGAGTACTCGTTGATCAAGCAGTTCCGTCCGCGGTTCAACATCCGGCTCCGCGACGACAAGAGCTACCCCTACCTCGCCGTGACGCTGAGCGATCAATGGCCGAGGGCGATGGTGCGGAGGGGGACGAAAGACAAGGGGACGAAGTATTTCGGGCCCTACGGAAACGCATATGCGATCCGCGAGACCCTCGACCTTCTGCTGCGCAGCTTTCCGATCCGTACGTGCAGTGACAATAAGCTCGCCTATCACAACAAGCTTGGGCGACCGTGTCTGCTGTTCCACATCGAGAAGTGCTCCGGCCCGTGTGTGAACGAGATCGACAAGCCGGCCTACGACATGTTGGTGCACGACCTCGTCGACTTCCTCGATGGCGAGACCGGGCCGATGGTGAAGCGGCTCGAAGCCGATATGACCAATGCCGCCGAGGCGTTGGAGTTCGAACGTGCTGCCCGACTCCGTGACCGCCTGCAGAGCGTGCGTCGGGCCATCGAGAAGCAGCAGCTCGTTGCGGAGTCGACCGACGATCTCGACGTGATCGGTATGGTCGAGGACGAGCTCGAGGCAGCGGTGCAGATGTTCTTCGTCCGCCGCGGCCGTGTCGTCGGACGCAAGGGTTTCATCATCGACAAGGTCGAGGAGTTGAGCGCCGGAGCCCTGATGGGCCAGATCCTCGAGGAGCTGTACTACGACGCACCGCCCGTGGGGTACCCGAAAGAGGTACTGCTCCCGTCGATGCCCGACGACGTCGACATCTACGAGGAGTTCCTCGCCCATCGTCGCAACGAGGTCCGTGTCGCCGGGCCCGGTCGCATGACCCAGCGTGTTGCCATCAGGGTTCCCGAGCGGGGCGAGAAGAAGGCCCTCATGGAGATGGTCACGTCGAACGCGAAGGACGAGTTCACCCGCCACCGCTTGCGCCGCAGTTCCGACCATAACGCGCGAGCGCGCGCACTCAACGAGTTGCAGGACTGGCTCGGGTTGCCCGATGCCCCGTTGCGCATCGAGTGCTACGACAACAGCCACATCCAGGGCACCGACTACGTGTCGTCCATGGTGGTGTTCGAAGACGCCCTGCCGAACAAGCGCGAGTACCGGCGGTTCAAGGTTCGCCGGGCCGACGACGGTTCGTCGATGGGCAACGACGATTTCGCGGCGATGGAAGAGGTGCTGACCCGCCGGCTCACCGCCTACCTCCGCGATCGCGAAGCGCCGACCTCCGAGCGGGGCAAGTTCCGCTACCCGCCCAACCTGTTGGTGATCGACGGCGGCAAGGGCCAGCTGAGCGCGGTGGTCAAGGTCCTCGAGGACCTCGGCCTCGACGACGAGATCAGCGTGTGTTCACTGGCGAAGCAGTTCGAAGAGGTGTTCGTTCCCGGCCAGGCCGATCCGATCCGGATTCCCCGTCAGTCCGAAGCGCTCTATCTCCTCCAGCGCCTGCGCGATGAGGCGCACCGCTTCGCCATCAGCTACCACCGCGAGTTGCGGGGCAAGCGGATGACCGTGAGCGCCCTCGACGACATCCCGGGGCTCGGCGACACCCGCAAGAAGCGCCTCACCAAGGAACTGGGCGGTGTCACGGCCGTGAAGAAGGCGACGCTCGATGAGCTCCGCGCGCTCACGTGGCTGCCCGACGCCGTGGCCACGGCCGTGTTCGAGAAGATGCATCCGGCGCCATAGCTGGACAGTTGATGCGCCGGGTCGCTCCAGGAGCGACCCAGCGCACCATCTCTGGCGGCAAGACTGGCGGCGTGCGATCCGAACGCGAAGAACTCTGGGAGATCAACGCCACGTGGTGGATCGAGGGTTTTACCGATGGCGCCGACGTTGAATACGTCGAGCAGATCGTCCCGATGGCGGCCGAGCGCCTCATCGGGGCCAAGCGGGTGCTCGACGTGGGCACCGGCGACGGTCAGCTCGCCCGGGTCGCCTACGGCCTCGGCGCCGACGTCGTCGGTATCGATCCGACCATGGCCCAGATCACCGTCGCCGCTCAGAAGGCAGGTGGACCGGACTACATCCGGGCCGAGGCTTCCGACCTCCCGTTCCCCGATGCCTCCTTCGACGTGGTCCTGGCGTGTCTGGTGTTCGAGCACATCAGTGCGGTCGACGCAGCCATCGCCGAGGTCGCCCGTGTGCTCGAGCCGGGCGGGCGGTTTGTGTTCTTCCTGAACCACCCGCTGCTCCAGACACCAGGCAGCGGCTGGATCGACGATCACATCCTCGAGGAGCAGTACTGGCGGATCGGACCGTATCTCGTCGAGGCCGACGAGATCGAGGAGGTCGAGAAGAACGTGTTCATTCCGTTCGTCCATCGGCCGATGTCTCGTTACGTGAATGCGATGGCCGCCAATGGGCTTCACCTGATCGAGATGCAGGAGCCGGCTCCGCCGCAGGGGTTCCTCGACAAGGCAGGTGAGTACGGCGAGGCCGGAACGATCCCCCGGCTGCTTCTGCTGCACGCCCGCAAGGTGAACGTTTGATGACGGTTGCGCCGGCATGCCTCGAGCGACGCCCCAGAGAGGAGAGAATCGGGGATGGCTGAGTTCGTCTTCCTGTGTGGGATGTCCGGTGCCGGCCGCTCCACCGCGGCAGACGTGTTCGAGGACCAGGGTTGGTTCGTCATCGACAATCTGCCGTTGACACTCGTCGGCAAGGTCGCCGAGCTCGTCGATTCGCCCGGCGGGTCCATTGATCGGGTTGCGTTCGTCGTCTCGCGGAACACCGCCGAAGAACTCGCCGTCGGGGGGCTCTTCGACCAGGCGGTCGAACAGCTTCGCCGATCGGGCGCTCGTGTGCGGATCGTGGTGCTCGAAGCTTCTGACGACGTGCTGGTCCGTCGCTACGAGGGCACGCGTCGGCGTCATCCGTCGGCGGAGAACGATCGTGTCGTCGACGGCATCGACCGGGAGCGGCGCCTGATGGAGTTGCTGAAGGAGCAGGCCGATCTGGTGATCGACACGACCACGCTGAATGTGCACGAGCTGAAGAGCCGAATCGTCGCGGCGTTCACCGAAGATGCCTCGACGATGGTCGTCACGGTGGTGTCGTTCGGGTTCAAGCACGGATTGCCGACCGACGTGGATCTCGTGTTCGACCTCCGCTTCCTTCCGAATCCCCACTGGGTCGACGAGCTGCGACTGTTCACCGGCCTCGATGAACCGGTGCGCGAGTTCGTGCTCGGCAATCCGATGACGCAGGCATTTCTCGGGCACCTGCGCTCGCTGTTCGAGCTCCTGCTGCCCGCCTACGCCAAGGAGGGCAAGAGCTATCTGTCGATCGGTGTCGGCTGCACCGGCGGGCAGCATCGCTCGGTCGCGGTGAGCCATGAGCTCGGCGCGATGATCACGGCGTTCGGTTTCAACGCGAACGTGCGTCATCGGGATCTGGACAAGAGGTGAGCGATCCGGTGACGAACTCGCTGCGTGATGACGGCATGTTCGTGACCCGCCGAGCCGGCAATCGGCGCTCGCGGACGGCGTTCCCGGATGGTCCGTCGGTCGTGGCGCTGGGCGGGGGCTACGGGTTGTCAGCGAGCCTGCGAGCCGCTCGTCGCTATGCGGGCGAAGTAACGGGAATCGTGTCGGTAGCCGACGACGGCGGTTCGAGCGGTCGGCTCCGTCGGGCCTTCGGCATCCCGGCTCCGGGAGATCTGCGACGATGCCTGGTGGCGGTCGCCGCGGAGGGCAACGTGTGGGCGGAAGCGTTCGAGCACCGCTTCGATGGCGCCGAGCTCGATGGACATCCGGTTGGCAACATTGTTCTTGCCGGGCTGACGGAGACGCTCGGAAGTTTCGGCGCCGCCATCGACGAGTGTCTTCGTCTGCTCGGCAGTGTCGGCCGTGTCGTGCCGGCCACGGTGGAGCCGGTGATCCTGAAGGCGGTGTTCCGGGATCCCGAATCGCCCGAGGGACACAACACCGTGGAGGGCGAGGTCGAGGTCGGCCGGACGTCGAACCTGATGTCGATCGCCGTCGTTCCGGAGAATCCGACCGTTCCCGACGAGGCTCTCGACGCGATTTCGCGTGCCGATCAGCTGATCCTCGGTCCGGGATCGCTGTTCACCAGCGTCCTCGCCGTTCTCGCCGTGCCGTCGATCTGCGACGCCGTACGCCTGGCGCGAGGTCAGCGCATCTACGTCGCCAATCTCGGCGAGCAACACCCGGAAACCACCGGCTTCGATGTCGCTGATCACGTTGCCGCGCTGAGGCTGCACGGAATCGAGGTCGACACGGTTCTGGTCGATCCCCAAGGGCTCCCGCTGGGCGACCTGCATGGCTGCCAGGTCGAGACGCATCCTCTCGCGGGTGCCCATCGGCTCCATGATCCGGCGCTCCTGGCGGACGCGCTGCGGTTGATTTGGGCCGGCTCTCAGCCGAGGTGAAAAACGCGCTCGAGCGACGGTCGACGATCACTGGCGGCCGTGAGGACCGGGCCCGTCATCGTTTGTCGAGATACCCGTTCGGAATGGGCGCGGGGGCCCGGCGAACGGTGACACGATGGGCGGGCCGATCAACGGGTCGGCCAGGTCCCGGACACGGATAACCGGGCTTTACGAGGAGCGTCACGAACGTCATGACAGTGCGAGTCGGCATCAACGGATTCGGCCGGATCGGTCGCAACTTTCTTCGGGCGGTGATGGAACAGCAGGCCAAGACAGGGCGCACGGACATCGAGTTCGTCGCCGTCAACGACCTCACCACGGTAGAGACGCTCGCTCATCTCCTGAAGTATGACTCGGTCATGGGCCGACTTTCGGGAACCGTCAAGGTTTCCAAGCACGGCATCACCGTCGACGGCGACGAGTTCCGGGTGCTGGCCGAGCGCGATCCAAAGGCGCTGCCGTGGGGTGATCTCGGTGTCGACATCGTGGTCGAGTCCACGGGCATCTTCACCGATCGGGCGAAGGCGGCGATGCACGTCGAGGGCGGCGCCAAGCGGGTCATCGTGAGCGCGCCGAGCGCCGGGGCCGATGCCACGTTCGTCGTCGGCGTGAACGAGGACACCTATGACCCGAAGGCACACGTGGTCGTGTCGAACGCGTCGTGCACGACGAACTGCTTCGTGCCGATGATCAAGGTGCTCGACGATGCGTTCGGAGTCGAGAAGGGTCTGATGACCACGGTCCACGCCTACACGGGCGATCAGTCCCTGGTCGACGGGCCACACAAGGATCTGCGGCGTGCCCGCGCGGCGGCGATCAACATCATCCCGTCGTCGACCGGCGCGGCCCGCGCCACGAGCCTGGTGCTCCCTACGATGAAAGGCCGTCTCGACGGCCAGTCCCTGCGCGTTCCGGTGCCGACGGGGTCGGTCACCGACTTCACCGGCCTCCTGAAGAAGGACGTCACCGTCGACCAGGTCAACGCGGCGTTCAAGGCGGCTGCTACGAAAGGTCGTCTCAAAGGCATCCTGCAGTACACGACCGACGAGATCGTGAGCTCGGACGTCGTCGGGAGCCCCTTCAGCTGCACCTATGACGCCCCGCTCACCCAGGCCCTCGGAAACATGGTCAAGGTGTTCGGCTGGTACGACAACGAGTGGGGATACTCCAACCGTCTTGTCGACCTCGTCCGCATCATGGGCAAGAAGAAGCGCTGATCTCTTGTCCGGCGTGGCGTCGCCTGGCGACGTCACGCTTGCAGCAGTATCCACGTCCTGCGGCTATAGCGAACGACAAACCGTACGCGCGCCTACCGTCTCTCTCTGAGGTATACCGATGAAGCATGGAGTTCCCGAACTCGAAGACCTTCCCGACGTCTATGGCAAGCGGGTGCTGGTCCGTTGTGATTTCAACGTGCCGATCACCCGGTCCGAATCCGGATCCACGATCGACGACGACTTGCGTATCCGGTCGGCGCTGCCGACCCTGCAGTGGCTGCTCGATCGTGGGGCGATCGTCACCGCGTGCTCCCACCTGGGCCGCCCGAAGGGCGCGCCGGATCCGAAGTACTCCATGGACCCGGTTCGCGTCCGGCTGGCCGAGCTCGCCCCCGAGGTCGCCCTCCTCGACAACCTACGGTTCAACGCGGGGGAGGAAGGGAACGATCCGGCATTCGTGGCCGAGCTGATCGCCGGCCAGGACCTCTACGTCGACGATGCCTTCGGCGCCGCGCACCGTTCGCACGCATCGATCGTCGGACCGCCGGCGTATCTTCCAAGCGCCGCCGGTCGGCTGTTGGCCAAGGAGGTCGAGGTGCTCGGCGGTCTGCTGCACTCGCCGAAGCGGCCCTTCATCTGCGTGCTCGGCGGTTCGAAGGTGAGCGACAAGCTCGCCGTCATCTCCGCTCTTCTCCCGAAAGTCGATCAGCTCCTGATCGGCGGGGGGATGTGCTTCACGTTTCTCGCCGCCAAGGGCTTTCCGATCGGCGGCTCGCTGTTCGAACCCGACATGGTCGACACCTGCAAACGCCTCCTCGCCGAGGCCGGCGACAAGATCGTGCTCCCGCACGATCTCACCGCCCTTTCGCCCGACGGCCAGTTCGGGTCCGACGCAGCGAAGCGTTCCGGTGAGGTCCGTCAGGCCGGGGTCTCGCTTCCGGAAGGCTGGAAGGGACTCGACATCGGGCCCGGCACCGCCGCCCAGTTCGGCGACCTTCTTCTCGAGGCACGCACGGTGTTCTGGAACGGCCCGATGGGCGTGTTCGAGGACGACCGCTTCGCCGGCGGCACTCGGGCAGTTGCCCAGGCGATGGCCGACACGAAGGCCTTCACCATCGTCGGCGGCGGCGACTCGGCGGCGGCGCTGGCCAAGTTCAAGCTCGACGACGAGGTCGACCACGTCTCGACCGGTGGCGGCGCATCGCTCGAATACCTCGAGCAGGGTGACCTGCCTGGTCTCGTCGCGCTACGAAGCGCCGCGGTCCGGATGGGCCTCTGACATGGCCACGCTCCCCACCGAGCCCACACCCGTCCTCCGATAGGAACTGCATCGCCATGGCCAAGACCCGCATGCCGCTCATCAGCGGCAACTGGAAGATGAACCACAACCACCTCGAAGCGATCCACTGCGTCGAGAAGCTCCACTTCCGGCTGGCGAAGGAAGACTTCGCTCACACCGACGTGAGCGTCCACCCGCCGTTCACGGATCTGCGATCGGTGCAGACGTTCCTGGCGGGGGAGAAGCATGCCCGGCTGCTCCTCGGCGCACAGAACTGCCACCCGGAGGAGAAAGGCGCGTTCACCGGTGAAGTCAGCGTCACCATGCTGGCCAAGCTCGATGTGGCCTACGTCATCGTCGGCCATTCGGAGCGTCGCCAGATGTTCGGGGAGACCGACGAAGGGGTCAACGCGAAGGTGAAAGCCGTGCTCAAGCACGGCATGGTGCCGATCATGTGCTGCGGCGAGACGCTCGAGCAGCGTGAGGCGGGCGAGGCCGAGTCGATCGTCCGTGCCCAGATCGTGGCCGGTCTGGCGAAGGTCAAGGCCGACGACGTGGCCAAGCTGGTGATCGCCTACGAGCCGATCTGGGCCATCGGTACCGGGCGGACTGCAACCTCCGACGACGCCCAGGCGATGTGCGCTGCCGTTCGCGCCCAGGTCACGGAGAGCTTCGGTGCTGATGCCGGCATGCGCGTCCGGGTGCAATACGGAGGTTCGGCGAAGTCGTCGAACGCCGGCGAGCTCCTGTCGATGGACGACATCGACGGTCTCCTGGTCGGCGGTGCGAGCCTCGATCCCGACGAGTTCGCCAAGATCGTCCAGGCCGCGCCGCGCTGAGTGGTGTGCGCCCTGTCTGCGGCCACGGGCGGAGTCGCCGCTCCTAGCTGTCCGGCCCTGCTGACGGCGATCGATGCCCGCATCCGATCAAGTCCGATCCGCGCCGTGCCGATAGCTCGGTTGGCTGCGAGCTCATGAACACCGAGTTGACAAACGGTTCACACTGCTATCCCGGACCCGACCTGCCTGCTTGCTACGCTTGGGCATCCGCCCTCCACCAGGAGAACCGCTGTGTATCTGACCCTTCCGCTTGTCATCGTCTATGTGCTTGCTTCGATCGCGCTCGTCGTGCTCGTGCTGCTGCATAGCGGAAAAGGCGGAGGTCTGTCAGACATGTTCGGTGGAGGCATGGGCGCAGCTGCTGCGGGCTCGACGGTCGTCGAGCGGAACCTGACCCGGATGACCGTCCTCGTGTCGCTCGTCTGGATCTTCCTCACCGTAACGCTCGCCGTCAGGCTCTAGGGGTCCCTGCCCCTTCGGTCAACACCGTCTGTGCTTGACCAGCACAGACAACCTCCGGACCAGTCCGGAGCATCCCTCATAACTCAAACCCCGGAGGTCTTCTCCCTTGCGTACTCGCCACTCTCTTGCGATCGGTGTGACGGCCCTCGCTGTTCTCGCCGGCGTAGTCCCCACCGCCACCGCGGCCACGAAGAAGCCGAAGCAGGTCTTCGTCGACCTGCAGAACTTCGCTGCCGGCGAGCCCGATCACATCGATCCGGGCACCACGTCGACGCTCACCGGCGCGCAGGTCGCCGTGCTGATGTACGACTCGCTGACCGACACCGATTCGACCGGCACCCTTGTTCCGGCGGCCGCCACGAAGTGGACCACTGCCGACAACGGAAAGACCTGGGTGTTCACCATCCGCAAGGCGAAGTTCTCCAACGGCGAGGCGGTCACTCCGTCCGCCTTCGTGCGCGGCTGGATCCGGGCCACGGACTCGAAGCTCGCCTCCGAGGTGGCGTACCACAGCTACATCATCGACGGCTTCCAGGCGTGGAACGAGGGCAAGGGACCGGCGCCCACCAGCGTCGTCGCCGACGACAAGAAGATGACGCTCACCGTCACCCTTACCAATGCGTTTGCGGGTTTCCCGTCGATCGCCTCGCACCCGGTCTTCTCGCCCATCCCCAAGAGCATGGCCACCGCTGACGCGAAGGCGGAGGAGAACGGTCTCACGCTGATCGGCAACGGCCCCTACAAGCTCAAGCAGGCCATCTCCAAGCAAGCAGGCGGCCAGGTCACCCTTGTCCGCAACCCGCTCTACTGGGGCAAGAAGGGAACGCTCGACGAGATCCAGTTCAAGATCACCAAGGACACCAACGCTGCGTACAACCTCTTCGAGTCGGGCCAGGGCCTTTCGGCCGCAGTTCCGGCCGGCCGCTACAAGGAAGCCTCCGGCAAATACGGCGAAGCCGGTCTCGGCACCGTCCTCGGCACCGATTACTGGGGCTTCAACTGGGAAGATCCGATCGTCGGTGGTCCGAAGAACGTCCTGCTGCGCAAGGCCATCGCCAAGGCCGTCGATCGCACCCAGATCTCCGAGCAGATCTATCAGGGTCAGCGCAAGCCGACCGATCAGCTGGTGCCCAAGGGCATTCCCGGCTACCGGCCCGGCCTCGGTCTCCTCGGCGGCAAGCCGCGTGACCTCGACGGAGCGAAAGCCGACTTTGCCGCATGGCAGGCCGCCGGCAACAAGCTCGACGCGCCGATTCGGCTCAGCTACAACGAAGGCGCGAACTGGGACAAGGTCGCCACGATCATCGTGGGCAACCTGAAGGATGTCGGCATCGATGCCAAGCTCGATCCGTTCCCGGCCGACGGAACCTACTTCTCGAAGATGCGCAAGGGCGGCGGGCAGATCATCCGCGCCGGTTGGTTCGCCGACTACGTGCTCTACGACAACTTCATGTTCCCGCTGCTCCACAAGGCGTCGATCGATGGCGACAACCTGGAGCGCTACAACAGCGATGCATTCTCGTCACTGGTCGACAAGGCCCGTACCACGGTCGATCTCACAGCGTCAGGAAACACCTACGCCGATGCGGAGAAGCTGGCGCTCAGCACCGACGCGGTCATTATGCCCACCGTCAACCGTGCCAGCAATGCGGTGTTTTCCACCAAGGTGCAGAACGTGAAACTCACGCCGCTGGGCTTCTTCAACTACAACGAGTTCGTCATCGCTGCGTGACGAACCTCTGATGATGTGTGACGGGGGCCCGCAAGGGTCCCCGTCACGCGTTTTCGGTTCACTCAGGATCTCATGGGCTCGTATCTTCTCAAGCGGTTCGCGTTCACCGTCTTCGTCGCCTGGGCGGCGCTGACAATCATGTTCCTGCTCCTCGTCGCCATGCCTGGCGATGCGGTCACTGCGAAGTCCGGAGAGAAGGCGCTCGGTTCCGGGATCGAGAACAACATCCGGGCGAAGTACGGGCTCGACAAGCCCTTGATCGTCCAGTACGGCAAGTTCTTCGGCAACCTCGTCCAGGGCGATCTGGGCTACTCGATCAAGAACGACCGGTCGGTGAACACCGACTTCAAGGAGACGTTCAAGACGAGCGGGCGCCTCCTCCTGTGGGGCGGTCTCGTGCAGATCGGTGGGTCGTTGCTCCTGGGCTTCATCTCTGCAGCCCGGAAGGGTTCTCTGCTCGACTCGGCAACAACGGTGGTCAGCATCGGCACCCAGGCCATCCCGGTGTTCGTGACCGGTCTTCTGGCGCAGGTCTTCTTCGGTGTGTTCCCGAGCCAGCGCGGCTGGGATTGGTTGAGCTTCAACCGCTTCTGGCCGGAGAAGTGGTATCTCGGGGTGATCCCCAACGGCGGCTGGAAAGGCATCGTTCTCCCGGCGATCGTCGTCGGCATCGTGCAGATGGCTTTCCTTGCCCGACTGCTCCGCAGCTCGATGCTCGAAGTTCTGCGCGCTGACTATCTGCGCACAGCCTTTGCCAAGGGCCTGCCGCGTTCGCGGGTCCTGATCAAGCATGCGTTGCGCAATGCTCTGATCCCGTACGTGACCGCGGCCAGCTTCGCTCTCGTGGAGATCTTCGGCATCGCTGTGCAGACGGAGACCGTGTTCGGGCTCTACGGCATCGGGTCGAAGGTTGCCGAGGCGGCGCTGATCCAGGACGCGCCGGTCGTCCTCGGTCTTTCGGCCATCGTGATCATCAGCGCCGCATTGGTGTCGTTGCTGGTCGACATCAGCTATTCGTTCCTTGACCCGCGAATCCGCGTCGGAGAGAAGGCGGCAACATGACCGCAGTGCTGCCCCTCGGAGCGGAGACGGTCCTGGTCACCACCGAGCAGATCGGCTACTGGGAAGATGTTCGGCGCCGGTTCTTTCGGAACAAGTTGGCCATCGCTGCCCTGACGGTTTTGGTCCTGTTGGTTCTGCTGGCGATTCTCGGTCCGATCATTGCGCGCGGCGACTACACGACCGGGCGGCTCGGTTACGAGTTGAAGCGCCCCGGCGATCATCGATGGATTCTCGGCACCGACAGCCTCGGACGCGACATGTTCAAGCGAGTGGTCCGCGGAATCGGTATCTCGCTGTCGCTGGCCGCTGGTGTCACGATCGCCACCACGCTGCTCGGAATGGTGCTCGGTGGGCTGGCCGGCTATATCGGCGGTTTCCTCGACACCGTCGTCAGCCGAACGATCGACGCCGTCTACGCCATCCCGTATGTGTTGATCGGCATCGCCATCATCTCGATCTTCGGGCGCAGCTTCTGGACCCTGCTCGGGTCGCTCGTCGCGGTCGGCTGGCTTTCGACCGCGCGTCTGTTCCGAGCCGCGGTGCTGCAGATACGAGGGCAGGACTTCATCGAAGCAGCCCGCGCCACGGGAGCGGACACCAAGCGAATACTGCTCAATCATGTGGTCCCGAATGCGCTGCCGCCGGTGATCGTGTCAATTGCGTTCACCATCGCCGGATCGATCCTGTCGGAATCGATCTACTCGTTCCTGGCGATCGGTTTCACCGAGCCGCGCCCGGCACTCGGGGTGATGCTGCTCGACGCCCGGAAGTCGGGCTTCGAGGTGTCGCCGCACATCCTGTTCGTGCCGGCAACCGTCCTGATCCTTCTCACGTTGTCCATCGCTATCATCGGCGATGCGCTCCGAGACGCGCTCGATCCGAAATTGCGAGGGGCCGGCTGATGGTCGCTGGAAACGAACCACTGCTGCAGGTCAAAGATCTGCGCACGTACTTCCACACCGAAGCCGGTGTGGTGAAGGCCGTCGACGGTGTGTCGTTCGACATCCGGGCCGGTGAAGTCGTCGGCATCGTCGGCGAGTCCGGTTCGGGGAAGTCGGTCACCGCCATGACGATCCTTGGATTGCTGCCGGTTCCTCCGGCGAAGATCGAGAGCGGCCAGATCCTCTGGAAGGGCAAGGATCTCCTCACCACGAGCGAAAAGGACCTGCGCAAGATCCGCGGCGGCCAGATCGCCATGATCTTCCAAGACCCGATGTCCTCGCTGAACCCGGTGTACACGATCGGCAATCAGATCGAGGAGATGATCACGACCCATCAGCACCTCTCCAAGTCCGAGGTGCGTGAACGGGCGATCGACATGCTCGCCCTCGTCGGTATCCCCAAGCCCAAAGACCGCGTGAACGACTATCCCCACCAGTTCTCCGGTGGCATGCGTCAGCGGGCGATGATCGCCATGGCGCTTGCGTGTGAACCGGAACTGTTGATCTGCGACGAGCCGACGACCGCGCTCGACGTCACGGTGCAAGCGCAGGTGCTCGAAGTGATCGAGAGCTCCGCCCAGAAGTTCGGGGCGGCCATCTTGTTGATCACCCACGACCTCGGCGTCGTCGCCGGAATGACTGACCGGGTGATGGTCATGTACGGCGGCCAGATCGTCGAACGGGCCCACGTCGACGATCTCTTCTATTCGCCACGGATGCCCTACACCTGGGGCCTGCTCGGTTCGATTCCGCGGGTCGACGACACGCCCGATCGGCGGCTCACGCCGATTCCCGGCGCTCCGCCGATGATGTCGCGGCCACCCGCCGGTTGCCGCTTTTCTCCCCGCTGCGTCTTTGCTGTGCCGGGACTGTGCGATGCGGCTGTACCGGAACTCGTCACGGTGCACGGGGCCGGCGAGGACCACGAGGCCCGATGCGCCCGGCTCGGCGAGGCCGGTTTCGCCGACAACGCCGATGTGTTCCTCGGAGGTCTGGCGTGAACGCCGACGCCGCTCCGCTGTTGGAAATCACCGACCTGGTGAAGCACTTTCCGATCGAGCGCGGGCTGCTCAAGCGCACCGTCGGTCACGTGAAGGCGGTCGACGGCGTTTCCTACAGTGTCGCCGCCGGTGAAACCTTCGGCCTCGTCGGTGAGTCGGGGTGTGGGAAGTCCACGACGGCCCGTCTCGTCCTGCGTCTGATGGAGCCGTCGTCGGGCAAGATCCGCTTCGATGGCGAGGACATCTCCGCCGGCACTCACGTCGATACGAAGGCCCTGCGCAAGAAGCTGCAGATCGTCTTCCAGGACCCCTACGCATCGCTGAACCCCCGCATGACGGTTCGCCAGATCATCGCCGAGCCGATGACTGTACAGGGTGTGCCGAAGGATGAGGCGAATGCCCGTGTCGACGACCTGCTCGTCACGTGCGGGCTTGCCCGGGAGCATGGTGCCCGCTATCCCCACGAGTTCTCCGGCGGACAGCGTCAGCGCGTCGGCGTGGCACGAGCGTTGGCCAACAAGCCGAAGCTGATCTTCCTCGATGAGCCCGTCTCGGCGCTCGATGTGTCGATCCAGGCGCAGATCGTGAACCTGCTCGACGACCTGCAGGACCAGATGGGCCTCACCTACGTGTTCATTGCCCATGACCTGTCGGTGGTGTCGCACATCTCCGATCGCATCGCTGTCATGTACCTCGGCAAGATCATGGAGTCGGGCACCAAGGACGAAGTCTTCGGCGCCCCTGCGCATCCTTACACCACGGCGCTGCTGTCGGCCGTGCCGTTGCCCGACCCCCGTGCCGAACGCGCCCGTAAGCGCGAACGTATCGTCCTGCAGGGGGACATCCCCTCGGCGGCCGACGTGCCTTCGGGGTGTCGCTTCCGCACCCGCTGCTGGAAGGCAACGGAGTTGTGCGCCAATGAGGAACCGGCGCTCATCGACCGCGGTGGCGGACATCCCGTCGCCTGCCATTTCCCCGAGCAGTGAGCGGCGTCAGCCGATCTGCAGTCATTCTCCACGACGGCGCCTCGCTGGCGTACCTCACCGCTGGTTCGCCGTTGGACGATCCGGTCCTGCTGATCCACGGGAGCACGGAAACCGCCGAGTCGGACTGGTTCGTCCACAGCCCGCTCGGATCACGTTTGGCCGAGCTCGGCTACTTCGTGATCGCTCCTGATTGTCGCGGGCACGGTCGGTCCACCGCATCGCGTGACGACTTTGGTCGGCTCATGTATTCGTTCGAGCAAATGGCCGCCGACTGCGGCGAGTTGCTACGCGCGCTCGGTATGCCTCGGGCATTCGTCTGTGGACATAGCAATGGCGGAACCGTTGCGTTGTGTTTGGCCAAGTCATTCCCTTTGCAGGTCCGGGCGGCCGTGGTGCTGGCCGACAACGCGTATGTCGACGAGCATGTCCGCACCCGGGTGCCGGTCGGTATGGACCCAGACCGGGTGGATCTGGAGAACGCCGCGTGGCGCAACGCGATGATCTCGCCTCACGACACCTTCAACGGCGAGGGTTACTGGCGTGAACTGCTGACGGCGACGATCGCTGAGACCATCACGTACCCCCAGTGGACGGCTGCGGACCTGGCCGACCTCGACGTGCCGGTGCTCGCCGTGCAGGGAACCGACGACAGTGTGAACGTCCCGGGACGCCACGCCGAGACCATCGCTGAGTGGCTACCCCGTGGTCAGCTTTGGCTCGCCGAAGGTCGGGGTCACTCCGTCCACTGGGAAGCGCCCGACGACTTCATCGAGCGCATCACCGAGTTCTTCGCCGCCGCGCCAAGCTGACCGGCTCAGTTGGGAATCGGCGGCGCTCCTGCCCGCCGGCGATCTTCCTCCGAGCGCTCTCTGCGCCTCCGGGCTCCTCTGGGCAACGCTCCGCCGCACATCAAGCCACTCCTGCCGCACATCAGCCCGGTCCTATCGCACATCGGCTCCAAAACGACCGCTCGGACAGAAAATCGCCTGATGTGCGGCGTAACGGCCACCATCTGCGGCGCCATCATCGACGGAGCGGGGCGTTGCGAGAACGGCGCTGTTGCTTGAGAGACTGGCCGGGAACGGAGAGTGGCGGGGCGGCTGGGCGCGCTATGGTTGAGGGT
>JANLRD010000222.1:0-1275 GCA_031368215.1 Acidimicrobiia bacterium | reverse complement strand
GCGAGACGCGAACTGCTCCACGGTTTCCGGGCGGTCGTGGAACGCATTGACGAGATGTGGTTCATCGAAGGTGCCAACGACTTCGCCATCGCGCCGAACTATTCGTTACGCGCGCTGAAGAATCTCCACATCGGAGTCCGCGCCGCCTAAAGGGGTTGCACAAGCTTCAGGAATCGCTCCAGTCGCTCGTCGTCGACGCCGAGATAACGAGTGAGCACACCGATGACGCGGTCGACGTCGAGCGTGTGCATTTCGAGCATCGCTTCGATGTCGGCCCAATCCCTCGTCCGGTTGAAGAAGGCTTTGAACACGGCAAGGTCGGTGCAGGAAAGGAACGGCACGTCTGCTCCGTTGAATGGATGGTGCTGTGTCCGCACGGCGACCTGTGCGTGGAACTCGGTGGTGTTCAAGAAGATGTCGACCGGGGTCGTTCCCCACCAAAGACGCACCTGACCGTCTCGCTCCAACTCGGTCTGCTGTTCCCTCGTCCAAACGATGCCGGTGGGGAGCGCTTCGAGCACGGCCTCGGTTTCTACAGGTTCGACGAAGACGTTCACGTCGATGTCGATGGTGCCTCGGGCTTGCTCGGTGCACCAGGCCAGCGCAAGTGCGCCACCGAACGCGTGCGGGATGTTGCCGTCGATGAGTCTCCGGCTGATCGTCACGATCTTGTCGACGATGCTGCTCATCTCGAGCGACCATCAGCATCGACGAAACGCGGATAGCGAAGTTTCGACGCATGCCGACCCGGAAATGCGGCGGCAAGCTCAAGTGCTTCGACCAACTCCGCTCCCCGTCCTTTGTCATCCGACGGAACGGTGGGGATCAGTGTCGACTCCACACGAAATCCCGCGGCGCGAATCACCCGGTTGGCGGTCTCAACGGAAGGTTGGGCGCGTCGGTGTTCGTACGCAGAAATCGTGGCGTGCGATGTCCCTGCTCGTTCGCCGAGTTGACGGAGGGTCAACCCCGATCGTCGGCGAGCGTCGGCGAGTGCTCGATCAGCCTCCATCAGGCTATGGTATCGAATCAGATACCATCTTGCAACGCCGAACGAACGCGCACTTGGGCCTCGGGCGCTCGACGTGACACTGTGACGGCATGAAATTCGGACTCGCCTTCGCCAGCAGTGTTGGCATCGAAGGAAATGACGCTCTCGAACTCTGCCGCCAGGCCGAAGCGCTGGGATTCGACTCGGTGTGGGGCGGGGAGCACGTGATCCTGCCGACCACCATCGACTCCAAGTACCCGTACACCGCCGACGGGAAGATTCCG
>JANLRD010000191.1:0-21746 GCA_031368215.1 Acidimicrobiia bacterium | reverse complement strand
ATGACCTGGCGGCCGAAGTCGTCGATGAGCATCATGCCGTTGTTGGCCTTGACGTGCAGCGGTGCCACATAGACACGACCGACCGGGTCGTAGGTCAGCTGGAGCGACGCCATCTCCAACTCGCCGCCGACCGTCACCAGCGGCCGCTTGCAGGCGACCCATCGGCGGTCGAGCTCGTCGGGTTGCGGTTCGATCGGCTCGTGAATCGTCGGGTCGAACACGACGATGTACTGCCCGTCGACGAGGATCGAGTGCGGCACCACGATCCAGTCTTTGAACAGGCGCACGAGGCGTTCGGCGAGGCTTG
The DNA here is from genome assembly GCA_031368215.1 of Acidimicrobiia bacterium. GTDB lineage: Bacteria > Actinomycetota > Acidimicrobiia > Acidimicrobiales > JANYDT01 > JANLQX01. The sequence continues at coordinate 21,439 of JANLRD010000191.1, read as the reverse complement.
TCTTACCCGTGCCGGCGGGGCCGTAGAAGAAGATCGAGTGCTGCGAGTTGAATGCCGGTCCGAGCTCGTCGAGCATCTCCGGCTGGACGACGAGGTCACTCATGGCCTGCACCATCTGATCCCGGTTGACCTTCAGGCTCGACTTCTGGAGCTGCACGGCGGTGATGTAGGAGTCCAGCGCGACGGGGGCGATGCCCATGTACTGCGACTTCAAGTTGAGCTCGCGGGCGAACTCCCGGCCGAGATCGGTGAGGCAGAAGACGTAGTCGTTGCCCTGCATGGCCTTCACGTCGATCAGCTTGCGTGAACGGCAGGTCTCGAACACCTCGTAGAGGATCGAACCGCTGATGCCCAGCCAGCTGACGAGCTTGGTGATGCTGACGGTGTCCTCCTGGAAGGTCTTGCGGAGGAACAGCTCCGTCACCACGGTGATCGGGATGTCCAGCCGGTCAGGCGTCGCGGGTGTGGAGACATCCAGGTCACGGGTCACGGCGAGAATCATCGGGAGGGCATCGAACGTGCTTGATCGATCGGGCGGACTTGGGTCGGAAAATGGTCCGATCGGACCATCGTCGCTGTTCCCTGGCTTTGACCTCCGACGACGAGGTGAGACGATGCGGAGATGAAAGATCTCAGCGGCCGCGTTGCCGTGGTCACGGGCGCGGCCAGCGGCATCGGGCTCGCCATGGCGAAGCGCTTCGCGGCATCCGGGATGTCGGTCGTGATGGCCGACATCGAGCAGTCGGCACTGGAGTCGGCCGTGGCGGAAGTCGTCGCGAGCGGTGGAGCAGAGGTCGTTCCCGTGCGGGTCGACGTGTCCGACGCCGCGGCGGTCGAGGATCTGGCGGAACGTACCTTTGAGCGCTTCGGTGCCACGAACGTGCTGTGCAACAACGCCGGCGTGGGCGGTGGCGGCGCTCAGGCGACCCTGAGCGTTGCCGAGTGGAACTGGGTGCTCGGCGTGAACCTCTACGGCGTTGTCCATGGCATCGCGTCGTTCCTCCCACGGATGATGGCGAGCGGCGAGGAGGGCCACGTCGTCAACACGGCGTCGATGGCGGGGCACCTCGCCTTCAGCGGCATGGGGCCGTACAACGCCAGCAAGTACGCCGTGGTCGGGATCTCGGAGTCCCTCTACCACGAGTTGGCCGGGTCACCCATCGGGGTGAGTGTGCTGTGCCCGGGGTGGGTCAACACGAGGATCGGCGAGAGCTCGCGGAACCGCCCGGCCGGCGTTCCCGAGCGCGTCGCGCGTCCAGAGGACCTGGCCCGAAGCGAATACGTCGCTTCGGTGTTGGCGGCGGGTCTCCCGCCGTCGGCCATCGCCGACCTCGTGCACGATGCCGTCGTCGACGAGACCTTCTGGATCTTCTCCCACCCGGAGATGCTGCACGGAGTCCGTCAGCGCGCGGACGACATCCTCGCAGGACGCAATCCGGTGCGTGCCGACCTCCGGTCGCTGCGCTCCGACAACGATTGAGGTACCCCTTCACGGATCGCGTCGCTACGTGAATTCCGTGTTTCGCGCCGCGCCGATCGAGCCGCTCTCACTAGGCGTTGCTGAGGTGATGCGAAGAGCGGCAGTTGACGTACGTCACATCCCAGGGTAGAAACACCAAGCCAACACTCGGCGCCGGCATTCCACGCCGCCACACAACAGAGGAACCCAACATGACCAATGACGACCTCCGACGATCGCTTACCGAGCGCGAGAACCACTACGTCGACGAACTGCGGTCCGGTGGCCTCACCCGTCGTCAGTTCATGCGGCTCGCGACGGCCGCGGGTATGTCCATCCCCATGGCCGGCGTCATCCTGGGTGCTCCCGGTGCCAGCGCGGCGACGAAGAAGAAGGCTGCCACTGGCAAGCGCAAGCCGATCCTCAAGATCAGCACCCTCGCCCCGGGTTCGAAGCTCGATCCAGTGATCATCAACAACGGCGGCGCGCTGCTGCTTCTCGGCATGGCCGGTGAGTACCTCGCCTGGGAGAACAACCAGGGGATTCTCGAGCCCCGCGTGGCCGAGTCCTGGAAGCCGAATGCCGACTCGACCGTGTGGACCTTCAAGATCCGAAAGGGCATCACATTCCACAACGGCGCCAAGCTCACCGCCGATGACGTGGTCACCACGTTCGACCGGCTCGCCGATCCGGTCAACAAGTCCAACGCCCTTTCTGTCTTCAAGGGCATCCTCGAAAAGGGCGGCACGACCAAAGTCGACGACTTTACGGTGCAGTTCCAGCTCAAGCAGCCGGTAGGTTCCTGGCCGAACCTGGTTGGCTCGACCAACTACAACTCAGTGATCCTGCCGAAGGACTACGCCGGAGACTGGGAAAAGACTTTCATCGGAGCCGGCGCATGGATCATGGAGAAGTACGTCGTCGATCAGGGCGTCACCTTCAAGCGCAACCCGAACTACTGGGACAAGACCCGCCAGCCCAACTTCGAGCGACTCCAGGTCACCCAGTACAAGGATGACTCGGCCCGCCTTGCCGCGCTCCAGTCGGGCCAGAACGACTGGGATGCCTTCGCGTCGGCCACAACGGCCAAGACGCTCCAAAGCGACCCGAACTTCGTGGTGGGCCAATCGCCTGGCAACGGCCACCTGCAACTCCACCTCCGCTGCGACAAGGGCCCGTTCTCGGCGGACAAGCGGCTTCGTCAGGCCCTGCTGCTCACCCTCGACCGCCCGGGCATCGTGGCGGGTGTGCTCGACGGCTTCGGCATCGTCGGCAACGACACACCGATCGGGCCGGTGTACGCGACGTCCGACAAGACGACCGCCCAGCGGAAGAAGGACATCGCCAAGGCCAAGTCACTCATGGCTGCCGCCGGCAAGCCCGACGGCTTCGACGTCACCCTGTCGACCTGGGGCCGCGCCGACATCAAGCTTCTTGCTCAGGTCGTGAAGCAGTCGGCCAAGGACATCGGCGTCAATGTGAACATCGACATCGCCGACGACGACGGATCGGCGTACTACGACGACAAGCGCTCGCCGAGCTGGCTGAACTCCGACTTCGGCATCACCGAATACGGTCACCGCGGCGTACCCAACGTGTATCTCAACTCGGCCCTCATCAGCGGCGGCGTGTGGAACGCTGCGCATTACTCGAGCCCGGACTTCGACGCGGCGGCGAAGAGCTACATCGCCTCGGGCGATGTGACGGTGCAGAAGGCCCAGGCGAAGAAGATCCAGGAGATCCTCCTCGAGGATTCCCCGGTCGGCTTCACGTACTTCGCCAGCGCCCTCGACGTTTCCAAGAAGGGCCTCACCGGCAACTACACCAACGGTATGAGCAACATCGAGACCACTCGGGCGAAGTTCGCCTAGTTGGCCCGATGGCCTGACGCCGTCGACAACTCAAACACTGACCGGACGGCCCGTCGCAACACCGGTTGCACGGGCCGTCCGGCTTTTCGCTCAATCGCTGCGCTGCGCGTCGCTGCGCAATTCCCCTACATCGCCACCAACGGCCCGAAGCGAGTTCACCTGTATGAAGCGTTTCCTCCTCCGCCGACTCCTCCTCGCCCTGTTCACCCTGTTCATGCTCTCGCTGTTGGTGTTCTTTGCCACGCACCTGCTCCCGGGTGACGTGGGACGCAAGATCCTCGGTCCCTTCGCCGATGCCGAAGCCATCAAGGCGCTGAACAAGGAGCTCGGCACCGATCGTCCCATCCCGGTGCAGTATGTCTCGTGGCTCTCCCACACGCTTCGCGGCGATCTCGGTCAGTCTCTCAACTACGACGTCCCCGTGTCGGACAAGATGTTCAACGCCTTGGGCAAGTCGGCCAAGCTCGGTGGGCTCGCCTTCCTGCTCGTCGTGCCCGCCAGCATTCTCGGCGGCATCGTCGCCGCGCTCCGCCGCGGCAGGCCGATCGACCGGATCATCACCATCGGCGGGCTTTCCGCCGCGGTCATCCCGGAGTTCGTGTGGGCGGTGTTCTTCATCCTCGTCTTCGGCGTGAAGCTGAAGTGGCTGCCGGTGTCGGCCACACCTCCCGAGGGATCGGGGGTCTTCACGCAGTACAAGTACCTCCTCCTGCCGGCCATGTGTCTGGTCATGGTGCTCTTCGGCTACATCGCCCGCATCACCCGGGCAGGTGTGATCGAGGGACTCGACGCCGACTACACCCGCACCGCCCGGTTGAAGGGCCTCGGGAACCGTGCCGTGGTGTTCCGCCACGTATTGCGCAACGCACTGATGCCCACGATCGCGGTCACGGCCACCCAGATCGGCTATCTGCTCGGCGGTCTCGTCGCCGTGGAGTTGGCGTTCAACTACAACGGCTTCGGCCTGCTCCTGCTCGAGAGCGTCCGACAACGCGACTTCCCACTACTCCAGGCCTGCGTGCTGTTCACGGGCGGGATCTTCGTCCTCACGACGCTGCTCGCCGACGTCCTCTACACCCTGCTCAATCCCCGCATCCGACAGGCGGTCATCAAATGACCGATCGTGCCCAGACTCGGCTCAATCCCCGCATCCGACAGGCGGTCATCAAATGACAACCATCGACCAGGTTGCCCCGGCGGCTCCCTCCGACGGCCGCACGCGTGCCCAGGAAGAGGCCCGCTCGCAGCGACAGGAGCGGATTGCGCTCCTGCTCCGCAAGCCCTCGTTCCTCATCGGAACGGTGATCGCGGTGTTCTGGATCGCCTGCGCGTTCTTCGGCACGGTCATTGCCCCGCAGGATCCGTATTTCCAGAACCCGCTCAACAAGCTCAAGGAGCCGACGTGGGCACACTGGTTCGGCACCGACAACCTCGGCCGCGATGTCTTCAGTCGGGTGATCGTCGGCGCCCGTCTCATCGTGATCGTGGCCCTGGGGGCAACGATCATCGCCGCCATCTTCGGCACGATGCTCGGGCTCGTCGCCGGCTACTTCAAAGGCATGGTCGACGAGGCATTGATGCGCACCGCCGACGTGTTCATGGCCATGCCGACCATCGTGCTCGCCCTGCTCATCACCTCGTCGATCAACAGCAAATCGATGTTCATCGTGATGGGCATCATCGCGTTGGTCTTCACCCCGATCATCGCCCGCACGGTCCGAGCATCGGCGCTCGGTGAGACCGAACTCGACTATGTCGCGGCTGCCCGTCTGCGGACGGAGAAGACCCCGCACATCCTGTTCAAGGAGGTGCTGCCCAACATCTTGCCGTCGCTGCTCGTGGAGTTCACCGTTCGGCTCGGCTACGCCGTCTTCGCCATCGCCACGCTGTCATTCCTCGGCGCCGGCGCCAGCCCGGAGTCGCCCGACTGGGGAACCCAGGTCGCGACCCATCGCGGCTTCCTCAACGGCCTGAACTGGTCAGCGACGGTATTCCCGGCGCTGGCGATCGCCAGCCTGGCGATCGCCGTGAACCTCATCCAAGACGCACTCACGGAAGCCTTCGATCGATGAACCAGACAGCCGTGAACGCGGTTCCGACCCTTGCCTTCGAAGACGTCGAGGTCGCCTATACCGTCCGGGGCATCGATCGGCCGGTGCTGCGGAGCGTGTCCTTCGAGGTCATGCCGGGGGAGGCCTATGGGCTCGTGGGCGAGTCCGGCTGCGGCAAGTCCACCGCGGCCTACGCAGCGATGCGCTACCTGCCCCGTAACGGCAAGATCACCAGCGGCAAGATCAGCTTCGAAGGCCGGGATCTGATCACGATGAGCGTGGAGGAGGTGCGCAAGCTCCGCAGCAGCGCGATTTCGATGGTGTACCAGAGCCCGATCGCCGCGCTCAACCCATCCCTTCGGGTCGGCACTCAGGTCGCCGAGGTATTCACCATCGAGGGAGCGTCGAAGGACGACGCGATGGCTCGGACCGAGGAGGCGCTCACCCGGGTGCAGATCGCCGACGTCGGCAAGGTGATGCGGCGTTACCCGCACGAACTGTCGGGCGGCATGGCGCAACGCGTCGTCATCGCCATGGCGCTGGCCACCAACCCGCGGCTGCTGATCCTCGACGAGCCGACCACCGGCCTCGATGCGACGGTCGAGGCCGAAGTGCTCGACCTGGTGCGTGCCCTTCGCGCCGAGATGGGCACGTCGGTCCTCTTCATCAGCCACAACCTCGGCGTCATCCGGTCCATGTGCGATCGCGTCGGTGTGCTTTACGCCGGTCAGCTCGTCGAGGAGGGCCGCACGGTCGAACTGCTCAACGAGGCCCGCCATCCCTACACGGTCGGACTCCTCCGATGCATCCCGCGTGCGGGACTGCGCAAGGACCTCCACCGCCTCGACACGATCCCCGGAACCCTGCCGCCCCTCGGAACGGTCATGACCGGGTGCGTCTACGTCGATCGGTGCCCGATCGCCACCGACGAGTGCCGCACCGAGAAGCCGCCGGTCGTCGAACTCGAGAACGGTCATCGGAGCCGCTGCTTCCATCCTGATCAGGCGCCGAACATCCCCCGCAACACCGAGATGCTCAAGATAACTGAGATCATGGTCGACCAGCACGATCCGGTGCCGCTGACTCACGACGAATCGCTCATCCAGCTGGCCGGCCTTTCGAAGACGTTTGGCAAGGATGACGAGACTGTCCGCGTGCTCAGCGACATCGCGCTGTCCGTCGCCAAAGGTGAGACGCTCGGACTCGTCGGTGAGTCGGGGTCGGGCAAGACCACCCTCGCCAAGGTGTTGCTCGGCCTCACCCATCCCGACGGCGGCAGCATCGTCCAGCTCGACGGCAAGGCGCTCGGAGCGTCCCTCGACCAGCGCACGCCGAAAGATGTCGGCGCCGTGCAGATCGTCTTCCAGAACCCCGATTCGGCCCTCAACCGCCGTCATGCGGTCCGTCGAATCGTCAGTCGTGCCGTGGTCAAGCTCGCCGGCACGACGAAGGAGAAGGGCGCGGAGCGCTCCGACGAGCTCCTCACCGAGATGCGCGTCGATGCCCGACTTCATGCGGCAAAGCCGGTGATGCTGTCGGGCGGTCTCAAGCAGCGCGTCGCCATCGCTCGCGCCTTCGCCGGGAACCCCCGGCTTGTGGTGTGCGACGAACCGACGTCGGCCCTCGATGTCTCCGTGCAGGCGGCGATCCTCAACCTTCTCGTCGATCTGCAACGCACCGAGAACGTCAGCTACCTGTTCATCTCCCACGACCTCGGCGTCGTGCGTTACCTGTCCGATCGCATCGCCGTGCTCTACCTCGGACGCATCATGGAACTCGGTCCGGCCGACAAGGTGTTCACCGGCCCTCACCACCCCTACACCGAGGCGTTGGTGTCGTCGCTGCCGAGCATCGACGGCGAGGCGACCAATCGCGTGCGTCTCGTCGGCGAGGTGCCGAGCGTGGCCAAGCCGCCGAGCGGATGTGTGCTGCACACCCGGTGTCCGCGTCGCGAAGGCAGCGGGGTCGAGCAGCTGTGCGACACCGTGGAGCCGGGTCTCCTCGAGGTCGAGCCGGGCCACTACATGCGCTGTCACCTCTCCATCGAGCAGCTCCGCAAAATGCAGGTCAACCTGGAGGCCGCGGCGGTCTGAGCAGCGGCGGGGATCCCCCCCCGACCGCCCCATGCCGGCCGGTGATATATTACGGCGGACGGTGGCGGAGGCGTCGCCGTCGAGGCCCGTAGCCCCGACCGTCGGCGGGCCACCTGAGCGCTGCAGAGGACACCCGATGGCGAGCGAAACGATGCAGATGACGGGTCGCCTGCGCGCCGATGGCCGGTCGAAGGTGACGGGTGCTGGGCGTTACGTGGCGGATCTGACCGTGGCCGGCATGGTGCACGGCGCCTTTCGCTTCGCTGGCGTGCCCCACGCCCGGATCACGCGCATCGACACCACGGCGGCGAAGTCGCTTCCGGGCGTGTTCGCCGTGATCACGTCCACAGAGGTCGGCACCCGACGTCACGGTGTCTACGTGCAGGACCGCACGCTGTTCGCCCGTGACGTGGTGCGGTGGGAGGGTGAGGCGATCGCCGCCGTTGCCGCGAGAACCCCGGCCTTGGCCCGACAGGCCGCGGCGATGATCGAGGTCGACTTCGAACTGCTTCCCGCTGTCGTGGACCTGGAGAAAGCACTCCTCTCGGAGAGCGCGCTCGTCCACGAGGACTGGAAGGACTACACCGTGAGCGGCGATGTCGTCCGTGACCGCAACGAGGCGACGCGGTGCGCGATCGTGAAGGGCGATGTCGACGCAGCGTTCGCCGTCGCTGACCGCGTCGTGCGCAGCCGCTACGTCGCCGATGGTTCACAGCCCACGCCCATGGAGCCGAGGGCGATCCTGGCCGAGTGGTCGGGCCGTGAAATCACGATCCACTCATCCACCCAGGTGCCGTTCCCGGCGCGTTCGCATGTAGCTGCCTCGCTCGGCATTCCCGAGTCCACGGTGCGCGTTATCGTGCCGCTCCTCGGTGGCGGTTTCGGTGGCAAGTGCGAGCCGCACTTCGAGCCGCACGTTGCCGCGCTCGCCCGGGCCGCCGGCCGTCCGGTGAAGGTCGTGTTCAATCGGCAGGAGGAGTTCCTCGCGCCCGACCACCGGCGTGAGCGCATGGTGCTCGACTTCGAGACCGGCGTCTCGAGCGACGGCACACTGCTTGCCAGACGCGCGCGGCTCCTCATCGAGAACGGTGCGTACTCCGCCGACGAGCCGGTTTCGACGCAGCTCGCCGCCCATTTCGCCGTCGGTCCGTACCGCGTTCCAAACGTCGACGTGTCGTCTCACCTCATCTACACGAACACCCAGCCCACCGGATCGGTCCGCGCTCCTGCCGCTCCAACCGTGTGTTGGGGTCTGGAGCAACATCTCGACGAGGTGGCAGCTGCCATCGGCATCGATCCGGTGGAGTTTCGCCGCCGCAACCTCGTCCGTGCCGGCGACACCACGGCAACGGGCCAGGTGTTCGACGAGATCGGCGCAGTCGAGTGTCTCGACCGCGCGACCGAGTTGATCGGCTACGGGCGCGAGCTCCCCGCCGACGAGGCGATCGGTGTCTCGTGTGCGTTCTGGCCGTCGTTCCCCATGGCGTCTGGTGCGTACATGAAGCTGAACGGCGACGGATCCGGCACCATCATCACCGGCGCGCAGGAGAACGGGTCAGGCTCCGTCATGGCCCTTCCGCTCCTCGCTGCCCGCGTGCTTGGTATGCGCGCTGAGGATTTCTCGCTGGTGTATCAGGACACGTCGGCAGCACCGTGGGACTTCGGTTCCGCTGGGAGTCAGACCATCTTCAACAACGGACGCGCCGTTGTCGCTGCAGCCGAAGAGATCGCGCTGCAGCTCCGTGAGCTCGCCGCCGATCAGCTCGAAGCGGCGCCGGAGGATCTCGAGCTCGTCGAGGGTCACGCTCGCGTGAAAGGCACTCCGGCGCGAACGATCGCAATCGCTGACCTCGCCGCCACCGCCCAGGGCGGCAACCTCATGCTCGGGCGCGGATCAGGCGACCCTGCTCCGATACCGGAGAGCGATGCGTCGGGATGCATCGGCCGCCTCGGCGCCGAGTCGTTCACGGCACCCACGTTTGCGACCCATGCCGTCCGCGTGAAGGTCGACCGCGACACCGGAGTGGTCCGGGTGCTCGAGGTGGCCGCGGTGCAGGAATCCGGACACATCCTCGATCCCGATGGAGCGATCGGTCAGGTCCGCGGCGGCGTGCTCATGGGAATCGGTCAGGCGATCTCCGAAGGCATGGTCGACGGCGCCGACGGAGCACGTCGCAACGCCCATCTCCTCGACTACAAGCTGCAGACGGCAAGCGACACGCCGGTGATGCACGTCGATTTCGTCGACCTGCCCACGCCCAACGCCGGGCCGTTCGGGTCGAAGGGTGTCGGCGAGCCATGCACCGTGCCGACTCCGGGCGCGATCGCCAACGCCATCGCCATCGCCATCGGCAGGCGGGTGCATCAGCTTCCCGCCACGCCGGAGCGGGTGTGGTCGGTGGCGAACGGGGTGGAGCTGTGAGCGCGACTGTTCCTCAACGGTTGTCGCAAGCGCTCGGGATAGCGGAGCGTCCATCGGCTCACTTCAGTGCCCCGACATCTCTTGCCGAGGTGCTCGACGCGCTGGCGAGCGGAGCCGTCCCCCTCGCCGGCGGGACCGACCTCGTTGTCGGTCATCGCCAGGGCAAGCGCCCGTTGCCCGACGCCCTGGTGAATCTTGACCACGTCGCGGATCTGCGCGGCATCCGACTCAGCAAAGACAGTGCGCTTATCATCGGCGCGCTTACGAATCACGAGACCATCGTGAACGACGAGCGCGTACGAGCTCGCTACCCGGCCCTCGCCGATGCGAGCTCGATCGTCGGTTCGGTGGCCACTCGGGCCACGGGGACGATCGGTGGCAACGTGATGAACGCGTCTCCTGCCGCCGACACGATCGCTCCGTTGCTCTGCCACGACGCGATCGCAGTGTTGCGGAGCACGGCAGGTGAGCGGCGCATCCCGTTGTCGGAGCTCTTCGTGGGGCCCGGTCGGACGACCGCCGTGGCTGGAGAGCTCCTCGTTGGCATCGAACTTGCGGCGAGCAGCCCGACCACCGGTGGTGCCTATGTCCGCTTGGAGTACCGCCGCCAGATGGAGATTGCCATCGTCGGTGCTGCTGCGGTCGTGCGCCTCGATGCCGGCGGGCGGGTCGAACACGCACGCGTGGCCATGACGGCATTGGCGCCGACCATCCAACGAGTTCCTGCCGCGGAAGATGCACTGCTCGGTACGGACGCCGGTGACGCTGCGGCACGGGCAGCGGGCGAGGCCGTTGCCGCCGCGGCGAGTCCGATCAGCGACGTCCGTGGTTCGGCGAACTACCGCCGCGCCATGGCCGCGGTGATCACCCGGCGGGCGGTCACCGCCGCGGCGAAACGTGCCCGGGGCGGGGATGTCCGTATCCCGGCGAGCGACTCGACCTTCGGCGGCCACGCCGGGAACGAAGGACTGGGGTCATGAGCATCGACATCAGCATCACCGTCAACGGCATGGTCGAGACCCATACCGTTCACCCGCATCGCAACCTCGTGTCGGTCCTGCGCGACGAGTGCGGACTGACCGGCACCAAGGAGGGCTGCGACGACTGCGAGTGCGGTGCATGCATGGTGCTGGTCGACGGAAGCCCGGTGAACTCGTGCTCGTATCTCGCGGTGCAGGCTGACGGGAAGCGGGTCACCACCGTCGAGGGGCTCGCTTCGGCCGACGGCACCCTCTCGCCGCTCCAGCAGGCCTTCCTTTCCTGTGGTGGCGTGCAGTGCGGCTTCTGCACCCCCGGGATGCTGATCTCGGCAACAGCGCTGCTCGCCAACTCGCCGAGTCCGACCGACGAGGAGATCCGCACCGCGGTGAGCGGGAACCTCTGTCGCTGCACTGGCTACACCGGCATCCTCGATGCCATCAGGGTCGCCGCCGACGGGCGTTGATCACGTCGACCTTCCACGCGACTCCGTCACCAGACCAAGGCCTGGCCGTCGGCGCGTGACTCCGAGCCGGCCACGAGCGCGTCGCCGTGGCGCCAGATGATCTGCCCGCGGCCGAACGCCGAGGGTTCACGCACGAGCACGACCTCATGGCCGCGTGCCCGAAGGTCGTCGACGATCGCCGGTGGGGTCCGATGCTCGAGCCAGACCACCCGGCCCTTCTCCCAACGCCACCGTGGCGAGTCGAGTGCCGCCTGCGGGTGAAGACGCTGATCGACGGTGCGGAGCACGACCTGCAGATGTCCCTGCGGCTGCATGAAGCCGCCCATGACGCCGAACGCGCCGATGGCCTCATCGCCCCGTGTCAGGAAGCCCGGGATGATGGTGTGATACGGGCGCTTCCCCGGAGCGAGCGCGTTGGGGTGGCCGGGGACGAGAGAGAAGTTCGCCCCTCGGTTTTGCAGCGCGATGCCGGTGCCGGGCACCACGATGGCCGACCCGAAGCCCTGGTAGTTGCTCTGGATGAAGCTGACCATGTTGCCTTCGCCATCAGCGGAGCACAGGTAGACCGTGCCGCCTCGCGGTGGTTCACCCGGAGCGGGAACAGATGCCTCGTCGGTGATGAGCGAACGTCGCTGTGCGGCATAGGCCTTGTCGATCAAGCCGGCGATCGGAACATTGACGACGTCGGGATCGGCCACGTAGGCAGTCGCGTCGGCGAACGCCAGCTTCATCGCCTCGATCTGGAGATGCCATGCGCGCGGATCATCGAACGAAGTGGGGTCGAACGCGAAACCCTCAAGGATGTTCAATGCGCTCAGGGCGCTGATCCCGTGACCGTTCGGCGGGATCTCCCACACGTCGAAACCCCGGTAGTTCGTGCCGATGGGCTCGACCCACTGCGCTCGATGCGTCGCGAGATCATCGCCCCGAAGGTACCCGTCGGTCGCTCGCGAGAACGCGTCGATGCAATCGGCCAGCTCACCTTCGTAGAACGACCGTCCGCCGGAAGCAGCGATCGAACGCAGCGATGCCGCGTGGTCGGGCAGGCGGGCGAGCTGACCGGCGGAAGGAGTTCGCCCCCCACCGGCGAACGTGGAGAACCAGCCCTCGAACTCGGGGCCGTCGGCACGTTTGCGGTAGTCATGGTGTGCCCGTCCCCAGAAGCGGGCAACCACGGGACTCACCGGAAAGCCGCTTTCGGCGAGTTCGGTGGCCGGCTCGAAGAGCGACGCAAACGGCAGCCGCCCGAAGCGCTCGTGCAACTCCGCCCAGGCAGACACAGCGCCGGGCACTGTCACCCCGGCCCAGCCGAGCTCCGGCACCGTGTCGTAACCCCTCGATCGATATGCGTCGAGTGTGGCCAACCTCGGCGCTCGACCGGATGCGTTCAGGCCGTGAAGGCGACCCTCGCTCCATACCAACGCGAACGCGTCACTACCGATGCCGTTCGATGTGGGTTCGACGACGGTGAGGGCGATCGCCGTGGCGATCGCCGCGTCGATGGCGTTGCCGCCAGCGTGGAGGATCGCCATGCCCGCCTGCGCGGCAAGGGGTTGCGACGTGGCCACGGCGCCACGGCGGCCGAACATTGACGCGCGGCTGAGCGGATTTGGCGAAGCCAGGAAGTCGAAGTCCACGCCACCGATTCTCGCAGGAGCACGGAGCGTTCAGGCCGTGCCGAACAACTTCGTCAGGAAACCCTCGAACCATGCTCCTTGCGCCGCGTCGTGAAGTTCGAGGAGTCGAGTCTGCTCCTCGCGGGTCTGCGCTCCGGGTAGGGAGTAGCGCGCCCAGGGCGCGTCCTGCCAGCGACGGAAACCCTCGGCGGTCACCTCTGGGTGGAACTGCACACCATATGCGCGCGGAGTAACTCGAAACGCCTGATTCGGGAACGTATCGGTGCCGGCGAGATTGACGGCACCGGCGGGTGTGTCGAACTCGTGGAAGTGACTCTGCGTCATGTGAAGGGGTTCGCGGAGGAAGTCCGCCCGGCCTGCTTCCGTCGGCGTGACCTCGTAGAAGCCGAACTCGCTCATGCCATGGGCCGGTGGACCGACGCGTGCGCCGAGTACATGGGCGATCGACTGCGCGCCTTGGCAGATGCCGAGCAGCGGCACGTCACCCTCGAGACACGCTTCGATGTAGCGGTGTTCCTCCGCCAGGAAGGTATGGCGTTCGGTGTCGTAGACCTCGTATTTTCCGCCGTAGACCACCACCCCGGCAACCGTCTCGTCGAGCGGGGGGAGGGTGTCGCCCTCGAACGGTCGCCGGAAATCGGCGACGAGTCCACGGACCGCGGCGAACAGGGCGACCCGGTCGTCCGATGGATCGTCTCCATGTCGGACGAGCACCAATCGCTTCTTCGTCGGCGGTTCGTTCATCGTCGACGAGAATCTATGTCCATGTGTGGCATCGCGGGAATCTGGTCCACCGTCCCGGCTGCGCAAATCGACGTTGCTGCGGCACGGCGGGATGTCGGGCTGATGCTCGACCTCCTCGCCCATCGGGGCCCTGACGCCGAAGGCTTCGCCGTCATTGCGGGCGTCGGGGTCGTCGGGCACCGGAGGCTTTCCATCATGGATCCGGTGGGGGGAGACCAGCCGATCTGGACCGCTGACCGGGCCCGGGCGATCGCCGCGAACGGCGAGATCTACAACTTCCCGGCTCTGCGGGAGGACCTCTCGGTCGACCACGTCTTCAGCACCGGCAGCGACAGCGAGGCGGTGCTGCACCTCTACCAGCGTCACGGCGCCGGCTTGGTGAACCATCTCGAAGGCATGTACGCGTTCGCGATCGTCGACGGAACCAGATTGGTCCTCGGTCGTGATCCGCTAGGCATCAAGCCGCTGTACTGGGCCGAGCAGAACGGTCAGGTGTGGTTCGCGTCCGAAATCAAAGCGCTTGCGCCGTTCTGTCCTGAGGTCCGGGAGTTCCCGCCCGGGACGATCTTTGTCTCCGACGTAGGTGTACATACCTTTTACGAGGTGCCGTTCACCGTTCCGGTGGAACGTTCGGCCGATTACTACATCCGCGAGGTGCGTTCGACCCTCGAGGCCTCGGTGGTGAGCCATTGCATGAGCGATGTCGGCCTCGGTGCCTTCCTTTCCGGTGGGCTCGATTCGAGCATCATCGCCGCGTTGGCCAAACAGCATCTCGGAGAGCTGCACACGTTCTCGGTCGGCGTCGAAGGTTCCGCCGACCTGACCGCGGCCCGTCTCGTTTCCGCCCACCTCGGCACGATCCACCACGAACACGTCATCACCGAAGCCGAGGTGCTCGCCGCCCTTCCGGCGATCATCCACAGCCTGGAGAGCTTCGACCAAGACCTGGTGCGCAATGCGGTGCCCACGTTCTTCACCGCGCGTCTCGCCGCGCAGCACACGAAGGTGATCCTCACCGGTGAAGGTGCCGACGAACTGTTCGCCGGCTACACCTACCACCGTTCGATCACCGATCCCGTGGCGCTTCATGCCGAGCTGCGGCGCACCGTGACCACGCTCCACGACATCAACCTGCAGCGGGCCGATCGGCTCACGATGCTTCACTCCATCGAAGGGCGGGTCCCATTCCTCGACCTGCGAATGGTGGACCTCGCGCAGCGGATCCCGGTGTCGCTCAAGCTTACCGGCGATCCCATCGTGGAGAAGTGGGTGTTGCGCAAGGCGTTCGAGGACATGCTTCCGTCGGAGATCGTCTGGCGCCGCAAGGAGCAGTTCGACGAAGGAAGCGGCACTGCTGATCTCCTGCCCAGATTGCTACGCGCGCAGATCACTGAGGACGAGGCCACGACGTACCGGTCGGAACATCCTGAGGTGGTGCTTCGGTCGGCCGAGGAATGTCTCTACCACCGCATCCTCGTCGAGTCCTACGACCACCCTGGACCGGTACTCGCCAACGTCGCCCGATGGGCGGGCCTGCGTCTCTGACGCAACGCATCCTCACGACGTTCCCTTCACCCGGCTGTAGGACCACGGTTCTCCCGCGAACCAGGAGTGAGCGATGGCGGGGGGGTGCAGAGTCTGGATATACGACTCAGGATCTGTATATACTCACGGCTATGGCGAAGCACCTGGTTGATCTCGACGACGACGCATTGAGCGCGGCCCGGGCCGAACTCGGCACGAGCACCATCAAGGACACGGTCAACGAAGCACTGAGACGGGCGACAGCGGAACGTGCGGTGAGAATCAGCAACGCGCTCGACGTTCTTGCGACGGCAGCCCTCGATGATCGAGAAGATGCGTGGCGCTAACCCACCTCATTGACACCAGCGTGCTGAAACGGCTCGGCGACCCGACCGTACGCGCGATCGTCGAGCCGCTGGCCCAAGCAGGCCGCGTCGCCCGACCGGCCATTTGCGATCTCGAAATTGGCTACTCTGCCCGAAACGCGCAGGAGTGGGATCGACTCATAGCGGCGCTTGGGTCGTTCGATCTCGTCGACACGACCACCCAACACGTGACGCGTTCGCTGCAGGTCCAACGCCTTCTCGCATCTCGAAGCCAACGCGGCCGCAAAATCCCGGACCTCCTCGTTGCCGCAGCGGCCGAGGCGCTCAATCTCGTCGTGCTCCATTACGACGCCGACTTCGACCTCATCAGCGCGGTCACGGAACAGCAATGCCAATGGGTGGTGCCGGCGGGATCAATTGACTAGGTCGATGTGCTCGGCACGCAACGCTTCGTGCCGGGTGGGACCGACCGGTAGCGGTCCTCTTCGCCTTGGTGCCCCGGTTTCTCGGTGGCTGCGCTCGATCACCATCAACTGAGGGTTGACGAACCCCCGTGACAGATGACAATCTCTGTCACACGTTCGAAAAGGGGGAAGAATGCGTCAACTGCCAAAGCTCGTGTCGCCTGACGACCACGTCCAGTTGCCGGCCCACGTGTTCACCGATCGGGTTCCGGCGCGGTTCCGAGACGATGCTCCGCAGATACGACGATTGCGTGGCGCGGCCGACCTCGGAACCGGCAACATCAGCTTCAACGAACGCGAGGGTGGCCACCTCGCCGACGTCTGGCACTACGACGGGAAGCGCATTCCGCTCATACGCGTCGCCGCTGCGGCTGGTTACCCCCGCACCGAGATCGACGGGCGCCCGGTCACGTACGACGACATGCACAAGGCGTGCTTTGATCCGGTCGCCCGCCTTGCCGCGATGGATCAAGCCGGCATCGAAGCGTCCGTTTGCTATCCCAACATGTTCGTGCGCTTCTGCGGCCAGACCTTTTCGTTGGCGCAGGACAAGGAACTGGCGCTGGCTTGTATCCGTGCCTACAACGATTTCATCCACGAGGAGTGGTGCGCCGGATCCAACGGTCGGCTGGTGCCAATGGGCATCGTCCCGTTGTGGGACCCCGAACTCGCCGTGAAGGAAGCCGGGAGGTTGGCAGCCCTCGGCTTTCGCAGTGTGACGTTCTCGGAGGCTCCGCACCTGCTCGGCCTGCCGTCCATCTATTCCGGTCACTGGGACGGGCTCTTTGCAGAATGCGCGGCCAGCGGACTGGTGCTGTCGCTGCACATCGGCACCGGTGGCTTTCCGATGCTGGCCAAGGACATGGCAGGGGCAGTGCCCAATGTCATGGCCTCGTTCAACGCCGGGTACACGCTCACCGACTGGCTCTTCTGCGGCATTCTCCCCAGGATCCCGGACCTCAAGATCGTCCTCGCCGAGTCGCAGTTGGCGTGGGTTCCCTACGTGCTCTCGCGTGCTGATTTCGTTTGGCACGAGATGCGGGGCGAAGGGTTCACCGACATCAACGCCGACGCCATGCCCCATCCGCCGAGTCACTACTTCAATCAGAACATTTGGTGCACGTTCTTCCGGGACCCGGTCGGACTCACCCTGCTCGACCACATCGGGGTGGACAACGTCATGTATGAAGTCGACTTCCCGCACACCGACTCCTCGTGGCCGACCTCGCAATCCGTTGCGGCTGAGATGACGGCAGGGCTGTCGGACGCCGATGCTGCGAAGGTGGTGGCGGAAACGGCTCGATCCCTCTTCCGCGTGGAGGTCACTTCGTGATGATCTCCGATCCGACCTCGGCGGTTTGCGAACCGAGCCGCTACTGGACTTCGGCCAACATCGGTGAAGCGACACCCGACGTACTCTCACCGCTGTGTTGGAGTTTCTGGGGTCCGCAAGCGGAGGCCGCGGCCCGTCGCTCGTACTACGAGTTCGGCATTCTCTCGAAGCGCGAGCTGGCCGTGCCGAGGGACGTGAATGAACTCATGACCGGCTACTTCTTCGGTCGCCCAGCCTTGAACGTGGACCTGCTGCGCCCGTTCTTCGGCAGCCTTCCGGGGGTCGCCGCCGACGACTTCGAGCGCGACATGTGCGGGAAAGTCCGCCCGGGGCTACCGCCGGCCAGCCGCAAAGCACGTCTGCCCTTCATCGTTGTCCGTGGCGTCCTGGCAATGCGCCGAACACCGGAGCGCCAACGCGAGCTGCTGCCACGTCAACGGTCGTGGTGGGAACGCGAGGTCCGCGACCGCAGGTCGCCCGCTGATCCCTATGCCCGACTCGCCGATGCTGCAGAACGCTTTCGCGACGCGTTCGAAATCCATTGCTGCGGTCGATTCGTACTGATGTCTGCGCAATCGACGCTCGCCAAACTGGCCGTCGGAATCGGGAAGCCCGAGCTCATGCTCGGACTTCTCGCCGGGCTTGGCGGCGTTACCGAAGTGCAGTTGGCCGATGACCTGTGGCAGGTGAGCCGGGGTCAGCTGTCCCTGCCGGAGTTCGTCCGCCGACACGGCTTCCACGGGCCGAACGAAGGCAACCTGGCCACCCATTCCTGGCGCGAGGACGCCGGACCAGTCGAGCGGCTCGTGGCCTCGCTTGCGGCGCGGCCTGATGACCAACGCCCAACATCGCGCGAGTTCACCGGTGGTGCAGCCCGTCGTGTCGCCGTCGATGAGTTCGTTGCCTTGTTCCCGACTCAGAAGCAGGGCAAAGCCCGCAAGGCGTGCCAAGCCCTCGTCGTCAGCACTCAGGCCAATGAGTTGTCGAAAGCGTGTTTCCTGATGGCCATCGACGGAGGACGCGCCGCGGCGCGCGACATCGGTGCGCTGCTGGTGGCGGACGGCACGATCGATGACGTCGAGGATGTGTTCTGCTTCACCATGGACGAGCTTCGTGCGTTGCCGACGAACGCCCGAGACGTCATTGCGTTTCGTCGGGAGAGGCGCCAGTACTACCGGACCCTCTCGCTGCCGGTGACCTTCACCGGCACCCCCGATCCGTTGCGAACTGATGAGTTCGGAATGGTCGAGACCAACACTGACACCGTGACCGGTGCCGCCGGCTCCCAAGGGCGCATGGAGGGCCGAGCCCGGGTCGTGATCGATCCGGATCTCGCCGAACCCCTCGAGCCCGGAGAGGTGTTGGTCTGCCGCTTCACCGACCCGAGCTGGACGCCCCTCTTCATGTTGGCCGACGCTCTCGTCATCGATATCGGCGGTCCGGCCAGCCACGGCGCCATCGTGGCCCGCGAGCTCGGCGTGCCCTGCGTGATCGGCACCGGAGATGGCACGCGTCGTATTCAAACGGGCGACCGCCTCGCCGTTGACGGCTCGACCGGGACGGTCACCATTCTCGAGCGCGTCAGCAGGGAGACGTCGTGACGTTGCGCGACATCGACGAGGAGTTCCACCGCCCACCTGATCCTTTGCCTGACAACTGGCAGGAGAACCTGTTCTTCATCCTCTGGAACACCTCCACGCAGGATGGCTTCATGATGCACATCCAGCGAGTGCCGGGCCGCAACGTGCAAGAAGCCCGTATCGTTGCCCGGGCGAACGGACGCAGCGCCTCAGCGACGCTGACCGGCCCCTACACGCTGGACCGAGCCGTCGACGGTGTGCACGTCGGCGTACTGGTGCCTTTTCGCCATCTGAGTGTCCGCGCTGAGTACGCCGGAAGCGCTGACCCGGGGCCGCTTGGCTTCATTGCGGCGCACGCCGGCGGCGATGTTGCGGTGCGCGTGGACACGGAACTTCGAAGCGAACTCGACCCCGTCGACTTCGCCGAAGGTCTTGCCTACATGACGACGTTGCTGCGCGCCGATGCCTCGGCTCCACAGATCGGCGACCAAGCCCACTATGAGCAAGGAGGGACGTGGTCGGGCACGCTCCGAGTCGGCGACGTCGAGGTGGAAGGTGCCGGTTTGTTCGTCCGTGATCACTCGTGGGGAACACGCCATGAGCACAACGACTTTCAGGCGTTCTGGACAGCGACGTGTCTCGACGAGGGCCGCGTGTTCTGCAACGCCATCGGGATCCCGAAGGGCGATGGTTACGCCGGAATCGGAGCGATATCGGACGCTGACGGGGTTCGTTTCACCCGCGATGTGTCCGCTGTCTACACGCCGGAGCCGGGGCTCTCGAGCTACAACCGAAGCGAAGTGACCTACGGGGAAGGCGTCAACCTCGTCGTCCGCGGGGAGACACAGGTTCACTGGCCGATGTATCTACCCTTCTCCGGCCGTGATCGCTACGACAACAACGCCATCTCCGCGAGCGACGCGGGCGGCATGAGCGGCTTCTCGGTGATGGAGTGGGCGACGACGCTTCCGCCCGAGCAGACGGCCGTTCTCGATGCGGCGGCGGCCCGGATTCGATGACCGCGACCGGATGCGCTCAGTTCGCAGGGCGGGGAATCGGTGTGACGATCGCATCCACGACGAAGGTCCGCAGATACGCACGCAGCTGGGTCGACGGTGGTGCTACCTCCGGCACCGCAAGCAGGTAGAACACGATCATCGTGAGCCAGCGCACGGCTGCGTGCACGGTGACGCCGGTGCGCAACTCGCCCCGTTCGGAAGCGTGGACGAGGTACGGCTGCCAGTACGCGTTCATCGCCTCGGAGATCTCGGGCGAAGTGGCGACGAGACGAGCGGTGTCGTGCACCACATCAACGCCGAGCACCGACTCGGAGACCCGGTCTCCCGAGGGCTCGGTCAACCCCGCGAGAAGCGCTCGCAGAATCAGCGGCCCCGCGGGACCTCGCGGTGGGACACGTCGGTGCAGCTCCACCGCCCGGCGCTCCATGTGGCGGACCATCACGGCGAGCTGCAGCGCTTCTTTGCTGGCGAAGTAGCGATAGAGGACGGGGCGGGCGATTCCCGCTTCTCGTGCGACGTCTTCCATTCGCGTCCTAGGCACGCCCCAACGCTCGAAGCAGGTCATCGCGGCAGCGACGATGATTTGTCCTCGGTCTTCTCCTGTCGATGACTTGACGGGGCTCGAAGGCGAGGCCGGCGGCACGAGGCCACGGTACCAGCGCGGCCAACGGTTCAAGTTGCTTAGTTCGTTGTCTAGCGCCGACTGTTCGTTGGTTTGTTCATGGTCCGGCGTAGAGGGATCCGTCGGTTTTGCGGCGGATGAGGGTGGGTCGGCCGGGTTGTCGGTCAACGTAGAGGTTGTTGTCGTGGACGAAATGGTGGTGGGGGTCACACAGAAGGGTGAGATTCCACACCACCGTCGGTCCACCATCGTCGTATTCGATGATGTGATGCACTTCTGCCCGGGTGTGAGGGGCAATGCATCCGACGAATTGGCATCGTTCGTCACGAATGGTCACGGCGAGGCGTTGGAGCAGTGTCGGGAATCGACGGTCCCGGCCAAAGTTGAGGATTTCGCCGTCCATACTGAGAATGGCCGCGTAGAGGTCGACGTTTCCGGAGACGGCCAGGTCCATGGCGGTGGTGAACGGCACCGGTCCCTGACCGACGATCTTCGCGGTGTGATCGGTGAGCGACAGCGTCAAGACGACTGCGGTCCGACACCCCGACGACGCGGCTGAACGCGCGCCATCCCTCCTACTGCCGTTCCAGTTGCCATCACCATGACCATCACCAGAGCCATCAACATCACCGTCGCGGTCGCCATCACCGTCGCGGTCGCAATCACCATCACCATCGCGGTCGGTGTCGGTGTCGGTGTCGGTGTCGGTGTTGACGAGTGAGACGAGGGCGTCGGCGAGGCGGGCGGCGAGTGGTTCTTCGTGGTGTCCACCGCGGTGTTCGGCCCGTTCGGGGTGTGCGGTCCGGTAGGCACGGTCGGCGATGGCTTCGAGTTCGGCGCGTAGCCGGGC